>NZ_JADOUY010000003.1:0-556454 GCF_015752285.1 Mycetocola sp. CAN_C7
TCGGTTCCCGTGAACGTCGGCGGAAACGCCGTTTCGGTCGTCGGGGACTCCTCGTCGGCGGACTCGTCGGCTGCGACCGGATCGGGTTTTGGAGCAGTGCCGGCCACAACCTCGGGTGATGACGCCATCGCTGGAGGGAGCCAGGTCTCACCGGGCGTGACTGTTCCGGTCACGCTTGGGGGCAACAGCATCAGCGTGCTGGGTGATTCCTCCAGTGCTGGTTCGAGCACTGGCGGTTCTTCTGCTGAGGTTCCTGCACGGACAGATGGTTCGTCCACCTCGGGTGACGAGAGTGTGCTCGGTGGGACGCAGGTTGTTCCTGCTGTGACGGCTCCGGTTGCCGTCGGCGGCAATGCGGTTTCGGTGGTCGGTGACTCGGCTGCTTCGGGTTCGACGACCGGTGGTTCTGTGGTTCCTGCTGGCACCGATGGTTCGTCCACCTCGGGTGACGAGAGTGTGCTCGGTGGGACGCAGACCGCTCCGGTGGTCAGCCTCCCGATCGACCTCGGTGGAAACAGCGTTGCCGTCATCGGTGACACTTCGACCGATGCTGCGGGAACAGTGGTCACGCCGACCACTCCGGTCGTCCCCACGGACCCGACCGAGCCCACCACTCCCATGGTTCCTGGCGACGGACCCGGTGAAGGTGTCAGCGCATCCGGAACGGACGCTTCCACGGGCGCGCAGGTGGCGGCATCCACAACGGACGTATCCATGGCCGGGCAGGTGGCGGCATCAGCCACCGATCCTCAGCTGGCTGAAACCGGCACAACCAGCGCGGCACTGCTGCTGCAGCTCGCTGCGCTGATGATGTTGCTCGGAGCCGCGACGGTGCTGTTCGGCCGCACGCGCACAATGCAGCGCAACTGACGCCGTTTGGGATGGCCCGATCGGCCGTGCTGGTCGGGCCATCCGGCGCGCGTGCTGCACTTCTTTGTCGATGCTGCAGTTGCAACTGCAGCATCGACACAAAGGTGCAGCATGGGTGAGCCGCGGCGACACAAAGGTGCAGCATGGACACAAAGGTGCAGCGGCGACACAAAGGTGCAGCATGGGCACGCGACCGCAGCTTCGATGCGGGGAGTGGCCACTCGGCGAGAGCGCGCCTGGCTACGACGGGCGCCGCTTCGAAGACGGCAGTCCGTCCTGCGTGAGGATGTCGTACAACTGCCGCGGCGGATACAGATGCTTCGGTTCCCACCGTGAGACGCGACCGACAACCTGGCGAAGCTGGTTCTCGCGGTTCTTCTCGTCGATGACGGCCTCCGCGGCCGTGCGCCCGCGCAGGAACGCCGGGTCCGTGTACTTCGACCTGCCGTCGCACTCGCCCGCGTGGTCGAACTCACGCCAGTAGAAGTCGGGGAGTGCCGTCGTGCCGTTCGGGAGCCGGATCCGCACCTGCAGTTCCGGTGCCGGAAAGCCGAGCAGATGGATCTGAACCCGACTGTGCGACTCTTCGACGGAGTCCGACAACGAGGTCGCGAATGCCGCGGCGGCGCGAGCACGCGCAACTCCAGGTTGACCTGCACTTCGCTCGATAACGGCCTCGATCTCGTCGCGGGTGCAGAGCGGGCCTCCTGTTCGCCGGGCATAGAGGGCCGAATCCATCGCGGCCACGGCATCCGGGAATCGCATCGTTCGGGCGACGTCGACGACGCTCTGCGCCGGCGACGTCAGCGCCAGCCCGTCGAGCTCGACGATCTCGAGGCTCGCCAGTGGGCGCGAATGCCGGGCGAGCGCCCCACTCGACCGACCACCGTTCGAGCGCCCGACCTCCACATCGATCAACGTCGGCCACGAGCCCAGGATGCGGATGCCTCAGATCGCGCACGCCGCGAAGTACGAGAGGACCACACCTGAGCGAGAACGGTCGACAGCCTCGAGCGCCCGGAGCCGGTGCCGCTCCATCGCCTCGAGCGCCACCCATTCCGCTGCAGGCAGATACGAGCCACGGGCGAACCGGACGATGGTGCCCTTCTGGCTGTGCGAGCGCAGCACGGCATCCGTCGTGCCGAGAAGGAGTTGCTCGCGTCGTCGAATCGTCTGAACCACAGAGTTCAGGATGCCGGTGGCGCACGATCCGCGACCGAAATCGCCCCACCTCGGGGTAATCGGGGCGAACGACCCGGGTTGTGGAGGAACGGTGGTGAGGGCAGTGGTGTCGCTCGGTCGATGCTGCACTTCCTTGTCGATGCTGTAGTTGCAACTGCAGCATCGACACAAAGGTGCAGCACGGGTGAGCGCCGACGCCACCCGCACCCAAGCGCCCGCGACCCCCCGGGATCTCATCCTCTGGTCGGGGCCCGGTCATCCTCCGAGCTGATCCGCTGGCGCCGCCGACGCGCTGAACTGGGAACATGGCACTTCTTCCCAGGCTCACGGCCGCCCTCGTGCTTGCGGCGACGGCATCCATCGCCCTCAGCGGATGCTCCGTCGATTCCGTCGAAAGCTACCTGCGCAACGCGCACGAAGACCACTTCGCGACCTACGACACCGCGGCTGAAGACTGGGTCGGCGGCGAGATCCCCGGTTGGATCCCGACGGATGCCACCGGCATCCGTCGCATCGCAACCAGGGATGAGCGGATCTCGACGATCCGCATCGAATCGAGCAGCCCGCCGCGCGGCGAGTGCGTGGAGCAGCCGCGCATCGGCGCCCCTGTGCTGACCGCGACCTGGTCTGCCGCCGAGCGCCCTGACATCGTTCTCGTCTGCGGTGGCTATGAGATCATGCCAACGAACGATGGCTGGCTCGGCTGGCTCTACAACCCGAAGGAGCCTGGTCGACTGTCGTAGCGCTCCGGTGGCTTCGTGCGGCACACTCGAACCATGACCCCGCGCGCACCGAAACGTTCCTCCGAGACCGCTCCCGTATGACGGACTGGGTGCCGTTGGTCGCTGGCGTGCTGACGGCCGTCGCCGGTGGCTTCTACTTCGCGTTCTCAGCTGTGGTGATGCCCGCCCTACGTCGGCGACCTTCCGCCGAAGCGGGAGCAGCCATGGTCGCGATCAATGTACAGGCGGTCCGCGCCCCATTCATGATCGTGTTCTTCGGTGCCGCCGCGGCTTCGATCGGGGTGCTCGTCGTTGCGGTGCCTGATATCCAGAACGGGCTGCCGCCCCTTCACGCCGTCGGTGCCGTGCTCTCGGTGCTGAGCTGGATATCGACCGTTGCCGTCAACGTTCCGCTGAACACCCGCCTCGGTGCAGCATCCGACCGGGCATCGGCGTGGGACGCGTTCGACCGGCCGTGGACGCGCGCGAACCACCTGCGAACCTTTCTCTCGGTCGCGGGCGCGGTCGTCCTGCTCTACCCCTGGCCAGCCTGAGAAGTTCGCGTGGGTGCTCGCAGCGACCGCAACGCCCGATGCCGCGTCAGTCCCCGGCCTTCTGCGGCTTCGCGCGCACATGCATCCGTTCGCCCTGCTTGCTGAACAGGCTGAGGAACTCGACCACACTGTCGCCTGCCCGACCGAACCAGTGCGGCGTCTGGGTGCTGAATTCTGCAGCCTCGCCCGCTGCGAGGACGAGGTCGTGCTCCCCGAGAACGAGCCGCAGCTCACCTTTGAGAACGTAGATCCACTCGTATCCCTCGTGGGTTTTCGGAGCGGGCTCGTTGCGCGGCGACGACGCAGGGATGACGAACTTGAACGCTTGCAGGCCGCCGTTGTCGCGACTCAGCGGAAGCACCGTCATGCCGAACCGCTTCAGCGGCCGGATGTGGATGCGTGGATCCCCGGTCGCAGGCGCCCCGACGAGTTCGTCGAGCGGAACGCCGTGCTCCCGGGCGAGCGGCAGCAGCAACTCGAGGTTCGGGCGGCGCTGCCCCGATTCGAGCCGCGACAGTGTGCTCACCGAGATGCCCGTCGCTGTCGACAGGTCGGCGAGGGTGACCTGTCGCCGCAGCCGCAGCGCTCGCAGGCGCGGCCCGACGGCGGTGAGGATCTCTTCTGTGGTTTCCATGACCCCAGTTTGCCATTGCAGCAACAAAGCTTGTCAATACGGATGCTCCGGGGCGACCCTATGAATATGACAAACCACACCACTCCCATTCTCTTCGATGCGGTCATCGTCGGTGGCGGCGCCGCCGGGCTCAGCGCTGCGACCGCGCTGGGCCGCTCGCGCCGTTCCGCCGTCGTGATCGATGCGGGCGAGCCCCGCAACGCTCCGGCATCCGGTGTCCACAATTTCCTCACCCGTGACGGAACCCCGCCCGCCGAGCTGATGCAGCTCGGTCGCGCCGAGGTCGAAGGTTACGGTGGCACCATCATCCGCGGCACCGCCATCTCAGTCGAGCGGACGGACGCCGGTTTCGCCGTCACCACGGACGACGGCGACGTGATCGCCGGCCGTCGCCTCATCGTCACGACCGGACTCGTCGACGAACTCCCGAACATCCCCGGCCTGCGCGAACGCTGGGGTCGAAACGTGCTGCACTGCCCCTACTGCCACGGCTGGGAGGTGCGCGACCACGCGATCGGCATCCTCGCGACCGGACCGGCCGCCATGCATCAGGCCATGATGTTCCGGCAGCTCAGCGACCGTGTGACCGTGTTCCTGCACCAGGCACCTGAACCGACCGACGACGAGCTCGACCAGCTTGCGGCCCTCGGCATCGACCTCGTGCGCGGACGCGTCGCGTCTGTGGAGGCATCCGGAACAACGCTGAGCAGTGTCACCCTCGAGGACGGATCGGTCCACCCGATCGAAGAGCTCGTCGTCGCCCCGATCTTCACGGCGCGCAGCGAACTGCTCGAGTCGCTCGGCGCCGAGGTCACCACGCACCCGATGGGCATGGGCAGCTTCATCGAGGCGGATGAGTTCGGTGCGACGTCGGTCCCCGGCGTATGGGCGGCAGGCAACGTCACCGACCTGATGGGCCAGGTCGTCACCTCGGCCGCGCAGGGTCTGCGTGCGGGGGCGGCCGTCAACGGCGACCTCATCCTGCAAGAGGCCCGGGATGCCGTGACCGCCTACCGCGCAACCCGCGCCGAGGCGCTCGTCGAGTAGGGCCACTGCCGGAGTGCTGCTCGAGCATTCGAGTACTGCGGTTGCACCATCAGCACCGGAATGGAACTGCAGCGCTCGCGCCCGCGACCCACTTGCGGCCGGAACGACGGTTGCCGGAACAGCACTGTCGGCGGCTGTCAATACCCTTGTTGCAGGCGGGGTGAACCCGTTCAATGGATCATGAGGGGATGCCGGTCATGGCATCGGGTGGAGGGGACCATGAACGACGTAATGGTGTCCGGTGCGGCGCAGTCGTCCAGCATGGATTCGGGGGGCCACCCGCACCTCTCCGAATCGCTCGGCGCCGATGGAATCTTGGCGCTGCTTGCTTACGAGGAATCCCACGGCAAGAGAGATGCAGTCGTCGAGGCGCTGACCGAACGGCTTGCGGCGGTGCGCAACGGAGTCGAGCCGAGCGGTCCGCTGGGGGAGCGGCTGCCCCGGCCTCTCCCGAAGGTGGAGTAACCCGCTCGCATCGGCGGCTGCTCCGCCATCCCTCCAAATTCAGGAGGTTCTGGCGACACGCCGTTGTGGGCACGCCGCTAGTCGGCGTGTCGGAGTGAATCTCCTGAATTTGGGGCACGTTCCTGAATTTGCAGCAGCGAGCGCCGGTTACCATCAGGCATGGACTTCGACTTCACTGCTCCACTCTGGGCCTGGAGCGGCAATGCCGCGTGGTTCTTCGTGTCGCTGCCGGCGGAGGCGAGTGACGACATCCGCGAACTGCCACGGATGCCGCGGGGTTTCGGCTCGGTCAAAGTACGCGTCACCGTCGGCAGCTCGACCTGGGACACGTCGGTGTTCCCCGACAGCACCGAGGGCGTCTACATCCTCCCCGTGAAGAAGGCCGTTCGTGCCGCTGAGGGGATCGGCGAGGGCGACCCCGTGCCGGTACATCTGCAGCTGATCGAGCTGTAGGCACACAGCACTCGGGGCCCCCGCGCGATGCGCAGAGACCCCGAGGCCTTTTCATGCGGGAGCGTCAGCGTCCCTTGTCGTATCCCTTGTAGCCGAACTTCTCCGAGCCATGGTTCTTGCCGTAGCTCTTGTTGTTGTGGTTTTTTCCATTGCCCTTGCCGTGACCCTTGAGGGTCTTGGCTTCGGCGTAGACGACCGTGGCGTGAGCGATGGCGTCAGCCATCTGTCCGAGCACCTTCTGGTCGATGTTGTTGATGTCGTCGCACGCCGCGTGGTAGCACGGGTCGTACGCGGCGCCGGCCGTGCCGCCGAAGATGGCGGCCTCGTCCACGGTCTTGCGACCTTCAGCTCCGGTGAACAATCCACCAGCCGGGATGCCGTTCTCGATGAACGCGAAATAGTCACTGCGTCCGTCGAACGCGGTCGGTGCCGTCTCGAGTCCCTGCGAGGCGAAGTAGTCCTCGAACGTGGTCTCGATGGCATCCGATCCGGTCGGCCCTTCGGTTCCGAAGGCGTCCCCGTTTCCGTCATAGACGAAACGCACCGCGTTGGGCGAGCCGACCATGTCGAAGTTGAGGTTGGCGGCGTGCTGCGCGATCTGTGCGGCACTCAGCTGGGCGACGTAGTAGTTCGAGCCGAGGAGGCCGTCTTCTTCACCGCTCCAGAATGCGAAACGCACCTTGTTCTTCGGAACGATCTTCGTCTTGGTCATCTGGATGGCCGTCTCGAGCATCGAGGCGGTTCCCGAGCCGTTGTCGTTGATGCCGGGGCCTTCAGCGACGCTGTCGAGGTGTCCACCGACGACGATCGTCTTGTTGACGTCACCGAACCGGCTGTCTGCGAAGAGGTTGAAGGTGTTCACGGTCTCGATGTGCGCATCGAAGGCAAGGCGCACTTCGGCGCCGGCCGTGTTGGCGAGTGTCTCACCGAGCGCAAAGGTCGTCGTCGCTACGGGGAGCGAGAAGATCGTGTCACCCAGGGTGCCGCCGAAGAGGGCCTCGCGGTCCTCGGACTCGCTGGCGTTGCCCTGGTTGAAGATGATCACGCCGACGGCCCCGTTGGCGAGGGCATTCTCGGCTTTCGTGCGGAAGTCGCAGGTACCCCGCTGTACGAGGGCGATGCTGCCGGCGGTGAAGTTGTCGAAGTCGGTGTCTTCACAGGCGCTGGTGGAGGCGCGGTCGCCGACGAGGTTGACGTCGACGGCCTGCACCGCACCGGAGATGTCTCCCTCTGAGGCATTCGTCGCCTCGACGAAGTCGACTCCGTACTCATAGCTGACGGTGGTGGGCGCGGTCTGGTCGAGGACGGCGGTGTCGACGACCGACTTGTCGTAGGTGAACGGCTGGCGCCAGGTGGTGTAGCCCGCCTTCTTCAGTTTCGCTTCCATGTACGCAGCGGATGCCACGTGGCCAGGCGTTCCTGCTGCACGGTTGCCGCCATTGGCATCCGCGACTTTCTGGAGAGCCTTGAGGTGTTGATTGACTCCGGTGGCGGTGACAGCCTTGCGCAACTGCTGCGAGACCGACTTGTTGCCGTTCCCGTTTCCGTTGCCGTTGCCCGCGTATGCGGGGCCCGCGAAGCCGACGGCGATCAGTGCACCGGTCGCGAGGGTTGCCCCCAACATGGTGCCCAGTTTGCGTCTCTGAATCATGTATTGCTCCTTCTGTGGAGTGTGACAGTCAGACCGGGGCCTCGTTGCCCCGGCACAGTGTTCCTGAGAGTACCCCCGAATGTGGGCCATGGGTGTCGGCCATTTGGGGGACACGTGCGAGGGTTTCCGGGGCTGGCTGGAGTGGCATTCAATTGCCGATGCTGCACTTTCTTGCCGATGCTGCTGTTGCAACTGCAGCATCGCCACATAAGTGCAGCATGGAGGCGGTGCCGACCGCTGAAGCTGCAGCATCGGCGCGCAACTGCGTCACGACGAGGGCGAGCCGCCCGTGCCCTCAGCTTCGCTTGGTCATCCAGTCGAAGCTCTCGACCGTCGGCCCGTGCGGCCTGTACTCACAGCCGACCACACCGTCATAACCGGTCGCTTCCACCGCAGTGAAGAACCCGTCGTAGTCGATCGTTCCGGTGCCCGGCTGCCCGCGACCCGGGCTGTCAGCGATCTGGATGTGCCCGATCCGCGGCGCGAGCTCGGTCACGGCGGCGACCACATCCACCCCGTTGTTCGTCAGGTGATACGCGTCGAACAGCAACCGCACCGCGGGCGAGCCCACACGGTCGATCACAGCGCAGGCGTCGTCGGGGGTCGCGAGCGGATAGTCGCCGTTCTCTCCGGAACTCAACGGCTCGAGCAGAATCACTCCGCCGATGTCTGCAAGGTTTTCCGCCGCCCTGGTCAGGTTTCTGACCGCGGTCAGATCCTGCAGGTCCGGGTCGACGCCGGGCAGGCGCTGGCCGTACAGGGCGTTGAAGTGGCGGCATCCGGTGCGTTCCGCGATCTCACGCACCACCACGAGGTTCGCGTCGAACGCATCGGTGGCATCCGGGTGCGAGAGGATGCCGCGGTCGCCCGCCGGCATGTCGCCCGCGTAGAAATTCAGGCCAGTCAGCCGCACTCCTGCGCGGTCGAGAGTGTCGACGAACGCCGTGATCCTGGCGCTCGACGGCGCCGGATCAGGGGTCGGATCGGTGAACGGCCACCAGCATTCCACGGCGTCGAAACCGGCCGCATGGGCAGCGGCCGCTCGGTCGGTGAACGCCAGCTCGGGGAACAGGATCGACAGATTTGCGGAGAACTTCATAATGCGCGCCTTCCTCGACGGTGAAGAAATTGGGTCTTGACTTCCGAATTGGTATATCGAAATACTAAGGGAAATCGATATACCTCGCGAGGGTTCTTTCGCGCCGGATCGGTTCGCTCGGATCAAAGGAGATTGAACGCATGACTGTCATCGGATTCATCGGCCTCGGTGTGATGGGACGGCCCATGGCCGCCAACCTCGTGAACGCCGGCCACGACGTCCGGGGTTATGCGCGATCCGAATCCGCCCGGGCAGGCCTCGCCGACCTCGGAATCACCGCCGTTGACTCCGTGGCAGCAGCCGTCGCCGGGGCGGAACTCGTTCTCACGATGCTCCCCGACTCTCCCGACGTCGAAGCGGTCGTCCTCGGCGACGACGGCGTCCTCGCCAGCATCGAGCCGGGCGCCGGCTACATCGACATGAGCACGATCACCCCGGAGTCTGCCCGACTCGTCGCCGACCGCCTCCGTGAAAAGGGGCATGCAGTGCTGGACGCCCCCGTCTCGGGCGGAGAGGCCGGAGCCCAGGAAGGCACCCTGTCGATCATGGTCGGTGGGAACGCCGCAGACCTCGACCGTTGGCGAAATGTTCTCTCCGCGATGGGAGGCACCATTGTTCACGTCGGCGATTCCGGCTCCGGCCAGGTCGTCAAAGCGGCCAACCAGCTGATGGTCGCCGGGCACCTGCAGATGCTCGCCGAAGCCATCGTCTTTCTCGAAGCCCAGAAAACGGATGTCGGCACGGCGCTCTCGGTGATCGCCAAGGGCCTCGGCGGTAGCACGGTGATCGACCGCAAGGTGAACGGCGTCCTCGCCGAGAACTTCCGCCCCGGGTTCCGCATCGAACTCCACCACAAAGACCTCGGTATCGTTCGGGATGCCGCCCGCAAGACCGGCACCGCGCTCCCCGTGACCGCGCTCATCTCGCAGTTCGTCCAATCGCTGGTGACCCGCGGCGACGGCGGGCTCGACCACTCGGCGCTCGTGACCCTCGCCCGTGAGGCGAACGTGGGAGCCCGCGCATGACGATGACGATCCCCACCGACGACGCGACTGCAACCGATGAGCGGACCGGTTGGTGGAACCACCCGTTCCAGATGTTCCAGACCAACCTCCGTGAGATCGACGCCGACCTCGATGTGGATGCCGCTCTCACCGCCGTCGAGGAGCACGGCGCCGGCGTCTGGCTCCTCAACGTCGGCGGCATCCTGTCTCACTACCCGACCGCACTACCGTTCCAGACCCGCAACCCCGCCCTCGCGGGGCGTGCGAGCGGGGACCTCGTCGGTGACGCGATCACGGCGGCGCACGCACGCGGCATCCGACTGCTCGCCCGGATGGACTTCTCGAAGATCTCCCCGCGCATCGCCGACGAGCACCCCGAATGGTGCTTCGTGTCTGCGTCAGGCGAGCGACAGGTCTACGAAGGACTCGTCAGCGTGTGCCCGAGCGCCGGCTACTACCAGGACCGCACGCTCGACATCCTCGACGAGATCCTCGACCGCTACCCGGTCGACGGGTTCTTCTTCAACTGGTTCGGTTTCAACGAGGTCGACTACGGCGGAACCGTGCACGGCGTCTGCCATTGCGCCGCATGCCGCAGCGGATTCACCGCTCTCACCGGGATCACCGAGCTTCCGACCGGGGCCGCCGACGAGAGCTACCTCGAGTGGAAGCGGTTCGCCAGTCGCACGATCGACGCGCTCACCGATCGCATCCGTCGTCACATCCATGCTCGCAACCCGGAAGCCGGGCTCATTCTCGGTCGTTCCGCCGACATCCTCTTCCACGAGGCCAACAACGCGCTGGGGCGCACGCTCTGGCCGCACGCCACCTCCGACTCGGTGAGCGGCTTCCGGATCTCGCAGCCCGAGAAGGCCGTGCTCGTCAACGCCGTCACCTTCTTCGACATGCCATACCGGATGGCCGGCGAGCAGCCCGAGATGTTCGCCGAATACCTGACCCAGGCCATCGCGCGCGGGGCCAACCCGTCGACGTACATCATGGGAGCACCCGGACGCATCGACTACGACTGCCTGCCGGCCGCGGCCACGGTCACCCGTTTTCACCGCGACCATCGGGCGGTCTATGACGGGCTGGCCCCCGCTGCGACGGTCGGCCTCGTGCGCCCTGACCCGCTGAGCTCCCCACCCGCGCGGCATGCGGAATCGGTCGCCGAGTTTCGCGGGCTGTTCCTTGGTCTGATCGAACGGCACATCCCGTTCGATGTCGTGCCAGCCGAGTCGCTCAGCCGCATCCCACTCACACGATTCCGCGTTCTCCTCGCTCCCGACCTCGCCGCCCTCAGTGATGATCAGGATGCCGCCTTCGCTGCGTTCATCGCGGACGGCGGCCGGGTCCTCGCCACAGGAGCGACCGGCATCCGACCGGACGGGACCACCGCGAACTGGGTGCCCGCGTCGCGTCAGACCGCGACCGAGAGTGACGCCCACTCGCTCAAGTCGTCGTACCTGCAACTGCAGCCCGCCGAGAGCATCGAGGGCTCGACGGTGATCGCGCGCTACGGCCGCCAGCACATTCTCGACTGGAAGGCCGGCGTCGAGCGACGGCAGCGGATCATCCCGTCTGCTCCATACGGGCCGCCCGAGAAAGCGTATGGGCACATCGCCGGTGACCACTTCGCCTGCGGAGTGCTCGAGTCCGGGGCCGGCCGGGTCGTCCAGCTGGGCTGGCTGCCTGGGATCGCGTACACCGGCCTCACCCTGACCTCGGTGCGGGATGCTGCGATCGACCTGGTCGCCGAGCTCGCCGCCGGCAGTCTCCCGGTCACCGTCGACGCGCCCGAACAGGTCGAGGTCATCCTTGGTCGATCGGCTGCCGGGCTCGTCATCCACCTGCTCAACCATTCCGGCCAGCGTCGCAACGGCTTCGGCCCGGTCGTGCCGATCGGAGCCGTACGACTGCGGGTCGCCGGCGTCGCTGGTTCCGCTACTCGCCTGCTCAGCCCGACGAATGACCAGTCGGAGCCGCAGACGACCAGGGACGGCGAGGACCTCGTCGTCGAGTTCGGTCCGCTCGACCGGTTCGCGGTCATCGTGATCGAGGGGGCCGACCATGTCTCCTGACCACGAGATCGTGCTCGTGCGCGGCGGTGAAGGAGAGCGCCTCGTTGCCGCGCTCCGCGAGGAGCATCCGTCTCTCGAGATCGTGACGGACGCGGCGTCGGCAGCCGGCGAGATCACGGTAGCCGCGGGCCGGGTGCACGACGACGAACTCGCGTCGCTGCCCGCGCTCGACTGGGTGCACTCGTGGGCGGCAGGAGTCGAGGGTGATGTCGGCCCCCAGCTGCGGCAGAGCGGCATCACCGTGACCTCCTCAGCAGGTAACGGTGCGATCCCGCTCGCTGAGCACGCGCTCATGCTGACCCTGATGCTCAACCGGGATGCCCCGCGCTGGCTCGCGGCGCAGCGCGCCGGCCGCTGGGACCGGTTCACACACGCAGAATTGCACGGCCTGACGATGGGTATCTACGGATTCGGCAACGTCGGGCGCGAATTGGCGACGCGGGCCCGAGCATTCGGCATGCGGGTCGTCGCCCTGCGCAGGGACCCGAGCCGTGACACCGAGCTCGTCGACGAGATGTTCGGGCCGGAGGGCATCCATGAATTCGCTGCACTGTGCGACGTGCTCGTCGTCACTGCTGCCAGCACGCCGGAGACACACGGCGCCATCGATGCTTCCGTGCTTTCCGCACTTCGACCGGGCGCTTCTCTCGTCGTGGTGTCGCGGGGCGGAATCGTCCGCGACACCGATCTGCTGGCAGCATTGAAATCCGGGCCGCTCGCCGCGGCAGGACTCGACGCGCACACGGTCGAGCCGCTGCCAGAAGATTCGCCGTTCTGGACCCTCCCCAACGTTCTCGTGACACCGCACAACGGTGCGACGACGCCGGCGACCGCCGCCAGGGGAGCGGAGATCTTTCGCGCCAACCTGCGACGACGCCTCTCCTCCCGCCCGCTCCTCAACCGTGTCGACGTCACCGCCCTGGTCTGACGCCGACATCCGCTTCACCCTCACATCATTCATACAAAGCCGTATCGAAAGAAGGACACCATGCAGGACGTCAACCGCAGAACCTTTCTGACATTCACCGGCCTCGGAGCGCTCTCGATCGGCGCCCTGGCACTCACCGGATGCGCACCGGGAACCTCGGGTAGCGCCGGAGGAGGCGGCGGTGCGGCCGCAGGAACCATCCGGTTCGCCTGGTGGGGCGGCGTCGACCGGCAGAAGGCCTATATCGCCTCACTCGACAGTTTCAGCAAGTCCTTCCCCGAGATCACGGTCGAGCCCGAGTTCGGCGACTACGACGCTTACCAGGAGCGGATGACCACGCAGATGGCCGCCCGCGACGTGCCCGAGGTCTTCTGGATTCCCTCACCCCAGGTGCTCACCTACCGGGATGCCGGAATCTACCGGCCGCTCGACGACATCGATGCGCTCGACCTCAGCGCCTTCACCGACGCCGAGATCAAGCTCTTCCAGCTCGACGGTGAACTCAACACCCTGCCGAAGTCGATGTTCAGCCCGATCCTGCGGTACAACAAAACGTTCCTCGACCAGGATGGCGTCACCATCCCCGAGAAGCTGACCTGGGAAGGCCTCTCCGAACTTCTCATCGACTACGCGAAGAACAACTCCGGCGGCCACAAGGGCACCACGTACGGTGCGTACCACGACATGCCGTTCGAGTCGTACCTGCGCCAGCGCGGTGAAGACCTGTGGACGAAGGACGGCAAACTCGGCGCGAGCACGGAGAGCGTCGCCGAGTGGATCAACTGGTGGGAGACGCTGCGCAAGGCGGGCGCGACCACAAGCATCAGCGAGCAGGACGGCATCCAGCCGGGCTGGGGCGACACCGGCGGCAAGATCCTCATGAGCTTCGCCAATTCCAACCACATCGTCGACGAAGCCCCGGTCTTCCCGGACTACGAATTCGACCAGCGTGACCTGCCGGCATTCGCCGACGCAGAGGCCGGCTACCACTTCACCTACTACAGCCGGTTCGCGATGTACCAGGGCACCGAAGACGACCGGGTGGCCGCGGCAGCCGAGCTGATGAACTTCAACCTCAACTCGCTCGACCTGCTCAAGCTCGTCGGCCTCTCAGCGGGCGCTCCGCCCAGCGCGAAGCTCCTCGACTCGTACGAGTCATCGGCGTCTGCCGACGAGCAGAAGGTCATCGCGAGCACGCGCGACGTCGCCACGCGCGAGCAGCGCGCACGGTCGGAGGCTCCGGCCGGATCCGGCACCTGGCGTGACATCCTCGTGCGTGAACTCGAGGGCGTGACCCTCGGCGATCGTTCGGTGAAGGATGCCTCGAAGAACTTCGTCTCGGCCGTCACCTCGGAGATCGAGAAAGCGTAATGACTGCTCTCTCAGACAGGGGCACCATCGAGCCCCCGGAATCGCCCCCGGAATCCACCCCGGCACCGACGCCAGCGAAGAAGCGCAGACGCGGCGCCTCCCACGAGCGACAGGGGTGGATCGCCCACATCTTCCTCCTGCCGTGGATGCTCGGGATGATCCTGGTCACGGCCGGACCGCTCGTGGCATCCGCCGTGCTGGCGTTCACCGACTACGACCTGCTCACGACGCCCGAGTTCATCGGCTTCGACAACTTCACCCGGATGGCGGAGGACGAACGTTTCTGGGCTGCGGTGCGCGTCACTCTGCTCTACGTCGTCGTTTCGGTTCCGCTCCAGCTCGGGTTCGCGCTGTTCCTGGCGATCCTGCTCGACAAGGGGCTTCGGGGGCTGTCGCTGTACCGCAGTGCGTTCTACCTGCCGTCGCTGCTCGGTGGGAGCGTCGCGATCGCGATCCTCTGGCGTCAGATCTTCGGTGACGCCGGGCTGATCAACACCGCGCTCGCCTTTTTCGGGATCGAGGCGGACAGTTGGCTGCAGAACCCGGACACCGCGCCGTGGACACTCATCGTGCTCAACGTGTGGACGTTCGGTTCGCCGATGGTCATCTTCCTCGCCGGTTTGCGTCAGATCCCCGAGGAACTACTCGAGGCTGCTGAGGTCGATGGTGCCGGGCGAGTGAGACGGTTCATGTCGATCACCATTCCGCTGCTTACCCCGATCATCTTCCTCAACCTGATCCTCCAGATGATCAGCGCGTTCCAGGCCTTCACGCAGGCGCACGTCGTGAGCGGAGGGACCGGCGGGCCTCTGGACTCCACCCTCTTCTACACGCTGTACATCTACCAGGAGGGTTTCCGCAGCTTCGACATGGGCTACGCCGCAGCCATGGCCTGGGTGCTCCTCATCGTCATCGCCGTCGCGACGGGCGCCAACTTCATCGCCTCGCGGCGCTGGGTCTACTACGGAGACGAATAATGGTCATCGCACATCCCACCCTCGATTCGCTCAACCCCGACCTCGACGAGAAGAAGCCACCGCGGCGTTCGAACGGGCGGGGGAAACGGCTGCTCCGGCACATCTTTCTGACGATCTTCGCGCTGCTGATGCTCTATCCGCTGCTCTGGATGGTGGTGAGTTCGTTCAAACCGAGCAATCTCATCCTGTCGCAGACCGGACTGTTCCCGAGCGAAGTGACGACGGAGAACTACACCGGCGGCTGGGATGCCCTCGGTACCCCGTTCACCACCTTTCTGGTCAACTCGGGCATCGTCGCTGTCGGCTCGATCCTCGGCAACCTGTTCTCCTGCGCCCTCACCGCGTATGCGCTGGCTCGGCTGAACTTCCGCGGCAACAAGCTCTACTTCGGCCTCGCACTGCTGACGATGATGCTGCCGTTCCACGTGCTGATCATTCCGCAGTACATCCTTTTCGCCGAGATCGGCTGGATCAATACCTATGCGCCTCTGCTCGTTCCGAAGTTCCTCGCGACGGACGCCGTCTTCATCTTCCTGATGGTGCAGTTCATCCGCTCGATCCCGAGGGAACTCGACCACGCGGCGATGCTCGACGGTGCCGGGCCGTTCCGGATCTTCTGGTCGGTCATCCTGCCGCTCATGCAACCGGCGCTGATCACCACGACGATCTTCACCTTCATCTGGACGTGGAACGACTACTTCGGGCCGCTGCTCTATCTCACGAAGACGAAGCTCTACACGGTGCCTGTCGCCCTCAAATCGCTCGTCGACACAGAGACACAGAGCGGGATCGGCATCATGTTCGCCATGTCGCTCGTCTCGCTGGTGCCGATCCTGCTGTTCTTCCTCTTCGCCCAGAAACACATCATCAAGGGCATCGCGACGACGGGAATCAAATGACCACCATCACAACGACGGCGACGAGCCTTCCCACCCCGGCTGCCCGCTGGTATGACGGCGAACAGCGCTGGACTCAACTCACCTTCGTCGAAGACGACCCGCTCACCTTCGACCTCGCCGAGTGGGCGGATGTTCTGGAGCGCACGTCATCGACGGCGATCTGCATCAGCGCCGGAGGCTATATCGCGTTCTATCCCACGAAGATCCCGATGCACTACCGCAGCATGCATCTCGGCAGCCGCGATCTCCTCGGCGAGGTCGTCGACCTCGCCCGGTCTCGCGGGATGTCGGTGATGGCTCGAATCGACCCGCACGCCGTGCATCAGGATGTCGTCGACGCGCATCCCGAGTGGATCGCGCGTACCGAAGACGGGAAGCACTTCGAGCACTGGGCGTTCCCTGGCACGTATGTCACCGATGCCTACGGTGATTACAACTGGGAGTTCACCACCCAGGTGGCCCGTGAGATCGCCGCGGACTACGACGTGGACGCCATCTTCGCCAACCGGTGGCAGGGCCACGGTCCCTCGTACACCGAGACGGCGCGGCGGTTGTTCCGCGCGAACAGCGGACTCGAGTTGCCGACATCGGCCGACGCGCCCGGCTCCGCTCTCTGGTCGACCTACCACCGCTGGAGGCGGTCACGCCTGAGCGAACTCGTAGCCCACTGGGATGAGCAGGTGCGTGCGGTCAAACCGTCTGTCCGCTTCATCCCCAATCTCGGGTCTTTCGCCGCCGGTGAACTCGACGACGCGGTCGCGCGCGACCACGTGCCGTTCTTCCTCGTCGATCATCAGGCTCGCAACGAGGGGGAGACGCAGTGGGCGGCGGGCCGCGACGCCAAGCGCACCCGCTCGATCTATCCCGACAAGCCCGTCGGACTCATCACGTCTGTCGGCCCCGAGTCGCACGGCTACCGCTGGAAGGACTCGGTCAACGCGTCTGCTGAGACGGTCGGCTGGATCGTCGACGGATTCGTGCACGGGGCCTTCCCCTGGTTCACGAAATTCGCGGCACGCATCCACGACTCGCGCTGGATCCCCGCGGTGGAGCGTGCGTTCGGATTGCACCGCGACGTGGCCTCGCTCTGGCAGGGGAGCCGTCCGGCCGCGGAGGTCTGTGTCTGGGACGTCGACGGTCCGCTCGTCACCGACCGGGTCCGCAGGGCGGGCATCGGCATCTATCAGGCTCTCGTCGAACTGCGGGTGCCGTTCGAGTACGTGAACGACCGCAGCCAGCATCGGTTGCTCGCGCCGGAGACCCGCCTCGTCATCCTGCCGGAGGTCAGCGAGATCGCCGCGGAGTCGGCATCCGCTCTGCGTCGTTTCGTGCAGGACGGAGGCTCACTGGTCGTCATCGGCACGGGCCCGCAGACGCCGGACGGACGACTGCTGGTCGGCGACCTGCTCGGGGCGGAACTGGTCGAGCGGCGCGACGGGATCGTGAGGAACAATTACATTGTTCCCGCCGCAAACGGCCGGCTGCACCGAGGATTCGATGGGGCCACACGGATCATCGGAGGCACACGACTGGCGACCTTCGAGACGCCAGCTCACCTCACCGTGGACTGGCGATTCGTGCCTGATCACCCCGACCTGCCGATGGAAGAGGTGTATCCGCGGTCGGAAGCCGTGACGCCCGCGGTGTTCGGTGGTGCTGTCGGGGACGGGCACGTCAGCGTGCTCGGCTTCAACGCTGCGGAACTGTACGGAGAGGTTCTGCTGGAGGACCACCTCATCCTGCTCGGCAACGCCGTGCGTGAGGGCCTCGGCGACGAGCCCGCCGTGGAGATCACTGGTGCCGGGCTGATCGACTCCGCCGTCTGGGCAGGCGAGAGCGACTACGCGATCGCGTTCGCAAATCTCACCGGGCCGATGGCGATGCGGGGCCAGCAGCGCGACGTGTGGCCGCTCGACGGACTGACCGCGTCGATCGACCTTGCGCGGTTGTCGACCGCGGTCGGCCGGAGCCTCGGAGCCGGTGACATCACGGTCGACGTGTTCGACGGTGACGAGGTGAGGCGTGCCGACTGGAGCCTCGACGACGCCGGCCGGGTCGTCGTCGTGCTGCCGACCGTGTTCGAGCTCGGGCTGGTGCGGGTCTCCTGGTGATGGCGGCGCTCGGGTTCTGAACGTTCTGGCCTGTGCTGCACTTTCGTGTCGATGCTGCTGTTGCAACTGCAGCATCGACACACAAGTGCAGCATGGATGCCGCGGGAGCCGCTGGAAGTGCAGCGCGGGCATGGAAGTGCAGCATGGTGCCGCGGGGGCGGGTGTGCGCTAGACGCGGGGCGCAGGCCCGGTCGACGCTCGGACGACGAGCACCGGCTTCTCGAGCGGCTCGTCGGTGACTTCTTCACCGAGCAGTCGGATGAGCTTGGCGGCGGCCGCCCGGCCGCGCTGCACCGCGAAACGTTGCACCGTGGTCAGCTGCGGATCGACCCACTCGCCGACCTGAAGGCCCTCGTAGCCGACGACGGAGAGGTCCTCGGGTACCCGGAGTCCACGACTCTGTGCCGTGCGCATGCCGGCGATCGCCATCGTATCCGTGCCGTACATGATGGCAGTCGGCGGAGCATCCAGATCGAGGAGCTTCCTGGTTTCCACGGCGGCCGCATCCGGTGAATACTCGGTGCTGATCACCGCAAGCGGGGTGATGCCGAGCGCGGCGAGCGTGTCTTCGACGGCGCTGCGGCGGATGTTCGGAAGCACGAACGCGGACGGCCCACCGATGTAGGCGATGCGGCGGTGGCCGAGGTCGACGAGGTGCTTCACCGATTCGGGGATGCCGGCGTTGGGTGGGTCTGCGTCGATGTACTCGACGACGCCGGGCTTCCACGGTGTTCCGACGAGGACGGCGGGGAGGCCGACCTCTCGCATGAGATCGAACCGGGTGTCGTCGATCAGCGAGCTGGTGAGGATGACGCCGTCCATGCGCTGCCGCTCGGCGAGGTTGCGGTAGAACGTGGTTTCGTCATGAGAACCGACCATGAACACGTTGAGCAGCAGCCCGTATTCGCGCGGGGCGAGGACGGATTCGATGCCCGAGATGAGGCCGACGCTTGCGGCCCCGACATCCGGTGTCTCAGAGGAGCTGTTGAGCACGAGGCCGATCGCCTGCGCACGAGCGGTGCGGAGAGCGATGGCGGCCGGGTTCGGGGTCCAGTTGAGGGTGCGGGCAGCCTCACGGATGCGGGTACTCGTCGCCTCGGAGATGCGGCCGTTTCCGTTGAACACCTTGGAGACGGCTCCGGGGGAGACGCCGGCGAGAGCCGCGACGTCAGAGATGGTCGCGCGGCCGCTTTTGCGAGGTGGAAGCTGTGTGGTCAATGGATTTCCCGTCTGCTGCCAGTTTATTGCTCGGGCAGTGCGCGCGGTGTGCATGTCGGGCCCCTGCTGCTCGTGCACACTGGTCGGATGCCGATCCTGCCGACAGAGCGTGACCCTCGTCTCATCACCATCCGTCGTGGTGGGACGCTCACGGATGCCGATCATCACCTCCTCGCGGAGTGGGCGGCCACCTGCGCCGAGCACGTTCTGCCTCTGTTCGAGCGTGAAGCTCCCGATGACGACAGGCCCCGGCGCGCCATCGACATGACCCGGGCGTGGATCCGCGGTGACGTGCCGATGAAGGACGCCCACCAGATGTCGTTCGGGGCAAACGCAGCAGGCAAGGAGCTCAGCGACGCCGCACGATTCGCCGCTCTGTCGGCTGGGCAGGCTGTTGCCGTCGCACACGTTGCCGCGCACGATCTGGGCGCAGCCGCATATGCGATCCGCGCCGTCGCGGCATCCGGTTCGGCAGAGGACGCGGACGAGTTGCGCCTCGGTGAACGCGACCGGCAGCGGGAGCAGCTGCCAATCGGCATCCGTGATCTCGTTCTCGAGGATCAGCGCACGCGAAGCCCGATCTGCTGGAACGTCTTCGACGACTGACCGCTCGTCGGGTAGGCAGACTCGTCTCGACTCCCGTGCTGCACTTCCTTGTCGATGCTGCAGTTGCAACTGCAGCATCGACACACAAGTGCAGCATGGATGCCCCGAGCCCCCACGAACCCGGGGACCGGGCCGCGGCTTAGTGCTGGTCGAGCAGCTCGCGCAGGTCCCGCAGCGAGAGTGCGGGCACATCGGCGGGTTCGACGATGCGCAGCCCGACGTCGGTTCCGATCGGATGCCGCTGCCCACCCGAGTGCACGATGTCGTCGCCCACAACGGTGAGCTGGCTCGCGTGGCAGCGGAGCGCGGCGGTCACACGGTCGTGGTGCCCGGACAGGGCGAACCATTCGGCGGCATCCGACTGCGTCTCGAGCAGTTCGGCATACGGAATCCCCGCCGTGACGGATGCCGCCAGAGCGGCCTCACCGATGCGCACGTGGTCGGGGTGGCCGTATCCACCGTCGGAGTCGTAGCTGATCACGAGCGAGGGCTGTTCGAACGCGAGCAGCGCGGCGACGTCGTCCACGACCTGGTCGAGTGGCACGACCGAGAGGGCATCGGCATCCGCATCGCCGGCCGGGCCGGCCAACCCTGGGCGGATCCACTCCATTCCGGAGTCCCGGTAGCGCCGTAACGGCAGCCCGGCCGCCCGGGCCGGCTGTTCACCGAGCCAGTACTGCGCGCTGATGCCCAACGCGGCCACTGCGCCGGCCAGCTCGTTCTCGCGGGCGCGGGTGAGGGCATCCGCGTCGGTGTCGGCAGGGAGTGCACCGGAGACGATCTCGCCACGTTCGCCGCGGGATGCCGTCAGCAACGTCACCCGCACGCCGCGCGCGACGAGTTCGGCGATGAGCCCGCCGGAGGCGAGTGTTTCGTCGTCGGGGTGCGCGTGGGCGAACAGCACGGAGCTGACGCCGTCGAGAATGCCGGGCGTGGGGAGAAGATCGGTCACGAAGCGAGGTCCGTTCGGTGGTTCAGGAGTCGGGTGTAGACGTCGGCGGTGGCCGCAGCGGTGCGGTCCCAGGTGAAGCGTTCGGCACGGACGCGCGCTGCGGTGCCGATGCGCGCGGCGAGGGCGTCGTCGGTGAGGAGCCTGCTGATGGCATCCGTCCACACGGCGGGTTCACGCGAGTCGAGAAGCAGCCCGGTGACCCCGTCGTCGACCGCCTCGAGCAGTCCGCCCGATGCTGTCGCGACGACCGGGATGCCGCTTGCTGCGGCCTCGAGGGCGACGAGTCCGTAGGTTTCGGAGTGTGACGGGACGAGCAGCATCCTGGCGCCGCGCAGCAGGGCGGCGAGGTCGTTCCGTGACTGCGGGCCCACGAAGCGGATGCCGTCGGCCAGGCCGTGCGCATCGGCGTGCGCGCGCAGGTCGGCCGGGTAGGAATCGTGGCCGGTGGTCGGTCCGCCGGCGAGGACGAGCTCAGGGCGGATGCTGTCCGGCAGCGCCGCGATCGCCTCGATGGCGAGGTCGAGTCCCTTGAGCGGTTCGAGGCGGGCGGCCGCGACGATGTAGCCGGGCCGGGCGGCCGGCGTGGTTGCGGGGATGAAGAGGTCGGCGTCGACGCCTGGGGTCACCACGACCACGTGCGCGGGGGAGGCGCCGAGACGCTCGACGACGGTGTCGCGTTCGGCGGAACTGACCGTGATGACCGCGTCGGATGCCTGGGCGAGGTGCGCTTCACCGAGCATCCGTCCGGGGGATTCGGGGCGTTCACCCTCGGAGAGCGGGGTCGACGGGTCCGCGGCGATGCTATGGAAACTCTGCACGTGCGGGATGCCGCGGCTGCGGGCGTACTCGAGCGCGGCTTCTCCGGAGAACCAGTGGTGTGAGTGGATGACGTCGTAGGGGCCGAGCGGTTCGAGGGCGCGACGAAAGTCAGGGATGAAGCCCTCGTGGTCGCCTTTGACGCGGCGTTCGGCTGGGCCCGCGTCGAGGTGGCGGATAATCACGCGCGGTGCGAGCTCGTGTGCCGCGGACCCTGCAGGGTCGGTGCGGCGGGTGAGGATCTCGACGGTGTGGCCCTGGGCGGCGAGCGCGATGGCTGTTGAACGGACCGCGACATTCATTCCGCCGACGTCACCGCTGCCCGGGTCGTCGTCTGGCGACGTGTGCAGGCTGATCAGGGCGATGTGGAGGGTCACTCCGCGAGTTTACGCGGCATCGGCTGTGTGTTGCTCCGGGGGCGGTTCGCTCGCGCCGTGCCCGTGCTGCAGTTTCGTGTCGATGCGGCACTTTCAGGACCGCGCGCGGCATCCGTGCTGCACTTTCGTGTCGACGCTGCAGTTGCAACTGCAGCATCGACACACAAGTGCAGCATGAGCACCGCGGCGGCGACGGGACCGAGCGGGCGCGGCCGAGCCGAGCGGCACCACTCCCCGGACACCCGGCGTTCACCTCCGCGTCCCCCGGCATCCGTAGGTTCGGAGAACTCCCCATCGAACCGAAGGTTTTTCTGTGTCTACGCCACGTCTTCGGCGGTTCAGCGGAGCTCTTGCCACAGCCACTGTGTGTGCGCTGGGTATGGGCCTGCTTGCTGCCATCCCTGCATCCGCCGCTCCAGCAGGCATCCCGCCGCTCGTGATCACCGAGATCGTCGCCAACAATCCGGGTAACGACAACTTCGAGTACTTCGAGGTGCACAACACGACGACGGATGCCATCGACCTCGCGGCAGCAGGCATCACCTTCGCCTACTCGTACGCCGACTCAGACGACCGTGGGCGCGACGTGCCACTCACCGTTGCAGGCGACGTGAGCATCGCGGCAGGCGAGACCGTGGTCTTCTGGCTGAGCTACACGACCGGTGCCGTCGACTCCACGGCGTTCACCGAAGAGGGCTTCCGCACCGCTGTCGGAGCGGATGCCGCAACGCGCGTTCTCCGCGTCACCGGCCAGAACGGCATGGCAAACGGCGGTGACCGCGGCCTGCGCATCCTCGACGCCGACGGTATCGTCTCCTGGTCGCACTACCCGGCCGGATCGATGGGTGAAGACCAGGCCGTGCACTTTCGTCTGCCTGAAGACGCCGCCGACCTCGGCCTCGACGTGCTCGCTCCCAACGCTGCGAAGAGCCCCGGGATCGTCGACCCGGCAGCACTCGTTCGGCCGACGCCCGAACCTGAGCCGGTTCCCGAACCCGGGCCTGCCACGAACTGGCCGGTTCTCGTCACCGAGATCGCGCCTGACCACACCGGCTTCGACAACTTCGAGTTCTTCGAGGTGCACAACACGACCGGCCGCGCCATCGACCTCGCCGCCGATGGCTACTCCTTCGCCTACGGCCCGGTCAGTTCCGATGACACGACCTCGGATGTTCCACTCACCGCCGAGGAGAACCTCGTGCTCGGCGCTGACGAGACCGCGGTCTACTGGCTGAGCTACACGAGCGGCAACGTCGACTCGTCCGCGTTCACCGAAGCAGATTTCCGAGCCCAGTGGAGCGTTCCGGCAGACACCGAGGTCGTTCGGATCACCGGGCAGAACGGCATGGCGAACGGCGGAGCCCGCGGCATCCGCGTGATCCAGACGACGGATGCCGGTGCCGAGCCGGTCAGCTGGTCGCACTACCCGGCCGGTTCCGTCTCGACCACCACAACCGCCCACTTCCGGATCCCAGGCGACATCGCCGAGAAGAGCCTGCCGTTGCTCGAGTCGGCGGCGGCCAGCCCAGGCATCGTGACAGGCGCAGCGCTCACCGCTCCCGAGCCCGAGCCGACCCCCGGCTGGGACCCGCAGCCGGACCCGGCCCTCAGCACCGCTCGTCTCCAGGTCACCGAGCTGCTGCCCGATTCGACCAACGTCGGCGCTTCTGACGGTTTCGAGTTCGTCGAGGTCTACAACGCCACGAGCGAGCCGGTCGACTTCAGCGACTACGCGATCAACTACCTGTACCCGATCGACCTCGCGTCGAACAGCAACGAAGTGCTCTGGCCGGCCCAGCCCGCCGACGTCGTCATCGACCCGGGCAAGACCCTCGTCTTCTGGATCAAGAACGGCCCCAACGACGCCCTCGGCGCTGACGCCTTCAACACCCAGTTCGGCACGGACCTCGAGCTGGGCACCGACCTCGTCGAAATCTACTCCGGCGGCCTGGCGAACGGCTCGGCGCGCGGCATCGAAATCGTCACCAACACCGGGTTCAGCGTCAACCGCGCCTACTACAACATGGGCGCGACCGACGATGCCCAGGCCGACCAGGGCGTGAGGTACGCCGTCTCAGACGACGATCTCGGACTGCAGCGGATGCTCGGACTCACCGCGGCGACGCCCGGCGCGATCCAGGAAGACCAGGTCCCCGCCGGACTGATGATCGACCCGGTCGACACCACCGGTCCTGTCGTCGCCGACCTCACCGCAGCCACCATCGACCCCACCGTGAACTTCACGATCGAACTCGACGCGAGCGACGACGTGCAGGTGCGCACGCTTCAACTGGACGTCGCGAACAACGTGGATGACGGCATCCGTTTGATCAACCTCGTCGTCGATGCCGACGGTCGGTACCGTTCCGTCGTGAACGCCGCCGACCTTATCGGCAAGAAGTGGTACGAGTACACGGTCACCGCACGTGACGGCCCGAACACCACGACGACCGAGACCCGGCGTGTGCCGATCGCGGGGGCGAACACCGACCCGATCCGGCTCAACGTGACCGACGGGCAGTACATCGGTGGCGAGTCCACCGTGATCGCTGCCGGCGACGACTTTCCGAGTGAACTCGAGCTGAGCATCGACGGCACTCCGGTCGAGACGACGCCGAACCTCGAGAGCGCACCGACCTTCGTCTTCGAAGCAGGCGGGGTGAACACGTTCTTCCAGAACGGCGTGCGCATCGGTGAGGACGTGCTGACGATCTTCGACGACGGGCTGCCGACCGGATTCGAGACGATCGTCACCCCGGTCCCGCTCGACTACGTGGTCGACGGCGACGACCTCGTCGTCAGCATCTGGGCCGGCACCAAAGCGGCACCGGAGATCAACCTCGACGAGAACAACGACGACTTCCAGGTGAAGGGCCTCAGGCTCGTGCTTCCTGACGGTCGCACGCTCACCCCTGCCGGATACGACGACCCCACCCTCACCCTCAACATGGGAGACAGCGCGGGCAGGCTCGACTTCTTCGACGCCCGATTCACGCTGCCGACGGACGCCTTCACCGGCGAGTCGACCGTCTGGGACACCACCGCAGAGACCGACGGCGAGCACACCGTATCGGCGACGGATGGCATCGACAGCCTCAGCCGCACCGTGATCGTCGACAACACGGCGCCAGAGGTCACCTCCTCGATCGTCGATGGCACGCCGTACCAGGGCGAGATCCGCATTGAAGCCGAGATCACCGATGGTGGTGCGGGCGTCGGCTCGTACACGGCCACCCTCGACGGGATGCCGATCACTCTGCCGTATACGACCTCGTCGTTGATCCTCAACGCGGGCGATCACGCCGTCGTGATCGAATCCACAGACAAGGTCGGCAACGTCACCCGCTTCGAGGCAACGTTCACCACCTTCGAGGAGCAGCCCAGCGGCGGGGCGATCAGCCCGACCGAAGGCAGCGAGGTCGAAGCCGGGAACGTGAGTCTCTCGGCGCAGGTCGAGGACCCGACGGGCGACATCCTCGATGTGTCGTTCCGCGAGGGGTACCGGCTCGATCTCGAAGACGGCGACGTGTCGACCCGGTCAGGGACGACGCAGGACGCCGCGTCCACCGACCGGGAGCAGCCCGTCTCTCTGAAAGCCACCGATGTTGCCGCACTCGAAACCGTGGACGGCATCGCCACCGAGATCAGCTCGGACGACGAGTTCCCGTACCAGCTGTTCGACGTGGACGTGCCGACGGATGCCGGTGCCGGCGCTCTCGTGCGGGTCTCGTGGGCAGGGGCAGCGAACGCGAACGCGCAGGTGATCCTCTACGCACTCACCGCCGACGGAGCATCCTGGACCGAGGTCACCCGTCACCGAACGACCACAGATGACGAAGCGTTCACCCTCTCCGGTGTCGTCGACGCTGACACCCACGCGGTCGACGGAACCGTGAGCATCCTGGTGCAGCACTCCGAGGGCTTCGCTGCCGCTGACCAAACGTCACGGGACGACGCGGTCGCTCCGCACAACGCGGGAGACGTGCCGCGATCGGACTACGACTTCACGATCGCCTGGGAGTCCGACACCCAGTACTACAACGCGGAGTACTACGACCACCAGGTGGCGATTCACGATTACCTGCTCGATCGTCGTGAAGAGCTCAACCTGCAGTACGTCATCCACACCGGTGACATCGTCGACAACCACCTTGCGCCCTACCAGTGGAAGAACGCCGACCCGCAGTATCAGCGGTTCGATGACGCCGGGTTGCCGTACGGCGTTCTCGCCGGCAACCACGACGTCGGGCACAAGGAGGTGGACTACACCAACTACAGCGAGTACTTCGGTGAAGACCGGTATGCGGCGAACCCCTGGTACGGCGAGAGCTACCAGGACAACCGCGGGCATTACGACCTGATAACCGCTGGCGGAATCGACTTTCTCATGGTCTACATGGGCTGGGGTCCTGGCGATGCCGAGATCGACTGGATGAACGAGGTGCTCGCGGCTCACCCCGAGCGCATCGCGATCCTCAACCAACATGAGTTCATGCTCACCACCGGTGGCCTCGGCGCGATGCCGCAGCGCATCATGGACGAGGTCGTCGCGACCAACCCGAACGTGAAGATGGTGTTCTCCGGTCACTACCACGACGCGTTCACCCGGCTCGATTCCTTCGACGACAACGGCGACGGCATTCCCGACCGCACCGTTCACTCGATGCTGTTCGATTACCAGGGGCTCCCGGAGGGTGGGCAGGGGTTCCTGCGCCTGCTGCACTTCGACAACGAGACCGGCCAGATGCTCGTGCGCACCTATTCGCCGTCGCTCGATGTGTACAACTCAGAGGAGGCGAGCCTGCTCGGGCCCGTCGAAGACCCGTACATGTTCCAGGAGTTCGCTGTCTCCTACGATGCCCTCGGAATCACGCCGGCGACGAAAACTTTGGCGACGGATGCCTTCAGCGCCGAAATCCTGACGGCGAACGAGATCGCCGGGTTCGCGGATGTGCCGAGCGGCTCCGTGCTGACCGCGACCTGGCCGCTCGAGGAGCTCGGTGAGCACGGCTGGTACGTGCACACGGCCGACCCGTACGGCGCCGTCGACTTCTCGACGGTCAGGCTCTTCACCGTGATCCCGGCTGCTGAGGTTCCGACCGATCCGAACGACCCGACCGATCCGCCTGGGGATGGCGGGCCTGGGGATGGCGGTGGTGACGGTGAGCCTGGTGACGGGACCGGCGGGGGATCCGGTCCCGGTGATCCGGCGGGCGGGGGCTCGTCGCCGATCGGTTCGGGCCCGGATGCGGGTGGTTCCGGTTCCGGCTCCGGGGGCGACGGCCTTGCTGACACGGGTGCGTCGGCCGGTCCGGCGGGTGCCCTGGGGCTCGGGGCGCTGGCAGTGCTGTTGGCCGGCGTGAGTCTGCTGCTGTTCCGCCGGGCGCGGGCCAGCTCGTGGCATCGTTCGCGGGGGGAACGCTAGCCGCGGAGGGAGACCGCCACCACCTCGGGGTGGCCTCCCGAGCGCCACCGCCCTCTCCCGATGTGCCCGGGGGAGGGCGGTGGCGTGTGGCGCAACGGCTACGGCCGCGCGTTGACGCCGCGCCTCCCAGGCAGAGCGCCAGCGACCAAGCCGAGGCTGTCCCATCCGCACTCGCGCCGCGTCCGGCGCTCTGCGACTACGCCTCACACTTCGGCTCGCGCTAGTGGCTCCCAGCCCGCGCGTGTGGCGACCATTGTGCGACCGGAGCCCTGGCATCCTGTCGTCGGGTGGCATCCGCCTCGTGTGCTGCAGTTTCATGCCGATGCTGCACTTTTGGGCGCACCAAGCCCGGCCGTGCTGCACTTTCTTTTCGATGCTGCAGTTGCAACTGCAGCATCGAAAAAGAAGTGCAGCATCGACTGTCCACCGGAGCGTCAGCGGTCGAAGCGCGCGCCCTCGGGATTGCTCGGCAGCAGCGTGAACACAAGAAGGACGATTGCACCGAATGTCGGAAAGAGTGCGAGCAGAATCCATCCGCCCGAGAAGTCGATGTCGTGCAGGCGTCGCACCGTGAGGGCGATCCCCGGAATGAAGACCGCGAGGAAATAGAGCACCATGACCACCATCACCACGACGGCTGCCGGGGCGAACTCGGTTTCCCCGGTTCCGGTCGCCGTCTGACCAACCACCGCCGACTGGATGACCAGCGCGAGGAGGCTTCCGCCGAAGAACACGATGACGTTGAGGAGCGCAATCCACCAGTATTCGCTGCGGCTCGACCGGCCGGCGAAGGTGGCGTACCGGCCGAAGAACCGCGAAACCGCAACTTTCGGGGAGGCGCGGCGGATCGGGGCATCCGTTGAGGTTGGTGCGGAGTCGACGGTCGGGTAGGACGCGGGCTGTGTCACGGGGGCAGTTCCTTCTCGATCGTTTCGGGCGGACACCGACACGCTATCGGCCGGGGTGACGGCTGCGCGATGGGGAGTTATGCCCCAAACGAGCGTTGCCCCTCCCGAACGCCCGCAGGCACCGGCTCGTGCTGTGGCACGTTGAAGTACGAGCGCGCGTTGTCTGGGCGGATGTTCGCGACGGCATCCTGACAGATCCGCATTGGGGGAGTATGTAGGCTCCGCGGTGCGGTGCGGTGCGGTGGCGACCGCGACGGAGCGTGCGTAGAGCCGAGCGTAGGCTGGCGTCAGCCATCGGGGGAGTACCAACGTGACCGTGATCATCGCATTCTGCGCCAACGTGCTCGTCGCTGTCGCCAAGACGGTGGCCGCCTTCCTCACCGGGTCGGCATCGATGGTGGCCGAAGCCGCACATTCGTGGGCGGATGCCGGCAACGAGATCTTCCTGTTGATCGCCGACAGGAGGTCGTCGCGCGAGAAGGACGAGGAGCATCCGCGCGGTTATGGGCGGGAAGCCTGGGTGTGGTCACTGTTCGCTGCTGTGGGGATCTTCACCGCTGGGGCCGTCGTGTCGGTGACGCACGGCATCCAGGAGCTGACGAATCCTGAGCCCGTCGAGAGCCCGGCGATCGCCTATCTCGTGCTCGGGGTGTCGTTCATCCTCGAGGGGATCTCGTTCGCTCAGGCCGTCAGACAGTCGCGGCGAAGTGCCTCGAAGCGCGACCAGTCGACGGTGCGATTCGTACTCACGAGCTCGAACGCGACGCTGCGGGCTGTGTTCCTCGAGGATTTCGCTGCCCTGATCGGACTGGTGATCGCCGCGACGAGCATCTTCGTTCACCAGGTGACGGGCAATGCCGTGTTCGATGCGATCGGGTCGATCCTCATCGGGGTGCTGCTTGGGGTGGTCGCGCTCATCCTGATCGATCAGAACCGGCGGTATCTCATCGGCGCCAACTCGTCGCCCGGGCTGCGGGATGCCGCAGGGCGCGCCCTCCTCGCATCGCCAGACATCGACCGGGTCACCTACCTGCATCTCGAATTCGTCGGGCCCGAGCGCCTCTACCTGGTCGCAGCGGTCGACCTGGTGGGGGATGCCGCGGAATCCTCGGTGGCGGAACGACTGCGGCGGATCGAGCGATCGATCGAGGAACACGAGGGGATCGAGACGGCGGTGTTGTCGCTCTCGGTGCACGACGAGGCGTCGCTCGAGTTCGCGGCGCCGTAGTGCCTCGATGCTGTCGCGCCCTCAATGCTGTCGCGCCGACAAACGCACCCGCGCTGGTTCGATGGAGTCGCGTCGACGACGACGCGAGGCCGCGCCGGCTCCTCAGGTCGCGCAAACGACTGTTGTCCGGCGGGTATGGCGACCGTTTGCGCGGCCTGAAGCCGCGGCATCCGTTCGCGGGCCACTTCAGTGCGCACAAGCTGGTCTCTCCGGGTCATGCGGCGACTATTTGCGCTCATCGACGGACGGATGCCGCACCCGCGCCGCGAACCACGCGCGCGGGACGCTCCGTGCTGCAGTTGTGTGCCGATGCGGCATTTACAGTGTCGAGGCCGGCGCCCGTGCTGCACTTTCTTGTCGATGCTGCAGTTGCAACTGCAGCATCGACGCAAAGGTGCAGCATGGGGCGTCGCGGATGCGTGAACCGCGTCTCCGGAGGCTCGCGGTTCGGCGCACTGGCGTGCCACGCGCCCGTTCGCCGCGCACGTTCATTGGGCAGAAACTGCTCGCATCCGGCGGTTTGGCGACCGTTTCGCATTTGAACGACGGATGCCGCGGCGCGCGAAGCGTCGACTACTCGGTCTCGAAGGTGAACCGGTCTTCCTGATACACGGCGTCGGCGTGCGACAGTTCCCAGGTGCCCCCGTCGACAGCGTCGCTCGGAATGGCCACGACAACGTTGCCCGTCGCCGAGTCGCCAGCAGCCAGGCCGTCGATCAGCTCGAAGCGTGGGTCGGGAGCGATCGCGAACGGGGTGAGTGAGCTGTACCGTTCGCCGTCTGCTGTCACGAAATTGATGAGGATGTTGGTGCGCGGCGTCACGCCGTCGTCTGACAGCGACGTCAGGTCGACCGTGATCATGGCCCACTGGAAGCCGGCCGGGGCATCCGTGTTGCTCGCATTGGCGGCAGCGACCAGATCGGTTGCGTCGAGAACGGATGTCGTGATGGTGGCCTCGTAGTCCGCCTGGCCACCGATGTCGGTCAGCTCCACGACGGTGCCGAGCGGCAGCGGATCGGCGGCGGCCTCGGTGGGAGACGGGCTGACGAACGGGCTGGGTTCGATGGTCGGGAGATCACGGGTCGCCCCGTCGACCGCACCGCCGACAGCGAAGATGAGGCCGAACGTATAGACGAAGATCATGATGAACGCGATCACCATCGACGCGGCGGAGAGCCCGGTGCCCCAGGCGGCCTGGCGACGGGGGCGGTCGGCGAGCACGAGCCCCACGATGCCGACGATGATGCCGGCCGGGCCGAGCAGGAACGCGAAGAAGCCGATGAACGGGATGAAGGCGATCACGACCGCGACGACGCCGATGATGAGCGCGGCGAGGCCCGGCCCGTTGCTGCGCTTCGGACCCGTCGGACCGACCACGGTGTAGCCGTACGGAGGCTGCTCCTGCGGATAGTACTGCGCCGCGTTGTAGGGCTGTTGCTGCCCCGAATACGGTGGCGGGTTCTGGCCAGTGGGGTTCTGGCCGGAGGGATCCGCCGGTCCGTACGGGCTCTGCGGTGGGTTGGTCATGCCCCCAGTCTCGCGCACCCGATGCCGCGGGTCGAGGGGCAGAGGTCCCCGGTGCTTCCCACTCGGGCGAGGGCCTGCTCGATCCGCTTCTACCCGATGACCACCGACACTGCCTCCTGCCCGCAGCAGGCAGTGTCAGGCGCCGGTCGCGGCGTCGGCCGGGATGAAGCCCAAACGACGAGACAGTCCTTGGGCGGCGGTCCGGATCGAGGCTCCGACTTCCTCGATGGAGAGCGCCTCCAGGCGATCAGCGGGGCAACTCAGCGTGATTGCGCCAGCACATCGTCCGCCGGCATCGAAGAAGGGGGCGGAAATTCCCGCGCCGTTTCTGACCCAGCGCCCAGGGCTGTAGGTATAGCCCTGGTTGCGGTCGATCTCGAGTTGGCGCCGGAACTCGTCCTGATCCGTGATGCTCTGCGGAGTGTTCGCCGGCAACCCGCCAGACAGGATGCGATCGCTCTCCTCGGCCGGCATCCCGGCGAGAATGGCCATACCCGCAGCGCCGCTGACCAGAGGGAACGGCTTACCCAGATCGATCACGTAGCGGATCGTGTGCTCGCAGTCGACCTTGCCCCGAAAAACGAGCGAGTCATCGACCCGCGACGCCACGTAGCAGGTCTCGTTGAATTTGCTCACCAGCTCCTTGAGGAAAGGCTCCGCCGCCTTGACCAGGGTGTCGCGCTCCGCGAGTGCCGCAACGATCGAGAACAAACTGGGGCCCGCTGCGTACATTCCGCGGTCGAGGGCCTGTTCGACGTACCCGAGCTCTTCGAACTGGGTCAGGATGCGACTCACCGCGCTGCGGTCGATGCCGGTGACTCGAGCGGCCTCGCGAACACCGATCCCATCGGCGTGAGTGGCGACGAGTTCCAGGAGAGTGATCGCGCGCCCGAGAACCCCTGACTTGGAGTTCTCTTTTGGCTGATCGACGTCAGTGTCCACAGTGCTCATCTTGGCCCCCATGAGCAAATGATACGACATCGTCCGGTCCCAGCTTCTTGACTCCAGTCGAAACGCACGCCACAATAACAAGACGATGTCTTGTTGGATAAGACATGGTTCACAGACAAAGGGGTCCACGTGACAGAACAGACCGGCGCGGAATATCTCGCCCGCACCCTCGATGCATACGGTGTGTCCGCAGTGTTCCTGGTGCCGACCTCGTTGAGCGCGACCCTCGTCACGATGGAGCGCGAGACCGAGATCAAGCGCATCGTCACCCACGGAGAAAAGGCCGCCGCCTATATGGCGGATGGCTACGCGCGGGCCACCGGTCGACCGGGGGTGTGTATGGCTCAGAACATCGGCGGCGCCAACCTCGCCGCCGGACTCCGAGACCCCTACCTCGGGTGCTCGCCCGTCATCGCGTTGACCGGCGGACCCTACGAATTCAGTCGTGGACGCAACTATTACCAGGAGATCGAAGACTTTCCGCTCTTCAAACCAGTGACCAAGTCGAGCAGGCAGGTTCTGGATGCCGCCCGGCTCCCTGACCAACTCGACCAGGCGTTTCGCGATGCGACGGTGGGTAAGCCTGGGCCCGCCCACCTCGAACTCGCCGGACACACCGGCGACACCATCGAGAACCAGCGGATCGACGCCGAGATCCCCGACGCCAACATCCGTCAGGTGCCCGCGGCACGGATCTCCCCGAACCCGGCGGATATCGCCCGTGCCGCTGAAGCGCTCCGTTCAGCGCAGCGCCCGGTGATCGTCGCCGGCGGCGGCGTGCGAGCATCCGGAGCCGGTGACGAAGTGGTCGCGCTCGCCGAGCTGCTCGGCGCCCCCCTCGCGACCTCGCTCAACGGAAAAGACACGGTTCCGGCCGGTCATCCGCTTGCGATCGGTATCCCGGGCCTCTACTCGCGAGCGAGTGCAAACGAGATCCTTCTCGAAGCTGATCTCGTGTTCTACATCGGCAGCCAGACCGGTAGTCAACTGACGCTGACTTGGCAGGTGCCGCCTCCCAGTACGCAGATCGTCCATCTCGATATCGAGCCACAGGAACTCGGTCGCCACTACCCGAACACGGTGCCGATCGTCAGCGACGCCAAGCTGGGCCTCATTGCTCTTCTCTCCGCACTTTCGGACGTCGATCGAAGCCGTACGGCGGACTGGGTCGCTCGCGCGCGCACGCTCGGCGAGCGGTGGCGCCGCGACCTGACCGACCGGCTTGAGTCGGATGCCACCCCGATACGGCCCGAACGCCTCGCCCATGAACTCGGTCAGATCCTGCCAGACAACGCCCTGGTCGTCGCCGACACCGGACACGCCGGGATGTGGACGGGTGGCTATCTCGACCTCGCCGGGCCGAACCAGGGTTTCCTGCGGGCCGCCGGCTCGCTGGGTTGGGGTCTACCGGCCGGCATCGGCGCGCAGATCGCGCGGCCGGACGCCCAGGTCGTCGTCTTCACCGGCGACGGGGGACTGATGTACCACCTGGCCGAACTCGAAACCGCTGCGCGTTGGAACGTCCCTCTGGTGGTCGTCGTGAACGACAACCGGTCGCTGAACCAGGAGATCAACCCGTACACCGTCGCGTACGGCGGATCGCTGAACGGCCGGCACCACGAGCTCTGGCATTTCACTGACCTCGATCTCGCCAAGGTCGCAGAATCTCTCGGTGTCACCGGAATTCGCGTGACCCGGCCGCAGGATTTCGAACCGGCGCTCGCGCGTGCGGTGGCCCTGAACGGGCCTGTTCTCATCGATGTCGTGACCGACATCGACATCATCGCCCCCAAGGGCTCAGCAGCCCGGGCGCTCTCGTGACCACCGACAGCCAAGGAACCCCGATGGATCTTCACTCACTCAACGTCCGCAGCTTCCTCGAGGATGCCGTCGCTAAGAACGCGAGCTCGCCTTTCCTGCTCTGGGAGGACGAGCGCCAAAGCTACGAAGAGTTCAACGCCCAGGTCGATGCGTCGGCTGCGTATTGGCATGAAGTCGGAGTACGCAAGGGTGACCGGGTGGCGTTCATGGCCGACAACAGCCCCGGATTTCTTCATTCCTGGCTCGGCCTCGCCAAGATCGGCGCCATCCTCGTCGCGATCAACACGGGTTTCAAGTTCGCAGAGGCCAGCTATCTCATCGAGCACTCCGAAGCCCGGTTCGCTCTGATCGATCCCCAGCACGCTGACCTGTTCCGTCGGATCCACGAGGCGGTGCCCTCGCTTCGACGCACGTTTGCCCTGGGGTCGGCAGACGGGTACGAGAACTTCGCGCGGTCGTCGAGAGAGTTCGGAGGGCGGATGCCGTCGGTCGACCTTGCGGGAGACGACCTGATCAGCCTCATCTATACCTCGGGTACCACGGGCAAGCCGAAGGGGGTCATGCAGTCCCACCGCAATTACGTGCTGACTGGGCAGGCCTACCCGCACTGGATGAAAATGGAGAAGGGCGACCGGATCTACGCCTGTTTGCCGCTCTTCCACATCAACTCGCAGGCTTACTCCACCATGGGAGCGATCGGCGCCGAGGGCGCTCTCGTTCTCGCGAAGCGGTTCAGCGCCAGCAACTTCTGGCCGGATGTGCGTCGCCACAACGTCACGGTCTTCAATTTCATCGGTGCGATGACCGTGATTCTGTCGAAGAGCAAGCCCAGCCCCGACGACAAGGACCACAAGGTACGGGTCGCGTACGGCGTTCCTGCGCTTCCGGCAGAAGTGCGCGATGTCGTCGAAGAGCGATTCGGACTCGCCTGTGTCTCCGGGTTCGGAATGAGCGAGACCACCTACGGTCTTCTGGAGCCGATCGACGCCCCCAGGCGCCCGGGATCGATGGGGCTCCCTCGATCGCATCCGAATCCTGCCGTTCCGCCGACCGAGGTGAAGATCATCGACGCCGACGGCAACGACGTCCCGGCCGGGACGATCGGCGAACTCGTCATCAGGAACGCGGCGATGATGCTCGGCTACTTCAAGGAGCCAGACAAGACCGCCGAGGCGCTGGTGGACGGATGGCTCCGCACGGGAGACAGCGCCTGGCAGGATGAGGATGGCTGGTTCTTCTTCGTCGATCGCAAGAAAGACATCGTTCGGCGCCGCGGCGAGAATGTTTCATCGCTCGAGGTGGAGAACGTCATCAACCAGCACGCAGACGTGATGGAGTCTGCCGTCATCGGCGTGCCGTCCGACCTCACCGACGAGGAGCTGTGTGCGTTCGTTGTCGCCCGCCCCGACCACGTCGTCGACGAGCAGTCGATCATCGAGTGGAGTGCCGAGCATCTGGCCTCGTTCAAAGTCCCCCGCTTCGTTGAGGTCATCGAGGCGCTGCCGAAGACTCCGACGTCGAAGATCGAGAAACACCGCCTCCGCTCGGGCGATTACGCCCCCGGCGAGCGCTTCGATGCCGGCGTCCGCTCCACCAGGACCAACGCCGTCACCCCCTAGTCCTCATCACATTCAAAGGAGAATCATGACAACCGAAACGCCGACCACATCCTCCTCCGTCGAGCAGACGGAGGTGCCCACGGTTGAGACCGTGCGCGAGCTCAGCAGGAAATACTCCAACTGGGAGCGGTGGGGCGCCAACGATCAGTTGGGCACCCTCAACCATGTGACCCCGGAGTTGGTTGCGAAAGCGAGCGCCAGCATCCGTTCGGGCAAGCGCATCTCGCTCGGCCTCAACTTCGACCAGAACGGCCCTCAGGGCGGCGGCGCATTCGGCGGCAGGTTCAACCCGATCCATTTGATGTTCCGTGACGGGGGTGACATCGCCAATGGAACCGTCATCGATGATTTCTACGGCGGCAACGACCGTCACATCCGTGGCACCGATGACATGATCATCATGCCGTTGCAGTCGGGAACACAATGGGACGCTCTCGGGCACATCTTCTTCGACGGGCACATGTACAACGGACGCACGCCGCAGGCCGTGACGAGCAAGGGCGCCACGTTCGGCGACATTGCCCAGGCGAAGAACCAGATCGCCGGGCGCGGCGTGCTTCTCGACGTCGCCCGGCTGAAAGGTGTCGATGCCCTGGAACCGGGCTACGCGATCACCGCGGAGGATCTCGAGGCCTGTGAGGCCGCGCAGAACGTCACGGTCGGGCGAGGGGACTTCGTCATGGTCCGGACTGGGCAGATGGGTGAGCGCAAGGGCAACTGGTCGGACTATTCCGCAGGTTCGGCGCCCGGTCTGGGATTCTCGAGCATCCCCTGGGTGGCGGAGCGCGAGATCGCTGCCGTCGCGACGGACACATGGGGAATGGAGGTGCTCCCGAACGAGAGCCCTGACGTCTTCCAGCCACTGCACTGTGTTTTCCTCGTGGCAATGGGTCTCTTCGTCGGAGAGATCTTCGACCTGGAGGATCTCGCGGCCGACTGTGCAGAAGACGGACAGTACGACTTCTTCTTCTGCGCTCCGCCTCTGCCCTTCACGCGCGCTGTCGGTTCGCCTGTGAACCCGATGGCGATCAAATGATGGATGCCGCCGCGCAGCAGGCGCGTCATTATCCGATCGCGGTCCTCGCCGGCGACGGGATCGGCCGCGAGGTCATGCCACCCGCGTTGGAGGTCGTCGAGTCCGTCGCGCACACCTTCGGCTTCTCGGTCGACTGGGTCGAATACCCCTGGAGCTGCGAGTACTACGCCGAGACCGGCGCGATGATGCCTGCAGATGGGATCGACAGGCTCTCGGAGCAGAAAGCCATCCTGCTCGGCGCAGTCGGAGACCCGAGCCTGCCCGATCACCTGTCCCTCTGGGGGCTGTTGATCCCCATTCGCCGGGCATTCGATCAATACATCAACCTGCGTCCTGCGCGCCTGATGCCGGGTGTCGAAAGTCCCCTGCGCAACACCGACAGGGGCATCGACATCATGGTGGTGCGCGAGAACAGCGAAGGGGAGTACTCAGAGGTCGGCGGGCGGATGTTCCGTGGGACCCCCGAGGAATTCGCCGTTCAGGAGGCCGTTTTCAGTCGTCGCGGCATCACTCGAGTGGTCACTTTCGCGGCGGAGCTGGCCCGAAAGCGAAGGTCTCGTCTGACATCGGCGACGAAATCAAACGGGATCATCCACAGCATGACCTTCTGGGACGAGGTGTTCCGTGAGGTGATGGTCGGATATGCCGACGTCGACGCGCAACTGATGCACGTCGACGCTCTGGCCGCGCGGTTCGTCAGCCATCCTCACGATCTCGACGTCGTCGTCGGGTCGAACCTGTTCGGCGACATCCTCACCGACATCGGCGCGGTCATCGTCGGGAGCATGGGTATGGCACCCTCCGCAAATCTGAACCCGGAGGGTCGACACCCGTCGATGTTCGAACCCGTGCACGGGTCTGCCCCCGACATCGCCGGGCGGGGTGTCGCGAACCCGATCGGTCAGATCTGGTCTGCGGCCATGATGCTCGATCACCTGGGCGAGACGGAGGCATCCGAAGCGATGATGCACGCCATTCATACCGTGCTCGGGGATTCCGACATCCGCACCCCGGATATCGGTGGAACGGCATCGACGAGCGAGATGGCATCCGCCGTTCTCCAGTCGCTCCCGCAACGCACGGAACCGGTGACGGCATGACGACGAATGACGTTGCCCGGCCGACCGCCGTACTGCGTGGAGAGGAACAACTCTTCTACGACCACGCCCGCAAGCACGAACTGGTTTTTCATCGCTGCGCCGAGTGCTCGAGCCCGATCTTCTACCTCCGCACGATTTGCCCCGGGTGCGGTTCGGAGTCTCTCAGCATCGAGCAATCCTCGGGCCGAGGGATCGTCTACTCCTTCACCACCCAGTACCGAGCGGCGCATCCGTTCTTCGCGGCCGACCTCCCCTCGACCCTGGTCCTTGTCGACATGGAGGAGGGATTCCGGATGTTCGCCGACCTGATCGAATGCGATCCCGATGACGTACAGGTCGGTCTTTCCGTTGAAACGGTGTTCGACGACGTGTCGGACGAACTCACGCTGCCGCGCTTTCGATTGCGTGATACCGACAGAAAAGGGGAACCACGGTGACCATCAGTGGGAAGGTAGCGATCGTCGGGGCCGCACAGGTCGACATGTTCAAGACCGTCGGGCGATCCCCGGTCGGAGTGATGTCTGTGGCCGTCACGAGGGCGCTCGGTGACGCCGGGCTCTCGCTGGCGGATGTGGACGGTCTGTTCACGTCGTCCTCCTACTACGCAATGCCCACGCTCACCCTCGGCGAGTATCTGGGAGTGCATCCGCGGTACGTCGACTCGACAGCGATCGGCGGATGCGCCTTCGTCGCCCAGCTCGCCCACGCGGCAGCGGCGATCGAGGCTGGACTGTGCGAGGTGGCGGTCATTGCCTACGGGAGCACCCAGCGCAGTGACGCGGGCAAGCTGATCAGCATGGCGGAGCAGTCGGCCTACGAGCTGCCTTACGGACTCATCCATCCGATCGGCGCCTTCGGCATGATCGCGCATCGCCATATGGCGGAGTTCGGTACCACGAGCGAACAACTCGCCGAGCTCGCGGTGGCCGCGCGGCAGTGGTCGATGCTCACAGACGACGCTCCCTATCCGAATCCGCTGACCATCGAGGACGTTGTCGGGTCTCCGGTCATCGCGAGTCCTTTGCACAAATTGGATTGCTGCCTCGTGACCGACGGCGGCGGAGCGGTTGTCGTGACATCCGCTGCTCGTGCGAGGGACCTCCGGTCTGATCCGGTCTACCTCCTCGGCGCGGGCGAAGCGCAGAACCATCGCAACGTGTCGCAGATGGCCGACCTGACCACCACCGAAGCGGTCCACAGTGCGAACCGGGCGTTCACGATGGCGGGAGTAACCCGAGACGACATCGACACGGCTCACGTCTATGACGCATTCACGATCAGTCTGCTTGTGCTTCTCGAGGATCTGGGCTTCTGCAAAAAGGGAGAGGGAGGCGCTTTCGTCGAGAACGGCGGCGTCGCGCCCGGCGGCCGGCTTGCCCTCAACACCAACGGTGCCGGCCTCTCGTACAGCCACCCCGGCATGCTGTCGATGTTCCTCATTATCGAGGCGGTCCAGCAGCTGCGCGGCACCGCAGGGCGTCGCCAGATCCCGGATGCCAGGCTCTCGCTCGTGCACGGCATGGGCATGACCCTCGCCGCGCATGCGAGCGCCATCCTCTCCAACCAACCCACCGCGTGACATGACGCCCAGAACCAAGGAGACCGACCGTGCAGACATGCGAACGACTGACCATCACCGTGCTCGTCGACAACTACATCGACATGCTGCTGCAGGACTCGCCCGGCATCCGCCGGCAGGGCATGCCCGAGCACTTCCTGCCCAGAAGGGGGACACCGCTCGCAGAGAACGGCATCTCGTTCCTCATCGAGGCCACCGCCAAGGGCCGCACGACGAAGATCCTGTTCGACGCGGGGATGAGCGGCATTCCGATCATCCACAATGCGCGCGTGCTCGGGGTGGACCTCTCCGAGATCGACCAGGTGGTGCTGAGCCACGGGCATCCCGATCATTTCGGCGGTATCTATGCCGCTCTCGAAGGGATCGGTCGTCGGGTTCCGCTCGTCGTGCATCCGTCAGCCTTCCTTCCGCGGTCGATCCGACGCCCCGATCTCATGCTCCAGTACTTCAACCGGGGTCTGACGGAACGCGAGCTGACCGATGCGGGAGCCGGCATCGTGGCGGTACGCACCCCGCTCGACCTCGCACCAGGCGTCACCACGAGCGGCGAGATCCCGATCACGGTCGACTTCGAAGAAGAGGTACCGACCGGTCGGATGTCGATCCGCGACGGCCATGTCCACCCTGACCCGATCGACGACTACCTCACCGTCATCATCAACGTCGAGGGTGTCGGGCTCGTGGTACTGGACCCGTGCGGCCATTCGGGCGTGCTCAGCTCGCTTGATCATGCCGTGAAGGTCACCGGTGTCGACCGGGTGCATGGCGTTCTCGGCGGGTTCCACCTGGGACACGCCAACATCACCCAGGAGAAGATCGACCGCACCGTCGCGGGGTTGGTCGAGCGGCAGGTTTCGCTGGTCTCGCCCATGCACTGCAGCGGATTCCGGGCCCAGCGGGCGATCGCGGAGGCACTGCCGGACGCGTTCGCCCTGATGACTGCGGGGACAGAACTCGTCATCGAAGCACCGAAAAAATGAGTATCGGCGCGCTCCGGTAACGGTAATGCGCCAAAAGTAAGACAGTGTCTTGACAATGGGGCGATCTGATGTCACATTGTGAAGAACTGAACGGCAACGTCAGGACCGGGCAGCATTCACCGCTCGCTGGTCTCGGGTCGCCGGCACGGACCATTGCACCGAACCAAAGGAGATTCGAGCATGAAGAAGCAGCATTCCGTTATAGGAATCGTCGCGGTGAGTACCCTGGCCCTGGCCGGTTGCGCAAACGCCCCGGCTGAGGGTTCTGGCGGCGAAGACGAGCGATACGCCGTCACGATGGCCATGGCAGCCGAAGACGAATTCACCGCCGAGTGGTGGGGGTGGCTCGCCGCTGAGGAGATGGGCTACTACGACGACCTCAATGTCGATGTCGACTTCGTGGGAGCTGGTGGAAGCGGGGCTGCGATGGAGCAGCTCATCGCTGGCAACGCGGATGCAGGCAATCCGTCGGCACCTGCGTTCGGCGAGGCGGCACTCGTGGGACTCGACGTAGTGAACATGTTCACCTACTCGAGCGGGGCCATTTTCGGTATCTTCGTGCCTGAGAGCGAAGGAATCACCGACATCGCGGGTCTGAAAGGCGCGAACATCGGCATCTCGGAGGCCGGCGGCGGTGAGGTCGCGTTCCTCGAGGCCGCACTTCGGGCCGAAGGCATCGACCCGATCACCGAGGTGCAACTGATTCCGATCGGTGACGGTGGTCCTGAGACGCTCGCTGCCCTGGATACGGGTTCGGTGGATGCGTACTCCACCGCATACAACGACATCTTTGCGCTTCAGACCGCGGGCGTTGACCTCCTCGACCTCACGCCGGCGATCTACAACGACTTCCCCGCACGCGGCATCATCACAACGTCGAAAGTCCTCGAAGAAAAGCCCGAAGCGATGCAGCGGTTCGCCCGGGGTACCGCGATGGGCATCCACTTCTGCCTGGCCAACAACGACGCCTGCATCGACATGCTGAAGGACGCCATCCCGGCTGCATTCGAGGAGAACGCCGATGGCATCTCGCAGGGGCAGCTCCGATTCGACCTGTCGCTCGAGCAGGTGCCGCCCGCTGATCCCGAACGATACGGCGCGCACGATGTGGAGGGTACGCAGGAGTTCCTCGACACCATCCGCTCCACGTCGGACGAATACATGGAAGTCGAAGCGTCCACCGTGCTGAATGACGAGTTCCTCGATTACGCCAACGATTTCGATCGCGCTGCGGTCGAAAAGGATGCAGCAGACTACGTCCTGAAGAACGACTGACCACCCGCCGGAGTGGTGACATGGCAATCAACGACGATGCAGATGACAACCTCGACAGCGAACTGAGATGACAATGACGATGACAACTCAAACCTCCCCCCTCGTCCAGGCGACGGGAGTCACCAAGCGGTTCGGCTCTGGCGACAAAGAAATGGTCGCCCTCAGCGGCCTCAACCTCGAGGTCCGGGAGGGGGAGTTCCTCTCCCTCCTCGGGCCGAGCGGCTGCGGAAAATCGACCGCCCTGAACATCATGGGCGGACTGCTCAAGGCAACGGAAGGCACAGTCACATTCGGTGGCGAGACCATCACGGGACCCAGCCGACAGATCGGCATGATGTTCCAACAGGCGGTCATGTTTCCCTGGCGAACGACTCTCGACAATGTTCTGCTGCCTGTTGAGATCTTCGGAGAATCGAAGAAGCAGTACAAGGCGAAGGCTGAGGAACTGCTCAACATGGTCGGGATCAGCGAGTTTGCCGGATCATACCCGTGGCAACTTTCTGGTGGCATGCAGCAGCGCGCGGCCCTCTGCCGCGTGCTGTTGCACGATCCCAAGCTCCTTCTCCTCGACGAGCCGTTCGGAGCATTGGACGAGTTCACCCGCGAAACGATGAACCAGGAGCTGCTTCGCCTTCAGGCGTACGCCGGAAGCACGGCCGTACTCGTGACTCACAACATCGCGGAAGCGGTCTTCATGTCGGATCGCATCGCCGTGATGAGTGCGCGTCCCGGCCGGCTGGTCGGCATCATCGAGGTCCCGTTCGACCGGCCTCGCAGGCCTGCGCTGCAGACGACGAACGACTTCGTCAAGCTCGTCGCAGAGGCGCGGCAAATGCTGGAGCTGCAATGACCATCACGAAACCGATGCACCGGCTCCGCCCGACGCGCGGAAGACGCCCATCGGCGGAGAAGATGGACTCGGGACCCGTCTGGATCTCGATCGCCACCATCGCGGTCGTTCTTCTGCTGTGGGAATTCATCCCGCAGACCGGGCTCATCAACCGGGTGTTGTTTCCGACCTTCACCGAGACGCTCGCCGGGTTCGTGCAGTTGGTCACCAGCGGCTACTGGTGGGACGATCTGGGAAAGACGATGATCGCCGTGGCCATCGCCTGGACGATCGGTGTCACCTTCGGGTTCACAATGGGCGTGGTCCTGGGCACCTCGCCGTTCATCCGTACCGCGATCACCCCGTACGCCATCGCTGTGCAGGCCCTCCCCAAGGTTGTGCTCGCACCACTCCTCATCGGTTGGCTCGGTTTCGGGTCAGAGAGCAAAATCGCCCTCGCCGTGATCATCTGTTTCTTTCCGGTGTGGATCGACACGATGGTCGGTCTCGCCCTCCCGGCGGCGAACGAGTTCAAGCTCATGCAGTCACTGAAGGCAACGAGATGGCAGATCTTCGTCAAGCTGCAACTGCCGTCTGCCATCCCCATGATCATGGTCGGTGTGAAGCACTCGCTTTTGCTGGCATTCACCGGGGTGCTCGTCGCTGAGATCCTTGCGGCATCCGATGGGGGCCTGGGCAAACTCGCGAAGGAATTCGCCTCCCAACTGAACATGCCCCTCACGTACTCCGTCGTCGGGATCGTCGTGATCCTGGCAGTGACGCTGGTGTCGATCGCTGACGTCGTCGAACGCCGGGTTGTGTTCTGGTCAGAAGAGTCACGAACAAGGAGACGGTCATGAGAACGGAGGCCATCGCAGCGGTAGCCGTTGCCAGTTCGCCGCAGGCGCGTCGTCGCAGGTTTTCCCCATACATCCTGACGGTGGCGTTCGCGCCCCTCATCTACGCGATCTGGTGGCTGGCGACGTCGACGAGATTCGTGTCGCCCATCCTGCTTCCTGCGCCGCAGGCGGTGTGGAACTCCTTCCCGCGGGTGGTCTTCGCCGACGGCTTCGGAGAACAGGTGCTGCGCACCCTGTCAGAGATCGTCGGTGGTTTCCTTCTTGGAGCGACGATCGGATTCGCGCTGGGGATGCTTCTGAGCTCCTCGAGCAGACTCCGGGCGGCGTACCTGCCGGCGTTGTCGGCGCTGGAGGCCATCCCGACCGTCATCCTCGCGCCGATCATCATCGCGTGGGTCGGCTTCGGCGTCGAGGGCAAGATCATGCAGGCGGCACTCGCGTGCTTCTACGCCGTATTCATCACCACGCTCTCAGGGCTGGGCCTCGCTGAGCCGAACGCGGTGAACCTGATGCGATCCCTCGGGGCATCCAAATGGCAGACGATGACTAAGCTCCGGATTCCTACTGCCCTCCCTGTGATCTTCGGGGGGCTGCAGCTCGGCGCGACCACAGCGATCATCGGTGCGATCGTGTCGGAGTTCATCGGTTCCACCGGCGGTCTGGGATACCTGATGATCCGCTACCGGGGCAGCTTCGACACTGCTGCCTACTGGGTGATCATCTTCTTCTTCCTGGCGATCGGTCTGGCCACGTACCTGCTGATCTGGTACATCGAGAAGAAGGTCGTCTTCTGGCGCCGCACGGATATCACCCGACCCGACCTGGAGAAGCAATGACCATCGATATTCACGCCCACACGGTCCCCGAGGGATTCATCGCGGAGCTGGCGGGAGTCGTTCCGGCGGCCACGCCGAAGGTGACGAAGCAGGACGACGGGTGGTGGTTCGACTATCCAGGAGGGCGACGCAGCGGCCCGGTTCCCCCCGGGATGTTCGACCTGGGAGAGCGGCTCTCCGACATGGACGACTGCGGAGTGGATGTCCAGGCACTGAGTGTTCCGCCAACGCACTTCGGCTATCGGTTGCCCGCCGAGGCTGCCGCGGATGCTGCACGAATGCACAATGACGCGATGATCGAGATGGCACGTGCGCACCCGACACGGTTCACTGTCCTGGGGCATCTCCCGATGCAAAGTGAAGAGCACGCGCTGGCCGAACTCGAACGCCTCGTCGGCATCCCTGAGATCGTCGGCGTCGAGCTCAGCACGAACGTGGCCGGGGTCAACCTCGGAAACGAGCGGCACGAGTCGGTTTGGAACGCACTCAACGCCGCCGGGCTCGCCGTGGTGCTGCACCCTGGCGACGTCGCCGGGGCCGACCGCATGCATGACCACTACTTGCACAACTTCGTGGGCAACCCCACCGACTCGACCCTCGCCGCGGGTTCGCTCCTGTTCGGAGGCGTGCTTTCACGAAACGAGGCGCTTCGGGTTGCGTTGCTCCACGGCGGCGGTTTTCTGCCGTACCAGATCGGTCGCTTCGACCACGGGTGGAAAGTCCGACCAGAAGCGAGGACACACCTTGACGTGCTTCCGTCGGAGTTGCTGCACCGGTTCTGGTTCGACACGCTCACTCATGACCCGTTGTCGTTGCAGTTCCTTCTTGACCGGGTCGGTGAAGACCGCGTGTGCCTGGGCAGCGACTACCCGTTCGACATGGCCGATCCAGACCCGGTGGGATCACTGCGTTCCGCACTCGTCGAGCATCCGCAGGCGATCGAGAAGGCGCTGACGGTCAACCCGCGGGAGTTGCTCACGCGACGTCCGGTTGCCTGACGGTTTCTCGGGAGTGTTTGTCCTCATCGGGCTCTCGGTGTTCGCCGGGGCGATTGCGCAGCGTGTCTCCGGTATGGGCTTCGCGCTCGTCGCCGCGCCAGCGCTCGTGCTCCTCATCGGCCCTTTCGACGGTGTTCTGATGGTCAATCTCTGTGGAGCCGCCTCCGCACTCATCGTCTGTACCCGGGTGTGGCGTCACATCCAATGGAAGCGCTACGTTCTGCTCGCCATTCCTGCGCTGCTTGCGATCGTTCCCGGAGTGTTGATCTCGATCGCGGTGAGTGGTCCGACGCTGCAGATCGTGGTGGGGGTAATTCTGGGCATCGCCCTGACAACGTCCCTTCTGGTCACGAGGGGCGACTACACGACGCCGGCCGTTCCCACCGGGATCGTGGCGGGTAGTGTGTCGGGACTGATGAGCGCCACGGCCGGGGTCAGCGGCCCAGCGGTTGGCATCTTCGCCGTGCTGACCAACTGGGAGCATCGCAGTTTTGCCGCGACGCTTCAGCCTTTTTTCGCGACGCTCGGTCTCTCGGCATTCGTCAGCAAGATCATCGCAACCGGCGGCATCCTGCCCGATCATGACTGGTGGTTGTGGCTGGTCGTGATCGCCTGCACCCTGGCCGGGCTGGTGGCCGGTGAGCTCGTCGCCAAGCGAGTGAGCGTGCGCGCGGCGCGGGCCAGTGTTATCGCGATCTCGTACCTGGGTGCGGCTGCGGCGATCGTGGATGGGGCGCTGTCGCTGTGAGGTGAGGCACCCGCCTTCCGGCGCTCGGACGGCGGATGTACGGGCCTCGCGGTCGCGCACCGATCCTGACCCGCTATCGTCGCAGTCATGAGCGACCTGAGCCCCTACGCCACTTCGATCGTGCGACTGTTCCCCGATTCCGCCGGCACCGTGCTGTGGTTCATCGACCCCGTCCCCTATGAGGTGGCGAGCCTCAGCGCCGGGCTCGAGCACGACCTGCGGGCATGGGAGCAGTCGTACGAGGATGCACTCACCGACGACTTCGAATGGCGGTCGGATGCTCTCGCTTCCCAGTACACGGAAGACGGTCGCAGTCTTGCCCACCGCCTCGCCCACGAACTGGGTGGAGACTTCGCCGTCGAGTTCCAGTCGTACGAAGACGGGGCTGATGCGCTGAACGTCCGCATCTCGGCTCCGGCCGACAACCCGGATGCCGCGGCGGCGTTCGCTGCGCTCGCCGACGCTGCCCGTGCCGAGCACGACGAGATGCGGGTGGCCCGTGCCGAGCACGAGCACGCGCGGGCGGTCGTCCGCGCAGAGGGCGGACCCGACGGCGGACCCCTGTACTGGTCGGCGACGGCACCCGACGCGTCAGATCGACCCGAACCGGTGGCGACGATCAGCGGCGAGCTCACCACGATGATGAACGTGCTCGGCCTCCAGCCGGCGGACGACCGCGTGCTCGACGCCATCGACCTCGTGGGCGGACTGTCCGAGAACAGCGTGTTCGAGGAGGGTGACCTGACGGTGCTCTACCTGACCGCACGTGACGCGGGAACGGACTTCCTGTTCGAAAACCGCACACTGGCATCCGTCATCATTCGAACCCAGCCGCAGGCGAAATACGGCGCATACCCCCGCCCCGACGCTCTCATCGACGGCCTCTCCGGTGCGGCGACCCGCGCCGAGGTCGTCGCCAGGTTCGGCGTTCCCGAGTGGACGAGCGCGACGGCCGACCGCTTCGTCGTCGATGGCCGGTATCTGCACGTCGAGTTCGACGGGTCCGGGCGGCTCGTGCGCATCACGCTCATGGTGTCAGCGCCCTGAGCATCCTGCGCTGCACTGACGGATGCCGTCGAGCACGTCGCGCAGGCGATCGGGGTCGGGGTCAGCTACTCGGCTCGCGAGAGGCTTGTGCTGCCTCTTCGGCGGTTGCGCGTGCAGCTGCGGCATGTGCGGCTCTGACGCTCCTCGCCCCCGTGCGAGCATGGTCGAGAGGCCGGGCGTGAGCCAACGCAGCGGCACAGCGCGGCAGTAAACACAGCGCGACAGTAAAGGGGAGCAGGCATGACAACCACGATGAGGGCGATCGAGTTCGCCGGTGCAGGCGGACCCGAGGTCCTGCGCATCGTCGACCGGCCTCGGCCCGAGGCAGGCCCCGGCGAGGTGCTCATCCGGGTCGCCGCAGCGGGGCTAAACCGCGCCGACGTGCAGCAACGGCGAGGGTTCTACGCGCCGCCGCCCGGGGCATCCGACATTCCGGGCCTCGAGGTCAGCGGCACGGTTGCCGCGCTCGGCAGCGGCGTCGACCGGTTCGAGGTCGGGGCATCCGTCTGCGCGCTGCTCACCGGCGGCGGGTATGCAGAATACGTCGCGGTGCCGGTCGGGCAGGTGCTGCCGGTTCCGGTCGGGATGCCGACGGTCGACGCCGCAGCACTCCCCGAGGTGACGTGCACGGTCTGGTCCAACCTGGTCATGACCGCCAGGATCACGTCGGGCGACTGGGTGCTGATCCACGGCGGTGCCGGCGGCATAGGCACGATGGCGACCCAGCTCGTTGCTGCAGTCGGAGCCCACCCGGTGGTGACCGCAGGCAGCGGGTCGAAGATCGAGTACTGCCGCAGTTTCGGCGCCGAGGCCGGCATCAACTACCGCGACGAGGACTTCGTCGAGCGGATGCGCGTGATCTCCGGCGGGCACGGAGCCGATGCCGTTCTCGACGTCGTCGGGGCCGCTTACCTCGACCGCAACATTCGTGCGCTGGCTTTCGGCGGACGGCTCGTCGTCATCGGTCTGCAGGGCGGGGCGACGGGCGAACTCGACCTGGGACTTCTGATGTCACGCCGCGCGCGCGTGATCGGAACGACGCTGCGGGCACGACCGGCCGAGGAGAAGGCGCGAATCGTCGCCGAGGTCGCCGAGCACGTGTGGCCGCTCGTCGAAGCAGGAACCGTGCGTGCGGCGGTCGAGGCACGTTTTCCACTCGAGCGAGCCGCCGAGGCACACGAATATTTCGATTCGGGGGAGCACACGGGCAAGATCCTGCTCACGATGTGAGACCCACACACGCCACGCCCTCGACGTGGTGTGCACGGATTCGCTGTCAGATCGATTGGCGCGGGATTGGTGGGCAGGCGATGAGCTGCGGATGCTCTGACGGTGCTGTCTCGAGGCCCAGAAGCCGCCGCACCCCGGCCGCGCCCAGCTCGTAGTGGGGCAGGGCGACAGTGGAGAGCGGCGGGCGGAGGTGGGCGGCGATGACATCCTGGTTGTCGAAACCGATCACCGCGATGTCGTCCGGGATACGGAGCCCCTGTTCGCGAAGCCCGTCATAGAGCCCCATCGCCACGCGATCGTTGTGGCAGAAGACGGCGGTCGCTTTCGAATCGACGATGCGCGTCGTCGACGCATACCCGCCCTCCTGTTCGGGTGCGGCAGGAATCACGAGCGATTCGTCGAAGTCGATTCCTGCGGATTCGAGGGCGGAGCGGTAGCCGGCGAGACGTCCGGTCTGGGCAGGTGATGGCGTGGTCGTGTTGATGAACGCGATCCGGCGGTGACCGGCGGCGAGCAGTGCATCCGTTGCCGTCCGTCCCCCTTGCTCCTCATCGGGCACGACGGCGGGGAGTCCGCTTCCGTCAGCGAAGCAGTCCACGAGTACCGAGTCGGTCTGGTGCAAGGCCTCGGGGACGACGATCTCGCGGTGGTACCAGGTCGAATAGAGGATGCCGCGTACCTGGTGCTCCAGCATCATGGCGATCGCTTCGTCCTCGGCTGCCTTGTTGCCGTCGGTGTTGGCGACGAGCAGGACGAAACCGTGCTTCCAGGCTTCATCCTGCGCGCCATGGATGATCTGGCCGGCAAATGGGGTCGTGGCGATCGCGTCGGCGACGAGCCCGATGAACCGCGAGGTGCCCTGCGACAGCGTTTTCGCCAGTGCGTTCGGACGGTAGCCGAGTCGGCTGACGGCCTCGTGCACCCGGCGCTTGGCGTCATCGCCGATCCGCGCACCGGCCTTGTCGTTCACCACGTGGGACACCGTCGCCACCGAGACGCCCGCAGCCTTGGCGACGTCGCGCATCGTGATTGCTGAGGTGCTTTTTCCGTGATCCATCGTGGTCATCCTTTTGTTGCTCCGCTCTCGAGACCGCTGATCATTGCCTTGTTCAGCACGAGGAACACCAGCAGGAGTGGTGTGACCGTCACGCAGACGGCAGCGAACGTCGCCGTCCAGTCAGTGTTCCCCATCGCGCCGATGTAGTTCTGCAAGCCGAGCGGGATGGTCTTCAGCCCGTCGGAGAGCACGAAGGTGTTCGCGAAGATGAAGTCGTTCCAGATGAAGATGCTGTTGACCAGCACGACCGTGATGATCGTGTTCAGCGACAGGGGGAACGTGATCTGCGTGAAGATCCGGTAGGGGCCGGCGCCGTCGAGGGATGCGGCCTCATACATCTCCCGCGGGATGTACTCGTAGAACGAGGAGAACAGATACACCGCCATCGGCAGCGCGAAAGCGGCCAGAGGGATGATCATCGACAGGTGAGTGTCGAGGAGTCCGACCTGCGAGTAGTCGATGAACAACGGCACCAACGCGATTTGTACCGGCACGATGATGCCCAGAAGGAACAGTGCCCGAACGAGCCCGCTGAAGCGGAAGCCGAGCACTTGCAGGGCGAAGGCGGCCATCATTCCCGCCGCGACAATGAGGGCACTCGCTCCGAGCGTGACGATGAGGCTGTTCAGGATGTTCAGGCCGAGGTTGCCCGTCGCGAATGCACGCGCATAGTTGTCGAGCGTGAATTCGGAGGGAAAGGCGAACGGATTACCGCCTGCGAAGTCCGCCGCGGTACGGAAACTCGTGAGAAACAGCCAAGCGAGTGGGTAAACCTGAACGAGCACGATCACGATCACCGTGACGGTAAGCAGCGTGCGCTGTGCGCGCAGCCGGGGTGACCGTGTGACCGTGCGCTTGCCCGGTTGCGTCGGGGGAGTGTGCTCGGCGGGCCGAGTGAGTACTGGGGAGGTCACGAGTCGTCCCTTCGACGAAGCAGCAGGAAGATGATGCCGACGGCGACAAGACACTCGACGACGATGAACATGGAGATGGCGCTGGCGTAGCCGTAGTCGGTGTGCACGAACGCCGTCTTGTACATGTACGTGGTCAGCAGCTCAGAGGCCTGACCTGGGCCACCATTCGTGAGCAGGTAGGGGATGTCGAATCCCCGCAGGGCGAAGGTCGTCGCCATGATCGTGGTCGTGATCCACACGGGCCGGATGTAGGGGAATCGGATGCGCCAGAACACCTGCCACCAGGAGGCACCGTCCAGCCTCGCTGCCTCTTCGAGGTCACGAGGCACAGCGATGAGTGCCGCATAGATGATGAGCATGTAGAGCCCGGTGAAGCGCCAACCCTCCGGGATCGACACCGCCGCCAACACGGTCTGCACGTTCGAGAGCCACGCCGTTTGCAGGCTTCCCAGTCCAACCCATTCGAGGATCTGATTGAACAGTCCGACCGGTTCGAGTGCGTACAGGCGCTGGAACAGGATCGCGATCGCGACAGTCGAGATGACCGCGGGCAAGAGATACAGCGTTTTCACGAGCTCGCGCGCCCGGGGGAGCGCCGTGAGCAGTCCCGCGACGACCAGCGCACCGCCGAGTTGCAGCACGAGACAGATCGCCAGATAGCCGAGTGCGTTGCCGAATGCCGTCCAGAAGACGTCGTCGCGGGTCAGCATCTTGACATAGTTGTCGAGGCCGACGAAGGCCATATCGGTGATGCCGTCCCACTCGAACAGGCTGAGGAACAGCGACTGCACGATCGGCAGGAGCACGGCGACACCGTAGAGGAGGAGCGGCGGGATCAGGAAGACGGCCACCGAGAGCCGGGACCGACGCGGGAGCATCGACGTCGACATCGGCCGTGCCCGCCGGGGTGGGCGCGACGGTGTCGCACCCACCCCGGACCGTGCGAACTCAGTCATCGGTATTCTCTTTCAACGTCGCATCCATCGTCTCGACGAACTCGTCAGGCGTGATGTCGCCCTGAACCAGGAGTGTGAGCTCCTGTTGCAGCCTGGTGTTGGTCGCGGGATCGAGCTGAGTATCCCACGGCATGGCGATCGCCTCTCCCACCTCATCGGCCTGCTCGACGGCGCGCGTGTACAGGTCGGTCGCATCAGCGGGAACGGTTGTCTTCGCACCTGTCGTCGGTGACAGTGCACCGGTTGCGGAGTAGACCGCGGGATACCGCTCGAGTGCGAACGCGAGGAAGTCGCGAACCAGCGGGTCGTATGTCTTGGAGTTGACCGCCATGCCGATACCTGACGGGGTCACGTATTCGTTGTCTGCGGTGACGGCGTTCTCGATCGTCGGCAGGGTGAAGTAGTCGATCGAGTCGCGCACGGTCGGGTCGAGTGTCTCGGTGGCGAGGTTGCCCAGTTCCCAGGTTCCGATGTTGTACACCGCGGCTCGGCCGGAGGTGAACAGCGCCTGCGCGTCTGCGTATCCGGTCGACGAGAATCCTTCCTGGAAGCATCCCGCCTGACCGAGGTCGTACAACCACTCGGCTGCAGCCTGGCCGGCAGGGTCGGAGAACGACGCATCGCCGGTCTTCAACTCCTGAATGTATTCAGGGCCAGCCATCCGGAACGGGTAGTAGGCCATGTATCGTTCCAGCGGCCACTGGTCCTGCCCGTCGAGCGCGATGGGTGTGACCCCTTCGGCGCGGAGCGCTTCACACATCTCCGGGAAGTCGTCGAGGGTGGCGGGAACGTCGACGCCGGCGTCTGCGAAGAGGGCTGAGTTGTACCAGAAGAACTCGAGCTGGAACTCGAACGGCACCATGTACAGCGATCCATCGTCGAATCGCTGGTAGTTCACCGCCGCCTCGCGATATTCGTCGGCCAGATCGAGGTCTTCGAGCAGAACGTCGATGTCGACCATGCGTCCCTGCCCCGCGAGCTTCTGCGCGAACGGGGTCGCATCGGTGTCGAAGAGTTCCGGGAGCTTGTTCGCGGCGGCGAGGGTCTCGTACTTCTGAATGTACGACGGACGGTCCGGTGTCGTGATGAGGTTCAGCGCGAAGCCCGGGTTCTCCTGCGCATACTCATCGGCGATCTGCTCCATGGCGGTGATGACACCGCCATCCGCTGGGCGGGAGAGGAGCCAGGAGATCTCGCGGGTGACGATCTCTCCCTCCGGGTCGACATCGGTGGGGTCGGCGCTCGGGGAGCTGCCTGCGCAGCTCGAGAGCAAAAGTGCAGAGGCAGCGATTGCGGTAATGAACGCCGCCTTACGCGTGTTGATTGGCATGGTCAGATCTCCATTGATTGATCGAAGGGTGGGTGGTGCTGTTGAGGGGAGGGAAAGCCAGAACTAGGTCGCCACGGCGAAACGGGTGTTCGCCGAGGGCTCTGAGAGGGGATCATGGTCGGCGCGGGAGGAGACCGAGAACTCCTCCACCGTGACGATGCCCTCGCCGACGAAGGCGCCGATACGACCGGCAGGCCGGTCGTAGATGCGTGTACTCAGCACGGTGGCGTTGTCGACGGTGGCGATGCAGATGTTCCCGTCGACGATCACCTCGAGCTCGTGTTCACCGGGGCCGAGCAGGCACGGTCGCTCCAGTTCGATGGCGAACGGCACGTCTCCTGAGATCTGCCACTGCTCAGTCCCCGTCGCGCGGCGCGGCCAGCGGTCGAAGACCAGACGTCCACGCTTCGGTTCGAGGCGAAGAGCGTAGCCCTCGCCTCCGTCTGCACTTGCACGCAGCAGAACACCGCATTCGCTCGTGTGCTCGGTGATCTTGAACCGGGCGACGAGCCGGAACGACGATGGAGCATCCATCGACGTCACAACGTCTGCATAGCCGTCTGGTGCGTGAAGTGTCGTGCCTGCGCAGATCTCCTCGACCGGTTGTGTGAATGTCTCCCGCAACGCTGTGGTCGGATGGAAAGCGAGGGTGCCGTCTTCTCGCTGCTCTGCCTCGAGGACCGACAGGGTTCCGGCCCACTGCCAGGCGCCGTCATCGAGCGAGCCCTCGCGTGATGCGATCCATCCGAAGAAGTAGCGGCGGCCATCTCGCTCCGCCGATTTGGCGGCGTAGTATGCGCGGCCGTCGAGCGTGTCGTGCTCGGGCACGATCCACGGTCCATGCAGGGAGCGCGACATCCGATACCGGGTCGTGAACGCATCGCTGAATTCCGAATAGACGAGGTACCACCAGTCGCCCAGCTGGAAGACCTCAGGGCATTCATGCGCGATGTATCGCCGTGGGTCCCAGAATGGTGGCGCCGGTTCCCAGCCGCTGAGATCGCGGGAGATGCACTGTGCGATCACGCCGCGGCGGCGTGAGGGGCCGTGCGTGTGCCGTGCGGTGATGAGCATCCGCCACAGCTGGTCTTCGTCATCCCAGAAGACGAACGGGTCACGCCAGTCTGCGGACTCGTACCCGGCCGTCGCTCCGAACGTATCGAGGTCATGTCGTTGCCAGGAGCTCATCCCGTCGCGGCTGGTCGCGTGCATCACCACCTGCACGGGCTGCCCGTCCTCTCCGCGGTCAGACGGATTCTGTCCGGTGTAGAAAACATGGTGCGTGCCTGAGGCGTCGAGAACGACGCTGCCCGTGTAGACGTTGAAATCAGCGGCCGACGGTCCGCCCGATGCGAGCGCTTCGCCGGCACTGTCGAAATCGACGAGATTTTCGGTCACGACGTGATGCCACGGCATGCCGTCCTTCGGCAGGCGGCGCGACTCGTGCAGGTAGAAGAGATGGAACACGCCATCCTCGTGCCAGGGGATGACATCCCCGACCCACGCGCCGTCCGGCTTGTAGAACCCTCGTTGGTCCATGATGTCCTCTTCAGTACTGGTTAAGCGGTTACGCAGTACCGTAGCGGCATCTTGAGCCGTTGGTCAAGCGGTTAATCACATTTGCTTGACGGAGAGTGGTTCGACCCCGGCGGCTCGCCGGAACCAGCCGGGTGCGGTCGAGCTACCGCTGCATCAACGCGTCCATGCCGACGGCGACGGCCGCAGCGAGCCGGAAGTCGACCCGCTGGTCGGGCACGGTGACCGTGTAGCGGTCGCGCAGGCTGAACTGGCGCTCGCTCGAGAGCACGGGGGCGCCGGTCGCCTTGTCGGTGAAGTCGAAGTGGAACGAGAACGGAAAGTTGATGAACCGACGCAGGATGGCGGTCGTCGCGTTGCGCTCCTGGCCATACGCCTCCAGATTGGGGCCGAACAGGTGAAAGCTCGAGCGCATGAGGCTGGCTTTGAAGTCCTTCTGGAAGGCTCCGAGCGGGGTTCCATCGGCGGCCGTGACGTCGTAGATCGCGGCGAGGTCCATCATCTGGCGAGCCTTGAAGCTGAACAGCGGCTGAGTCCGCGCTTCGTCTGCGAAGAAGGTGACCTGCTCCTTCATGGCCATGCGTTTCTGCTGGGCGATCGCGAACACCCGCCCAGCGGATCCGTCCGGGAGAGCCTCGACGATCTCGTAGCGGTTCACCATCATCGTGAACCGCTGCTTGACGAAGAAGCGCGGGAGGTACTGGCTCGGAACGTTGTTCATGGGGAGGTGTCCTTCATCGCGAACCACTCGGTGAGCGCTCGTGTGTTGGTGGAAAAGTGCAGATGGCTTTGTGAATCGTATCGACAACGGGGCAGGGGGTCTGAACGCCACGAGCACCGCGCGAATCAGTCCATGACGAGTGCGCTCGCTCATCATTCCTCGAATTGCTCGGCGGTGTCGCGGGGCGACAGCCGGTTCAGCTCGAGACGGGGCTTCCCACTGGTTACGTGCTCCGGGCTCCGATGACGCGCGCGTGCCAGGCCAGGACGACGGGAACCACCAACAGTTCAAGCAGAATTGTGGCTCGGAACACCGGATGAGGTGATCCGGTTTTCGCCCAGGACAGCAGTCGTGGCAAACCACCAAGGGCCGCAAGGCTCAGGACCATCCGGGTGGTCGCTGAGCGATTCTCGGGCTGACGGAGAGACCACCAGAGGAGCCCACCCGCTGCTGCCCAGAAGACATTGACGAATCGGTACTCGCTGTCAACGCTGCCGACCGTCTTCGCACCGCCTGGAAGTGCACCAGTCCCCAACACCATTCCGGCCGTCCCAGACGCGACCGGGATGGCGCCAAGCGCGGCGAGCACGACAAGGAGAGCAGTTCGTTCGTTCTTCCGTCGAAGGCCCATGCCTTGAATGTAGCGGCACGGAGCATCTGAGCAAACAGTCGTCCTGCAGGTCAGCGACGGCAGCCATGTGTGAAGCCGACTGTTGAGACCCAAGGTGCGGTCGCCGGGACTGCGACTTACCGCGCTGGAGCGCGAGGACTGACACGATAGAAGCACCACGACGAAGGAGTTCTGTGAACACCATCCCCGCGACCGGCCCGACATCCACCGATTCGGCATCCGCGCCGTCTGCTCTCCTGCACCTCACGGCGGCGGGCATCAGCGTCGTTCTGGACGCGACGGACGGGCGGCTTCCCGCGATCGTGCACTGGGGCGCTGACCTCGGCTCGCAGAGCATCGACGATCTCGCCGCGCTCAGCACGGCAGCCGTTGAACCCCAGGCAGGCAACCTCGTCGACGAGGCGGTTCGGCTCGCGATTCTGCCGGAGCAGCACGCCGGCTGGGAAGGCAAGCCGGGTGTCGCCGGGCACCGCGATGGTGCCGACTGGTCACCGAAGTTCGTCGTCACCTCGATCGACGTGGCTGGCGATGCGCACCGTGACGGCATCATCGTCGAAACCGGGCCGGCTGTGGTGACGTTCCAGGCGCAGGATGCCGTCGCCGGGCTGGGTCTGGTGCTGGAGATCGAGCTGCTGGTCAGCGGGCTGCTGCGGGCGCGGGCCGAGCTCACGAATTCCGGCTTGGGGGTCTACACGGTGACCGACCTGCAGCTGGCGTTGCCGATTCCGGCGCGGGCGCGCGAGATCCTCGACTTCGCCGGCCGCTGGGGCAAGGAACGCACGCCGCAGCGCCGGGAACTCGTCGTCGGCATCCACGAACGCGAGGGCCGTAAGGGGCGCACCGGGTCGGATGCTGCCACGATCCTCAGCGTCGGGACGCCCGGCTTCGGTTTCGAGCACGGTGAGGTGTGGGGCGTTCACGTCGGCTTCAGCGGCAACCACCGGCACTACGCCGAGCGGCTGCACTCCGGGTTCCAGGTGGTCGGCGGTGGTGAGCTGCTGCTGCCCGGCGAAGTGCGCCTCGCTGAGGGCGAGAGCTACCGCAGTCCCTGGCTGTACGGCGCGTACGGCACCGGGCTCGACGAGCAGGCCCACCGGTTCCATCGGTTCCTGCGTGCTCGTGACCAGCATCCGTCCCGTCCGCGACCGGCGACGCTCAACGTGTGGGAGGCGGTGTACTTCGACCACGACCTCGGCCGGCTGACCGACCTCGCCGACCGCGCGGCCGCGCTGGGCATCGAGCGGTACGTGCTCGACGACGGCTGGTTCACCGGTCGGCGGGACGACACGCGTGCACTCGGCGACTGGACCGTGGACAAGGATGTCTGGCCGAACGGTCTCGGGCCGATCGTTGACCACGTCACCGGTCTCGGCATGGAGTTCGGGCTCTGGTTCGAACCCGAGATGGTGAATGAAGACAGTGACCTGGCACGGGCGCACCCTGAGTGGATCATGCAGACTGGGAGGCGGATGCCGGTGAGGTCGCGGAGTCAGCAGGTGCTGAACCTCGGCATTCCGGAGGCGTACGACCATATTCTCGGGCGGATGTCGAGCATCCTCACCGAGTACGACATCGCGTACATCAAGTGGGATCACAACCGTGACCTGATCGACGCAGGTACGTTTCCGACCGGGGTGGCGGGCGTGCACGAGCAGACGCTCGCGGCGTACCGGCTGATGGACGAGCTGAAGCGCCGCTTCCCCGGGCTCGAGATCGAGTCGTGCTCGTCGGGTGGTGGTCGCGTCGACCTCGGTGTGATCGAGCGCACTGACCGGGTGTGGGTCAGCGATTGTGTCGACCCGCTCGACCGGCAGCAGATGAACCGGTGGACGATGCAGCTGCTCCCGGCGGAGATGCTCGGAACGCACGTGGGTTCAGGGGTGAATCACACCACGGGGCGCTGGCATGAGCTGTCTTTCCGGGCGGGTACGGCGTTGTTCGGGCACTTCGGCATCGAGTGGGACCTGGCGAAGGCGACGGAGCAGGAGCTCAGCGACCTGGCGGGGTGGGTGGAGTTCTACAAGGAGCACCGTGCGCTGCTGCACACCGGTGACTTGGTGCGGGCCGACGAGACCGACCCGACTCTGCAGGTGTACGGAGCGGTGTCTGCCGATAAGACGGAGGCGCTGATGTTCCTGGCGTTCCTCGGTCGTTCAGACGTGTCGCCGCGAGGCCGGTTCACGCTGCCGGGCCTCGACCCGAGCAAGCGCTACCGGGTCGCGCCGGTGATCGTCGGTACTCCCGACCGCGGCCGCACCGAGCCGCTCTGGTACAACGGCGGCGCGGGAACGGTGCTGAGCGGGCGGGCGCTCGCCGTGGTGGGTCTGCAGGCTCCGGGTTCGTTCCCGGAGCGGGTGGTTCTTCTCCGCGTGACGGAAGAGTAGACCCGGGGGCCCCGGTGATCGACCGCGGCCGGGTGATCGAGTCTGTCGAGATCCCTGCGCTCAGCCCGCGAGGGTCTGCACCCACTCCACAGTAGAGGCGATGAACGCAACGAGCGACCCCGCAACCAGGAACCCCCACCCGAGCGCTTGGCGGTCGAATGACTCGGCAGTCCACTGTTCCGTAGAAGTGAGGGGGTCGCCCGACTACTGAATGAGCTGCCTGAGAAGGGTCCGACGTTTGCGGAGTCGCCAGCGCGCCGAGCTTGTGGGCCGTAGCCCTTGGCGGATAGCCGGCTGCGAAAGCCGCATCTCACCGCTCGAGCATTGAGCGTTCCAGAAACAAGCTGTTTACATCGCCGCATCCGTGGGTCACGTGGGGGAAACATTCGTTCCGTACATTCGAATGCACAACGATTCGACTGGACGGACATCAACCGCATGCAGACCTCGGACACACAAAAGATCGACACCGTCACCGCGCACCTCAATGCCGTAGCGACAGCAGCACCCCACCCACTCGAGCTGGGGTGGGGCCTCACTGATTTCACCACCGCGCTTGACCTCCTCGCCCAGCGCGAGACGGGAAGGATCGCGTGAGCCTCGCAGCGACGACTCCGGCTACCGTCCCGGCCGGTCTGGCTGCGGGTCGGCCCGGTATCGCGGAGACAGCGGCCCTTCTCCATAGCGGGGAGGCGACGGCCGAGTCGCTCGCCGAAGAGGCGATCCAGGCGATCGCCGACACCGAGCACAGCGGTTTTGTCAGTGTCGAATCAGAGCAGGCCCTCGAGCAAGCGCGGCAGAGCGACCGGCGCCGCGCGACAGGGTCGAGCCTCGGCCTTCTCGACGGGATCCCGCTGGCACACAAAGACATGTTCTTCCGAGCCGGCCAGGTGTCACAGTTCGGCAGCGCGCTTCTGGGGGAGTACGTTCCCACTCAGACATCACCCTTGCTGGACCGCCTCGACTCCTCGGGCGCCGTCGACCTGGGGCGGCTCCACATGTCGGAGCTCGCCATGAGCCCGATGGGGAGAAACGACCACATCGGTGACGGCAGAAACCCCTGGAACCCGAGCTACGTCTCAGGAGGCTCCTCCAGCGGTTCCGCCATGGCGGTGGCGCACGGACTCGTCTTTGCCGCCCTCGGCTCCGACACCGGCGGCTCCATCAGGATCCCGGCCGGCACCACCGGGGTGACCGCGCTGAAACCCACCCAGGGCACGCTGTCGACAAGCCATGCCATGCCACTGTCGCCCTCACTTGACTGCCCGGGGCTCATCGCCACGACCGCCGCAGACTGCACCGTCGTCTTCGCCGCACTCGCCCCGACAGCGACAGCGACAGCGACAGCGGCCACGACCCCGAAATCGACCCCGGCTCCGCGTCGTTCCTTCACGATCGCGGTTCCGGATGTCGTCGGCTCGACCCACGCTGCCGACGAGATCGCGGAGAACTTCAGCACGGCATCCGCAGCACTCGCCGGAGACGAGGTCACGGTCCTGCCATCTGACCTGCCGGACTTCGACCTGGTCAACCAGGTGGCAACCGTGATCACCGGAGTCGAGGCGTTCGAAAGCTTCCGGGACTACCTCGAGATCAGACCGGATGCCATCGGTGACCAGGTCAGACGACGCGTCGAGCGCGGAGCGATGTACCCGGCACACGTGTACTCGCGGGCACTTCGCATCCGGGCGACGCTCCTCGCCGACTTCGTGCACCGTTATCTCGACGGAGCAGACGCGCTCATCCTGCCCACGTTGGCGTTCCCTGTTCCCACGATCGACGAAACCCGGATCGTCGACGCGCACGAGGCCGAAAGCCGCTTCGGGGAGTTCTCCTACTGGACTCGTGCCCTCAACTATCTCGGCCTGCCGGTTGTCAGCATCCCGAGCGGACTCGCGGGTGGCATGCCCACCGGCATCCAGCTGATCGGTCGACCTCACGCCGAGGGCACGCTCCTCGATCTCGCCCAGCATCTTCAGTCGTCAGAGCACTGGCAGCACGCCACAACTTTCCACTAATCACTCATTTGTCTTTCTCGTCACACGAAGGATCATTGCCATGACCACACCCGTCAGCACTGACATCGGTCCGCGCCTGGACCGACTGCCCGTTTCCGGCGTCCACCGCCGCCTCCTCGCCTATATCGGGGCCGGCGCGATGCTGGACTCGTTCGACGTCTACCTTGCCGGTGGCGTCACCGCCGCGATGCGCGCCGAAGGTTTCGCCGACGTCGGCAACATCGCGACGTTCATGTCGATGACATTCCTCGGGATGCTCGTCGGCGCTGCTCTCGCCGGGTGGAGCGGTGACCGTTTCGGCCGCAAGACCGCATACACCTGGAACCTGTTGCTGTTCGGTGCGGCGTCGATCGCTGCCGCGTTCGCGCCGAACATCGAGGTGCTCATCATCTGTCGCCTCATCATGGGTATCGGCCTCGGCGCCGAACTCGTGATCGCCGGCGGTATGCTCTCTGAGTTCCTCCCGCCGCGCATTCGTGGGCGCTGGATGACGATCCTCGGTCTGATGATCAACTCCGGTCTGCTCATCGCGACCGGCCTCGGCCTCATCATCATCCCGGCCATCGGGTGGCAGCCGATGTTCGCGATCGCCGGTGTCGGAGCGTTCATCGTCTGGTTCCTGCGTCGCAACGTTCCGGAATCACCGCGCTGGCTGGCATCCGTCGGCCGATATCAGGAAGCCGACCTGATCGTCACTGAGTTCGAGCGCCGGATCGCGGCCAAACACGGGCCGCTCGACGCTCCTTCCGTCACCGCCCCGTCCATTCCCGCTGCGCGCGCTCCCTTCCGCGACCTCTTCCGCGGCCGGATGCTTCGTCGGGTCCTGCTCGCCGTCGTCTGCGCCGTGGCGATCAACGTGTGTGTCTACGGCTTCGTGTCATGGATTCCGACCTTCTTCGTGGAGCAGGGATACACCGTCGTCAGTTCGCTGGGCTTCACCACGTTCATGGCCGTCGGCGCACCCGTTGGCGCACTGATCGGCTACGCGGTCACGGACCGGCTCAAGCGCAGGACCACTCTGTTTGTCTTCGCTCCGATCGCCATCGTCGTCGGACTCATCTACCCGAACCTCACGGAATTCTGGGCGATCGCGTTGTGCGGCTTCGTTCTGGTGTCGTGCGTGTACACGATGACTGCTGTGGTTCTGTATGCCTACATTCCGGAACTCTTTCCCACCTCGCTGCGGCTGCGCGGCAACAGCGTCTCGTCCGTCGCCGCCCGCGGCGCGGCGATCGGCACACCGTACGTGATCGCTGCCCTGTTCGGCAGCTTCGGGGTCGCTGGTCCGATCGGACTTGTCGTGGTTGTCCTGGTCGTCATGCTCATCACCCTGGTTCTGGTTCCGGTCGAGACGAGTGGTGCGTCGATGGATCAGGCGGGCACAGACCAGGTGCCGGCACCTCAGGCGCCCGAACCGACCGTGGCTCGGTAGCACGGCGGATGCGAGTCAGCCGGCCTGGGAACCCGTCAGGTGTTCCGGGCCGGCGCTTCGCGCGCTGCGGGCGGACCGTACCATGGGACCGAGATGACGAACCGAACAACGAGTTATGACATTGCCCTTCGCGTGGGCGTTGGGCAGTCCACGGTCTCTCGCGCCCTGCGCGATGATCCTCGGATCTCGCAGGCGACGCGCGACAAGGTCCGGGCGGCCGCCGCCGAGCTCGGCTACATCCCGAACCTCACGGCACGCAGCCTGATCACGGGGAGCGTCCGCGCCATCGGCGTGCTGGTTCCCGACCTGTTGAATCCGATGTACGCGCAATTCGTCGAGTCCATTCAAGAGGTGCTTGCCGAGCGCGACTACCGCATGGTGCTGCTCACAGATCGCACGGAAGGAATGCGCGACGCCGGGATCGATGTGCTGCAGGGTGGGCTCGTCGACGGGACGATCTTCATGCAAGCGCGTTCCGATTCCGATCTCGTCGACATGCTCGCATCCGCCGGGCACCGGCTGGTCGTGCTCGGTCGCGACATCGTCACGCCGAATGCCGGCGGCGTTGAGGTCGATCGAGTCGTCGCCGACGATGCTGCTGCCGGGCGTCTTGCTGCAGAGCACCTGTTGGCGCAGGGCAACGCGGTGTTCGCGGTCGTCGGAGGCACCGAGAGCAATCCGACCTCGAATGCTCGTGAGGCAGCCTTCATCACGAGGTTGACCGAGCTGGGGGTGGCCGACGGAGACATCGCCGTGCATCACGGCGCAGTCGAAGCGCACGACGGTGAGATCGTCCTGGCAGCGATGCTCGACAGCGGGGCGGTGCCCGACGCGATCTTCTGCACCACCGACTTCGTCGCGCTCGGTGTGTTGCAGGCCGCAGCTGAGGCGGGTGTCGCAGTGCCAGAGACCCTGCAGGTGATGGGTGTCGGCGACATGTATATGACCGGCTGGAAGGCGTTCGGGCTGACGACGATCCGGCAGCCCTATGCCGACATGTCGCGCGCGGCGGCGACCATGCTGCTCGACCGGATCGAGGGTCAGCGCGAGATCACGGAACGTGTCGTCAAACCGGTGGAGCTCGTGCCGCGGGGGACGACGGCGCTCAGGGTGGTCGCGCCGAGCTGATTGCGCAGTGACGCTGATCGCATTTTGACAATCTCAGTAACCACGCCTGTCGAGATCCCTTCCCGCCACGACCTCTTACCCTGAGCTTCAGCCGCAGCGACTTTGCGCTGCTCTTGTCGATCTCGGGGGCGGCCGCAGAACATGGAACGGACCGCCCTCGCACTGCTCTGTCGAGCCGCCGCTCAGCTCCCGGCGAGCGCCTGCTCGATCCGCTTTTTATGGTGCGTGAGCAAACTCAGGATGTGCTCCTCGTCCGGCGACAGCGTCGACCCAGACCCCGCGATGATTCTGGCGCTGGGGCCCGCCACGGACATGCTGCAGACGGGCTTGCCCCTGCTGTCCTCGACTACGACCGCCATCGTGTAGACCCCGATCTCCGACTCGGAGATGTTACGGCCGTATCCGCGCGCGCCAGCGTCTGCGATCTCCCTCAACAGGACGTCGACATCGCCGATTGTGAACTCCGTCGGCGTCTCGAGCACCCGCCGGTTGTAGAGCCTGCGCAGTTCGTCGTCGCTCCGGTAGGAGAGCAGAATCTTCCCGGCGGCCGTCGCGTGCGCAGGGGCCTCTTCGCCCACGCGCCCGGTCACCTTCATCATCCGATCGGACTCTACCGCCGCAACGTAGCGCGTGTTCAGCCCGTTGAGCACTGCGAGGTGCACCGTCTCGCCTGAGCTGTCGCGCAGCAGTTTGAGATCGTCCTCAGCGCTCCGGATGCAGCGGGCCAGGATGTCTGAAGGCGAGGTGAGCGAGATACCGCGCGCGAGGCCGTACTTTTTCGTCGGCGCGACCTGCCGCACGAAGCCTTCGCTGACCATGGTGGTGAGAAGCCGGTGTACCGTCGACGAGCTGACGCCGAGTTCCTTCGAGAGGTCGGACACCCCGGACGGCGCCGTCCGTTCAAGCAGACGGAGAAGTTGAAGCGCGTGGGTGACGGACTGAAGTTGGTCGACCATCCTTCGATTATCCCGCATAACAGAAATTCGCCACCGGTTTTCCTATCTGGGAAATGCAATCGGTACGCTGGATCCACGAGTTCGAAGGAGTCCCATGTTGGTTGAAGAGCGCACATACGTCCTGCACACCGAGGTCCGCCTTGCCGACTACATGGCGTCCTACGAGAACGTCGGACTGCCGCGCCAAAAGGCGATTCTCGGTGGGTTCCTCGGCTACTTCGTCACAGAGTTCGGCGTTCAGAACGAGCTCACCCACTTCTGGGCGTACGAAGACCTCGAACAGCGCCGTGAACGGCGCGCTCTCCTTGCGCAGGATGCCGCGTGGCTCGAGTGTCTTGCCGTCATCCGTCCGATGATCCGGACCATGGAGAACAAGATCATGTACCCGACGGGCTTCTCGCCGATCAGAACGCTTCCGGTCGCCAGCTCCGACGAGGGAACCGCCTTCAACTGGTCAGCCTGAGGGTCTCTGCTCAGGCTTCAGTAGCCCGAGCGCCATCGGCGCGCGCGCGGGCGAGAGCTTGCAGCACATCCTGAGCGAGCCGCTCGATCTGGGCCCTGCCGCCGCGTGCGGCCGGAACCGACACCACCAATGCTGAGCGGTCGCGCCAGGAGGAACCGCTGAGCAGCACGCCGACGGAGTCGACGCCGCGTTCAGACTCCTGGATGGCCGTTGCATAGCCTCGGCCGCGGATGAGCCGCAAATCGTCGAGAAGCGCGTCCCGATCGCGAATCGTGTTCGGGCCGTGCTGTGCGAGCCGAGGGTTCGGAAAGAGCGCGAGCACCTGGTTGTCGTCGAGGTACGACAGCAACAGCTTGCCGCCGGCCATGGCGTGGGCGGGCATCATCATGCCGACTCGGAGCCCGATGTCAACGTCGTGCGTGGATCGCCTGCCGTCGGTGACGAGCAACTGGTCACCGAGAAGAACCGATGTGTGGACTGCTTCTCCTGTGGCCTCACGAACAGCGCCGAGAAGTGGGCGATGCAGCGAGCGGAGTTCCGGGTCGGACCCGTGCGGGGTCGACAGGGCAAGCAATCTTGGGCCGACGACGAAACCGCGACCTCGGGCTGCCGGGGAGACGAAGCCGTCGCGCTCCAGCGTGCGCAGCGTGCGGTGTGCACGGGAGCGGGCGACGCCGAGCCGGGTGGCGAGATCCGTCACCGTGGTGATGTCCCGTTCCAGAAGGATTGAGAGCGCCCGAAGACCCGTGTCGAGCCCGCCGATCGTGTACGGATCAGCAGCAACGCCGCCGGATCCCGCCCCGATGTTCTCGACATCGGAGTCTGAAGGATCCAGCGGTGTACTGTCCATTCGGTGTATTACTTCCGGATCACGTAGGTGGCGAGGTCAACGTGGCGATTTTCCTTGACCCAGGTCATCGCAATGACCGACATCACGACGACCGCCATGTTGATCACGCCGATGCCCCAGTACCAGCCGGCACCGGCCAGGGCAGCGGCCACCATCGGAGCAGGGGCCGCGAATATCAGACCGGAGATGGTCAGGGCGAGCGCCGATCCTGAGAAACGTCCAGCGGTCGGGAACTGCTCGGCGAACAACGCCGGCTGGGCGCCGAATGCGAACTGCACGCCGCTGAGGGCGACCGTGACCGTCAGCATCGCGAGGGTGAAGCTGCCGGTGTTCGCCGCGGGGAAGAAGAAGGCGAGCGCGACGAATTGGGCGGCGAGACCGATGTAGAGGACGGGCTTACGGCCGATCCTGTCGCTGATCCAGCCACCGAAGAGACCGGCCCCGACAGAGATCGCGTTGCCGATGACGAGGATGAGGAAGCTTTCACCCTGCTCGAAGCCGGCCTGCGCAGTCATGTAGCTGAGGCCGTAGATGGCGACGACGTAAAAGGTCATGGCCGATCCGGCCCAGGCGAGGATGAGTGTGAGGATGGTGAGCGGCTGAGTCTTGACGATCTTGAGGCCGTTGACTTTCTTCTCGCCGACGATCTCCTTCTGCACGACGAAAGCCGGGGTCTCTTCGAGCTTGAGCCGGATGTAGACACCGACGGCGACGAGCAGAACGCTGAGCAGGAAAGGGATGCGCCAGCCCCAGCTCTGGAAGTCCTCGACGGAGAGGACGAGAGCCAGCACGGTGAGCGTGAGGTTCGCGATGACCTGGCTGAGAGGGGAACCGATGTTGATGCAAGCCCCGAGGATGCCCCGGCGGTCACCCTTCGCGTGTTCCATGGTCATCAGCTGGGCGCCAGTGGCCTCTCCTCCGAGCGAGAATCCCTGAACGAAGCGCAGGGCGACGAGCACGAAGGCGATAAAGACACCCTGGCCCGTAGGGAGCAGCCCGATGAAGACCGACGAAATCCCCATGGCGATGAACGTGCCGAGCAGCACCGGGCGACGGCCGAACTTGTCTCCGAGGTAACCGCAGACGACTGCGCCGAGAGGGCGGGCAAGGAATCCGACGCCGAAAGTAGCAAATGAGGCGATAAGCGCGCCCGCCGGCCCCAGGTCGGAGAAGAAGAGAATGGGGAAGAGGGTGGCCGACAAAGCGCCGTAGATGGCGAAGTCGAACCACTCGAGCGCGGAACCGAGCGCTCCGCTGACGACGGCGCGACGCGACATGCGCCGGTCGGCGATGTTTTGCCTCTTGAGGTCCTGAGCTTTCTCGGACCCGATTTCAACTGTCACTGCCATGAGTTCACCTTTGAATTCTGTGCGTGGGGGCCGGAGAGTAGTCCGCGGGTACGGTTCTGCTCACCGGTGAGTTTCGGCAAATGTATCCCCATGCGGCAAAAAGTCAGAGCGAATTCCTCCACGCGGAACAAACGCCTCGGCCGGGGCATCAGAAGGGCCATTTCTCGCTTCAAGGCTACCGAACACCCTCATATCGTCCCGTTCAGTGGGACACGCCAGACGTCTCGGTCGTTCCTTGCCGTGGCGAAATCGCAGACTCGACTGTGACGACGCCGTCTGCGTGACGGTGAATCCGCTCATCGGGTCGTCGCCGTCACGAACGAAAGGAACCGCAATGACCGAAGCGTCGACCACACTGAAGAAACTGACCGTGCAGCGCAGAGACGAACTACACGAGGCTCCTGGTCAGACCGCTCAGGCGCTGCGGTTGTCTGGGGTCGCTGTGGAGAACACCGAAGTCGAGGGCCTCTGGTTCGGCAAAGTCTTCACCGGCCCCGGAGAGATCTCTGGCGCGCACCATCACGGATTGGCCGAGACCGGCGGCTACGTCTTCAAGGGGCGCGGCTTCATTCGATTCGGAAAGCGCTACGAAGAGATCATCTACATGGAAGAAGGAGACTTCGTTTACGTACCGCCGTTCGTTCCGCACATCGAGGGCAACGCGAGTCGCACAGAAGAGCTCGTCTGGCTGACCACCCGCACCCCGGGCAACATCGTCGTCAACCTCGACGATGAAGACATTGCCGAGCTCGAGATCGACTACCAGTCCTGATGGCTGCTGTCGGCGCGGCGACGAGGGTCGCCTTCCTCGCTGGAGGTACGTCAGGCATCGGCCTCGCCGTCGCACATGAACTCGCGGCCTCTGGACACATCATCGTGCTCGGCGGCCGGTCCGAGGAGCGGACGGCAACGGCCGTGGGGCAATTCGTCGGTTCGGTCGTCACCGGGCAGGAACTCGACACTACCGATGACGCGTCGACGGATGCCGCCATTGCGGCGGTTCTCGAGGCGCACGGCCGGATCGATATCCTCGTGAACTCGGTCGGCTCGGCGCCGGCCGGCCACTTCGATGACGTCGACTCAGCGGGCTGGGCTTCTGCGCTCGACTCGAAGGTGATCGGCGCGGTGCGACTTATGCGTGCCGCCACCCCGGCGATGCGTTCGGCTGGCTATGGTCGCATCGTCCACATCGCGGGCACTGCCGGTCGGGAACCCGAGCCATGGATGGCGACCGCAGGAGCGGCGAACGCCGCGTTGCTCGCCCTGACAAAGGCATCCTCGCTTCAGCTCGCCGCCGATGGGATCACGGTCAACGCGGTCTGCCCCGGTCCGATCGCCACCTCCCGCTGGGACGGACTTGTCGCGGGCTTCGCTCGGATTAGCGGCCAGTCGGCCACGGCTGCCGAGGAACACCTTCGCTCCGGGATGCCACTGGGCCGTCCTGGCGAGGCAGCGGACGTTGCCGCACTGGTCGCGTTCCTGGTCTCCGAGCAGGCCCGACACATCACTGGAACCTCCGTCGTCATCGACGGCGGCCAGTCCCGCAGCATCTGAATCCCGAAAAGAAGGAGAGCCATGATCGCCATCGTCGGGCTGGGTCCCATCGGCGCCAATACCGGCGCCCGACTTGCAGAGAAGGGCCACGAGGTCGTCGGTCTCGACCTCGATGCCGCGCGTGCCGCGGAGTGGAGCGCCACGACCGGCGCCGCCAGCGTGACGTCATTCGCGGACCTGCCCTGGGCAGCCGTCGACACCGTCTTCATTGCGGTGCGTGTCGCCGGTCAGCTCGAATCGGCCATCGCGTCGATCGTGGAACAGGCGGGCGAAGCGCCCCTGTCAGTGTTCGCGCTCACGACGCTCACCTCGCGGGATGCTATCCGGATCCTCGGAGATGCGCCAACGGTCTGGCGGACCTTCGAGGCACCGCTCTCCGGGGGGCCGCAGGGGGCGCGCGCCGGCACCATGTCGCTTTTCGTCGCCGGGCCGGAGTTCACGCCCTCGGAAGAGACGCTCGTGGCCGACGCAGCCGGACGAGTGTTTCGCACAGCCTCCTACGGCGACCCGGCCACGCTCAAGCTGCTCAACAACACGTTGGGCGCCTACAACGCTCTTGCGACGTCTGCAATGCTCGAGTTGGCGATCACCCGGGGCGTGCCGGCCGCGCAGTTCCTCGATGTCGTCTCCGCGTCGAGCGGGCAGAGTTGGATGACCGACAACTTCGACAACTTCGCCTATGACTTGCTCTTCAAGGATGTCCGGCTGCTGCTCGAAGAGGTGGACGAACTTCCGACCGTGCACCTCGACGACAGCCACGCGCCGGACGACACGATCGCGGCAATACGGGCGAAGCTCTGGCCGACATCCTGAGTGCGGAAACCGTGTCCTGCGATGCGGGTCGAGCCCTAGAGAAACCTTGTGGATGACGTTGTGAGCACGCGCACTCCGTCGAAGTCACTGGTGGCTGACACGAGTGACTCGACCTGATCGCGCGATGCGAGGGCGTCGTCTACCAAGTCGAAGCAGATGGTCAGGAGTACGTCGGGCAACGGGTCCTCAGAGGCGAGGGCGGGTCGACTCATCGCCGGGACGTCTTTCAGCCGCCTGTTTACCCGGACCTCGGATGACGGCAGGGCGCTCCGCAAACTATCGGCTGCCCGCATCGCAGCGCCGGGAGTGCGTTCGCGGAGAATCGCCCAGACCTTTGCCGGTGGGTCGTAGTCGCTCGTGTCGTCCACGACGAAAGCGCTGAGGCCGGAGAGAAACCGCAGCTCGTCTTCGGCCTGCTCGCCCGAGAAATGGACCTCGGGCGAGGAGACGACGGCGTCGTCGAACCAGACCTCGACGACGCCGTCGATGGTCTCGTCTGCCGCGGCGACCCTGTGGTTCTGCACATACCGCCGCAACCCGGGGAGTCGCTGGATCAGCGGGGCGTGCGGCCCGGCCCAGTGCGCGTCGAACTGTTCCAGAGTGATGTCGGCGCGGCGACGGAGGAGTGCGATTCGTTTGCGCAGCATGATGGTCCGCTCTCTGACTCGTTGAATAATTCGGCTACCTTCTCAGTCTGGGACTGAGGTGCGTGGTCGCTGTCGCTCGTAAGCGTGGTGTCCCGCCAAGTGGGACACCACGCGTCCGGCTGGTCGGAGAACATCCGCGTCAGAAGCGGCGGAGCCATCAGCCGCGTCGTCCCGGCCTGCGGAATGCTGGACTATTCGTCCCGTTCGACCGGTACTGTTCCTGCACACCAACGACCTCCGTGCTCACGCGCGGTGGTCGCACCGCGTCCAAAGGAGAGCGCCGTGAATGATCCATCTGTCAATGACCTATCGGGAGCGAGGCTCGGCGATCGAGTTCAGATCGCCGACCTGCTTGCCGTCTACTGCGAGAAACTCGATGATTACGACATCGACAGCGTCGCCGAGGCTTTCACCGAGGACTGTGTTTTCGATCCGGGCCCCGGCAATGGTGGGCCTCGAACCGGACGGGATGCGATTTTTCCCGCCCAGAAGGTGCGGATGGGCATCTACCGCCGTACTCAGCACCACCTCGGGCAGAGTCGCATACGATTCGACGGCGAGGACGCGGCGAACGGCCTCACCTCCGTCATCGCCTGGCACCAACGGTGGGACGGAAGCGTTGGCACCGCGCGGCTCCGCTACGACGACCGGTTCGTCCGCCGCAGCGGTCTCTGGCTGATCGCCGAACGACGACTGATCGAGCTGGGGGTCGAGGGATTCGCGGAGGGAACGTGGAACCCGTCCGGGAGGAACGTTCCCCACGGCAGGTGAACATGCGTATTTCCGCCTGTAAGAAAAGGTCTGGCAGAACGGGTCGCACCCAACAGGCGCTGATCCCCGTTCCTGGCTGGAAAGACCGAGATCTAGCACTCCTCAGGATGCTGATCAGGTTCACGTCGCCCCAGGCTTGCCAGTCACTTTCTGCTGGCAAGAAATAGCGACTGGTCGCAGAAGCGGTTGGCTTAGAGTCGCTCAACACCGACGCTGTTGCGTCGGCTGGTTGAGACACGAAGGAGTGTCGATGGAAAACCCCTCGAATTCAAGCGCTGTGGATGTGGTCGTGCTCGGCACCGGTATCGCCGGGCTGAACGCCGCTCTGACCGCCGTCGAGAGCGGCGCCGCCGTTCGCGTGATCGACGCGGCCGAGACGCCCGGCGGCTCGTCGCAGCTGAGCGCTGGCATGTACTGGACCGCGCCGGATGTGGTCGCGCTTGAACGCCGCATCCCGCTCGGAGACAAGCGGCTGGGCGCACGCATCGTCGCCGACTACGACGGCGGCCTCTCCCGGCTCCGCGACTCAGGCGTGCATGTCGCTTCCGAACCAACGCGCGACGTCATGACCTTCGGGGTGGGGTACTCCTTTGACGTGAAGGAGCTGCTCGCGCGGTTCCGTGCGCGGATCACCGCGGGTGGCGGTGAGATCAGCCTCGCGACACGGGTCACCGGCATCCGTCGCGACGGAGACACGTTCGAGATCGACACCGAGCAAGGCGAGCGGTGTGAGACGCTCACCGCCGGCGCGCTGGTGATCGCCACCGGCGGGTTCCAGGGTTCACGCTCGATGCTCGCCGAGCACATGGGTCCATGGGGCGACCGCTTGCTGCACCGTGCCAATCCCACGAGCAACGGAGCCGGCCTCGAACTCGCGACGTCGCTCGGCGCCGGTACCGCCGGAAACTTCTCCAGTTTCTACGGGCACCTGATGCCCTCACCATTGGACGCTCCACTGATCCGTGAGCAGTTCCTTCCGTTCTCGCAGTACTACTCCGATAAGTGCCTGTTCGTGAACCTCGACGGCCGGCGATTCACCGACGAGACCCTCGGTGACGAGATCATCAACCAGGACCTGCTCTTCCAGCGCGAAGCCCGCGGCGTGCTCATCTTCGACGAGAAAGTGCGGCGCGAAGATGCGACCGCTGAGCCGTTCCCGAATCTCGGTGTACTCGACCGTTACCAGGTCGGGATGGATGCCGGTGCGAGGCATGTCGACGCGGATTCCCTCGACGACCTCATCGCGCAGGCGGGCGTCTTCGGCATCGACCCGACCGTTCTCGCCGCGACCGTCCGCGCCTACATCGACGCAGTAGCGACCGGATCAGCTGAGGCAGACGGCGTGCCAGTCTCCCCGAACGCGCGGCCGCCGCAGAACGGACCGTTCCACGCCATCGAGGTGCAGCCCGCTATCACTTTCACTTTCGGCGGCATCCGTATCGATGACCAGGCGCGCGCACTCGACGCGGCAGGGCAGCCGGTGAGCGGACTCTTCGCGGCAGGCGCCGACATCGGTGGGCTGTCGAACTCCGGATACGCCGGCGGCCTCGCGCCCGCGTTCCTCACCGGCGGCTGGGCCGGAGCATCCGCCACCGCGTACCTTTCCACCCTGAGCACCGGATCCGACCATGACTGAGCGCACCGAGAACGCCTACGACGTCGTCATCCTCGGCGCCGGCATCGCGGGTCTTTCCGCCGCTGCCCACGCCCGTGAAGCGGGACTCGAGGTCGCGGTGCTCGAGAAGCGTTCGGTGATCGGCGGGTCCAGCGCCATGAGTGGCGGATTCTTCGCGTTCAGTGGCACCGACGAGCAGGCGGCATCCGATGTCACGGATTCCGAAGAGCTCTTCCTCAAGGATCTCCGCGATGCCGGAGGCGGGCACAGCGACGAACGGTTGTTGCGCGCGTACCTCGACGCACAGACCGATGTCTACCACTGGATGAAGGCGCGGGGCATCCGGTTCGGTCCGCTCGAGCAGAGTTCAGGGCAAAGCACTGCCCGCAGTCACCTCACCCCGATCAAGGACGTGCTCCGCGCGCTCGCAGACGGCTTCGTCGCCGACGGAGGAACGCTGCTGTTCGAACACGCTGCCACCTCGCTGCTCCGGGAGAACGGCCGGGTCGCCGGTGTGATCGCGGATGCCCCGGATGGCGTGGTCACGTTCGGCGCCCGAATCGGCGTGATCGTCGCGACAGGAGGATTCAGCCGCAGTGCTGAGCTGCTCGGCATCTTCGCGCCCGAACAGCGCGCGGCGATTCCGTACGGCGGCCCCGGCAACACCGGCGACGGTCTTCGGATGGCCTGGAAGCTGGGAGCAGGAGTCACCGACATGTCGTTCATCTCCGCCACGTTCGGCTCGCATCCCGACACCGGAGAGGATTTCCACGAGTTGCTGACCGCCTATTACATGGGTGCGATCGTGGTCAACGAAAACGGAGACCGGTTCATCGATGAGTCGTCCTCGTACAAGACCATCGGGGCTGCCTGTCTGAGGCAGCCGAACGGCATGGGCTTCGAGATCTTCGACTCGACCGTACGGGCGCTCTCACACGACGGGGTTCCTCTCGCGGACATCGGTGCCCTCGAACGCATCGGGCACGTACACAAGGCGGACACCCTCGAGGAACTCGCCGCGCTCGCCGGCATCGATGCCGCCGGCCTGACAGCGACGGTGGAGAGCTACAACGCCATGGTCGCGGGAACGGCGGCCGATCCATTGGGGCGTACCGGGCTCGTCAACGGTGTCGGTCAGCTCGTCCCCGTTGCCCAGGGCCCGTTCTACGCTTACCCGGCCAAGTCGCTGATGACCTCTACCTACTGCGGACTCACCATCACGACGAAAGCCCAGGTCGTCGACATCGACGGAGACATCATCGACGGCCTGTATGCCATTGGTGAGGTGACCGGTGGATTCCACGGTGCGGCATACATGACCGGCACATCGCTCGGAAAAGGCGCTGTCTTCGGGCGCATCGTCGCCGCACACCTCGCCGCTCAGCGCGAGCGAGCGACCGCATGAGCCGCGCACAGCGGGCCGTCGTCGTCGGCGCCTCGAGTGGAATGGGCGCGGCAATCGTCGACGGGCTCACTGAGGCGGGTTTCGCCGTGGTCGGACTCGACCTCGCCCAGGCGACATGGCCCGAGAGCAGCAGGGCCGCGCATCGCCTGGCGATCGACGTCACCGATGCGGACTCGGTCCACAAGGCGATCGGCGAGGCTGCCTCGGTGCTCGGGGGTCTCGAAGTCGTGGTGAATTGCGCCGGCATCCTCGGCCCGGTCGCCCCGACGACGGAGACGACCCAGGCCACCTTCCAGCGCATCATCGACCTCAACCTCGGCGGGGCATTTGCGGTGACCAGGGCGGCGCTCGACCACCTTCTACCGGCCGGCTACGGCCGGATCGTGCACATCGCCTCGATCGCCGGCAAGGAAGGCAACCCGCAGATGGCTGCATACTCCGCGTCGAAAGCCGGGGTCATCGGCATGGTGAAGGCGATCGGCAAGGAGTATGCCGCGAGCGGGGTGACGGTCAACGCGATCGCCCCCGCCTCGATCGAGACGCCGCTCATCGCCGCGATGACCGAGGAACGCCGGGCGATCCAGCGCTCCCTCATCCCGATGGGTCGATTCGGGACCGTCGATGAAGTCGCCGGACTCGTCGCCTACATCACCTCACCAGAGGCATCCTTCACCACCGGATTCGTCTACGACATGTCCGGCGGGCGGGCCGACTATTGAGAACCGGAGAACTCCTATGACTGAACTGCGAAGCGCTATCGTCTCCGGCGGGGGCGGCGGAATCGGAAGCGTCGTCGCGCATCGACTGGCCGAGCTCGGCTATGTCGTCGTCGTCGCCGACGCGAACTCCGAGGCCGCCGAGCGCGTGGCATCCGCTCTGCCCGTCATCGATAGAGGCGCGCATGCCGCTGTTTCCGGTGACCTGACCGATGTCGACGTCAATCGAAAGGCCGCACGGGCCGCAGCAGCGATGGCCCCGATCGGCGTGCTGGTCAACGCCGTCGGAATCTCGCCGAAGGACAACGGTCGCAAGCGCCCCTTCTTCGATGTCAGCGAGGACGAGTGGGACACGGTGATGGCGGTCAACGTCAAAGCGCCGTTCCTGCTGATCAAGGAGGCGTACGAGCACATGGCGCAGGATGGTTCGGCGAGCATCGTTAACATCCTCTCCATCACGTCGAAGCTCGGCTCCGGCGGGCTGCCCGGCGACGTTTTTCCGCCCTTTCTGCCGTCATCCGTCGCTTACGGAGCGTCGAAGGCGGCGCTGCAGAACCTCACGGCGTCGCTCTCCCGCGAACTGTCGTCACGGCGCATCCGCGTCAACGGGGTCGCCCCCGGTTTCGTCGCGACCGCGATGACCGGCGGAATGCCGGACGCCGAGACCATTCAGATGACGACGCAGGTGCCGATGGGCCGGTTCGGTCAGCCGCACGAGGTCACCGATGCGATCGAATTCCTCATCAGCGACAAGGCCTCGTACATCACCGGCACGAGCCTCGACGTGAACGGCGGTTGGCTCACCTGCTGAGCCGGCTGCATCTCCCTCCCCTTCTACCAATAAGGACAAGGTCAATGACGACTACCACTGAGGCTCCATCTTCGCCGAAACCTGCAGGTAAGCGCAGCTCCAACCAGGCCAAACGGTCGTCGCTCGCCGGTTTCTTCGGCGGCGCGCTCGAGTACTACGACATGTACATCTACGCCTCGGCGTCCGCGCTTGTCTTCAGCCGGGTTTTCTTCCCTGACTCGGGTGCGACCGGCCTGCTGTTATCGCTCGCCACCTACGGCGTGGCCTATCTGGCGCGGCCGCTCGGCGGTTTCCTGGCCGGACACTTCGGTGACAGGCTCGGCCGCAAGAACGTCATGATCGCGACGCTGCTCGTGATGGGCATCGCGACCTTCCTCATCGGATGCCTCCCTGCCTACGACACCGTCGGCATCCTCGCGCCGATCCTGCTCGTCGTGCTACGGCTCGCACAGGGCCTGTCCGTCGGAGGTGAAGCCGCCGGTTCAACCTCCCTGACACTCGAACATGCCCCCGAGGGCAAGCGCGGGCTCTACACCTCATGGATGCTCAATGGCATCTGGGTCGGCTACATTCTCGCGACCTTCGCGTTCCTGGCCGTGGCCACCCTGCCCGAGGATCAGCTGTTGTCCTGGGGCTGGCGCCTGCCATTCTGGATGAGCGCGATCATCGTCGTGTTCGGTCTCATCATCCGCCGCACGATCGAAGAACCCGAGGCGTTCACCGACAAGAAGGCGAACAAAGAGATCGCGCGCGCTCCGATCAGTGAACTTCTGCGCCATCAGCCGCTCGACGTCGTCCGGGTGATCTTTGCCGCCCTTCTCATCGTGATCAGCTCGGTTGTTCCCGTCTACGGACTGACCTACGCGACCAACGTCATCGGGATCCCGTCGAGCACCATGTTGTGGGCTGCGATATTCGGCTACGCGACCGCCCTCATCTCGCAGCCGCTGTTCGCGAAACTAAGCGACCGCATCGGCCGCAAGCCGGTGCTCATCGCCGGCAACCTCATCGGTGCGGCGTCGGTCTGGCAGTTCTTCTGGGCGGTCAGCCAAGCTAACATCCCGATGATCTACCTCGGCGTCTTCCTCTGCATCACCATCGGCTTCGGCTGCGCGAACGCCGTCTACCCCGTCTTCTTCAGCGAGATGTTCAACGTGAAGTTCCGCGTGAGCGGCATGGCCATCGGACTCCAGATCGGAATCGTCCTCTCCGGATTCGCCCCGTCGATCATCCAGGCCCTCTCTACAGCCAACGACAACGCCTGGTGGCCGGCCTGTGTGTTCACGACCGCAGCATGCCTCATCTCGGCGATTGCTATCTCGACGGCCCGCGAGACTCACAAGGTTCCGCTGGACCAGCTGGGCTCGCGCAACCTATAGAACGCGGGAATCGCGACGGATGAGCTGATGCCGCGGTGCGGTTGCGCTTCATCCGTCGCGATTGCTCGTTTTCGGGCGCAGAATCCGACATTGGCGACGGATGAGCTGACGTGACGGATCGGCTGCGGCGTTCATCCGTCGCTTGTGCCGGCTTCCGAGCGTGAAATCCGACAAAAGTGACGGCTGAGCGGATGCGTCGGCCGTCCACCACCCCCCCCGATTCTGTAGCACAGAAGAACCCCGCCAAGCGCAGAAAATGGGTTCAGGCTGTATCCATCGCTAAAGCGACAGCTCAACGTCGAGTCCCTGCCGGGACGCGGCATCCGAACCACCACTCCCGCATCACGATGAAGTCAGGCAGGAACATGACAGAGACCACCCAGGACGTGCTGATCGTCGGCGGAGGAATGGCCGGACTGGCCGCCGCATTCACGCTCCGTGAGAACGGGGCATCGGTCATGCTCCTCGAGCAGGCGGCCGAATTCGGCGAGGTGGGAGCGGGCCTGCAGCTCGCCCCGAACGCCACCCGGCTGCTCAAGAAGTGGGGATTGCTCGACGAGGTCCTCGCCGTCGGTGTCACCCCCGATCACGTCGCCTTCAAGGACGCCCGCACCGGAGAGCCGCTGCTCAGTCAGGACGTCACGGGCGTCTTCGCCGACACCTATGGGGCTCCCTACGTCGTCGTCCATCGCAGCGACCTGCACCGGGTGCTGCTCGAGCGATGCCGTGTCGCCGGGGTTACTCTCATCAACAGCGTCACGATCGAGAACGTCGTCACCACGGGTGATCAGGCCATCGCGACAGCCGCCGACGGAACCATCTACCGCGCCGGCGCCGTTCTCGCCGCCGACGGGCTGAAGTCGCGGTTGCGCACGCAGATCTCCGACGATGAACCGATCTCCTCCGCGTACGTCGCCTATCGCGGCACCGTGCCTACCGCCGGCCTGCCGAGTGACCAGCTCATCAACGACGTAACCGTGTACTTCGGCCCGGACTGCCATATGGTGCAGTACCCGCTGCGGGGCGGAGAGCTACTCAACACCGTCGCTGTGTTCCGGTCGAAGTCGTTCGAGAGCGGCATCGAGCAGGCGCCGGGCCTCGAGGAACTGCAGGAGGCATACGCGGGTTGTGTGCCTCACGTACAGGAGTCCCTGAAGCACTTGTGGCACGGCATCCGCTGGCCGATGTTCGACCGTGAACCGATCGAGCAGTGGGTCGACGGACGGATGCTCCTCATCGGCGACGCCGCCCACCCGATGCTGCAGTACCTTGCGCAGGGTGCCTGTCAGGCGCTCGAAGACGCCGCCGCGCTGCAGGAACTCACCCGCGGCACCGTATTCGTCGACGGTCGCGTGAACGTAAGCGCCTGGCGGCAGGTGTTCGACGAGTTCACCGAAATTCGTCAGCCGCGTACGGCCCGCGTGCAGACCGCCGCGCGGGTGTGGGGCGAATCGTGGCACGTAGACGGCCTGCCCCGCCTGCTGCGCAACATGCTGTTCAAGGCGAGCAACGACGACGTCTCCCCGCATACCGACTGGGTCTACGGCCACGCGCTGGAGTCGAGTATCGACGCCGTAAAGGCAGCCCGCCCGGTCGCGGCTTCCGTCTGACCCAGCGCCATCCGCTCCTTTCTGTTCCGGAGAATCCGCGGCAGCCAAGCGGATGTCACCCCCGCAATGATCGTGGATAGGCTTCCGTCATGCAGAACAAAGAGGTTTACCGTCGTCCGACGTATGCAATCACGTCGGTCGACCACGCCTTGCGGTTGATCCAGATTCTGCGCGACACGGGTCAGCTGCGGGTCTCCGATGCGGCGACCGAACTCGGCATCGCCCCATCGACCGCGCACCGGCTGCTCGCCATGCTGGTCTACCGGGGATTCGCCGTGCAAGACGACTCGCGGTCCTATGCACCTGGCCCGGCGCTTGGGGCGGCACCGTCGAACGTGCCGTGGACGCGAGCGCTGCGATCCCTCGCATATCCGCACCTCGAACTGCTCGCCGACCGGCTGAATGAGACGGTGAACTTGATGTTCCGAGTCGGCGGAAAGGTGCGCTTTCTCGTGAGCGCGGAGGCGTCGAACGTGCTGCGGGTCGGCGACCGCACGGGGACGGTTCTGGACGCGCGCTCTGCATCAGGGGGCAAGGCGATTCTCGCCGAGGTGGACCGGAGCATTCTCGAACGGCTGTACCGCAGCAAGTCCGCCGAACTTTCTGGGGAGGCGATGGCTGACCGCGACTTCGTGCGGCTGCTCCGGGAGCTCGACCAGGTCAAGGCGAAGGGCTACGCGGTGAACATGGGCGAGACCGAGTCCGGCGTGTTCGCGCTCGGGATGAGCCTGCGCGACCGTTCGGGTGCCGCGATCGCCGCGTTCACCGTGGCGGTACCGACGCAGCGTTCCGGGATGCTGCAGACGGAGCGGGTTCTCGCGCTGGTCGCCGAGACCCGGCGTGAAATCGAGGCGGAGTTGCACGGAGTGGAGCTCGACACTTCGGAGTGACACTGCCGATCGTTGCTCACGAGCTCGGGGCGCGTCAGCTTTGTGACTCGTCACCCAAGCAGGGAGCGGAGGGCATGACGCAACTCGGTGCGCTCGGGCGCGCTGAGCCGGTGCGTCAGCGTTGCATCCATCTGCTCCACCCGCGGCGCGAGCGTGGCGAGGCAGGCGCGGCCGGACTCGGTGATGCTGAGGGCGTTGCGCCGACGATCGCTGTCAGCGCGGGCGCGTTCGACGAGACCGCGGCGCTCCAGGCGTGCCACGACATCGGCGATGGTCGACCGGTCGAGGTCGAGTTCTCTTCCGAGTTGAGCCTGACTGGATCCCGGCTCGGCGGCGATCAAGTCGAGCGCGCCGAACTGCACGCTCGTGACCTCGGCCGATACCACCTCGTTCCACAGTGCGAGGTGCGCCTGCTGAGCCCGGCGCAGGAGGAAACCAAGGCGCTCGTCGGCCGCGGCGGCACTCACAGTCAGAGCCAGCGCGGTGCGGCAGGGATGTCGCCGGCATCGGCGGCGATCCCAGCGCCCCCACGACCGGTCGCCCATGCGGCCAGGTCGGCGGCCTTGCCTCTCAGAGTGACCGACGAGGCAGCGCTCCCCGTCGTCACGAACTCGGCCCGATCTGACGGCGCCAACACGAACGACGGAAGGGACTCGGCATCCCGTCGCTTGTCCCACGCGCCGAGCACATCGACCAGCAAGCGGTCGACGAACCCGGCGGGGAAGTCGGCGAAACTTCCGCCGTTGTCGAGGTCGACTGCGTGGATCCATACTTCTCGGGCACGCATCCAGATCGTCTCGGACACCGGTACCTCACGTCCCTGCGCCGTCCGGATCACGTGCGACCAGGCATCCGGTTCCAAGTCGCGCCACTCCACGTTAAGGTGGATGGCTGCATGGTCGGAGAGGTTGCGAAGAGCCTGCACCGGCAGCGTCGCCGAGAACTCGATGTCCTCATTGCGCTGGGTCGGGGAACAGTACATCGGCGTCTCGACACCGGTCGTCGCCCACTCGGTCAGGTTGGTCAGCGCCCTCGCATTGAGGCCGACGTGGGCGATGAGGTGTCGGCGGGTCCAGCCGGCCAGCGCAGACGGCTCGTCGAACTCGGCATCGCTGAGCTCGTGAAGTTTGCGCGAGAAATACGCCTGCCCTCGACGGGTGAGGAGCAGCTGCTCACGCAGAACCGGGTCCTGCGTCTTGTCGTCGCGAGCGGCCATGGCTACTGCTCCGTGACAACGGCGTTGCGCTGAACGCCCAGGCCCTCGATACTCGTCGACAGCACGTTGCCCGGCGCGAGGTATCGCGCGGGCTTGCGGGCATGGCCGACTCCACCGGGAGTGCCGCTCGCGATGACGTCGCCCGGTTTCAGGGTGAAAATCTGAGAAATGTACGACACGAGCGCTTTCGGGTCGAAGACAAGGTCGTCGGTGGGGGTCGACTGAACCACCTCGTTATCCACCGACGTGCGAAGTTCGCCGCCGAGCGTGAACTCGTCGGCGGTCACGAGGTACGGGCCGAACGGAGTCGTGTTCTCGAACGTCTTGCCCTGGAACCACTCCGGGCTGCGGTACTGGTAGTCGCGCATGGTCACGTCGTTCAGCACGGCGTAGCCGGCGATGGCAGCGGATGCCTCGTCGCCGGAAACACGGCGAGCGGGTGCCCCGAGAACGATGGCGAGTTCACCCTCCCAGTCGACGTGGTCGGCCGCGTGAGCCGGCAGCGCGATCTCGTCGTTCGCACCGATCAGCGCCTCCGGGTACTTCGCGAACAGGGTCGGGAATTCGGGCAACTCGCGGCCCATCTCACGGATGTGGTTGGCGTAGTTGAGCCCGACGCAGACGACCTTGGACGGGTTGGGCACGACGGGCGCCCAGTCCTGCGGGGCGATCGCGTCGAGGGTGTGACGGGTGCCGGATGCTGACGTCGCGATCGTGCGCCAGTCGCTGTTCGCGAGCAGGGCTCCGACATCGGTGTAGCCGTCGATCTCCACAGCGGCGGTCTCGTCGACGCGTACGGCAACAGTTGAAGTGGCAGTGCGCAGGGTGGCGAGTTTCATCGGATCTCCTTGTCGCGCCCGGGCACGAATGTGCGGGCGAAGTTGAGACGGTCCATGATCGGGCCGTCGTTGAAGCGGAATAGATCGAACTGGTCGTTGTCGGCGTGCAGAGACCAGGGCACCCAGCTCGGCACCACGAAGAGGTCGCCCTTCTCGAGCTTGTGCTCGGTCTCGCCGAGCACGACGGTGCCGGTGCCTTCGAAGACCTGCCAGACCGATGAGCCGACTTCGTGGGTCGGCAGGGTCGCAGCGTTCGCGCGCAGACGGTGGAACTCGCAGCGGATCGTCGACATAACGTCACCACCGGTCGTCGGGTTCGTGTATCGAATGGCCGCGTGACCCGGAGCGACAGTGGCGGCGAAGCCCTCGTCCTCGAGTTTCAGCTGTTCCCGCAAGGCGGCATCTGTGTGTTCCCAGCGGTACGCCGACAGCGGGGAAGAGCGTTTCTCGTCAAGAACGGAGAGGGGGCGCAGGCCGGGGTGGGCCCACATGCGCTCGGAGCGAGAGACGGCGGGGGATGCCTCGTCGGTGACGCGCTCAGATCCGAACTCGAAGAATCCGACATCCATGTAATTGCTGAACGGGATGTCGAGGCCGTCGATCCATGCCATCGGGTTGGGGGTGTCGTTGTGGTGGCCGTGGAAGTTCCAGCCCGGGGTGAGCAGCAGGTCGCCGCGGCGCATGGCGACCGGGTCGCCGTTGACGACCGTCCAGACGCCTTCGCCCTCGACCACGAAGCGGAAAGCATTCTGCGAGTGACGGTGCTCGGGCGCGGTCTCGTGCCCGCCGAGGTACTGGATGGCGCCCCAGAGGGTCGGCGTGGCGTAGCCGGTGCCGGGCAGTCCGGGGTTGACCAGTCCGACGGCTCGCCGCTCGCCGCCACGGCCGACCGGGACCAGCTCGCCGGAGCGTTCAGCCAGGTCGAACAGGGTCTTCCAGCGCCAGACGAATGGGATCGCCTGGGGGGAAGGGATCATCGGCATGAGGTCGTCGCGTTGCGTCCACAGCGGTGCCATGTCGTTTGCTTCGAAGTCGCGGTAAAGCTGTTCGAGCTCAGGTGTGTCGGCGGTGCCGTCCATCTGCTCCATTGCAGTCCCTTCGTCGGTGCAGGAATCGTCAGTGCCCCAACGATAGGTCCCGGGTTCGCTTCAGGAACGGACGATTCTGCTGCACAGAATGCGCCCGGCGGATGCCGCAGGGTCCCGTAACTTCGACCGCACGGCAGCATCGCGTTCCGTTCCCGACCGTCACGGCGGTACCCCGACACGAAGGAGTGTCCTCTTGTCATCGACACACACCGCACCGACCACCATCTCCGATGTTCTGGTGATCGGAGCAGGGGGGTCCGGCCTGACCGCAGCGATCTCGGCTGCGACGAGCGGCTCCACCGTCACCGTGTTGGAGAAGTGCGAGCAGGTGGGTGGGTCGACGGCGATGAGCGTCGGTTCGTTCACCGCAGCGAACACCTCGTACCAGTACCGTGCCGGCGTGAACGACTCGATCGACCTGTTCATCGAAGACATGAAGGTGGCCAACGGCGCCGATGAGGAGCGCGAGAACAAGCCGCTGCGTCGCATCCTCGCCGAGAACGCCGGGCCGACCGTGGAGTGGTTGTCGAGCATCGGGGTGCAGTTCCTCGGTCCGACCCCAGAGCCGCCGTACGAGAAGCCGCGCATGCACAACGTCATCCCGAACTCGCGCGCTTATGCCACGACGTTGCTCGCCGAGTGCCGCAAGCGTGGTGTGAAGATCGCGGTGAACGCCCGGGTCGAGACGCTGGTGAAGAACGCGGCAGGTGAGATCATCGGTGCCCGCGCAGGCAACCGAATCTTCCTCGGCCGACGGGGCGTCATCCTTGCCACCGGTGACTATTCGGCATCCGCTGAGATGAAGGCCGAGTTCGTCGACGAGGCGGCCGCGAAGGTGAGCCCGGTCAACCCCAATAACACCGGCGACGGCTTCAAGCTCGGCGTTGATGTCGGGGGAGTGCCCACGCAGATGGACCGGCTTTACGAGGGGCTGCGCTTCTTCCCGTCGAAGCGGCCGGATGCCATTAAGGCGATGCCGACGCATCCGCTCCTCTCACGGGGCATGCGTCTGGTGTCGGAGAAGATCCCGAAGATTATGGCATTCATCGCCCGTGGCGCCTTGACCAGCTGGGTCGCGCCGAACAACACGATGTATCGTGCAGGGGCGATCCTCGTTGACGATGCCGGACGCCGGTTCGCCAACGAGGACAGCGACAAGCTGCTGGCCCGCGGTATCGCAGCCGGGTCGAACAGATCGTTCGTCGTCTTCGACCAGACCCTGGCCGAGAAATTCTCGGCGTGGCCGAACCCCGTGTCGACCTTCCCCGGTGTCGCATACGCCTACGTGAAGGACTACAAGACCTACCGGCCAGACGTCTACTTCCAGGCCGACACGATCGAGGAGCTCGCCGAGAAGATCGGTGTCGCTCCGTCGACGTTGCGGGGGACGGTCGATCAATGGAATGACAACGTGCGCTCGGAGACCGACCCGGAGTTCGGGCGCGAGCACTTCGGCAGCGGTGTCACCCGCGGTCCGTTCTATGCCCTTGGCCCGCTGGGGGCGTTCATCACCCTGGCCGACGGCGGGCTGGATGTCGATACGCAGCTGCGTGTCGTCGACCGCCAGGAGCAGGTCATCCCCGGACTCTGGGCAGCCGGCTCGACCGGTCAGGGCGGGTTGCAGTTGCTGAACCACGGACTGCACATTGGCTGGGCGATGGTCTCGGGCAGGATCGCGGGTCGGCATGCGGCGCAGAGTCCGGTGCGCTCGGACCTGGCCGCAGTGGCGGATGCCGGGTCGGTGCTGGGCCGCAAGCTGACGCGCGACGTGCTGAAGGAAACGTCCCCGCTGGTCGAGTAGAGGCGAAGGCGTGTGGCTGATGCCGCCACCGCGAACTCAGACTTCGGGTCTCAACCGCAGCGGCGTCGCGCTGCTCTTGTCGATCTCGAGACGGCGACGCGGTCGCGGGGATGCTTTCGCCTCGCGTCAGGCGCCGACCACGGTGGTCGAGCTCGACGACGCGGCCATGCCGACGAACCAGAGGGCGGTCACGGCGACGGAGAGGGCGATGACGACGTAGCCGAGCACGAGTCCGGTGATGGCGCCGCCGCGTCCGACGCCGGAGCGGGCGGAGTTGGTGAGGCCGATGTGCCCGAACACGATGGCGAGTACGGCGGGCAGGAACGCGATGAACATCATGAACAGGCCGAAGATCGGGATGGGGATCCAGATGCCGAAGACGATGGCGACAATGCCGAGCACCAGGGCGGTGGCCGCCATGCCGTTCGATGGGGGTTTCACCACCGACTGGTAGATGACTTGGTGCTGGGGAGAGGGGTATTGGTGCGGGCTACTCACACGTTCCAGAGTGGCAGCGGCAAGGGTCTGGCGGCAGCACCAGTTTGGGGCGGATGCTCCTCGCCCCGGACGGGGGCATGTCGCGACCGTTTCCTTTCGCCAAGATGTGAATGAGTGCTCATCTTGTGCTCGCCCCATTTACAGCGGACACAGGAGCAACGATGCCTCCAGCAACCCCGGGTTGGTATGCCGACTCATCGCGCGGGAACCAGGTGCGCTGGTGGAATGGTGAGGCGTGGAGTGACTTTCCCACTCCGAGTGCGCCGCTGGTGAAATCCCAAGCTCCAAAGAAGAAGACGAACGCACCTATGAAGGCTGGGACGATTCTTCTCATTGCGACGCTGGGGTCCCTGTTTCTTGTCATCGTGGTTGGGAGCGGCACCCTCCCGCAATTCATTCTTCTCGGCGGGCTCCTCGCCGCGGCGGTCGGCGCCTACGCTCTTGCCGTGGGTTCCGCTGGCCGCTTCCGGGTGCGTTCGCGAAGGGTTGGTGCACTGGTGCTCGGGACCGGGCTTCTCTTCGCGATGGTGGGTGGAGGGGTGAACGCGGCCGTGAATCCGCCCGAACCCACACAGTTGGCGTCCAACGTTGCGCCCAAGACTGACGAGAAGGAGGCGAAAGAGAAGGCGACCCCGACCCCGACGCCGACACCGGTTGTGACTGAAGAGGAAGTTCGGGAATCGCTCGCCATCCCGTTCACCAGCAGAACCGTCGACGACCCCAACATGGATGTCGGAACAAGCGGCATCACCACCACCGGCGTGGACGGCAAGAAGACCATCATCTATGTCGTTACGTACATCGACGGCGCCGAGACGGAGCGATCGGTGCTTCGCGAAGAAGTCAACGTGCAGCCCATCGCGCAGATCACCTCGGTCGGAACGAAGCAGCCATACGTTGCGCCGCCGCCCCCTGCCCCCAAGAGCAACGGATGTCACCCGAGCTACTCAGGCGTTTGTGTCCCGCAGGCCAGCGACGTCGACTGCGCAGGCGGAAGCGGCAATGGCCCCGAGTATGTGAGCGGCCCGCTGCGCGTAGTCGGGCCGGATGTCTACGACCTCGACCGCGACGGCGACGGAATCGCCTGCGACTAGATGGAGCAGCCGCCGGCCTCTAATCGAAGTGAAGCGACGAAGCCTCTCTCGATGATCCGCTCGCACTAGAGATCCCAGAGATCACCCACAGTCGCGAGTCCTGATCTGAACTCTGGGGCACCCCCATTGGCTGGGTGCCGAATGGCAACTGCCGTACTAGTGGCGGATGCGTCGCCAACTCCGGGCACCTTGAGACCGAGGAGTCTGCCGACGCTCGTTCGCGCAGGGTTGCCAACACAGATGATCCGTCGACCGGCTACTGCCAGCCGAAGTGTGGCTAAACCCAAGTACAACTCCTCGCCCGTCGGTGTTCGGTTGGTGCGGGATGACCCCGCCATATGCGGGTGAAGGGGAAACGAATTCCAGAGAAGCGTGCGGTCGGCAATCCCGAGGCTCGACAGCATGCCGTGCACGATGGTGGCGCTTCCCTCGCTGGTTCCCTCGAGCCCGACCGTCTTGGCTGAGGTGAACGGCACTCCCGATTGACGTGCGCCCTTCCAGCCGGGGGCCTCGCCGACGATGACAAGGTCTCCGCTGTCCACACGACTGACATGCGAGAGAAGGCGATCGCATCGTTCGTCGGCACTCGTGCGGAAGTCGCCTTCTGCGTCACTTTCGGGAAGGTAGAAGTTCGTCGCTAGTGCGGTCGAAGGGATCGCCAAGACCGAATCAAGCAGGCGCCTCGCCGTCAAAAGCGACCCCTCCCTCGAAAGAACCCTCCATCGCCAACTCAGCATATCGAGGACCAACTGCCGCGCCGCCGCCTGCCGCCTGCGAGGCCGTTCTGCGGAGAGGACGTTCGTTTTCGACCGAGTTGAAAGCCATTTACTGAACGACGCGCTTTACGGTCGGGTTCAGATGTCCGTCGAGCGATTCGGGAGCTGGTCAACCAAGGAACGGCGCGCTTCAGCCGAGCATCTCCCGCACCATCGGAATCACCTGCGTGCCATACAGCTCGATGCTCGTCATCAGCTGGTCGTGCGGCATCGGTCCGTTCGAGTATTTGAGGTCGAACCGGTCCGGCCCGAGCGTCTGCACCGTCGCCGCGATCTTCCGCGCGACCGTCTCCGGCGAACCGGCATAGAGCGAGCCGTGCTCGATCTCGTTCACGTACTCCGCCTCGGTCACCGGCGGCCAGCCACGCTCGGCACCGATCCGGTTGCGGTTCTTCCTGAAGTGCGGCCACAACTGCTCGCGAGCCTCAGCATCGGTGGCAGCGATGTGTCCGGGGGAGTGCACGCCGAGCGGCATCCGCGGAAGTCCCAGCTGCTCCGACGCCCGCCCGTACAGTTCGACGTACGGCAGGAACCGGCCCGGGTCGCCGCCGATGATCGCGAGCATCATCGGGATGCCGGTGCGCACCGACCGCACAACAGACTCCGGTGATCCGCCGACACCGATCCACGCGGTGAGCCGGCCGGACTCGGTCTTCGGGAAGACGTCCATGTCGACGAGTGGGGCCCGGTAGCTGCCGGACCAGGTGACCGGCTTCTCCTTGAGCAGCTCCACGAAGAGGTCGAGCTTCTCGTTGAACAGGGTCTCGTAGTCGGCGAGGTCGAAGCCGAACAGCGGGAACGACTCGGTGAACGAGCCGCGGCCGAGGATGACTTCGGCGCGGCCGTTGCTGGCGGCATCCAAGGTGGAGAAGCGCTGGAAGACACGGATGGGGTCGTCGCTGGAAAGCACGGTGACGGCGGTGCCGAGGCGGATGCGTTCGGTCTGGCCGGCGATCGCGGCGAGCACCATGTCGGGGGAGGAGATGGCGTAGTCGTCGCGGTGGTGTTCGCCGAGGCCGATGAAGTCGATGCCCACCTGGTCGGCGAGCACCGCCTGCGCGATAACGTTGCGGATTACCTGGGCGTCGCTCTCGCGTTCGCCCTTGTTGTCGACGGTGACGTCGCCGAAGGTGTCGAGTCCGAGTTCGATCTGCTGTGACATGGGGTGTCCGTCCGATGTTCGCGAAAAGTCAATGCGTTCGCATCAATCAGGGCTAACTGTGCTCGCGAGCATCGTATTCCCGTGTGGCCGCGGCGGCCAGATTGAGGACCTGAAGGTGCCGGCATCCGGAGTGGTCGTCGCGCCGCGCAGGGTCATCGCTCGAGACGGACGGACGGGCGGTGCCGTCACAGCGGCCGCATCGCTGGCCCATCCAGCTCGGTGTCGCTCGCCGGTCCGCGCGAAGCGCTCATCCAGGTCGCCGCGGCGGGCCGGGTATGAGACCGTCCCCCTCGGTCGGCTTGAAGACGGGAAGGATTGAGTCAGCCTCTCAGCAGTTGCGGGCGCGATATTCACCCGGCGAAACGTCGCACAATTTCACGAAGTGGGCGTAGAAGCTGCTCTGCGATCCGAAGCCTGACGCGTGTGCAATTTCGCTCGCGCTCAGCGTTGTGGTGACCAGGAGGCGTTGTGCCTCCGAAACGCGGCAGCGGGTCAGGTATTCACCGAGCGTTGTTCCGACCGATCGCCGAAACAACGACATGGCGTAATGGGTGTTGAGGTGCGCAGCCTCGGCCACGTCCGCGGTGGTGATCGGCTCTCGAAAGTGCGCCATGATGAACTGGGCCATCGCGGTCACCCGCTGCATCGATTCTGAGGCTCCTGATCTCGCGAGCACCATCGTCGAATCGTGTTCGGTCGATCGGCGGTGATAGCCCAGCAGGCGTCGCACCAGTGCGTGTGCCTCAATGAGCACGGTCGTCGCGCCGTCCTCATCTTCCAGCTCTCGCAACCAGCACATGAACATCGACTCGACATCGTGACCGGCCGCCGCGATCGGCACGATCACTGGGGTGCCTTGGAGCACATCGTTGAGATCGCGGGCCGCGAGCCCCCAGTGGAGCACGGTGCTCAACGGAATGTGCAGCCAACAACTGTCCACCGGATCGTCGTCGGGCGACTGGATCAGTCGATGCGGAGTAGCGCCCCAGAACAGCGCCAAATGCCCGGTCGGAATACTGATGCGCTCTCCACCGAAGAGGTAGTCGAGCTGTCCACGGAGTACGAGATTGAGTTCCAGATCGTCGTGCCGGTGAGAGCGGTCCATGGGCAGGGGTTCACCGCGGCGACTCCAAATGGCGGAGTCCTGAACATCGACGGCGGAGGAGTCAACGGACGGGGCATGCACAGCAATGGACATGCTTACAGGCTAAGACACGACCTGAGTATTCCGGACAAAGTCGACCTCACGGCGGAGGTGCCCGACCACTCGGCGCTTCTAGCGTGAAAGCATGCACTCTCCAACGCGACCGCCCAAGATCACCATCATCGGCGCGGGAGGCTTTGTCTTCCCGTTCCGCCTCATTGGTGACCTCGTCAGCTTTCCAGCGCTCCAGTCGAGCACGCTCTGCCTCATGGATCTCGATGCCGGGCGGGTCGCCCGCACGGCAACGGCGGCGCGCGAGCTGGTGGCCCACCACGGCCTCGACACCACCATCATCGAAACGACCGACCGCCGTGAGGCGCTCCGCGATGCCGACTTCGTCATCATCACCTTCCAGGTCGGCGGAATCGACTCCTATCGCCACGACGTTGAAATTCCGCGCAAGTACGGCGTCGACCAGACCGTCGGCGACACGGTCGGACCTGGCGGGGTGTTTCGATTCCTCCGCTCGGTTCCGGCGTATGAGGCCATCGCTGCCGATGCGCTCGAACTCTGCCCCAACGCGCAGTTCATCAACTACGCGAACCCGATGGCCATGGCCACCGCGTTTCTCAACGCCAAGGGGCTCCGAACGGTCGGCCTCTGCCACAGTGTGCAGGGCACGACACGGATGCTGGCGCGAACGCTTGGTGTTCCGTACGACGAGGTCAATTACGTGTGCGCTGGCATCAATCACCAGGCCTGGATCCTCCGCTTCGAGCACGAGAGGGAAGACCTCTATCCACGGCTGCGAGAGACCATGACGGCGCTGCATCAGCGCGGACGCGGGGCGGCGGACCTCACCGATGACGACGGCGACCACAGCGAAGCGGCCGAGGCCGCGAGCAACTACGAGGGCGGAAACGAACAGGTTCGCACTGCGATCATGAACTCGTTCGGCTACTTCCAAACCGAATCGAGCCACCACGCGTCCGAATACCTTCCGTACTTTCGGAAGGATTCCCAGACGGTGCTCGAGTACATTCCGGAGCGGTGGGACTACTACGAGATCTGCGTCGCGCACGATCTGTCTGGCGACATCGAGCAACAGCTCGAGAAGCTCAAGGCGAACCTCGAACCGTCGGTCGAATACGGGGCGAGCATCATCAACTCTGTCGTCACCGGCGTGCCGAGCGTGATCTACGGCAACGTGCCCAACGACGGCCTCATTTCGAACCTTCCTCCCGCGGCCTGTGTCGAAGTACCGTGCCTCGTCGACCGGAATGGTGTCCAGCCGGTCGCCATCGGAGCACTCCCGCCCCAGCTGGCGGCGCTCAACCGAACGAACATCAATCTGCAGACCCTTGCCGTCGAGGCTGCGCTCACCGGCAACAGAGAGCACGTCTTCCACGCGGTCGCCGTTGATCCCCTCACGAGCGCGATTCTCACGCTCGACGACATCCGCTCGATGACCGAGGAGCTCTTCGAGGCCCACGAAGCCTTGCTACCGCCGGCGCTCACCGCACGGTAACGCAATGAGGCGCAGCGGTGCGCTGCGCCTCATCGTCTGACGGCACTGCGCACCATCGAAAAACAGATGACAAGGGAGTCACGGTGACAACAGCTGCACCCAGCACGAGAACCGCACAGGTGGCGGTTCCGCCCGGAAAAACTCGGCGGAAGCGTCCCGGAAAAGACGACTCGCGGCTAGCATTCCTGTTCATACTGCCGGCAGCGATCGGCCTGGTCGTCTTTTACTTCTGGCCGCTGCTGCGTGGGATGTGGCTGAGCTTCACGTCGTGGGACCTCCTGTCAGCCGCTCAGTTCATCGGCTTCGACAATTACGTGCGGATGTTTGCCGATCCGGTTTTCTGGAATGCGATTCGAGTAACGCTTACCTTCGTGGTTCTGAACATCGGCATCCAGACGATTGTTGCGCTCGTTCTCGCCGTGCTGATGCAGAGGCTCACCCAGTCGACGCTGCTGCGATCCGTGATCCTCTCTCCTTTTCTCGTGTCGAACGTCGTTGCCGCTCTGGTGTTCTTTTGGATTCTCGATTTCCAGCTCGGAATCGGTAACCAGATCCTCGCGTGGCTGGGGCTCGACCGCATCGGGTTCTTCACCTCAGAGTCTTGGGCGATCCTCACCGTTGCGCTTGTGAACGTCTGGCGACACATGGGCTACACCGCACTTCTGATCTTCGCGGGGCTCCAAGCCATCCCCGGCAACTTCTATGAGGCAGCTCGCGTTGACGGGGCATCGGAGGTGCGGATGTTCCGGTCGATCACGATGCCTTTGTTGCGGCCCATTCTCGGACTCGTGCTCATCATTTCGGTGATCGGATCGTTCCAGGTGTTCGACACCATCTCGGTGACAACGGGCGGTGGCCCGATCAACGCCACACGGGTGCTTCAGGTCTATATCTATGAGAACGCGTTCGCGCAGTTCGACTTCGGATATGCATCCGCTCTCAGCGTCGCGATGCTCGCGATCCTGATGATCGTCACTTTCCTCCAGTACCGCATCACGCGGGCCGGCCAGACCGACCTCAACTAGGGAGACCGACAATGACGCAACTCCCCCAATCAACCCTGACCGTGACGGACGAACCCGAATCGCCACCGCCAGCACCGACGCCGCCGCGAAAACGCCGCCGCGTCAGCGTCGGTCGGATTTTCGCCTGGACCGTGATGGTGATCCTCTTGATCATCACGATCTTCCCCTTCTACTGGATGCTCCGAACCGCGCTGTCGAGCAACGGCGCGCTCGCGGCAAATGCCTCTTCGTTTTTGCCGGCTGAGTTCAGCTGGAACGGGTTTCGACGGGTATTCGGCCTGCAGCCAATAGACGAAGCGATCGCCGACGGCGGATCTGGCGCTCAACTCGACTTTTGGCGTTACCTCATGAACTCGGTCGTTGTCGCGACGGTGATAACGGTGTGCCAGGTGTTCTTCTCGGCCATGGCCGCGTATGCCTTCTCCCGGCTCAAATGGAAAGGCCGCAACCTCGTCTTCAGCGTGTTTCTGCTGTCGCTGATGGTTCCGGTGATCTTCACGCTGCTGCCGAACTTCCTGCTGATCAAACAGCTCGGACTCATCGACAGCCTCCTCGGGATCATGTTGCCGTCGTTGTTGATCGCACCGTTCGCGATCTTCTTCTTGAGGCAGTTCTTTCTCAACGTGCCCATCGAGGTGGAAGAGGCGGCACTGGTCGACGGAGCGAGCAAGGTCCGGGTGTTCTTCGGTGTTGTTGTGCCGATGTCGGTTGCCCCGATCGCGACAATCTCGATCCTCACCTACATCACGGCGTGGAACGACTATTTCTGGCCGTTGATGGTTTCGTACAGTGACGAATCGAGAGTGCTGACCGTCGCGCTTGGATCCTTCAGCGCACAGAGCCCGCAGGGCGGGCCCGACTGGGCAGGACTGATGGCGGCGACGCTCGTCGCGGCCCTCCCGATGGTGATTCTCTTCGCGTGCTTTGCCAAGAAAATCGTCAACTCCATCGGCTTCAGTGGAATCAAGTGAGGCGCGAATCATGACCAGACCCACCATCTCCCGACGTAAAACCGGACGCCGCGCGCTGTGGCGCACGATTGTCGGCTCCGTCCTGTCGGTCGGCCTTCTCGGTGCCACCGGATGCGCCGCTCCTGGCGCATCGACCGGCGTCACCCTCGACTACTGGTTGTGGGAATCGCTCCAGGTTCCCGCCTACCAGAAATGCGCTGCCGCGTTCGAGAAGGAGAACCCCGACATCCAGGTTCGGCTGACCCAGTACGGATGGGGTGATTACTGGCAGAAGCTCACGGCAAGCCTTGTCGCGGGCGCCGGACCCGATGTGTTCGCCGACCACCTCACGAAGTATCCCGAGTTCGTGAGTCGCGGTGTGCTGTTACCGCTCGACGAACTCGAGGCCACCAGCAACTTCGACGGCGCCGGGTTCCAGGAGGGCCTCGCTGACCTGTGGGTTGGCCAGGACGGACTGCAGTACGGAATGCCGAAGGACTTCGACACCGTCGCACTCTTCTACGACAACGACATGCTTGCCGACGCAGGACTGACGTCGGCCGACCTCGAGAACCTGCAGTGGAATCCGGAGGACGGAGGAACTTTCGAAGAAGTCATCGCTCGACTCACGGTCGACGCGAACGGTGTTCGGGGAGATGAAGAGGGTTTCGACCCGAAGAACGTCGAGGTCTACGGTCTCGCGTCCGGAGGAGCCGGTGACACCAACGGTCAGACCCAATGGGCATGGCTCGCTGCGTCGACCGGCTGGGAATACACCAATGCAGATGTCTGGGGCGACGAGTATCACTACGACGACCCACGCTTCCAGGCCTCACTGGCGTGGCTCTTCGGGTTGGTCGACAAGGGGTTCATGCCCTCTTACCAAAGCGTCGGAAGCGCACCGGACCCGGTAGAGCAGCTGGGGTCGGGCAAGGCAGCGCTCTCGCCGAACGGGTCGTGGACCATCAGCGCCTACGGCCGGCTGGAGGGCATCGACCTGGGAATTGCCAAAATCCCGGCGGGGCCGGTCGGCCACCCCGTTTCGATGTATAACGGCCTCGGCGACTCCATCAGCGCACAGACCGACCACCCGGAGGAGGCTGCGGAGTTCGTCGCTTTCCTGGGGTCTGACGCCTGCCAGATTATTGTCGGCGAAGAGGGCGTGGTCTTCCCGGCGCGGCCGGCCGGGACCGAAGCCGCCGTTGAGGCCTTCGAAGCGAGAGGGCTCGACGTCTCACCGTTCACCGACCTTGTAGACGACGGTTACACGGTTCTGTTCCCCGTCACCACGAACGGCGCCGAGATTCTGTCGATCATGGTTCCTGTGATGGAAGCCATCTACATCGGCAGCGAGGACGTCTCGCAACTCACGCAGGTCAACGAGAGGATCAACGCGATCCTGCAGGAGTGATCCGTTTCTCACTTTCGTTCCAGCATCCGTTTGAGGAAGCATCCGTTTTATGAAAGGCAAACCCATGACATTCACCCTTGGCATCGTTGGAGCCGGGCAATTCGCCGGCCAGTTCGCGACCCTGTTCAAGCTGCACCCGCGGGTTGACCGCGTGGTCATCACCGACGTGCTCCCCGAACGGTCGGCCGACCTCAACGAGCAACTCGGCCTCGATGGCACCAGGGAGAGCTTCGAGTCGATGCTCGCCGACCCGACCGTGAATGCGGTGGCCATCTTCACTCAGCGTTGGACACACGGGCCGCTCGTGCTGCAGGCACTCGCTGCGGGCAAGCACGTGTACTCGGCGGTGCCGATGGCGACGACCGAGACCGACATCGAAGCGATCATCGACGCCGTGCAGAGCACCGGGCTCACCTACATGATGGGGGAGACGAGCTACTACAACCCGGCCACGATCTACGCCCGCAATCAAGTCGCGGCCGGAAAATTCGGGCGCGTGTTCTACGCCGAGGGGGACTACGTCCACGACATGGACCTCGGTTTCTACGAGGCGTACCAGTACAGCGGCGGAACGGACTGGAAGCGGACCGCGTCGTACCCACCGATGCTCTACCCGACGCACTCCATCGGGGGTGTGCTCGGCGCGATTCCCACCTACGCCACCAGTGTGAGCTGCATCGGAGTTCGTGATGACCGCGGCGACGGCGTGTTCGACACCGAGGTGAGCATGTTCGGCAACGACTTCTCGAATGCCACCGCACTGTTTGAGCTCGCGGGTGGCGGGTCGATGCGCATCAATGAAATGCGTCGGGTGGGGTACCCCTCACACCTGAGGGAGAGCAGGTTCCGGTACTTCGGCACGGAGGGCAGCTTCGAGCAGCTCGCGACGGTGTCGGTATGGCAAGACAAGAAGGGGGTCACGGATGTCTCTGCTCTTCTGGCCACAGAAGCGACAGCGGATGCCGACGACCCGGCGCTGGCGAATGTGGCGCCCGCGTTGAAAGATGCGTTTGTCTCCGGCCACTCCTCGGTGCACGACATCAAACGGTTGCCCAGCGAATTCCACGGTGCACACAACGGACACGAGGGGAGCCACCACTTCCTCGTCGACGACTTCGTCACCGCGGTGACGGATGGCACCCGTCCGCCGGTCAACGCCTGGGTAGCGGCACGCTTCACCCTGCCAGGAATCGTTGCGCACCAGTCAGCTCTGAAGGGAGGGGAGCGACTGCCGGTGCGTGACTTCGGAGATGCTCCCGCTCTTGGCTCGAATAACGAGGCCGAACGGGAGAACGTCGTCGCTCGGGAGTGAGGTTCGCTCGGGTACCGGTCTCAGATGCTCAGACGCGACGGCAAGATTCGAACTTGCGAATTGACGGGCTATGAGACCGTTCCCTTTGACCACTTGGGTACGCCGCGGTAGTCAGCCACGGTACGGAGGTGGCAGGGAGCGCGCAATCGATGTGTCGCCGCCTTACGCCGGATGTCGTCATGAAGCAGCCCGATTCATGAGCGGCTGGTCGAGCCGGATACCTCGATGCCGACGACGTAACGGTCGAGGCGTTTGCAGCGCTGAGCGAGCGGGATGTTGTCCGAGTCGCCGGCGACGATGACCACGTGGGTAAGGCGGGCCTAACGGGCGGTGCGCTCAACCTGCCGTCGGGATAAAGGAACGGAGGTAGTCGCGGAGTGCCGGGTCGCAGACGTAGACGAACGTGCCGCGGATGCCGCGGGTCAGGAGAACCGCGTAGATGTTGCGAACGAATCGAAGCAGGTCCTCGTCCGTGTACTTCTTCTGGAGGACCTTGTTGTTCTCCTTGCCCTTCTTGTCGAAGTACGACGCGCGATCGACATACAGCCGCTTCGTCCCGGCGTCATAGCGAAGGTCGGGCCCAATGATCACGCCGGCATAGTTGAGGTCGTATCCCTGCACGGTGTGGATGGATCCCACTTCCTCGAGGGACTTCTTTGAGGCGACCCAGTCCGTCTGGGTGCTGTTCCAGCGGAATTGGTGACCATCGATCTCAATGTCGTACGCCGTCTTGTCGTTCTTGGATTTCCACGGCCAGGCGAATCCAGCGAGCATCCGGGAAAGTCCCGCTTCCTTGTCCTTGAGAAGCACCTGCTCGCGCATATCCGCGACGCTGTTGAACATCCGAAAATCGTAGCCCTCGAACTGCTCCACTGCGGGGAGAGACGGGTCGTCCAACGTTCCTGGAGAGCCGAGGATGCGACGGATATATGCCACGTAGTCCGACCCGGCTTGAACTCGCATCTGCGTCGCAAGCGGGTAGTGGCGATGTCGATCCTTCGCACTACTGACGAGTGCATCAAGGAGTTCGGACGGAACGTCGGCGGGGCGCACACTCTGCTCGGCGTCGAGCAGATAGATCTGGTGTTTGCTCTTTGCCTGTATCCAGTCGAGCTGGGTCTTGGTGACGTCATCGAAGCCGAAAAGCTTCTTGGTGATGCCGGCGAAGTTCTTGTTCTGGACGCCGGACGGTTGGTTCGCGCGTTGGTTGAGTCGGTGCGCTTCGTCGACGATCAGAAGGTCGAAGTCTTCCTGGGCATTTCCGACGTCAAACGCCGTCAGCACCATCAACGGATTAAGGCCCGGAGTCTTCCGGAACACCTTTCTGATCGACTCGCGCAGAGACTGCTGCGGCACAACGAGTCCGATCCGTAGATCGGTCAGGAGTGCCCGATTTTGGGGGATGAAGAGTTCCGAGAACATGGTGTCGCTGTCGAAATCCTCCACCGCGACGGTGTTCGCGATGTCGACCAGCAGTTTCAGCATGTAAATCGCGACAACCGTTTTGCCGGTTCCAGGCTCGCCCTGGATGACGATCGTGCTGTTGGCGTTGGACTCGAGGTCGGCGAAGAGCCCCTCGAGGATGTCCTCGACGGCAATCGCTTGGTCGTGGGTCAGCGCTTTGAATGGTGAGAGCTTGAAGAGATCGCTGTTCTCAATCTCCGGGATGCTGCGGGTGAAGATTCCATCGGCCTGAAGCTTGTCGAAAACCTCGCGGAATGATTCCCGGTACAAGTCTCGGTCGTAGTAGTCGCCGTCGGTGATGCCGTCGTTTCGATTCAGTACCCGGTACGCGCCGTCGCCGGCGAGAAGTCGTATGAGGAACGACTCCAGGTCCAGGCAGGCTGACTTGTTGAACCGTTCGTCGACGATGACGCGGATGCTCTTCAGGTGACGCTTGTCTGGCGAGTCGAGGTGCTGGCGCATCCGAGTGGCTGCGTTTCGTGACTCCCCGACGTAGACGTCGCGAAGACCCGTAGTTTTCGATTCGCCGTGGGTGTCGTCGAGGACATATACGACGGGCCAGTTTGTATTGTGTGGGTGGCTCGGAGCCCACCGGGTGACTGCCTCGGAGGTGAAGTCGAGGCGCGAGATCTCAGAGGGCGTCATACTTCGTGCTTCGGCCCCGCGCCTTTTCTACCGGGTATTTTTCGCGAGTCTTGGCCAGCTTGTCTTTGACGATCTGGCTCGGGTCGGCGCCGATGCGGTCTGCAAGGAGCATGCAGTACGTCAGCACGTCGGCGAGTTCTTCCCGCACGCGTGCGGGGTCACCGTCGGCATCCCATTGAAAGCACTCGAGCAACTCGCCCGCCTCGATCGCAATGCTCTTCGCGAGGTTCTCGGGGCTGTGAAACTGAGCCCACTCGCGCTCGGCCATGAAGGCTGCGATCTCGTCGCGGACTGACTTTTCGACCATTCCGTCAACCTAGCAGGGGCGTCCATGTAGTCGAGGTTCAATGCCGCGGGTAGAGCCGCATGGCACGCGTTCTGGGTGTCCCCCACCGCGAGGGCAGGCCCGTCGACCTCAATAGACTACGGAACGAGTACCAAACAAGGAGGTTCGCGTGGCCCAGCGTCGAGGATTTTTTGCAGAGATGCAGCACCAGGCACGTCTAGCGGAGAAGCGCCAAGCCGCCGCCTCGCGCGAATACAACGCGGCCGTTCGGCGGACCGAACAAGCACAGAAAGCGGCGCAGCGAGCATCGTTAGCAGCCCAGCGAGCATCGGAGGCAGATCGTCGGCGACTCGAGAAGGAGGCCGCGGCTGCACACGTTGAGGCGATGCAGGCAGAGGTAGAGCAGCTGAACGCTCAACTCTCTGCGAAGTACGAGCGCATAGATTCACTGCTCTCGGCGACCCTAAGCATTGATGACTATGTCGATCTCGAATCTCTCCGCAAGGTGGCCACGCATCCCCCATTCGATCGTCCGGACCTAAAGCAACCGTTTCCTGCGCCGGCAACCATTCCTGAACCAGCGCTCCCTGTAAAGCATCCAGTACTGCCCCCGAAAGGCCTGCTAGGCCGGAAGCAGAAGCTTGCTGAGGCGGAAGCTGCGGTGGAGGCTCAATACGCTGCCGACTATTGGGCGTGGCACGCAGCGACGCAGGAGCTACCAGCCCGTCGCGAAGCGCAGGCTGCCGAATATGCAGCACTGGAGCAGCGACGTCTAGAACAACTCGAAAACGAGAAGGCACGATACGACCGTGAATGTGCCGCTCGGGAGGAAGCGGTTCGCGAGCAAAATGCCGAACTCGACCAGCTCATCAGTGGGCTCGGGTACGGCACTGTGGACGCTGTTCAAGAGTATGTAGGCATCGTCCTCGCGAACTCCGTCTATCCCGAAGAAGTCGAGGTGCGTCATTCGGCAAAGTTCGAGCCCTCGACCGCAGAGCTCAGCGTGAGAGTACTGATCCCCGGCCCCGGGGAGATTCCCGCGGTCAAGGGATATAGGTACGTGAAGGCGTCAGACGAAATTGTTGAGACGCCGCTGTCTCAGAAGGAGACCAAAGAGAGGTATGCGGATGTCGTTCACAACGTTGCCCTGCGGAGCCTCCACGAAGTACTCGAAGCAGATCGACGTGGCCTTATCCAGAGCATCGCTCTGGAACTTGGCACAGAGACCATTAATCCAGCCACCGGCCGTGAAACATATGTACCGTTTGCTGCCGTAGCAGTCTCCCGTCATGTCTTCTCCGAACTGGATCTATCGGCGGTCGTTCCCGCGGCAACTCTTGCCCATCTCGGCGCCGTGGTCTCGAAGAATCCGCTGGGCCTCGTGCCTGTGAGCGGTTCGGGTGTCCGGAGCGTGCAGGGTTGAGCGCGTTGAACTTCAACCCGCCTCCGGGGTGGCCCACTCCGCCTCCCGGGTGGCAACCCCCAGCGGGCTGGACACCAGACCCGTCCTGGCCGGACATGCCCTCGGGCTGGGAACTCTGGACTATGTCAGGAACGGCTGGTGAGGAAGCTCAGGTATCGGCTGATCCGCTTCAAAGTAACGTGCCTCTTGGCGCCCCAGTCGAAGAACAACCTGCTCGCGATGAGTCAAGCCGAATCGCAGTGCTTGAGGCTGAGAATGCCGCATTGCGTTCGCGTCTGACAGCGACAACATCCGAAACATACGTAGAACTGAACGACGCCGTCGTCCTACAAGACGTGGGCATCTACAGGTATCACCACCCGCTCGAAGCCGCGGCCGCGTACAAGGAACGCCTGAGTGAGATCGACGGTCGCGCGGCGGACCTCGTGAAGACCGGGAGGGCGATCGTCAAGTCGGAGCTCTTCACTTTCAACAACTCCCTAGCCCAGGGGCGTCGGATGACGGACGATCTCTCGAAGCTCATGCTGCGCGCCTACAACGCCGAGGCTGACAACAGCGTTCGGTCTCTTCGGGCAGGAAACGTTGTCACGGCGAAACGTCGAATGGATGCCACTCGCACCGCGATCGCGAAGCTGGGTCGCATGATGGAGATGCAGATCAGTGACGAGTTTCACGCGCTGCGTTTCGAAGAGATCGAGCTCACTTCTGACTGGCTCATGAAGAAGCAAGAAGAGAGAGAAGAGCAACGCGAGGAACGAGCTCGGCTCAAAGAGGAGAATCGGGTTGCAAAGGAACTCGCGGAAGAACGCGCGCGGCTGGACAAAGAGCGCGCCCATCTTCTCAATGCCCTCAGCGTTCTAGAGCAGCAAGGGCAATCAGACCCAGACCTCATCGGTCGCCTTTCTGCAATTGACGCTGCGATCGAGCAGAACGACTTCCGGGCCGCGAACATCCGGGCCGGCTACGTCTATGTGATCTCTAACGAGGGTGCGTTCGGCAAGAACGTGGTGAAGATCGGTTTGACTCGCCGCCTCGAGCCGGCGGACAGAATCGCAGAACTCAGCGGCGCATCCGTTCCGTTCCGGTTCGACACGCACACTCTTTACTTCTCGGAAGATGCGGTGACACTCGAGAACGAACTACATAAACATTTCGCCGATCGGGCGCTGAACCGGGCCAACGCACGGAAGGAGTTCTTCTTCGCGAGCCCATCCGAGGTCCGAGACGTGCTTCTGGAGAAGGTGGGCAACCTGTTGGAGTTCACCGAGACCGCCGATGCGATGGAGTACAGGCAATCTGTCGGCCTGTGGCCGACTCGACAGCCGTAGGTGCGGCCGCTGATTGCCCGCAAGGATCTAGGCGCGGCCCCAATCAAAGCAACGAACCCCTCCAGGTCGGCATCACGGCCCCACTGTTGAAGAGGTAGATTCATCGTATGCGTGAGAAGAGAGTGACGCACGAGAGCAGGTTCTCGACAGAGACTGAGCTAGCAGCGCCAGTTGAGGCGTGGCTCGCGTTCATGGGCAGCACCTGTGTCGGTCGCGAGGTCGAAGTCGGGTACGGCATTCCCGATCTTGTAGGCGGCGTTGGTAGCCGGGCAGCCCTGCGCAATCGACGGCGGCAGGCGCGACCTGTGACGCATGCGCTTCAGCTCGCGGTCCTCAATTTCTGCCAGACGTCACGGTCCGAAGCCGAGTTGCGCGAGTGGGCTCCCAACGGATTCTCTGAGTTGAATCGACGCGCACTGAAACCCCTTCTTAGCCTTGGAATGCTTGCTACCCAGAACAACAAGCTCCGCGCGCGTGTGGCGCCGAAGGACCCTTTTGAACGAATAATCGCCGTCGAACTGAAGTTGGCCGACGCCACGAGGGGCCTGGCTCAGGCGTACGCCTACCGTGCGTTCGCCGACGTGGCTTACCTCGCGCTCCCCGCTCATCGAGTCAACCCCGACCTCATGGAGCGAGCGCGCGCAATCGGAGTTGGATTGCTCGCCGTTCATACAGAGCTCGTGGAGGAGATCGTGGAACCCGACGGCGACTCGTACGCGACAGCAGGGCGGAGGCGGATGGCTAGCGAGTACACCATGGCAGCGCATGCCGACGCTGCCTCTCGGTCTGCGGGCGCTCCGAGGCGGCGCTAGATCAAGGCGCTTGCCCAACTCGCGAGAAATCCGCCGCCGTCGCCGGCAATACGCGTCGGCGGAAGTGCGCGATAGTTCGTCGCAGCTTCCTCTACGAGCGTTCGCATGATCGCGATGCGCTGGCCGGCGGGTTGGGCTGCCAGCGCATCGACCTGCTCACGCTGCGAGGTCAGGTTGTGCTGGACGAGGAGCACCCGCTGGTCGGTACTGAGGTTGTCGAGGTCGGGATTCGCGGCGAGCAGCTCTACACCCTGGGTTGTGTGAAGTTCAACCAGGGCTTCATTCGCTCTACGCATTAGGACGTAAGTGTCCACGGGCACCGAGTTGAGAAGTTGCGGAACGTAAACCCGATCGAGAGGGCTCCACCCCTCCTCTTCGGATTCGGGGTGAGCACTCATGTTCATGAGGTTCCCGCTCGTCCCTGTTCCCCAACCTGCCGCACCGAGGGCGAGGAGCAGGAGTCCGCTGCTCGCGCGCTTACCCACGATCACGGGCACCCCGGCTTCTCGCATGACAGTCAGCGCGTCATGGAAGCCGCGAATCGTGGGAACATCCCCAAGCGGAGCAAAGGAGGGCTGCGCGGTGGCAACGAGCAGATACAGCGAAGACATCCGTTGGCCGGTGACCGCCGCCAGCAGCGTGTCCCGCGAGGAGTCTTCCGATAGCCACGTGGCGTGGACAGCGATCCCTGTCCACACCTCTGCGCGTTCGCCCTCAGGGCGCTCGCTCATGAGTTCCTCGAACTTTGTCGCGCATGCCAAGGACTCATAGATCCAGCTGGCTTCGCCCTCCCCGGCATAGAAGTACGGCGCGATCACAACATCCGGCGAGTGCTCCATCATCTGATCGAGGACCGCACGGCAGTATGCCGAGCGCGCGTCATCGTCACTGAACCCGGTGAGCCGAGCGCCCTCTCCATAGGGAAGCCTTTTGAAGAACGAGGGTCGGAACTCCTCGGGGCTGCGTGAGTAGTGAGTCACGGGGTCGACCGCTGCGCGGGCCCCGAACGCCCGTGCCGCGTCAACGAACTCGGTGACGCGCTTGCCTGCTCTTAGATCGACGATGACACCGTGAGGAGCAATCCCGGCGAGGCCCGGGCCCTCCGCGAAGTTCTTCACCTGGGCGATGTTTACGAAGAATTCCTGCGGCGCCGGCTCGGCGAGCTGTGAGTTTTCGAGGGCGAGAATCGCACGGTCGAGGTCAAGGACTAGATCCTCTACTCGGAGATAGCGTCGGTGGGGCTGCTTTTGGAGCATGCGCTCGATCACGTCGGCGGCAACACTCGGGATGTTCTGGTCGATGCCTCGAATCGGCTGCGGCGCCTTATTCGCGGGGGCGAGCCAGCGGTCGTGGACGTTCGCTGCGAAGAACGGCGGCACATTGGTGAGAAAGAGATACCCCAAGGAGCCGATGACGAACTGGTCGCTTCGCCAGTCGCCGTGGGTGGGTGAGGATCGAACCTGCTCCGGGCTCATCCAACCCGGTGTTCCGGGTGTCGGAAGCTCGGTCAACGTCTCATCGTCCATGTGCCGGGCGAGACCCAGATCTACGATGACGGGGCTACCGTCAGAGCGCAGGAGAATGTTTCCTGGCGAGAGATCCCGGTGCGCCGTGCGCTCCGCCCAGATTGCTGACGCAGCGTCAGTGATCTGCCGTACGAGCTGGAGCGCTTCCACTACGGGGAATACTTGCCCACCAGCGATCGCTTGGCGAAGAGAATGCCCTTCAATAAAGGCCATCTTGATCCATTTGTACGTGACGCCGTCGTGCTCGTGGTCGCCGTGAGCGATAAAGGGGACCACGCCGGGATGCGACACCCGCTGGAGCGCCGCCAGCTCTCGTTCGACGCGCGCCGCTTCGGAGAGACTAGGGTCGATCACCTTCAGTGCGTAAGGATCGCCGTCATCGGTCACCTTGAAAGTGCAGGCGAACCCGCCCGTGCCGAGATGAGCAATTGACGCGCCCGCCGGGATGATGTCCTGCGCAACGGTCTCGAGTGTGTTCCGGTCCGCAGGCATCTCGCCACATACCCCCAGGTTGCAGTGTCTCCGGCAACCCTGCCGGACATGGACGACCGTATCGTACCGATCTATCGGTACGGGTTCGCCACGCCTGCCTGGAAAAGCGAAACGATGCCGCAGCATCGTCAAGGCGAAGTGGCGGCTGCCTTCGGGTCAGGGGAAGCTGTAGCGGATTGACGCTTTCCATGCGCGGCGAACACGAGCTTCAAAGCAAGCGCAGTCGTAAGGCGTCGGTGGGTTACGCGAGAAGGGGCGCCAAAGCGAGCGCTCCTTCGTCGAGCTGGGGAAGCAGGTCGCCCGGCGTTGCGATACGTTGCGCCGGTGCCGACAGGCAGAGCGCGCCCACGAGGCGACCGTCCGATCCCCGGATCGGCAGCGCCAGGCATCCGTATCCCGGTGTCAGTTCGCCGGTCTGCGACGCGTAGCCCGACGATGATGCACCACCGGCGCGCTCAGCCAGGAGCAAGCGACCCATTGCGGACGCGGTCAGGTCGCGCGAGATCCGAGACTCGTCACTCAGCGGGAAGTCCGGGTCGGCGTCGACGATGAGCACCCGATCGCCTTCGTAGCGGACCAGGTGGATTCCGCCCCGGATGCGCGAACGGAGCTCTGCGATCACCTCTCGCACCGCCAGCGGCGGCGGGGGTGGTGCGACCAAGTGCGCCAGTTCGACGACCTTGCGGCCGAGCGCGAAACCGGTGAGGTCGGGCATCCGCACGAGGTATTCGTCCTGCACGAGGAGGTTGATCAGGCGGTAGGTGGTCGCGCGGGGGAGGCCCAGACTCTGCGAGATCTCTTGCGCCGTCACGCCTGCGCCCAGGCGGGCCACTTCTTCCAGGACGGTTAGGGCGCTGTGGATTGCTTTCGGCTGGCGGGCTCGGAGTTCGGTCGCCGGTTCCCTCGGCTTCGCTTCGCTAGAGCCAGCGGCAGCGCGCGGCTCAGTCACGGCTGACATCCGACGTCGCCCCTCCGAGCACATCGGCGGCACTGGGCTCATCCCACGCCCCGATCGTCTCGCGCAGCCACGGACGCCGCCGCAACCGCAACCGGTACGCCGCCACCCCGACGAGCAACACGACCACGAACATCCACACCCCCACCGCCCGCGCCGACAACGCCTCACTGACGAGGTAGACCACGAGCACGCCGGTCAGCAACACGGATGCCGCCACCGCGCGCACCCCCGCCCAGACCGTGAACTCACCGATCCGCCGCAAGAACACCGGCGCCGCCGCACACACGAGGATGTAGGCCGTGATGTATCCGGCGGCCGCCACCACGATGAGCACCTCCATCGCCGGCCACAGTCCGTCGCCGATGAACACGGCCACGATCGGCACCACGGCGATCACCGGAACCGCCACCATCACAGCATGGAACGGCGTTCGGTACGTCGCATGCGCCCGCCCGAACGCCTCCGTCAGCAGACCCTCACGCCCCATCGTGAACAGCACCCGCGCGAGCGCCGTCGTCGACGCGATCGCACAGGCCAGGAACGACGCCGCGATGCTCACGTCGAGCAGCACCCCCATGCCCGCCACCCCGAACGCCGTCGCCAGATCGTTCACCGGAGACCCACTGTCACGGATGTCGCCCCCCAGCGACGCGAACCCCACCTGCTGACTGAACGCTGCCAGCAGGAACAACCCGCCAGACACGATCACCGTCCAGACGATGGCGCGGGGGATCGCCGCATACGGTCGCCGAGCTTCCACCCCGAGAGTGGCCGAACTCTCAAAGCCGACGAACGCCGTCAACGCCACCACCGCCCCCACCGACAGGCTCGCCGGCGTCGTACCTGCCAGCGACAGCGCCGACCAGTCGATCGTCGGCCCCACCTGCACGAGCAACGTGACGACGAGCACAAGAATGATCGCCACAGAGACGAGCTCGACTAGCAGCGTCACCCGCGTCGACACCCGGATGCCCCGCGCCAGCACGAGCATTACCACCGCCGCGAGCAGCCCCACGATCAGGGCCGCCACCGCCGAACTCGCCGCGAGGAACGGCGACACCCGGCCGAGCAGGATTACGAGGTAGTAGCCGGCCCCCGCCAGCGCGAACATCGCAATGAAGCCGTAGCCGATGAGCATCCCCACCCCGGTGACGACGGCCGCGCCGGCACCGAACGTCTTCGCCACGAACGTGTAGAGCGACCCGGTCGCCGCGATGCGCTTCGCGAACGTGTTCACCGTCGTCGCGATCAGCAGCGCGAGACCCATCGCCAGGACGAGCGCCCACACGGATGCCCCGCCCGACACCAGCGCGATGAGCAGTGGCATCGTCGTGGCCGCCGCTGACGGCGCCACTGCCGAGACCGACTGGGCCAGCACGTCGGCGAACCCGACACTGCGGCGGTCGAGGCCGTGCATGGGAGACCGGCGCCCCAACCCCGGAACAGGTTCGGGGGAAGCGATCGCCCGCTCGAGCGCGGTCACAGGGAGAACTCCGACATGAACACACGGTAGATGGCCTCCGTTGCGTCGTCGCGACGGCCGTGTTTCGGGTTCGTGACCGCTAAATGAGACAGCCGGGCGGCATCCGTCTCATTCACCGTGCACGGTGTTTTACGCTCGAGGAATCTGAGCGCAACAGCGGCACTGGATGCTTGCCGTAATCCGCTCCCTCCACATCCGCAGCCCTCGCGGCCCCTCAGCTTGGAGAACCCTCATGACAGTCACCACCAAACCGGCGTCAGACGCCGGTGCCGCACCGACCGGCCGGGCCCTCTCCGGCTCGCTCGGTGTCACGGCCATCGTCTTCATGGTTGTCGCCGCGGCGGCACCCCTCACCGTCATCGGCGGTGCGGCGCCGCTCGGCATCCTCCTCGGCAACGGGGTCGGCTTTCCGAGCATGTACGCCATCTCGGCCGTCGTACTCCTGCTCTTCTCCGTCGGGCTCGCCGCGATGACCAAACACGTGCCCAAGCCGGGCGCGTTCTTCACCTTCGTCGGTTACGGACTCGGCAAGAAAGCCGGCCTGGCCAGCGCCTTCCTCGCGCTGCTCACCTATACGACCATCCAGGTGTCGGTGTACGGCTACATCGGCTACCTCCTCAACGTCACCGTCACCGGACTGGGCGGCCCAGACATCGCCTGGCCGCTGTACTCGCTCGCGTCGATCGCGCTCGTCGGCATCCTCGGCTACCGGCACATCGACCTCTCGTCGAAGGTGCTCGGCGTTCTGCTCGTCGGCGAGGTCGGCATCGTGCTCGCGCTCGTCGCTGCCGTCGTCTTCGCCGGTGGGGCCGACGGCCTCTCCCTCGCTCCGTTCGAACCTGCTCACGTGATGAGCGGATCCCCGGGCATCGGCCTGATGTTCGCCATCGCCGCGTTCATCGGCTTCGAAGCCACCGCGATCTTCCGCGACGAGGCCAAAGACCCGAACCGCACCATCCCGCGCGCCACCTACGTCGCCGTGATCGGCATCGGCCTGTTCTACACGCTCGCCTCCTGGGGACTCGTCATGGCCTGGGGGCCAGACAACGTACTCGGCGTCGCCGCTGAAGACCCGGGCGCGATGATCCTCGTCACCACCGCCATGTACCTCGGCACCGTCGGGGAGATCATCATCAACGTGCTGCTCATCACGAGCATGTTCGCCTGCGTGCTCTCGTTCCACAACGTCATCACCCGCTACCAGCACTCCATGTCGAACGCCGGAGTCCTGCCGGCCCGCATCGGCTCGGTGCACTCGAAGCACGTCTCGCCGCACCTGTCGTCGCTCACCCAGAGCATCACCGCCGCCGTGTGCATCGTGATCTTCGCGATGCTCGGGCTCGATCCGGTGCTGCAGGTGTTCACCTGGTTCGCCGGCGTCGCCACCCTCGCGATCGCCATCCTCATGGCCGTGACGAGCGCTGCGATCATCGTCTACTTCGCCCGCACCAAGAAAGACGGACGGCTCTGGAACACGGTCATCGCGCCCGGCCTCGGCTTTCTCGGACTCGTCGGCGCTGCCGTCGTGATCATCGTGAACTTCCCGATGCTCGTCGGCGATGTGGATGCCACCGGGACCCCCGCGTTCGGCACCGTGAGCGCCGTGCTCCTCGGTCTGATCGTGCTCTTCCCCGCCATCGGCTGGGTGCAGGCCATCGTCGTCAAGAAGACCAACCCGGCCGTCTACGAGACGCTCACCGACGCGATCAGCAGCTGACCCTTTCACTACCCACCCCGCACCACCAGCAAGGAGACCACCTCATGACCCTCGTCGACACCGCACCAGCCTCCGCCTCGCAGACCGGCGGCGTGCAGCATCCGCTCGCCGACCTCACCGCCGACGAGTTCGTGGCCATCCGCGACATCGTCACCGCAACACCCGAGTTCACCGACACCACCCGCTTCGCGTACGTCGGACTCGACGAACCTCACAAGCGCGCGGTTCTCGCCTGGCAGGCGGGGGAGGGAGCACTGCCCGAGCGCCGCGCCCGGGTGATGCTGCTCGACATGGCCACGGGGCACTCCACAGACAACATCGTGTCGCTCTCCTCGGGTGATGTCGTCTCCACCGCCGTGCTCGACGGCTCCGCCGGGCAGCTGCCGATCCTCGTCGAGGAGTTCGACGCCGTCGCAGACATCGTCGCCGAAGACCCGCGCTGGCTCGCCGCGCTCGAACGCCGCGGCACCACCATCGACGACGTCAAGGTCGTTCCTCTGTCTGCGGGGTACTACGACTTTCCTGAAGAAGAAGGGCGACGGATGCTTCGCGTGCTCGCCTTTCGTCAGGACTACCCCGGTGACCACGTCTGGGCGCACCCGGTCGACGGTCTTAGCGCGTATGTCGACACGGCATCCCGCACCATCACGCGGCTGATCGACGCAGACGACCTGCCGATCCCGGCGGAGAGCGGCAACTTCGACGACCCCGCCGTGCAGGGGCCACCGCTCACGACGCTCAAGCCGATCGTCATTACCCAGCCGGAGGGGCCGAGTTTCGAGGTGGACGGCGACGTCGTCAGTTGGGCGAACTGGAAGTTCCAGATCGGCTTCGACGTGCGCGAAGGCCTCGTGTTGCGTCAGCTCTCCTTCACGGATGCCGGCGAAGACCGCCCCGTGATCTACCGCGCCTCGATCGACGAGATGCTCGTGCCGTACGGCGACCCGTCGCCGGTGCGCTTCTGGCAGAACTACTTCGACACCGGCGAGTACCTGTTCGGACGGTTCACCAACTCGCTCGCGCTCGGCTGCGACTGTGTCGGTGAGATCAAGTACTTCGACGCGACGATGGCCGATGAGACCGGCAACCCGTTCACGATCAAGAACGGCATCTGCATGCACGAGGAGGACTTCGGCACACTGTGGAAGCACTCCGACATCTACACCGACTCCAACGAGGTGCGCCGCTCGCGCCGGCTCGTGATCTCGTTCTTCACCACCGTCGGCAACTACGACTACGGCTTCTACTGGTACCTCTACCTCGACGGCACGATCGAGTGCGAGGCGAAACTCACCGGCATCCTGTTCACGTCGGCGTACCCGGGGCTGGCTGAAGACGGCTCCGATTACCCGTACGCGTCCGAGGTCGCGTCGGGACTCGGCGGCCCGTACCACCAGCACCTGTTCTCGGCACGGCTCGACATGATGGTCGACGGGCTCTCCAATGCCGTCGACGAGGTCGAGGTCGGGCGGGTTCCGGTGGGGCCTGGCAACGAGCACGGCAATGCGTTCACCAAGAAGACGACCCGGATCTCGACCGAGGCGCTGTCGGGGCGCACTGCTGACGCATCCGTCGCCCGCTCCTGGAACGTCGTCAACACGGAGAAGACCAACCGGATGGGCCGGCCGACCGGGTACACGCTGTATCCGCAGGATGCTCCGACCCTGCTGGCGGATGCCTCGTCGTCGATCGCGGCGCGGGCCGAGTTCGCGACGAAACACCTGTTCGTGACGCAGTACGACCCGGCCGAGAAGTACGCGGCGGGTGACTTCGTGCACCAGAACCCGGGTGGAGATGGGATCTCTGCGTATATTGCCGACGACGCCTCGGTCGATGGGGAAGACATCGTGTTGTGGCACACCTTCGGGCCGACGCACTTTCCGCGGCCGGAAGACTGGCCGGTGATGCCGGTGGACTACGCCAAGTTCACGCTGAAGCCCTATGGCTTCTTCGGCAAGAACCCGGCGTTGAATGTGCCCGCTACGGTGGCGCACTGCTCGTCGGGGATCGTGTCGCCTGATGGGGTGGCGTCTGAGGAGTTGGGGCTGACGGCTGCTGCTTCGGCTTCTAATTCTGCTTCGCCGGGCGCGTCTGCGGCTGCGTCATCTGCGTCTGGCGGATGCGGCGACAACTGCACCTGCGGACACTAGCGTCCCTCCCATGACCGAGCTGCTCCATCTCTCGGCCCTGCTGCCGGCTGCCTTCGGTGCGTGTTGCACCGTGGGTGGCCGGCGGCGTGGTCGTGTGCGTTCCGGCTTCGAGGCGTCCGCCGCCGTGGTGATGCTCGTCGCGATGGCGGATGTCGCGGTGGGCCTCGGCCTGGTCGCCCCGATCCTGTGGGTGGTCGGGCTGGTCGTGCTTGCGGTGGTGTCCCCGGTGATCGGGATCCGTCACGATCGCTCCCGCGAGGTTCGCCCTCATCCCGGTCTCCACACCAGCCTCGGGCTCATCGTCATGGCCGGACTCATCGCGCTGATGTCGGCCGGTCACGTGGCATCCGTCCCGGTGCATCATGGTGGAGGAGGGCTGTTTCTACTGCTGGTGTTCGGCGGTTCCGCGATCTACGTCGGCTACTCCGCCTGGCGTGCGGTCACTCTGTATCGGATGCCGCGGCGCGACCTGCTCGGGTGCCTCGAGGCGGCGAGCATGGCGGCATCCGTCGCCCTGATGGTGGGCGCGCTCGCCGTCTGATCACTGGTGGATGCCGCTGCCCCCTCGGCACACGCCATGTACGACTAGCGGAGCAACCGCCCGATCGACTCGAACTTCTGGCTGTACGTGTCGACGAGAGAACGCGCCACCGTGACCGAGTCAACCAGCGGATGTGCCGCGAACGCGCGCCACGCGAGCTCCTTCGAGCCCTCGAGCGCAGCAGAAATCACCAGACGCTCCGCCGCTTTGACCTGCGTCATCAGGCCGAGCATCTCGCCATTCACCGGAGCGATCGGCCACGGGTGAACACCGTCGGCATCGACGGTGCAGCCGACCTCGACCACCGCATCCTCCGGCAGAGCCGGAACCAGCCCGTTGTTCCGAACGTTGAGAATCATGGTCGACGACCGACCGGTTGCCAGCGCAGCCATCAGGTCGAGCGCGACGGTCTGATAACCGCCACCGTCGACATCCGACTCCTGGCGTTCCTCTTCTTCTGAGCGACTCTCGGCCATGTAGCTGGATTCGCGTTCGTGCCGGGTGCGCAGCCACGAGGCGAGCGGGTCGCTCCCGGGCTTGGCGAAGAAGTCGCCCTGCTGCTGATCGAGGAACTCACCACGCGTCGTCGGAGCAGAGCGGATGCGATCGGTCGCCTCACGCGTGAAGTAGTAGTAGTAGAGGTACTCGTTGGGCAGCGCACCGAGAGACCGCACCCAGTCGAAGCCCATCAGGCGGGCCTCTTCGATGTCGCCGAGGGCATCGTCAGAACTGAGCAGGCGGGGCATGAGGTCTTCGCCACCGACGGTCACCGAACGCAACCAGCCGAGGTGGTTGAGGCCGACGTAGTCGAACCGGAGATCGGCGGCAGGGGTCTGCGTGCTGTCGGTGACAGCGGCCACCGCTCGGCGCATGAGCCCGATCGGGGTGTCGCAGATGCCGACAACGCGATCACCGAGAACGGCGCGCATCGCTTCGGTCACCATGCCGGCGGGGTTGGTGAAGTTGATCACCCAGGCATCAGGAGCGACGTCACGGATGGTCTCAGCGAGGCTCACCATGAACGGGATGGTGCGGAGAGCATAGGCAAGCCCGCCCGGCCCGACAGTTTCCTGCCCGAGCACGCCGAGGTCGAGTGCGGTGCGTTCGTCGATGATCCGGCCCGCTGTGCCGCCGATGCGCACGGCGCTGAACACGAAGTCGGCTCCGGCAAGGGCTTTCCGAAGATCCTGCGTGACCGTGACGCGTGGCGCAAACTTCGTGTCTGCGGCGAGCCGGTCGATGATCGTCTTGATCGTGGAGAGCCGGGACTCGGACACATCGAAGAGAGCCAGCTCGTCGATGCGAACCGGTGCGTTGTCGGCGGATACCGCCTCGAATACCTGGGGAACGCGGAATCCGCCGCCTCCAATGATCGTGAGTTTCACGCGGTCATCACCTGGACTTTCTCATTGCGCAACACGGCAAGCGTGGCGGGATCTGCATCAGCATTGGTCACGAGGCCCCAGATCTTGTCTGGCCCGCACACGTTGAGCAGGCCGACGCCGGGGAACTTCGACGAGTCAGCAAGCACGACAACGCGAGACGACGATTCGATCATCGCCCGCTTGACCGGTACTTCCATGCCCGTTGTGTCTGCGATCGTGCCGTCGGCGCGAATACCGCTTGTTCCGAGAAAACACGTCGTTGCTCGAATCTGCGCGAGCGCTTGCTCGGTCAAGGCGCCGACCATCGAGTTGTAGTTCTTGCGCACTGCTCCACCGAGCACGATGAGTTCGACGGCGTCATCGTCGCGCAACTGGTCGATCACCGCGAGGCTCGAGGTGATGACGGTGATCCGGCGGCCGCGCAGGAATCGGGCGAACAACGCTGTCGTGGTGCCGATGTCGACGAGGATGACGTCACCATCGTTGACGAGTTCGGCCGCACGTTCGGCGACCAGCGTTTTCTCGTGCCGTTGCTGTTGCGCGACGTCGCTGAACGGGACGCGGTCCATCTCAATGCTTCCTCCGCCTCTCACCCGGGTGAGGAGCCCCTCCGCGCTGAGAGTGTTCAAGTCGCGCCGGATAGTCGACGGTGACACCCCGAGAAGGCCGGCAAGGTCGTCGACGGACACTTCGCCATTGACGCGAAGCGAGTCAAGAATCTTGGCCTGGCGGGTAGCAGTGAGCATGACAGCGAGCATATCAGTCAAGATTGAGCATCGTTTTACGCAACTGCAATCATTTTGCAGTATGTTCTATCAAACCGAATGTCACCGTGGACAAGCCCACGGGGAAGGAGCCGCAATGGCCGAGACCGAACCAGCAGAGTTCGATGTGGTGCTTGCGGGGCCTGTCTTCTTCGACATCATCTTCACCGGACTGGACAGTAAACCGTCCGCCGGAACCGAAGTCTGGGCTTCGGGCATGGGCTCGAGCCCCGGCGGAATCGCCAACCTCGCGGTTGCCGCGAGCCGTCTCGGACTGCGCACTGCTCTGGCCTCGGTCTTCGGAGATGACGTCTATGGACGGTGGTGCTGGGACGTGTTGTCCTCACGCGAGGGCGTCGACCTCAGCCAGTCCCGGCTCCTCCCCGACTGGCACACAGCAGTCACGGTGTCGGTGGCCGAAGACGGCGACCGCAGCATGGTCACGCATGGCCACGACAGCCCGATCTCGGATGACACGCTCCTCGAGGGTGGCATCCGCAGTCGAGCAGCGCTCGCGGACCTCGGCGCGATGTCATCGGATGCCGCCGGTGACAGTTGGTGGCTGCGTGCAGCGAGGAACGGAACGCGGATCTTCGCAGACATCGGATGGGACTCGGCAGAAGCCTGGGACCCCAATGACCTCGCTCCCCTGGAATCCTGCTACGCGTTCACACCCAACTCCCGTGAGGCCATGGCGTACACGCGCCAGGACACGCCACTGGCTGCAGCCCGTGCGCTGGCAAAGCGCGTGCCTCTCGTCGTCGTGACCTGTGGGTCTGACGGCGCAATCGCCATCGATTCAGAGACCGGAGAACAGATCAGCGTGCCCTCTGTTCCCGTCACTGCGCTGGATGCGACGGGCGCGGGCGATGTGTTCGCCGGTTCGTTCGTGTTGGGCACGCTCCGTGACTGGCCCCTCGAACAACGACTGTCGTTCTCCGCCTTGTGTTCCGCGCTGGCCGTGCAGCACTTCGGCGGATCCCTCGCCGCACCAGGCTGGGGCGACATCGCTGACTGGTGGGATCGCATCCGTCTTGATGGTGACAGGGACCTCGCCAAACGGTACGGCTTCTTGTCGGACCTCCTGCCGGCCGAACGCGCCAGCGCGGTTCGACGGGCTGAAGCCACCTTCTATCTCACCGACCACCTACCCACGTCCGAGCCCCACAGTGAATCACCTGCAGATCAGACACCAATGAGAGGTACACGATGAAAAGAAACACCAGGCTGGCATCGATGGCGATCGGCAGCGCTGCCCTCCTTCTCGGACTCGCGGCGTGCGCGCCCGGGACGGGTCAGGGCGACGATGCTCCGGAATCCGACGGCCCGATCAGCACCGATATCTCGGGCGTCGGCGAGACCACCCTGACCGTGTGGGACCAGGAGGTCAGGGGCGGACAGAACGAGCAGATCGAGCAGCTCAACGCGGCGTTCGAGGAGAAGTACCCGAACGTCACCATCGACAGGGTGTCGCAGGCCTTCGACGACCTCAACACGACCCTGCGGCTCGCGCTCACCGACACAGACGCACCAGACGTCGTTCAGGCGAACAACGGCCGCAACACCATGGGTGCCTTCGTCGAAGCCGGCCAGCTCCGAGCACTCGACGACTATGCAGATGCCTACGGCTGGACCGACCGCTACACCGAGTCGATCCTGCAGTACTCGACCTACAGCGAAGACGCCGCCGTCTTCGGCGACGGCAATCTCTACGGCCTGCCGCAGGTCGGGGAGGTCGTCGGCGTCTTCTACTCCAAGAGCAAGCTCAGCGAGCTCGGACTGGATGTTCCGGCTGACTGGTCCGAATTCGATGACGCACTCGCCACGGCCAAGAGCGCAGGCGAGACGCCCATGCTGCTCGGCAACATCGAGCAGTGGCCCGCGCTGCACGTCTTCGGCCCGCTTCAGGCCGGCTACGTCGACGCAGAAGAAATCACCAACCTCGGTCTCGGTAACTCCGGCGCCAGCTGGGCCACCCCGGAAAATGTCGAGGCCGCCAGCGCGATGCAGAGCTGGGTCGACAGCGGCTACTTCAACAGTGGTGCAAACGGCACCGACTACGACGCGGCCTGGCAGTCGCTCGCTGCCGGTGACGGTGTCTTCCTGATCGGTGGATCGTGGCTCGCCGCTGACCTCGCTGATGCGATGGGCGACGACCTCGGCTTCTTCGTACCGGCGATCGGCGATGGATCGCTCGCCACGACCGGCGGAACCGGTCTGCCGTTCACGATTACCTCGGCTGCCGAGAACACGGATGTCGCTGCGGCGTACATCGACTTCATCACGAGTGACAGTGCCATGGAGATCATCGCTGAGACCGGTAACCTGCCGGTCAACCGCACTGCGGAGCTCGCTCCGACCTCTGGTGTGCTCGCCGATGTCTACTCGGCCTTCGGCGAAGTGACGGAAAACGGTTCGCTGCTGCCCTACCTCGACTACGCAACCCCGACGTTCGGCGAAACCCTCGGGCAGTCTCTTCAGGACTTGCTCGATGGTCGCGTGACACCTGAGGAGTTCACGGAAGCACTCGAAGCGGATTATGCGGACTTCGTCGAGTCGAATGAGTAGTGCTGTGAAGACCGACCGGAGCGCCACCGCGCGCTCCGGTCGGTTGACCCGACCCTGGGTGCCATTCGCGTACCTGGCGCCGGCGCTGTTGCTGTACGGGTTGTTCCTGCTCGTCCCCCTCGGGCGCGCAGCGCAGTTCTCCTTCTTCGAGTGGGACGGGCTTGGGGCGTCGACTTTCGTCGGCCTGGATAACTACGTCGCGATCGTTCAGGACGAGCAACTGCGCGAAGCGTTCTGGCACGCACTCGTGCTGATCTTCTTCTACGCTGTGCTGCCGCTGATCATCGGCCTGGTTCTCGCCGCGATCCTGACCCGAGCAAATGTTCGGGGAATGGGATTCTTCCGCACCATCATCTTCCTGCCACAGGTGATTGCGATGGTCGTCGTCGCTGTCATCTGGCGGCAGATCTATGCACCGGATGGCCCGCTCAACGGCCTGCTTCGGCTCGTCGGGCTCGACTCTCTGACGACCGCCTGGCTGGGGGACTACACGTGGACCCTGCCGGCGGTGGGTCTCATCGGAACATGGGTGTCAACCGGCCTGGTCACCGTCCTCCTGATGGCTGGCATGGCCAAGGTCCCGCGCGACCTGTATGAGGCGGCACGCCTCGACGGTGCAGGGGCCGTGCGTGAGTTCTTCTCGATCACGCTTCCGTCCGTGCGCGGCGAGATCACCGTCGCTCTCACGCTCACCATCGTCGCCGCCCTGAAGACCTTCGACCTCGTGTACGTCACGACGCGCGGCGGCCCGGGAACATCGACAACCGTCCCCAGCTATGAGGTCTATCGACGTGCGTTCGAGCTTGGCGAGGTCGGCGCCGCAGCCGCCGTCGGAATCGTGCTCACGATCATCGTCTTCAGCATCAATGCCGTCGTCAACAGAATCGGAGAGAAAAAGTGAAGACTTCGGCGCTCGAACGGGGTGCGAACTACGTCATCCTGATCGTCTTCGCTCTGATCGTCCTCGGCCCCGTCGGTGTGATCTTCACCCTGGCCGTCGGTCCGCAGAGTGCGTCGGTGGCCCGAGAGGGTCGAACTTTTCACTGGGAGAACTTCGTCGAGGCGTGGGAGGTCGGGCGCTTCAGCCAGTACATGCTCACGTCTGTCACGGTTGCCCTTCTCGTGGTGGTGATTGCCGTGTCGGCGTCGATTCTCGCCGGCTATGCGCTTGGCACCATGAATTTCAGAGGATCGACGTTCTTCTTCTACCTGTTCCTCCTCGGCATCATGGTCCCCACCGAGGCATTCATCGTGCCGCTCTACTTCGACATGCGCAGCATCGGTCTGACGAACACGGTGTGGGGTGTCGCGTTCCCGCAGATCGCGATGTCTATCGCATTCGGCACCTACTGGATGCGAACCTACTTCCGATCATCGAGCCGCGCGATGATCGAAGCTGCGCGGTTGGATGGAGCCGGCAGCATGCGTGTGCTCTGGTACATCCTCGTGCCGATCGGTCGGCCAGCGATCCTCACCCTCGTTCTGCTCACTTTCATGTGGACCTGGAACGAGTTCCTGATCCCTCTGGTCATGTCGCCGAACGGCAGCGTTCGAACGGCGCCGCTCGGACTCGCGTTCTTCCAGGGCCAATACACCCAGGGAACCGCCTTGCTCGCCGCCGGAGCGATCCTTGTCGCTCTTCCCGTCGTCGTTCTGTACATCTTTCTGCAACGGCACTTCATCAAGGGGATGCTCGAGGGCGCTGTCCGCGAGTGACCGACGCCATCCCTCGAATGGAACTGCAGCTCTCGGTGTCGTCAGCGTTCGAGCAGTTCGGTGACGTAGCTGTTGAGGCTCTTGCCGTGTCGCAGTGCTTCGGCCGCCCACTTGCGGTGCGTGGCCGCGCTCACTCGGAGGTTGACCCGGCCGGAGTACGTGCGGTCGGCGAGGGGCTCGGGGATGGTCTCGCCGGATTCGCTCAAGTCGTCGATGACCGAGGTCACAACTGTTTCAAGTCCGCGTAGAGCATCCATCTGACTGGGAGCGAGCCAGGAATGCGAGGGAAACTCGGCGACAGTTGCGACGAACTCTCCGTCTTCGGCGCTCCACTCGACGGAGTAACGATAGTGCTCGACAGCTGGCCGTTCGATTGTGTCGCTCATTGAGAGTTCCTCCCTCTCTTTGTCGATGGATGCCATGCTCAGTGGTGCCATATATGGCACCACTAGACAATGGGTGCGACGCGCGAGCATGGCGGCATCCGTCGCGCTGATGGCGGGGGCGCTCGCCGTCTGAGCCGACGGCATCCCGAGACCGAGCTAGGCGGCCGCGTGCGTTCCTCCGCGAGCGGAGTGCAGCGTTTGAAGCGACTCGATGTGCGCGAAATGCCCGGCGTTCGGTGACACTTGCTGCGAGGCGTGCGGGATCGCCGACTGAAACCATGCGTCATCCGCCGAACTGACGAAAACATCGTGGTCACCGCGCACGAGGGCGACGGGGCACCGGATGCTCGCCCACTGGACTTCGTCGTAGCGGGCAGCCGCGGCGGCCCCTCGAGCGAACGACGTCGGGCGGATCTCTGCCGCGAGCGAATCGATCACTGAGCTGTCGAGGCTGCCCCGGTGAGCAAACAGCGGATCGCTGAGCAGCCCCAACAGGCGCAGGCGGTGCAGGGCGCGAACGAGTGCGGTGCCTCCCGCGCCCAGTGCGCTCAGCAAGCGCATTGCTCCGAGCATCCCGGCCAGCGCGGGCAGAACGGCGAAGTTCCGAATCGGATGCCGCAGCACCGACAGCGCGCCTGGTCCCGTTGCCGAGATCGCGGTGACGCTCGTGGTGCGCTCCGGGTGTCTGGCCGCGATCGTGAGCCCGAGGTGTCCGCCCAGCGAATGGCCGAAAATGTGCCACCGTGCGTAGCCGAGCGTTCTGGTGACGTGGGCCACGGCATCCGCAAGGTCCTCCACGGTTGCGTCAGCCGAAATGCTCCCGCTCTCTCCCCAACCGGGCAGGTCGAGGGCGACGATATTCTGCAATGGACTGCCGGCCTTCTGGGAGGCACGAATGAGGGGAAGCCAGGTCGTCCACGAGCCGGCGGCGCCGTGGAGAAGCAAGGTGGCAGCATCGGAGAGTGCCGCAGCATTCGGGTCGACGTGCGCCACGACATCGCCCAGCGCTGTGGAGACAACGACGCGCCTGATCCCGGCAGTCGCGCGGTCGAACGGGGTATCGGCGTTGTACCGGGTGCTGGAAGCAGGTGTGGTGTTCACCTGAGTATTTCGGAGCCACGCCTCAGGGCGCTTGGGTGCCTACCGGCGGCGCGGGACGAACCACACCCCAACACCCGGCAGAATGAACGCATGACCACCCCACTCTCCGGAACGCAGTTCGAGCTCACCAGCGGCGACTACACCGCCACCATCGCCAGCGTCGGCGCCTCACTGCGCTCGCTGCAGCACGACGGCCGCGACCTCGTCGTGCCGTACGACGCCGATGAGGTGCGGCCGGCGTTCCGCGGCGCCATTCTCGCGCCTTGGCCGAACCGCGTCGTCGACGGCCTCTACAGCTTCGATGGCACCGACTTCGAGCTCTCGCTCACCGAGCCGAAGCGCCACCACGCGCTGCACGGGCTCGTGGCCTGGCACGACTTCATCGCTCTCGACGAGGCGCCCGACCGCGTCATGCTCGCCACCACGGTCGAGGCCGAGACCGGGTACCCGTTCCGCATCCAGGTGCGCGTCGAGTTCCTGCTCGACGCCGACGGCCTCCACACCACCGTCGCCGCCCGCAACACCGGCAACGCCCCAGCACCGTTCGGCACCGGCCCGCACCCGTACCTCGTCGCCGGTGAGGGAACCGTCGACGACTGGACCCTCCTCCTCCCCGCCGAGCAGGTGCTCACCGTCACCGAGGACCGCCTGATCCCGATCGGGAAAGCGGATGTCGCCACCGAGTCAGGCGGAATCTTCGACTTCCGCACCCCCCGGGTTCTCGGCGACACCTTCATCGACCACGCCTTCACTGGCCTGGTCCGTGACGCGAACGGGACTGCCGAGGTGCAGGTCACGGCGGCATCCGGAACCGGTGTTCGCATGCGCTGGGACTCTTCCTGCAAGTGGATGCAGGTGCACACCGCCGACCAGGTCGCACCGCTGCCGAACCGCATCGGCCTCGCCGTCGAACCGATGACCTGCCCACCGGATGCCTTCAACTCGGGCGAGGACCTGCTCGTCCTGCAGCCGGGTGGGGTCACTTTTGCGTCGTGGAGTATCGCGGCGCTGTAGGTCTCGCGTTCGCGCGTGCTGATGTCGACGCGACGTCATCAGTTTCGGACGAGGGCATCCGGTGCGCTGGGTGTTTCGTCCGGAACGGATGCCCTCGCAAACGAATGCTCCGGCCTTGCGACTCGCGGCGGAGCATCCGTCCCAGGCGGTCGCGACGGCATCCGTGCTGCAGGTACTTGTCGATGCTGCAGTTGCAACTGCCGCATCGACACAAGACTGCAGCACGGGCCGCGCGCGAAATTAGCGGTAGACAAAACAAATTATTCGGATTACGCTGAGCCTGCATTTATTTTGCGGAAACCTTTCAACGTTGTAAACGCGGGAAGTTCGCGGGATACGTGCGTTTTCTCTCGCAGCAACAGCGGCACCCCCGTGCCGCCGACAACGGTGTCTTTGCACCGCGAAAGGACCAGCAATCACATGACCAGAAAAAGAGTCCTGCTTGCAGCAGGCATGACCACGGCACTGGCCGCCGCACTTGTCGGCTGCTCGGCCGGTAACGGCGGCAGCGGGAGCGGTGGAAGCGGCTCCGGCGCCAGCAAAACCAATTGCACCAACGAGATCAAGGTGAAAGACGTCCCTGTCGTCACGTACTGGGGATGGCTCCCAGACACCGCAGAGACCGTCGACCACTTCAACGAGTCCAACGACGACGTGCAGGTCTGCTGGTCGAACGCCGGCCAGGGTGGCGACGCGTACACCAAGCTCTCCACGTCGCTTCAGTCGAAGTCGGGCGCACCTGACATCGTGCAGGTCGAGTACGACTGGCTGAACAGCTTCCTCATCCAGGGCGGACTCGTCGACATGACCGAGTACGGCATCGATGAGTACACAGGCAATTTCACCGAGGGCGCCTTGCGCGATGTCTCGAGCGGCGACGGCGTCTACGCTGTTCCGGTCGACCTCGGACCGGTCGGCATGTGGTACCGCGCCGACATCTTCGAGGAGTACGGCATCGCCATCCCGACGACGTGGGACGAGTACGCGGCAGCGGCCGAAGCACTCGACGCGGCGACCGGTGGAGACGTCAAGATCGGCAACTTCGCACCGAACGGTGCCGGTCAGCACACCGCCTTCCTCGACCAGGCCGGCGCTGTGCCGTTCGAATTCGACAACAGCAACCCGACCGAGATCACCATCAACCACAACGATGACGCGAGCAAGAAGGTCTACGAGTACTGGCTCGACCTCGTCGACCGCGGCCTCGTCGGCACCGACCAGGCATGGACTCCTGAGTTCACCACCGCACTCGGCGCGGGCTCGTACGCCACCGCGGTGTACCCGGTCTGGTACAGCGTGCACATCTCCGCGTTCGAGAACCCTGAAGAGGGTGCCGTCTGGCGCGCAGCCCCGATCCCGCAGTGGGATGCCGCGAACCCCAAGCAGGTGAACTGGGGTGGGAGCACCCTGGCCGTCACCACGCAGGCCACCGAGCCGGAACTCGCGACGAAGGTTGCCGCTGAGCTCTACGCGAACGAAGACCGTCAGAAGCTCGGCGTCGAGGTCGGTGGACTGTTCCTCGCCTACCCGGAGATGATCGAGTCCGACTACTTCCTCGACCAGGAGTACGAGTTCTTCGGTAACCAGCAGATCAACAAGGAGATCTTCGCCCAGGCAGCCCTGGATTACGAAGGTGTGCAGTTCTCGCCGTTCTCGCAGTTCTATTACGACGAGTCGCAGCGTCTGCTCTCCGATGCGATTGCGGGCAACCTGACGGGCTCTGAAGCGGCAGATGCGCTTCAGGAGTCGTTGGAGACCTACGCCACCGAACAGGGTTTCACCCTGAATTGAGTCAGGTCCTGTGCGGGCGGGGTTTCACGCCCCGCCCGCACAGCCTCCTTTTTGCGTCCCAAGGAAGTGACACATGTCAACAGCCACCGAGCTCCAGCAGCCAGCACGACCACCGGCCGAGCGGAAGCGGGGAGCCAGCCTCGAACGTAAACACGCTCGATTCGGCTGGGTCTTTCTCGCCCCATTCGCCGTCGTGTTCCTCGTCTTTCTCGTCCTGCCGCTGGCATACGCGTTCTGGATGAGCCTTCACACCAATACCCTCGCCGGCGGCGAGCAATTCTCCGGACTGGCCAACTACGTCAGGGCGTTCAGCGACGAACGTTTCATGACCGGGCTCGGCCGCGTGGCCATGTTCGCGATCATCTTCGTTCCCGTGCAGATCGGGCTCGCGCTGATCTTCGCGCTCATCCTCGACGACGTGCGCACCAGGCTGTCGAAGTTCACGCGTCTCCTCATCTTCGCGCCGTATGCCATCCCCGGCGTGATCGGGGCCCTCATGTGGGGTTTCCTCTACAGCCCGTCCTTCGGCCCTGCGACGACGATCTTCGACTTCTTCGGTCTCAACGCCCCCGACATGCTCAGCCCCGACTCGATCTTCTGGTCGCTGACGAACATCGTCACCTGGCAGTGGACGGGCTACTACATGATCATCATCTACGCGTCGCTGCAGTCGATCGACCCGTCGATCTACGAAGCCGCGCGCATCGACGGCGCAACGAAGTGGCAGACCGCGATGCAGATCAAGGTGCCGATCGTGACATCCTCACTGGTTCTCACGATCGTGTTCTCGCTGATCGGCACCCTGCAGTTCTTCACCGAACCGCAAGTGCTCGCGCCGCTCGCCGGCAATGCGATCGACGCCGCGTACACACCGAACCTGTACGCATACAACCTGGCGTTCTCGTACCAGCAGTTCAACTACGCGTCTGCGATCTCCTTCGCGCTCGGACTGATGGTCTTCCTTGCCTCCATCATTTTCCTCATCGCAACTCGTAAGAAGAGCGGACTCCGCTGATGGCTACTTCACCCGCACCCCTCGTCGACGACTCCATCACGGCCTCCGGTCCGCGCAAGAAACGCGCGGGCTCCCGGCCGAAGGGTCAGAAATCCGTCGGCCTGCACATCCTGCTCGCGATCGCGTCCCTCTACTTCCTGCTTCCGGTGTGGTGGCTCATCGTCGCCGGAACCAAGACGACACAGGGGCTCTTCTCGGGAACCGGCGGACCGCTGTGGTTCGACAAGGATTTCGCCCTGTTCGACAACATCTCGCAACTGATGACGTACAACAACGGCATCTACGTGCAGTGGCTCGGCAACTCGTTCCTCTACGCCATCGCCGGCGGGGTCGGAGCCACGGTCCTCGCGGTCCTGGCCGGTTACGCGTTCGCGAAGTACCGCTTCCGCGGCCGCACCGTGAGCTTCATGGTGCTACTGGCATCCGTCATGGTTCCTGCGACCGCACTCGTCATCCCGACCTACGTGCTCTTCAACAACCTCGGCCTGACAAACACGATCTGGGCCGTGATCCTCCCGTCGTTGCTGAGCCCGTTCGGTGTCTACCTGATGCGTGTCTACATTCAGGATGCCATTCCCGACGAGCTGCTCGACGCCGCCCGTGTAGACGGTTCCGGCGAGATCCGCACCTTTGCCACGATCGCGTTGCCGCTGATGCGGCCGGCCGTCGTGACGGTGCTGCTGCTCTCGGTCGTCGGCGGCTGGAACAACTACTTCCTGCCGCTCGCGATGATCTCGGACCAGACCCTGCTGCCCGTCACCGTCGGTCTCAACACCTGGCAGGTCCAGTCGAACTCCGCGACGGCGAACCAGATCGTCTGGAACCTCGTGACCAGCGGGTCGCTGATCTCGATCATCCCGCTCATCATCGCCTTCCTTCTGCTGCAGAAGTACTGGCAGGGCGGGTTGTCGCTCGGCAGCCTCAAGTAGTCGGCGCTCTCTGACCTCTTTGTTAAGGAGAAGTATGTCCAACGCACGCCTGACCCTCGATCCCAGCTTCGTCGTCGGACCCATCAACCGCCGCCTGTTCGGGTCGTTCATCGAACACATGGGGCGCGCCGTCTACACCGGCATCTACGAGCCGGGTCACCCGACGGCGGATGCCGACGGCTTTCGTCAGGACGTCATCGAACTGGTCAAGGAACTCGGCGTCACCGGCATCCGTTACCCGGGCGGCAACTTCGTCTCGGGCTTCGAGTGGCGTGACAGCGTCGGACCGCGCGACGACCGCCCGCGCCGCCTGAGCCTGGCCTGGCGTGCGACCGAAACCAACGAGGTCGGGCTGCACGAGTTCGCATCGTGGGTCGAGAAGGTCGGCGGCGAGCTGATGTATGCCGTCAACCTCGGCACCGCAGACACGATGGACGCCCTCGACGTGGTGGAGTACGCGAACATCGCCCGAGGTTCGACTCTGGCGGAGGAGCGCATCGCGAACGGGCGCACCGAGCCCTTCGGAATCTCGATGTGGTACCTCGGCAACGAGATGGACGGGCCGTGGCAGCTCGGCCACTCGCCCGCCGAGGACTACGCCAAGAAGGCATCACAGACCGCGAAGGCACTCCGTCAGCTGGACCCGCGGGTGGAGCTCGTGGCATCCGGGTCGTCGCATCCGACCATGCCGACTTTTCCGCTCTGGGACCGGGTCGTGCTCGAGCACACCTACGACGATGTCGACTACATCTCATGCCACGGTTACTACCAGGAGAAAAACGGCGACCTCGGTTCGTTCCTCGCCTCACCGGTGAAGATGGACCGGTACCTCGACGTCGTGATCGCGACCGCCGACCACGTCAAGGCACTCAAGCGCAGCGACAAGACGCTTAACATCTCGTTCGACGAATGGAACGTCTGGTACCTCGGCGAGAACCTGCGCAGCTTCCCGAGGCAGGCCGACCGGTTCTACCGCACCGACGAGATCGAGGGCGACGACTGGCCCGAAGCGCCCCGGCTCGCTGAAGATGTGTACTCGGTGGCGGATGCCGTCGTCGTCGGCGGTCTGCTCATCTCGCTTCTGCGGCACGCTGACCGGGTGACCTCGGCCGCGATGTCGATGCTCGTCAACGTGATCGCGCCGATCACCACCGAGCCTGGGGGCCCTGCCTGGCGGCAGGCCACCTTCTTCCCTTTCGCCGTGACCTCGCGGCTTGCCGTCGGCGTCTCGCTCGACATCCGAATCGAGAGTGCGCAGTACGAGACCGACGAGCTCGGCTCTGTTCCGCTCGTGGATGCCGGCGCGACCTTCGATGACTCGACCGGCCGTGCAGCGGTGTTCCTCGTCAACCGATCACTCACCGAGCCGGTCACGGTCAGCGTGAACCTCGGAGCGCTCGGCGACCTCTCGGTGCTCGAAACTCAGATGATGGCGGATGCCGACGTGTACGCCACGAACACGAAGGATGCTCCCGGCCGGGTGGGGTTGCAGCCGAACGGGTCGGCGTCGATCGAGGACGGCATCCTCACCGTGACACTGCCCCCGGTGTCGTGGACCGCGGTGGCGCTCGGCTGAGCGCCCCGGGTCCATCGTGGTGGGGACTTTGCACCCGGCGGGAACGGTGCTGCACTTGTGTGTCGATGCTGCAGTTGCAACTGCAGCATCGACACACAAGTGCAGCATGAGCGCGGCAGTGGAGGCGCAGCTAGCTCGGGGCGGGTCCCGACGACTCGCGGGTCACGATGTGGAAGTCCGGCTTGCTCAGGCGAGGTGGCCTGCGGTCGCCCTTCTCGCGGATCCGCTCCACCAGCATCTGCACGGCCATCTCGGCGATGGACTCCCGGCCGGGGTCGACGCTCGACAGCGACGGCACCGAGAAGCGGGCTTCGTCGATATTGTCGAAGCCGATGACGGCGACATCGTCGGGAACGCTCAGTCCGGTTTCGCCGAGCGCGCGCAGTGCACCGAGACCGAGGGTGTCGTTGAGGGCGAAGACGGCGTCGAATGTGACCCGGTCGTGAACGAGTCGGCGAACGGCTGTCGCTCCTGCCTCGCGGCCCCAGGGGCCGGTCACGCAGATCAGTTCGGGTCGCTCCTGGATGCCTGCCGCTGCGAGGGCCTTGCGGTACCCCTGCAGGCGGAGGGTCGCTGAGCTCGGATCCTCGGCGAGCGGTTCGGGCGCACCGATGACGGCGATGCGGGAACGCCCACGAGCGAGAAGGTGCTCGACCGCGGCCTGCGCCGAGGTCACGTTGTGCATGGTGACGTGGTCGGTGGGGCCGCCGAAGATCCGCTCACCGAGGAGCACGAGCGGCAGGGGAACGTCGAGCGCGTCGACGTCGCGCTGACCGAGTCGGGCGGGGCTGAGCAGCAACCCGTCCGTACCCTGCAGGCGAACGCCCTTCACCGCCTCGAGTTCTTTGGCGCGGTCGCCGTTCGTCTGCCCGATGAGCACGCTGAGTCCGCGTTTCTCGGCTGCCCGGATCACGGAGTCGGCGAGCTCGGCGAAGTAGCTCTCGCGGAGGGCAGGGACGGCGAGTCCGATCACGCCGGTTTTGCCGGAGCGCAGCCCCCGTGCTGAGAGGTTCGGCCGGTAATCCAGCTCGAGGATGGCGCTGCGTACCCGGTCGCGGACCTGGGTGCTGACATGCGGATGATCGTTGATGACGTTCGAGACCGTCTTGATCGAGACCCCGGCCACGCGCGCCACGTCGTGCATCGTCGACCTCACCGATGCCTCCTTCATTGTGGCGCTCACCGGTCAATATATCGGAGAAGGCTCCGCGGGCCGCGGTCCCTCGCCCGGTGCTGCAGTTCCAGTCGAGTGCGGCAGTTGCAACAGCAGCATTCCACTGGATCTGCAGCGGTCGGGGGTTTGGGCGGCGCGGGCTCGCTCCAGCCGGCGGGGGAGGAGCCGGAGTGCCTGTCAAGGCTCGGGGTGCACCCAGAACGAAGTTGTAGCCTTGAAGACGGCAGTGCAGAAGCGTCTGCCCAATCAACTTCCGGAGGTAATCCTTGACCACCACCGTGCCCGCTCTCGTTACAGCATCCGCTGGCGCCGCCTTCGAGCGCTCCACCATCAAACGCCGCGACGTCGGCTCGAACGACGTGCAGATCGACATCGCCTATGCAGGCATCTGCCACTCAGACATCCACCAGGCGCGCGAAGAGTGGGGTGCAGCGATCTTCCCCATGGTGCCCGGCCACGAGATCGCCGGCATCGTCAGCGCCGTCGGTTCAGACGTCAGCAAGCATCAGGTCGGCGATCGCGTCGGCATCGGATGCTTCGTCGATTCCTGCCGCGAGTGCGAGAACTGCCTCGCCGGTGAGGAGCAGTTCTGCCTCAAGGGCAACGTCGCGACCTACAACGGCCGCGAGTACTCGGGCGAGGAGACCTACGGCGGCTACAGCACCTCGATCGTCGCGAACGAGAACTACGTGCTGTCGATCCCTGAGGGCATCAGCCTCGACATCGCCGCACCGCTGCTCTGCGCCGGCATCACCACCTACTCGCCGCTCAAGCACTGGGGTGCAGGCCCGGGCAAGAAGGTCGCGATCGTCGGCATGGGCGGACTCGGCCACATGGGCGTCAAGATCGCTGCGGCGCTCGGTGCTGAAGTGACCGTGCTCAGCCAGACGCTGTCGAAGCAGGACGACGGCATGCGCCTCGGCGCGACCGATTACTTCGCGACCTCGGATCCCGAGACCTTCAAGAAGAACCGCAAGCGCTTCGACCTCATCATCAACACGGTCTCAGCCGACCTGCCGATCGACAAGTACCTGTCGATGCTCACCCTCAACGGGTCGATGGTCTTCGTGGGTCTGCCCGAGAAGCCGCAGGAGTTCCGCGTGTTCTCCCTCACCGGCGGACGCCGCACCCTCGCCGGATCGAACATCGGTGGCATCCGTGAAACCCAGGAGATGCTCGACTTCTGCGCTGAGCACGGTCTCGGTGCCGACGTCGAGGTCATCGACGCCGACCAGGTCGACGAGGCGTACGAGCGCGTCATCAAGAGTGACGTTCGCTACCGCTTCGTGATCGACACGGCGACGATTCCGGCGTCCGCCGCGTAGGTCTCTCGCCGATACGTCTCTCACATACGACAAAAACGGTCGCTATTCCTCGCGGATAGCGACCGTTTTTGTCGTCCGAGCTGCGGGTGAGCGCGCACCTGGCGCGAGAGCATCCGCTGCGATCGAGGGCATCCTGTGTGCCGAGAGGTCTGGTCCGGAAGGGATGCCCTCGGTCTCGGTGCGTGTGGATGCCGCCGCGGTCAGACGAAGAACGGCCGCTGCCTTTCCGAGGCAGCGGCCGTTCTGATGTGGAGTCGGTGCTTAACGGGCTTCTTCTACCGCGAGCGCTTCGGCGACCCGCTGACGCTCCGCCTTGCCCCAGGTCTCACGGGTGGTGAGGATGCCGATGAGGCCAATCGTCGCCGCGAGCAGAACGACCAGCGAGGCTCCAGGCCAGCCGATTGCTCCGACCATGAGCGCAGCGATGAGCGGGGCGAATCCGCCCACGGATGCGGCGATCTGGTAACCCATGGATGCTCCGGACGTCCGGGTGGCCGTGCCGAACTGTTCGGTCAGGAGCGAGCCCTGCACGCCCGTGAGCGTGGCGTGGATGACACCGATGCCGATCACGAACGTCAGTACGACGAGGGCAGGAACGGCGTCGTTTGTCAGCAGGTACATCGGGAAGGCGAAGGCCATGGCAGCGATACATCCCGCGATGTACAGCGGCTTTCGGCCGACCTTGTCGCTCAGGCTTCCTGCCGCAAAGGTGACGAAGATCGCGAGGAGACTCGCCGCGGTGATCGCGCCGAGAGCCAGGGGCCGGATGTCGGGGAAACGCTCGGACAGGTAGTTGAGCAGGTACGTTGCTGTCGAGTAGTAGGTGAAGGACTCGACGATTCGCAGCGAGACGACCCGGAGGATGCTCTTCCAGTCGTTGCGCCACGCCGACAGGAACGGGTTCTTCACGGTCTTGCCTGATGCCTTCGCGTCTTCGAACTCGGGAGACTCGCTGAGCCGTGAGCGTACGAAGAGAGCCGCGATCACGAGGACAGCGCTGAGGAGGAACGGCGTCCGCCACTGCCAGTCGCCTTCGAGACCGGCGCTGAAGACGAACATCGCGCTTGCCATCGCGATGCCGAGCGGGTTGCCTGCCTGAGGGATGGCTGCGTACATGCCTCGGCGGTTTGCCGGTGCGTGTTCGTAGGCCATGGTGATGGCGCCGCCCCATTCCGCTCCGAAGGCCAGGCCCTGGATCATGCGGATGAGCACCAGAAGCACGGGTGCGAGAACACCGACAGTCGCGTACGTCGGGAGGATGCCGATGCAGAACGTCGCGCCTCCCATGACGATCATCGCGGCCACCAGCACGGGTTTGCGTCCGAATCGGTCGGCCATGTAGCCACCGATCGCGCCACCGAGTGGGCGCATGAGGAAGCCGACAGCGAGGGTGGCGAAGCTCAGTAGTGTGCCGATGAACCGGTCTTCCTCGGGGAAGAACACGGCTCCGAAGTACAGGGCTGATGCGGTGCCGTAAGCGATGAAGTCGTAGTTCTCAACGCTGGTGCCGATGCCGGCGGCGATCGAGGTTTTCAGCCGGTCCGGTGACCCTCGAAGGGATGTCTTGGGCTGTGCGACGGTGTCTGTCATGGTGGATCTCCTTTGATCGTGCCACGCGCGAGCGCGCGGCCGGTGAATGTGGTGGGTAAAGGTCAGTTCAGTTCGGGGACGAGCGCAGCGATGCGGTCATCGAGCGCATTGAGTTTGGCGACCCGGCGCCGGGTGTCATCGTCATCGTCGAAGGTCGCGTTGAGGAAGTTCGCCACGATGTCGTCGATGAACGCCCGTGGTGCCAGCCACGCTCCGAGCGCGATGGCGTTCGCGTCGTCGTGCTCGACCGCCTGGTGGGCTGAGAACGGTTCGTTTGCGAGGCCGCATCGGATGCCGCGGATCTTGTTGGCCGCCATGATCGCGCCGGCGCCCGACCCGCAGACGAGAATCGCTCGCTCCGCCCGACCGTCGAGTACCGGGATGCAGGTCGCTACGGTGATGTCAGGAAAGTCGACGGGGTCAGTGCTGTCTGTGCCGCAGTCGATGACCTCGTGTCCGAGCGCGGTGATCGCGTCGTGGACGAGCTGCTTAAAGGGGAAACCGGCGTGGTCGGCTCCGAGGGAAACTCTCATGGTGTGCTCCAGGTGGTGGTGGCGGTGGTTGATCCGGCGGCCAGATTGACCTCGCCGCGGTAGGGGATTGAGTCGGATGCGCCCGGCCGGGTCACAGTGAGCCCGGCGGCAGCTCCAGCGACACGCAGGTGTGCGGCCGAGATCGCGTCGAAAGGGAGCTTGCTGGCGAGGTAGCCGATGAAGGTGTCGCCCGCCGCAGTCGTGTCAACGACATCGACGGATACTGCGGCCACGCTCTCGTGGCGACCGCCGTCGAACACCATCGAGCCATCACCACCGAGGGTGCACACCACGACGGCGTTCAACCGACGTCCGACCGTTGCGGCGAGTGAGTCGCGCTCTGACTCGGCGACGCCGAGCAAGTCGGCGACGCGCACGAGCTCATGCACATTCACGATTAGGACATCGATGGGGTCAGGGATGTTGTCCAACGTGATCGGCGCGGGCGCCGCATTCCAGACGACCGTGGCTCCGGCCGCGCGAGCCGCCCTGGCGGCTGCTGACCCCGCCGCAGGCGGCAGTTCGTTCTGCAAAAGCAGGATGTCCGTCGTCCGGAGGTCGGTGAGCATCCCTCGTACATCGTCGCCATCGAGTGTTCCGTTGGCACCGGGCACGACGATGATGGAGTTCTCTCCGGTGTCATCGACGGTCACCACGGCGGAGCCGGTGGGTGTGCCGCTGCGGACCAAGACCCGGTCGGTGCTGATTCCGTCGGCACTGAGCTGGTTTCGAGCGGCCGCGCCGGCCGCGTCATCGCCGACGGCGCCGACCATGAGGACCGTTGCACCGGCCCGTGCTGCTGCAACCGCCTGGTTGAGCCCCTTGCCGCCGAGCCCGGTGTCGAGACTCACGCCGGTTACCGTTTCTCCCGGTGACGGCTGCCGGGCCGTTCGGACGATGATGTCCTGGTTCACGCTTCCCACGACGAGAACGCGACGGTCGAGGTCGCTCGGTAAGCAAGCGATGGCCTGAATGGTCGACATTGATCCTCCGGGTGGAAACGTTTCCAATTGGGAACGTTTCCACTATTGCTTAAGCTCCAGATGGGCGCAACTGCAAATGCTGTTCATGCCGACCGCTCGACCCTTGCTCTGAGATTTGCGCGCTGCGCTCGCGTGCACGAAACTGATGAAACGTTTCCAGAGAAAGGTGACGCATGTCGACGATCAAGGATGTCGCCGAGCGCGCCGGGGTCTCTCTTGGCACCGCCTCTCGCGTGCTCAGCGGTGGACATAACACATCGCCCAAGGCGCGTTCCCTCGTTCACGCGGCCGCCGCCGAGCTGAACTACATTGCCAACGGTCCGGCGCGATCGTTGCGCAGCGCCCGCACCAACGTGCTCGGATTGCTGGTCTCAGACATCCGAAACCCGTTCTTCTCCGAACTCGCCCGTGCCGCCGAGCGCGAAGCGATGCGCCTCGGCTACACGGTGCTCCTCGCCAACGCAAACGAAGACGAGACCCAGGCCGACGAGTACCTGCGCATCTTTGCCTCCCAGCGCATCGACGGACTGCTGCTGTCACCGCAGGGACCGGTCTCGCCCCAATTGACGTCTTTGCTCGGCTCCGGCCTGCCGGTCGTTCTGCTGAACCGGTTGGTCGACGGTCTCGACGCGCCATACTTTGCGACAGACAACAGCCAGGGCATCGGCCTGGTCCTCGACTGGCTGCAAACCCGTGGGCACACCGACGTTGCCTTCGTCGGAGGACCGACCACGATTTCGACGGGTGCTGAGCGACTGGCGGCGTATCTTGCAGGCCGTTCGTCTCACGGCATCAACGCCGATGATGCTTTCATCGATGCCGGTGACTTCCTCGCCGAAGGAGCCGAGCGCGCCATGCTGCGCATCCTCGATCGAGGGGTGCATCCGACGGTGGTATTCGGCGCGAACGGGCCGACCACCGTTGGGGCGATGCGCGCCCTGCGTCACCGTCTTGGCGCCTCGGCGGCATCCGCTATCGAGGTCGTGTCATTCGATGATCTCGAGTGGTTCGAATTCGTGACACCGCCGATCAGCGCGGTGCGGCACGACGCTGCAGCCATCGGCAGAGCAGGCGTCGTCGGCCTGCTGGAGCTCATTGCCGGCGGGACTGTCGCATCGCAGCGAATCCCCACCACGTTCATCGACCGCTCAGGAAGCTGACGTCTGGAAGCCAGACACGGCGACGATTCCGGCGTCCGCCGCGTAGGTCTCTCGCCGATACGTGTTACATACGACAAAAACGGTCGCTACTCCTCGCGGATAGCGACCGTTTTTGTCGTTCGCAGCTGCGTGCCGCGCCATCCGTCGGTCAGGGCGCGAGTGGAGGTGTCGTCGCGTGCCGTCGAGCAGTCGATGAGCCCGGCTCGGCGGTCGGGTGACCGGGCGCCGCACGCAACGGGATCGCGCAGGCCCAGGCCTGAACGGTGAGCAATGAGAAGAACAGGACGGCGACCCACATGCCGCGCGCAGTGACCGGGATGCCCGCGATCGCCGCTGCGACGGCACCCAACGGCACAATCGACAGCGCGAACACACCGCAGACGATGCGCGCCCAGCGTCGGCTCCCGGCCAGGGCATACCCACCGGCCAGACCGAGGAGCGGCACGGCGATCGCACCGCTGCCCAGGCCAGTCGTGAGCAGGGTCGGCAGCTGGCCCGGCAAGGACAGCGTCGCCACCGGAAAGAGAAGAGGCGCAAGAATCAGAGCTCGAGCAGGGCGACCGGATCGACGTCGCACTTCGGCCCACCCGAGGAGCCCGCCAGCCACCAGCCCTGGCAACAGGATGCCGACGAACGTCTCGAGCCATGCCACCTGCGTCTCAGATCCGGCAAGCTCGACCATGAATGCGCGCAGGCTTGCCGCCCACGCCAGCCCGCCGACGGCTCCGATCAGGATCGGGTTCATGGCGTCATTGCTCCAGCCGGGAGGACGCCGCCTAAGGCAACCATGAGGCTTCTCCCTTCTCTGACCGCTTCGCTCAACCAGAGTGCCCCTGGTGTGAGCCGCTGGCAACCGGTAAGACACAGAAAACTCCGCCAGCTACGTCGGGCCCGGGGTTGCTAGCGTGAAGCCATGACGGATGCCACGCACGCCACCCCCGCAGACAGTTCCGGCCTGATCGCCGGCGATCTCGAGAAGCTCTGGACCGGAGGCGAATGGCTCGAGGGCCCGGTCTGGGTCCCCGCCACGCAGTCGGTGTGGTTCAGCGACATCCCGAACAACCGCATCCTCGCGTTCGACCGCACGAGCGGCGAGACGCAGGTACACCGCAACGCCGTCGAGTACACGAACGGTCGCACTCTCGATCTCGGCGGGCAGGTCGTTCAGTGCAGCCACGGCCGCCGGGCGGTCGAGCGCGAGGTCGGCGGTCAGGTCGAGGTGCTCATCGACAGCTGGAACGGCCACCGGTTCAACTCGCCGAACGACGTGGTCGTGGCATCCGATGGGGCGATCTGGTTCACCGACCCGCCCTACGGAATCCAGGAGAGCGGTCGTGAGGGTCACCCCGGCGAGCAAGAATACGGCGGATGCTTCGTCTTCCGTTTCGATCCGGCATCCGGGGAGCTCGCCGCGGTGATCACCGAGCTGGTGCACCCGAACGGGCTGGCGTTGTCGCCCGATGAGCGGCTGCTGTATGTGACCGACACCGGTCGCACGGGCGACGAGGGGTACATCTGCGTTTATGACGTCGCGGGTGGACTCATCGCGGGGGAGGGGCGCGTGTTTGCGACCCCGCCGGGCACGACGGACGGGCTGCGCGTCGACACGGCCGGTCGCGTCTGGACGTCGGCGGGCTCTGCGGTGCAGGTTCTCAGTGCGGACGGTGAGCTGCTGCTCGAGATTCCGGTGCCGGAGGTGGTGTCGAACGTGTGCTTCGGCGGGCCCGATGGCACCGAGTTGTATCTCACGGCATCGGCGAGCCTGTACCGGATCCGCACGACGGTGACGCAGGCCGGGCGGCCGGTGCGCTGAGGCCCGCGCGGCGCGTCGGGCGCATCCGTGCTGCACCTTTACGTCGATGCTGCAGTTGCAACTGCAGCATCGACACGAAAGTGCAGCACGGGCGCTAGCGCGGGCGCCTGCGCTCAGACAATCGCACCCGACCCGAACACGACGAAGAGAATCGCCAGCACGCCGAGGCATCCGGTCGCCACTGCGACCAGTGCAAGAGGCCCGGCGCCGACCGACGAGAGGGTCTGCGTCGACCGCAGTGAGGCGTTGATTCGCCGGTAGCGAAGCCGGATCGCAACAGAGGCGACGGCAACGGCAGCGAGTCCGGCGAACGAGATGGCGACACCCGCGAGCCCGAGGTGTGGCGCCGTGAGCCGCGCAGACAGCGCGCAGCCGAGACCGAGCGCGAGCAACGTCCGCTGCCAGGCCAGGTGGGTGCGCTCAGGCTGCAGCCCCTCGTCGAACAGCTCCGACGAGCTCGAATCCGGCGACCTCACACCAGCAGTCCGATGCCGACGAGCAGGCCGCCCACAATGACTCCGGCGGCCAGGATGCCCGAAAATCCGGGCCCGGGGAGCGGGTTGCTCTCGCGCAGGGCCCGCTCGATTCGAACCCAGCTCACCCACGCATGCGCTGGAGCGAGAACGCCGAGTGCGAGGAACAGAAACGCTGATACCAGGCGGAGCGTGGGTTCGATCGGCAGCGGAAGGGCCTCGAGCGCGACCCCGGCAGCGATCAGCGCAAGCGAGGTCCGGATCCAGGCGAGAAAGGTCCGCTCGTTCGCCAGGGTGAAGCGAGCATCCGGCTCCTGACCGTGCCCGAACACCGCTGCGGGGAATCGTGTTTTGGGCATGAGGTCCTCTCTCGCGTGCGTCAATCGCGCCTCAGACTATGCCTGAATCAAGCAACGCGAACGGCGGCAGCCGATGACGGATGCTGCAGCCACCGAACACGAACCGCCCTGTCCACCGGCATCCGTCGACAGGCATCCCCCGGCGATCCGCGAAAAACCGGGCGTCTCGCATTTCTGTAACCATCCGGACATTTTTTGAGCCGAATTATGTCGGACTGTTGACGGAATAAATAGGGCTACCTATCGTTGCCATGTGTTCAAGCCCGCTGGAGTGCATACACTCATTCGCCAGACTCACGAAGACCGCATTCTGCGGGTGCTTCGGGAGCATGGTGCGCTGACCCGAGGCGAGATCGCCAGCCGCGTCGGTCTCTCGCGCACGACCCTCTCCGAGATCACGAACGTTCTGCTCGAGCGCGGGGCGATCACGATCGCCAGCACCGACGGCGACGTCCGCGCCGGTCGTGGCCGTCCGGCTGAACGCCTCGCGCTCGACCCCGGCGCCGGGCAGTTCATGGGCGTCGATTTCGGCCACCGCCGCGTGCGCGTTGCCGTCTCAGACGCAGCGCACGACATCATCGCTTCCGGCGCCGAGTTCTACGACGCCGACTCGAGCTGGCCCGACCGTATCGCCAGCTGCTTCCGGCTGATCGACCGCGTGGGTACCGAGTCCGGAACCCACTACGGCGCTCTCCAGGGCATCGGCATCGGCTTCCCCGGTCCGTTCTCCCCCCGAATGCCGAAGTCCTCGGTCACCCCGGGGGGCGTCCCGCAGCGCCCCGCCGGAGATCTCGTCTACAGTTCGTTCGTCGACCGCTTCGACGTCTCCGTCATCATCGACAACAACACCCGCTTCGCCGGACTCGCCGAGGCGATCTGGGGCAGCGGTGCCGGCGCGCAGGACCTCCTCTACGTTCGACTCTCCGACGGTATCGGCGGCGGACTCGTCGTCGGCGGCCATCTCGTCACCGGAGCATCCGGTTTCGCGGGTGAACTCGGGCACGTCTCCGTCAGTCCCAACGGCATCCAGTGCCGCTGCGGTAAACGCGGCTGCCTCGAGACGATCGCCTCAGTGCCCGCCATCTTCGGTAGCTGCACCGCCAAGGGGGTGCCCATCAGCTCGTTCGACGACCTCCGCGCAGCCGTCGCGAAGGGTGACCCGATCGTCACCGGGGTGCTCCGCGATGTGGGGGATGCCCTCGGTCGCGTCCTCGGCACGGTTGCCGTTGCCATCAACCCCGGCGAGATCGTCATCGGCGGCGAGGTCGTGCAGATCGCCGAGGTGATCTTCGAGCAGGCGGTCGCGACCATTGCGTACGAACTGCTCCCCGTGCCCGAAGCCGCCCCACACATCCGCCTCGCCCAACTCGGCGACGATGACGGCGCCCTCGGCGCGATCGCCGCCCTGTTCCACCAGTCGCCCCTGCTCGCCAGCTATCCCGAAACAACACAGCCCGAGCCTCAGCACAGCCCCATGCAAAGGAGCATTTCATGACCATCAGCACCCCAGGGCGCGCGCCTCACCGGGAGGGCAGCTCATGACCGCCACCCAGGCGATCGCAACGAGCGGGCTCCCCGGCGCCCCCGCCAAAAAGATGCCCAAAGCCGGAGTGAAGAATCGCAAACTGCTCCTCACCCTGAACGTCGTCAGCGTGGTCGCCGGCATCCTGCTCTGGTGGGCTCTCTCGCTTGCAGGATTCCGGCTGCCGACCCCGGTCGCGGTCGTCGAACGGGCGGGCGAGCTGATCGCGAGCGGCACCCTGCTCACCGACATCTCAGCCAGCCTCACCCGCGTGCTCATCGGTTTCGCCCTCGGCACCCTCGTGGCTATCCCGGTCGGGTTCCTCATGGGCTGGTACACCGTCGCCCGCGGGATCATCGAACCGTGGGTGCAGTTCTTCCGTACCATTCCACCGCTGGCGATCATCCCACTCGCCATCGTGCTCATGGGTATCGGTGAAGAGCCGAAGATCTTCGTGATCTTCCTCGCCGCGTTCTTCGCCTGCGTGATCTCGACCTTCCAGGGCGTCGTGAACGTCGACCGCACCCTCATCAACGCTGCCCGGGTACTCGGCAGCAAAGACGGCGGCATCTTCATCCGGGTCGTGGTACCCGCTTCGACGCCGTTCATCCTCGTGGGTATGCGCGTCGGGCTCGGAGCATCCTGGTCCACCCTCGTCGCCGCTGAACTCATCGCAGCCCAGCAGGGCCTCGGTTTCCGGATGCAGCAGGCCCAGATCTACTACGACCTGCCCACGATCTTCGTCGGACTCATCACGATCGGCATCCTCGGTCTGCTGATGGACCGCATACTCCTCTTCGCCGAACGCAAACTGACCGGATGGCAGGAACGCCGATGACCGCTTCGCCTCTGGTGACCCCCCGGGGAACCGACCCCGCCCGCATCTCGGTTCAGGGCGTCACCAAGACCTTCGACCTCAGCGGTGACGAGTTCATCGCACTCGACAACGTGTCGCTCGACGTCGCAGACAACGAGTTCGTCACCGTCGTCGGACCCTCCGGCTGCGGCAAGAGCACCCTCATGAATATCCTGGCCGGACTCGACGACCCGACCAGCGGCCAGGCGCTCGTCAACGGCAAGGCCGTCTCAGGCCCGGGCCCGGAGCGTGGCGTGATCTTTCAGCAGTACGCCCTGTTCCCGTGGCTGTCCGTGCGCAAGAACGTCGAGTTCGGCCTCAAGACAGCCGGACTCGGAGCCAAAGAGCGACGGGAGAAGGCCGAGCACTTCATCGAGATGGTCGGGCTCAGCCAGTTCGCCGACGCTCTGCCGAAGATGCTCTCCGGCGGAATGAAACAGCGCTGCGCCATCGCACGCGCCTATGCCGTCGACCCGACCATCCTGCTCATGGACGAACCGTTCGGCGCGCTGGATGCCCTCACCCGCGTGAAACTGCAGGAACAGCTGCTCGACACCTGGAGTCAGGAGAAACGCACTGTCGTCTTCATCACCCACGACGTCGACGAGGCGGTCTTCCTCGCCAACCGCGTCGTCGTGATGGCGGCCCGTCCCGGCCGCATCTTCGACGTCATCGACGTCGACCTTCCCTACCCCCGCACCGAAGACATGCGGCTGAGCCCCGAATTCACGGCTCTCCGCAACCGGGTGTGGCACTCGGTCTACCACCAGAACACCGGCACAGCAGCCGAATCGACGCCGTCAACCCAGACGGCCTGACACCAAGGAAAACTCATGACACACGCACGCACAAAACGGGGCATCGTCGCCGCCGTCGCAGCAGTCGCACTAGCCCTCACCGGCTGCGCGTCCAACTCCGGAGGAGGTGGCGGCGACGACGCCGCCGCTCCCGAAGAGCTCACCCCGGTCAACTTCGGCTACATCGCCGACTTCAATGGCGCCAGCCTCCTGGCCATCGCTGAAGACCAGGGCCTGTGGGAGAAGAATGGCATCGACGTGACCACCAGCGTCTTCACCAACGGACCCCTGCAGATCCAGGCGCTCGGAACCGGCGACCTCGACTTCGGCTACATCGGCCCCGGTGCCATGTGGCTGCCGGCATCCGGCCAGGCCAAGATCGTCTCCATCAACACTCTGGGCAGTGCTGACCGTGTCATCGCCCAGGCCGGCATCGAATCGCTCGAGGACCTCAAGGGCAAGAAGGTCGCTGTGCCCGAGGGGACCTCCGGCGACATGATCCTCAACCTCGCGCTCGAATCCGTCGGTCTCTCCATCGACGACGTCGAGAAGGTGGCCATGGACCCGTCGACGGTCGTCGCGGCGTTCGCGTCGAAGCAGGTGGATGCCGCCGGCATCTGGTACCCGCTGATCGGCACGATCGAGGAGCAGGTTCCTGACCTGAACATCCTCGCCGAGAACGACGACTTCTCCGACACGGTGTCGTTCCCGACCGCATTCGTCTCGGGCCCCGACTTCGTCGAGGAGAACGAAGAGACCGTCACCCAGGTGCTTGCCGCCCTGCGTGAGGCCATCGACTACCGGGCCGAGAACATGGACGAGACCATCGCGCTCACCGCCGCCATGCTGCAGATCGACGAGGAGAAGGTCGCAGCGGATGCCGAGAACGTCAAGATCATGACCACCGCCGAGCTCGATGAACTCACCGAAGACGGGTCAGTCGTCGGCTGGCTCGAGGGTATGAACGACTACTTCGTCTCAGCAGGCAAGCTGCCAGAACCGGTCGACCCGTCGACGTACTACACCGGAGACCTCTTCACAGGAGCAGGCAACTAAGTGTCACAGGCCAGGAACATCCTCTTTCTCATGACCGACCAGCACCGGGTCGACACCCTCGGTGCCTACGGCAACTCGCTGGCTGAAACGCCGGTTCTCGATGAGCTGGCTCGCACGGGCACGCGCTTTGACCGGTGGTACACACCCACCGCGATCTGCACGCCCGCCCGTGCGAGCCTGCTCACCGGGCAGGCTCCCTTCCGCCACAAGCTGCTCGCCAACCACGAGCGCAATGTGGGTTACCTGGAGGACCTGCCTGACGGGCAGTACACCTTTTCGAAGGCTCTGCGCGAGAACGGCTACAACTGCGGGCTCATCGGCAAATGGCACGCGGGTAACGAGAAGACCGCTGCTGACTACGGGTTCGACGGGCCGGATCTGCCCGGCTGGCACAACCCGGTGGAGAACGAGGATTACCTGGCCTACCTGACCGAGAACGGCCTCCCGCCGTACGAGATCAGTGACCAGATTCGTGGCACGCTGCCGAACGGCGGGCCGGGTAACCTGCTCGCCGCTCGGCTGCATCAGCCCGTTGAGGCGACATTCGAGTACTACCTCGCCACCCGCACCATCGAGATGCTCGAGCGCTACGCCGCCGATTCGAACACCGACGGCACTCCGTTCTTTCTCGCGCTCCACTTCTTCGGCCCTCACCTGCCCTACGTCGTGCCGAACGAGTACTTCGACAAGTTCGACCCGGCAGACATCGAAATGCCCAAGTCGATCGCCGAGACGTTCCAGGGCAAACCGCCCGTGCAGCAGAACTACAGCGACCACTGGGCGTTCGACACGATGCCGATCGAAACGAGCCGCAAGCTCATTGCGATCTACTGGGGTTACGTCACCCTCATCGACGAGCAGATCGGCCGCGTGATGGCTGCCATGGACCGGCTCGGCCTCAGCGACGACACCGCCGTCTTCTTCAGCTGCGATCACGGCGAGTTCACCGGCTCCCACCGCCTGCACGACAAGGGGCCGGCGATGTACGAAGACATCTACAGGACCCCGGGCATCGTACGGATCCCCGGTGCACCCGAAGGACAGGTACGCGACGAGTTCGTGAGCCTGCTCGACTGCACCGCCACTTTCCTCGAGATCGCCGGCATCGACCCGTCGCCCGCCGTCGATTCGCGCAGTCTCGTCCCGCTGGTCGCCGGGAAGCATCCCGACTGGGCAGAAGACATCGTCTGTGAGTACCACGGGCACCACTTCCCGATCGCCCAGAGGATGCTCCGCAACGATCGCTACAAACTGGTCGTCAACCCGGAGTCGGTCAACGAGCTCTACGACCTGCACCGAGACCCGGACGAACTCAACAACGTGTTTCCGCTCCCGGACATGGCCGAGGTTCGTGAGTCGATGATGCAGCGGCTCTACGACCTGTTGCGCGAACGCGGAGACAAGTTCTACCACTGGATGACCACCATGTACGACGTCGGCGGGGTCGGCTACGACCCGTCGCTCAGCGGGTTCGACGACGCGTCGTACCAGAAGTGATGCGGACGCCAACGGCATCCGTTCGAGTTTCGAAGCGAGAATCATGACCACCGCCCCCAGACGACCGAACATCGTGCTGATCCTCACGGACGACCACGCGTCGCACGCGATCAGCGCCTACGGTTCGGTCGTGAACAGTACGCCGCGCATCGACGAGATCGCCGCGGCGGGTGTGCGGATCGACAACTGCTTCTGCACCAACGCTCTGTGCACCCCCTCACGCGCTGCGATCCTCACCGGAACCCACAGCCATGTCAATGAGGTCACCACCCTCGACACCCCGATCGACGCCAGTCAGCCCACCTTCGTCTCGTTGCTCAAGAACGCGGGCTACCGCACCGGCATTGTCGGCAAGTGGCACATGGGCGAGGGGGAGGGGCACGACCCGGAGGGCTTCGACTACTGGGCGGTCCTGCGAGAGCAGGGCGAGTACTTCGACCCGCAGATCCTCACTGAAGACGGGGTGCGGATCGAGCCTGGCTATGCCACCGACATCATCACCGACCTGTCCATCGGCTGGGTCGACTCGCTCGAGGGCGACGAACCCTGGTGTCTGCTCATCCATCACAAGGCTCCGCACCGCTCGTGGGAGCCGGATGATAAGCACAAGGGCATGTATGCCGACGAGAGAATACCGGTGCCGAGCACGTTCGACGATGACTACTCCACCCGCTCGATGGCTGCACGTCACGCGACGATGCGGGTCGCCGACTACCTCGACCTCGCCGATCTGAAGGTGGCACCGCCCTCCGATCTCACTCCGGACGAACTGGCGCTCTGGAAGTACCAGCGCTACATGGAGGACTACCTGGCATGCGTGGCATCCGTCGACGACAACGTCGGGCGCGTGATCGACTGGCTCCGCGCCAGGGGTGACTTCGACGACACGATGCTCATGTACACGTCTGACCAGGGCTTCTTCCTTGGTGATCACGGCTGGTTCGACAAGCGCTTCATGTATGAAGAGTCGATCCGGATGCCGCTCGTTGTCAGCTACCCCAACGCGATCGCGCCGTCGGAGCCGCTCGAGCACCTGGTGACCAACGTCGACTTCGCCCGCACCATCCTCGACGCCGTCGGAGTCGGGCCGCACGAACGGATGCAGGGGGTCAGCTTCTGGCCGCAGCTCACCGGGTCGGATGAACCGACACAGGATGCCATCTACTACCGCTACTACGAGAACGACGACCAGCATCACCACGCGCTGGCCCACTACGGTATCCGCACCGAGCGCTACAAGCTCATCTACTTCTACAACGACGGGATGGGTCTGCCCGGTTCGTCGGATCACGTGTACCCGCCGGAGTGGGAGATGTACGACCTGGTCGAAGACCCCGAAGAGCTGACGAACGTCTACCACTCGGGCAGCTACGCTGACATCCGCGACGATTTGAAGGTGCGGCTGTGGGCGCTTCAGGCAGACCTCGGCGACCGGCCGCACCCGTCACAACCGGTTCCGGCCGGTGCGGTCGCTGTTCGCTAAGGGGTCGGGGAGATGACCATGTCCGTCGTGACCGACGTCGAGATGATCCGGGTTCCCGGTGGGGCGTTCGGCATGGGTTCTGAGGCGTTCTACCCGGAAGAGCAGCCCGTACACCGGGCCCAGGTTGCCGCATTCGACCTTGATCGGCATCCGGTGACGAACCAGCAGTTCGCCGCCTTCGTCGACGCGACCGGATACGTCACCGTTGCGGAGCGCGCGCTCACTGCCGCCGAGTATCCGCAACTCAGCGAGGCCGACCGCGCCGCGGGAAGCCTCGCTTTCCGGGCGACGGCCGGGCCGGTGGACCTGCGCGACTGGCGCGCGTGGTGGACCTGGCAGACCGGCGCGAGCTGGCGGCATCCGTCCGGACCTGACTCTGACCTGGCTGGACGCGACGACCATCCGGTCGTGCAGGTGTGCTTCACCGATGCTTCTGCATATGCAGAGTGGGCCGGCAAGAGACTCCCGACCGAAGTGGAATGGGAGCGGGCTGCCCGATGCGGGATCGACGGCCGCGACTACGCCTGGGGCGACGAACTCTCGCCAGCCGGGGAGCTGTTCGCCAATACCTGGCAGGGTTCATTCCCGTACCGGAATACGGGAGCGCGGGGGTGGGTCGGCACCTCGCCGGTCGGGGTTTTCGCCGCCAACGGTTTCGGACTCGTCGACATGATCGGCAACGTGTGGGAGTGGACCAGTTCGGTGTTCACCCCAGACCACCGTGCGCGCCGCGCCGCAACCACGAACCTGCTCGGGCCGGCGGTCGAGGTGCGCGCTGATTCGACTACGGGCGGGTGCGGCGACGGATGTCAGTGCGGCCCGTCGGCATCTCGCACGGGCACTCCGGATGCGGGCAGTGGCGCTGCGCCGAATCCAGCGGTCAGCCGCGTGACGAAGGGCGGATCGCACCTGTGCGCACCCGAGTACTGCCAGCGCTATCGGCCGGCGGCTCGGTCGCCCCAGACCGAGGACTCGGCGACGACCCACATCGGGTTCCGCTGCGCGCGGAGCCTGTAGGGGCAGGCCGCGCGAGCGCTGCCGACGAAACGCGCGGATACCCCTCGTCGCTCGTGCGCAAAAGCGTATGCTGAGCGGCATGTCGACCCCTGTGAGCACAACGACTGCCCCGGGCGCGAAGGTCCCAGACATCGCACGATGGGTGTTCTGGCCCGCTGCGATCATCGTCGCGGTCTTCGTCGCGTTCGCGATCCTTCTCCCGGATGCCGCTGAGTCGCTCTTCGCCGGCATCCAAGCGAGCATCGTCAGCAACTTCAACTGGTACTACGTACTCATCGCCGCCTTCTTCGTCGCGTTCAGCCTGTGGATGGGGTTCAGTCGGTACGGCGACATCAAGCTCGGCAAAGACGACGATGAACCCGAGTTCTCCGTCGGTTCCTGGTTCGCGCTGCTCTTCGCTGCAGGGATGGGCATCGGCCTCGTCTTCTTCGGTGTTGGCGAACCACTCAGCCACTTCGCCAATCCCCGGCCGGGTGTCGAGGGCACGCCGACCGAGCTCGCCCAGCAGGCACTGTCGCAGACCTACCTGCACTGGGGCGTGCACGCATGGGCGATCTACGTCGTGATCGGACTCGCGCTCGCCTACGCCATCCACCGTCGCGGCAGACCGGTGTCGATCCGCTGGACGCTCGAACCGCTCCTCGGAAAACGGGTGCACGGGGGCTGGGGCAACCTGATCGATGTCGTCGCCCTGGTCGGCACCCTCTTCGGCGTTGCCACCTCGCTCGGTCTGGGGGTCGTGCAGATCAGCGCCGGCCTCGAAAGCATCGGTCTCCTCACGGCATCCGACTTCGCGAACGTCGTGCTCATTCTCGTCATCACTGTTGCCGTGCTGTTCTCCGTGCTGTCCGGCGTGACCAAGGGCATGAAGTGGTTGTCGAACATCAACCTGATCATCGCCGGTCTCATCGTCGTGTTCATTCTCGTCGTCGGCCCGACCCAGTTCCTGCTGCGTGACTTCGTTCAGTCGATCGGCACCTACCTGCAGGACTTCGTCGGCTTGTCTTTCCGAGTCGGCGCGTTCACCGGAGCAGAGGGTGAAGCGTGGCAGGCGGCATGGACCACGTTCTACTGGGGCTGGTGGATCTCGTGGGCGCCGTTCGTCGGCATCTTCATCGCCCGGATCTCACGCGGCCGCACTGTCCGGCAGTTCGTCATGGGTGTCCTGCTCGTGCCGACGCTGATCACGTTCCTCTGGTTCAGTGTTCTCGGGGGGACCGCACTGTATTCCGAACTGAACGGCCCCGGCGGTCTCGTCGGCGAGGACGGCACGGTCGTCGTCGAATCCGCCCTGTTCCGGATGCTCGACCAGCTCCCCGCAGGAACGGCGCTGACCATCGGCGCGATCATCCTCATCGCGGTGTTCTTCGTGACCTCAGCGGACTCCGGGTCGCTCGTGATGAGCATGATCGCCAGCGGCGGACAGGTCGAGCCGAAACGCTGGATCCGCGCGTTCTTCACCGGGGTGACGGCAGCGCTGGCGATCTCGCTGCTGCTGGCCGGTGGCCTCCAGGCACTGCAGACGGCCGCGATCATCATCGCGTTGCCGTTCAGCGTCATCATGCTGCTCATCTGCTGGGCGACCGCGATCGCATTCGGCCGGGAGCGGCGAGCATACGAACGGGCCAGGCGTGCAGCATTCGTCGACCGGATCGGCGACCATTACGGGCTCGAGGTGGATGGCCCGGACGAGGTAACGGATGCCGGTCGCCGGACGATCTTCGGACGGCGACGGCCGAAGTCCGGGTCGCCGAGCGAGCCGCCGACCGAGGTGTTCTAGCCGCGCGGGAAATCGCGTGAGCGCTGCAGCTCCAGTCGAGTGCTGCTGGTCCGGTCGGGACGGGTGCTGCACTTGTGTGGCGATGCGGCAGTTGCAACTGCAGCATCGACACACAACTGCAGCACAGGCGGCTTCGCGCTACGACGCCGGAGCAGACACGCCCAGCGCCGGGGCGGCCAGCCCCAGCCCACGCAACCAGTCCAGCTGCCGCCGGGTGTTCACGGCATCCCCACCCTCGTGGTGGTTGAACGGGTACAACTCCATCTGCCGTTCCGGCGGCACCGCTGCACGCTCGCCATACGCGTTGAACGCCGCGAACACCGTCGACGGCGGACACACGGTGTCACGCAACCCGGTCGCGAAATGCACCGGCGCGCGTCCCCGCCGTGCGAACGCGACCCCGTCGACATACGACAGCGTGCGCATCACCGCGGCCTCGGCATTGCGGAACACCGACAGGTACTGCACGAGTTCATCCCATGGCGCGGCTTCAGTGATCCTCAACGCCCGCTCCGGATGGCACAGGAACGGGGCACTCGTCAGGCACGCGACCACATCAGGCACGAGTCCGGCTGCTGCGAGCGAGAGCAGCCCACCCTGGCTGTTCCCCGCCACGATCACCGTGGCCGCATCCGTGCCGGGAAGCGCACGGGCCGCATCGACGCCGCGCGCGGCATCCGTGATCAGGCGACGGTAATAGTGCTCCGAATGCGAAAGCACTCCACGCGTCACGACCCCCGGCGCCGACGGAGGGGCCGGCCACGAATCGGGTGTGTCCCCACCGGAGCCGTACTGCCCGCCCTGGCCGCGACTGTCGACAAGCAGGTGGGCATAGCCCGCAGACACCCACAGCAACCGCTCGTGCGGCAGACCTCGCCCGCGCCCATAGCCGAGGTACTCGACCACGACCGGAAGCTCCACCGACGCATCGACGCCCGCCGGCCGCGAGAACCACGCCGCCACCGGGTCACCGCCGAAGCCAGCGAACCGCACGTCCCAGCAGTCGACCGCGGCGAGTCCGTTGTCGTACGCCTCGACGGAGATGAGAACCGGATGCTGCCTGGCGGCATCCAGAGTCTCCCGCCAGCGCTCGTCGAAGTCGTCGGGTTCCACCTCGGCCGACCGGTAGGTCCACAGTTGCTCGACCGGAAAATCGAAGTGCGCCATTGCGTTCCTTGCTGGTGTTGAGGGGACGGACCGCGGTCAGGCCGGAGCCGGGCCTGTGCTCTCGCGCACAACGAGCTGCGTCGCCAGCTCGATGCTCCTCGGGTTCGGATCGGTGCCGCGAGCGATACCGAGCAGCATGCGCGCGGCCGTGTCAGCCATCTCGAGGAGCGGCTGATTCACCGTGGTCAACGACGGACCGACCCAGGCCGCGAGCGGCAGATCGTCGTAACCGACGACGGAGAGATCCCGTGGAACGTCGATGCCCTGCTCACGCGCAGCGCGCAACACCCCGAGCGCCTGCATGTCTGAGCCGGCGAAGATCGCCGTCGGGCGGTTCGCGCGGGTGAGAAGTTCGAGTCCGTGCCGATAACCGCCGTCGACCGTGAAGTTGCCCCAGCGGATGGCATCCTCCATCGGCTCGAGCCCCGCCTCGGCGTGCGCCGCCCGGTAGCCGTCGACCCGGGCTCGGGAGCAGAGCACATCGCCGGGGCCGGAGATGACGGCGACCCGGCGGTGTCCGAGCGAGATCAGGTGGCGTGTTGCCGACAGTCCACCGTTCCAGTTGTTCGACCCGACCGCGGGGGCGCCGACCGTGGTCTCACCGTTGGTGTCGAGCACGACGTAGGGAATCGACCGGGTGTCGAGCTGGCGTCGTTGCTCCGCCGAGAGCATCGAGAGAACAAGGATGATGCCGTGCGGGCGCCGCGAGATCACCTCGTCCATCCAGCGCTGGTCGGGGGTGTGGCTGCCGCCGAGATCGGAGAGCACGACGCCGAGTCCGTTGCGGCGAGCGGCCTGTTCGACGCCGCGGATGATCTCGATCGACCAGGCGGAGTCGAGCTCGTGAAAGACGAGCTCGATCAGCGGGGCGGCGCTGGTGCCGGTCTGTCGCGCATTGCGCTGGTAGTTGTGCTCCTGCAGCGCCCGCTCGATCTTGAGCCTCGTGGCCGGCGCGACATCGGAGCGACCGTTGAGCACTTTGGACACCGATGGCACCGAAACGCCGATGGATGCCGCGATCGCTGAGATCGTCATGCGACCGGTTGCGGCGTCGCCCAGAGGCGCTGTTTCGGTAGACATCGAATCCCTTGTCATTGTTTTTTCGCAACTTCTTGGGCAACCGTAGCACCTCCGAAATGTTCGCAACATCCTCCGCCGGGGGGAGTTTGCCCCGAAATCACGCGGGTGTGCCGGTCATCGAGAATTTGTTGCTTGACACATCGACCTCAGTTGCTAGTCTGACCACACACGCATTCGCAAGAAGTTGCGAAAACTGCGTAACGACTACATCGCCGTGGTACCCGAATGACATCCTGTCTTCGCGTCCGTTTTGGCAACCGGTTGACGAAGGGGTCACATGTCACTCAACATCCGTTCGGGCGACGTCGAGGTCTGGCGTGATGAGTCTGCGTCACCCGCAGACCGCGCCGCCGATCTCGTATCGAGGATGACTCTCGAAGAGAAGGCGGCCCAGCTCGTCGGCGTCTGGGTCGGTGCAGACGCCTCCGGTGGAGGAGTCGCCCCGCTCCAGCAGGATCTCGCCGCAGACCCGATCGACTGGGAAGCCGTCACGCGCCATGGCCTCGGCCAGCTGACCCGCCCGTACGGGACCGCGCCCATCGATCCGGTCGTCGCCGCCCGTTCTCTCGCCATCTCGCAGGAGCACATCGTCGGTCAGAGCCGCTTCGGCATCCCGGCGCTCGTGCACGAGGAATGCCTGGCCGGTTTCGCCGCATGGCAAGCGACTGCCTATCCGATTCCGTTGGCCTGGGGCGCCACCTTCAACCCGGCCCTGATCGAGCGGATGTCGAACACCATCGGACACACGATGCGCGCCGCCGGCATCCACCAGGGCCTCGCCCCTGTGCTCGACGTGGCCCGCGACTACCGCTGGGGTCGCACCGAAGAGACCATCTCCGAAGACCCGCACCTTGTCGGGGCGATCGGATCCGCCTACGTGAAGGGCCTCGAGAACTCCGGCGTCATCGCCACCCTCAAACATTTCGCCGGTTACTCGGCCAGCCGAGCCGGCCGCAACCTCGCCCCGGTCTCGATGGGCCCGCGCGAGTTCGCCGACGTCATCCTCCCCCCGTTCGAAGCCGCGCTCCGTCACGGCGGAGCCCGCTCGGTCATGCACTCGTACACCGAGATCGATGGCGTGCCATCTGCCGCAGACAAGAAGCTCCTCACCGGTATCCTCCGCGACCGTCTCGGCTTCGATGGGACCGTCGTCGCCGATTACTTCGGCATCCGTTTCCTCGAGCGCCTCCACCGTGTGGCCGCAGACGGGACGGCGGCAGCAGGTCTCGCCCTCGACGCGGGCGTCGATGTCGAACTGCCCACCGTCGACACCTTCGGCGCCCCGCTGCTCGCCGGAGTCGCCGGCGGCCGCATCGATGAAAAGCTCGTCGACCGCGCCGCCCTCCGCGTGCTCACCCAGAAGATCTCGATCGGGCTGCTCGACGACAGCTGGAGCTCGCTCCCCGCGAACGTCGACTCGCTCGACCTCGACACCGCAGAAGGGCAGGAGCTGGCCGCGCAGATCGCCCGCGAATCCCTCATCCTGCTTTCCAACCCGAAACGGATGCTGCCGATCGCCCCCGCGACGACGATCGCGGTCGTCGGCCCACTCGCCGCCGACCCGATGGCGATGCTCGGCTGCTACTCGTTCCCCGCTCACGTCGGCAGCAAGCATCCTGAGGTCGCTCTCGGCATCGACATCCCCACGGTCGTCGACGCGATGGGCACCACCTTCGCCTCGATCACGCATGCGCAGGGCTGCACGGTCGACGGCCCCGAGATCGATGAAATCGCGGACGCGGTCGCGGCCGCCAGGGACGCCGAGGTCTGCGTCGTCGTGCTCGGCGACCGCGCCGGGTTGTTCGGCCGCGGAACCTCCGGCGAAGGCTGCGACGCCGCCGACCTCCGGCTTCCCGGCGTTCAGGCCGATCTGCTCTCCGCACTCCTCGACTCGGGTACCCCCGTCGTCGTCGTGCTCCTCGCCGGGCGTCCCTATGCGCTCGGCGACGCCGTCACCCGCGCCGCCGCGATCGTGCAGGGCTTCTTTCCCGGCCAGCGCGGCGCATCCGCGATCACCGATCTCCTCTCCGGTGAGTTCTCGCCGTCCGGGCGGCTGCCGGTCAGCATCCCGCGTGAAGCAGGGTCGCAGCCCGGCACCTACCTCACCGTTCCGCTCGGCGCGAAGTCGGGTGTCTCCAACCTCGACCCCAGTCCGGCGTTCCCGTTCGGGCACGGCATCGGTTACTCGAGCTTCGAGTGGAGTGACGTCGGAGAACGCTCCGGCCGCACCGAATGGGATGCCGACGGTGAGGTCACCGTCGAAGTCACCGTCACGAACACCGGGGACATGCGTGCGGCGGATGTCGTCGAGCTGTACCTCCACGATCCGGTCGCCCAGGTCACCCGACCGATTCAACGGCTGATCGGATTCGCACGGGTGGAACTCGACCCGAACGAATCCGCGAACGTCGCGATCACGGCATCCGCTGATCTGACCGCATTCACCGGACTCGACGGCACGCTGATCGTCGAACCGGGCGCCGTCGAACTCCGTGTCGCCCGCTCGAGCGGCGACATCCACACAACGATCGAACTCGACCTCGTCGGGCCTCTGCGCGAGGTCGGACCGGATCGGGTGCTCACCAGTGTCAACATCGTCACGCCAGTGGCGCTACCGGAACTCGAGGTCGTGCGATGAGCCTGCAACAGGGAACGATGACGACCGGCGGGGGCGCGACCGGTCCGGAGGCAGCGGCCACCGTCGGGATGGCGACGGAGATCGCGCCCCAGAAGAAGCGCCGGCTGTTCCGCTCGAAGCCGGGTCAGCTGCCGTGGCGCAAGACGCTGCGCCGCGACTGGCAGCTCTACGTCCTCATCATTCTTCCGCTGCTGTTCTTCGCGATCTTCCGCTACCTGCCGATGCTCGGAAACGTCATCGCCTTCCGTCGCTTCCGCCCGGGCGGAAACATCTTCGGTGAAGAGTGGGTGGGCTTCCGCTACGTGGAGATGTTCCTCAACGACCCGACGTTCTGGCAGGTCTTCGGCAATACGCTGGCGATCGGGTCGCTGTCTTTGCTGTTCTGCTTCCCGCTGCCGATCATCCTGGCGCTGCTGCTCAACGAAGTCCGAGCCCGTTACTTCAAGCGGTTCGTGCAGACGATCTCGTACCTGCCCCACTTCTTGTCGATCGTCATCGTCGCCGGAATGCTCATGCAGCTGCTGTCGATCGAAGGCACGGTGAACCAGATCGTCCGTGCTGTCGGCGGCGACGCGATCCCGTTCCTGCAGCTGCCCGACTGGTTCCGCACCGTGTACGTGTCGAGTGAGGTGTGGCAGACGGTCGGCTGGGGAACCATCCTCTACCTCGCCGCCCTCACCAACGTCGACGCCGGCCTCTACGAGGCGTCGCGCATCGACGGGGCAAACCGGTGGCAGCAGACCTGGCACGTCACCCTCCCCGGCATCCGCCCGACGATGGTCACCCTCCTCATCCTCAACATCGGCACGTTCCTCTCCGTCGGATTCGAGAAGATCCTGCTGCTCTACAACCCCCTCACCTATCCCACAGCTGACGTGATTTCGACCTACCTGTACCGGGTCGGGCTCGAGGCCAACAACTTCAGCTACGCGGCCGCGATCGGCATGTTCGAAGCGATCATCGGCCTCACCCTCATCCTCTCCGCCAACGCCATCTCGCGCCGCACAGTAGGGACAAGCCTGTGGTAACCACCGCTGAAGCACCCACCGAACTGAAGAAGAAGGAACGGGCGACCCGTCGCATCCGTTCCACCCGCGGCGAGCGGATCTTCCAGGTCATCAACACGATCGTGCTGCTCGGCGTCGTCGCCGTGACGCTCTACCCTTTCGTCAACATCATCGCCCAGTCGTTCAGTGGTGAATCCTTCATCCGGGCCGGCCAGGTGAACCTGTGGCCGAAGGGATTCAACACGACGACGTACCAGCTCGTGCTGAGCGACGAGATGTTCTGGACGAACTACCGCAACACCGTGGTCTACACCGTCGTCGCAACGGTCATCGCCATGGTCCTCACCACCTGCTATGCCTACGTCCTGTCGAAGAAGCGACTGCGGGGACGCAACTTTCTCATCGGCATCGCCGTCTTCACGATGTTCTTCAACGGTGGCCTCATCCCCAACTACGTGCTCATCTCGAGCCTGGGCCTGACCAACTCGTTATGGGCGATCGTGCTACCGAACGCTATCTCGGTGTTCAACCTGCTCGTGATGAAAGCGTTCTTCGAGAATCTCCCCGAAGAGCTCGAAGAAGCCGCCCAGATCGACGGCCTGTCGACCTTCGGCATCCTGTTCCGGATCGTCCTGCCGCTGTCGAAAGCGGTGATGGCGACGATGGTGCTGTTCTACGCTGTCGCGTTCTGGAACTCCTGGTTCCAGGCGTTCCTCTACATGGACCGGGCAGACCTGTTCCCCGTCACCGTCTACCTCCGTAACCTCATCGCCGGTGCGTCGACGGCGGCATCCTCCGGCGGAGGTTCCGACCTTGCCCAGGTGGCGTCGAACATCCAGTCGGTGACGATGGTGCTCACCGTTTTGCCCATTCTGTGTCTCTATCCCTTTGTCCAGCGGTACTTCGTTTCGGGAATCATGCTCGGCTCCGTCAAAGGCTGACGTTCGGGTACCCGTTTTCTTCACCACACGCCGACTCGTCGGCAACGAAAGGAAAAAGTATGTTGTCCACACCCAAGAAAGTCCTGGCCACGGGGGCGCTCATCGCTCTCGTGGGTGGGCTGGCGGCCTGCTCGCCGAGTGCCGAGTCAGACGGCGCAGACCTCACCGGCAAAGACGTAGGCGCGATGAAGGACTTCAAGGCCGGCGACCAGTTCGTGGCGACAGAGGACCTCGACTTCTCGATCCTCTTCAGCGACCACCCGAACTACCCGCTCCAGGAAGACTGGCTGCTCTGGGAAGAGCTGACCGAGCGCACCAATGTCACCCTCGATCCCACCGTCGTGCCGATGAGCGACTACGAGCAGAAGCGGAGCCTCATCGTCGGCGCCGGTGACGCTCCGATGATCATCCCCAAGACCTACCCGGGCCAGGAGGAAGCGTACGTCTCCTCCGGCGCGGTCCTGCCGGTCTCGAAATACATCGACCTCATGCCGAACCTCTCGGAGAAGATCGAGAAGTGGGGCCTCGAGGAGAACATCGAAGGACTCCGACAGGCCGACGGTGAGTACTACGTGCTTCCCGGCATTCACGAAGACGTGTGGCAGGACTACACCGTGGCGATCCGCACCGACGTCATGGACGACCTCGGACTCGAAGAGCCCCAGGACTGGGAAGAGTTCCGCGAGGTCCTCGAAGCCATCAAGGCCGAATACCCGGACTCCTATCCGCTGTCTGACCGGTTCATGGGTGACAGCCTCCTCAACGTCATCGCGATGACCTACGGTGTCTCGGCCGGCTGGGGCTGGGACGGAGCGAACTACAACGAAGCGGAAGACAAGTTCGAGTTCACCGGAGCGACGGACGACTACCGTGACTTCGTCGAGTACGTCGCCTCTCTCGTCGAAGACGGACTCGTCGACCCGGAGAGCTTCACCCAGGACGATGACTCGGCCATCCAGAAGTTCGTGAGCGGAAAATCATTCGCCATCAGCTCGAACGCCCAGACGATCGTCAATGACTACCGTCAGCCGCTCACAGACACCGTCCCTGGCGCGACCGTCGCGAAGCTTCCGCTTCCGGCCGGCCCCGCCGGAAACGTCGTCGCAGGAACCACTCGCCTCGAGAACGGCATCATGATCAACGCCGAAGCGCTCGAGAGCGAGAACTTCACGGCCATGATGCAGTACATCGACTGGCTCTGGTACTCCGACGAGGGTGCTGAGTTCGTCAAGTGGGGTGTCGAAGGCACCACATACGAGAAGGCAGACGGCAAATACACGCTGGCCGACGACGTCGACTACGTGGGCCTCAACCCCGGAGCACCCAAGCACCTGCAGAAAGACTTCGGATTCGCTGGCGGAGTGTTCGCATACGGCGGATCGACCGAACTGCTCGAGTCGACCTTCTCCGAGGAGGAACTCGCCTTCCAGGAGATCATGAAGCAGAAGGATGTTCTCCCTCTCGCGCCGCCGTACCCGCTCGAAGAGGCCGAACGGGAGCAGTCCACCCTGCTCGTGACTCCGCTCTCCGACACCACGAAGCAGGCGACTCTGCAGTTCATCCTCGGCCAGCGAGACCTCGCCGACTGGGATGCTTATGTCACCGAACTCGAGGGCAAGGGTATGACCACGTACATCGACCTCGTGAACAAGGCATACGAGCGTTACAAAGACAGCAAGTAAGCAGTACCCGTCGTCACCGGGGCCCGATCAGGGCCCCGGTGACTCCGGCATTTCACGCAATCTCAAGGAGCATCCGATGGCCTCATCGCCAGAAGCAGGCGCGACAGGTACCCAGGGGTCTGGCACGCAGCCGACCGGCACGCTGGGCCGCATCACCGCCGCCGTCTACCGGGTGCTCATTCTCGAACTGCTCTTTCTCCTCACGGCGTCGCCGGGAATCGTCCTCCTCGTGGCCCTCGCCCCGGACCCGTCCAACGCCCCGCTCATCGCTCTGAGCCTCCTCCCCGTCGGTCCGGCATGCGCTGCCGTGCTCTTCGCCTGGCGGGCGAGTACCGCCGAGGAACACCTCGAGCCTGCCCGGGCATTCTGGCGCGGCTACCGTCTCAACGCCGTGTCGACCCTGCGCTGGTGGTGGCTCGTCCTCGTGATCGTCGCCATCCTCGGGATCAACATCGGCTTCCTCGACCGGGTCGTCCCGCCCGGCCTTCCGCTTGTGATCGCCGGCGTCGCCCAGGCGATCGTGTTCGTGCTCGTCGCAGTCACCGCGCTGCACGCCCTCGTCATCGGGTCGCTGTACAACTTCCGTACCCGCGACACCCTGCGGCTCGCACTTCGCCTCGTTCGATCCTCGCCGCGAGCGACGATCGGCGCGGCCGCTCTCGTCATCGCGAGTTCAGGCGTCGTCGCCGTCGGCTCCGAGATCGCCCTGTTCGCGCTCGCCTCGATCGTCGGCGCGCTCGTGCTCCAGAACGCCCATCCCATGACCGCAGACATCGAGGAGAAGTACATCGCGTGACCGACACAACTGAACCGGCCCCCCAGACCAAGATCCTCTACGGCGGCGACTACAACCCGGAACAGTGGCCACGCGAGGTCTGGGAACTCGACCACGCTGCGTTCGACCTCGCCGCAATCGACACACTCACCCTCGGTGTCTTCGATTGGGCCCTTCTCTCCTCGGGGGAGGACGAGTACGACTTCACCCTGCTCGACGCGATCGTCGCCCGTGTGGCCGAGTCCGGCCGTCGTTTCGTGATGGCTACAGCGACCGGTGCGCTTCCGCCGTGGCTGGCGCACCAGCATCCCGAGGTCAACCGCACCGACTTCGAAGGCAGACGGCACGTCTACGGGCAGCGCCACAACGCCTGCCCGAGCTCGCCGGTGTTCCGCCGCCTCGCGGCCCGTCTCGCCGGAAAGATCGCCGAGCGATACGCCGGGCACCCCGGTCTCGTCGCCTGGCACATCGGCAACGAATACGGCGGCGCCTGCTACTGCGAGAACTGTGCAGCAGGGTTCCGGGTGTGGCTGCGCGAGAAGTACGTCACACTCGACCGGCTCAACGAGGCGTGGAACGCCACCTTCTGGTCGCACACCTTCACCGACTGGGCCGAGATCGTGCCACCGAACATGCTCAGTGAGCACTGGCGCGGTCCGAACCATACGGCGTTCCAGGGCATCACGCTCGACTACCTGCGCTTCATGTCAGACGCGATGCTGCAGAACTTCATCGACGAAAAGGCGGCAATCAGGGAGCACGACGCCGCGACTCCCGCGACGACCAACTTCATGGGCATGTACCGCCCGATCGACTACCACCGCTGGGCCGAACACCTCGACTTCGCGTCGTGGGACAACTACCCGCCCACCGACCGGTCCGAAGCGCGGATGGCGTTCACCCACGACCTCATGCGTGGGCTCAAGGGCGGCGACCCGTTCTGGGTGATGGAGCAGACACCCACGATCACGGCGAGCCGCGACATCAACCCGGTGAAGCGCCCCGGCGTGCTTCGCCTGTGGTCGTGGCAGTCGGTCGCGCACGGGGCGGATGCCGTGCTCTACTTCCAAATGCGTCAGTCGCGTGGGGCGTGCGAGAAGTACCACGGGGCTGTGCTCGACCACGCCGGCCGCACCGATACCCGGTCGTTCCGCGAGGTCGCACAGCTCGGCGCGGACTTCTCACGTGTAGGTTCGGCTGTTCTCGGTGCGCGGACACCCGCTCGGGTCGCGTTCCTGTTCGACTGGGACAGCTGGTGGGCATCCGAAATCACCGACGGGCTCAACCGCACCGTCACCTACCCGCAGGTGGTGCTCGGCTACCACCGCGCGCTGTGGGAGGCGGGAGTGCAACTCGATGTCGTCGCGGTGGACGCTCCGCTCGACGGCTATGACGTCGTCGTCGCGCCGTTGCTGCACCTGCTCAAGGGAGATGTGGCCTCGCGGCTCCGCGCTGTGGTCGACCGTGGCGGGTCTGTCGTGTCGAGCTTCCTGTCCGGTCGCGTCGACGTGGACACCAACGCTTTTCTCACGGATGCCCCGGGCCCGCTCGCTCCGTTGTTCGGGGTGCGGGTCGAGGAGACCGACTCGCTGCCCGCCGAAACGGTGAACCGGATTGCACTCCGTGGAGCGGGGCTCGACACTGTCGCTGATGCGCGCAGTGTGTTCGAGGTTCTCGTTGCCGAGGGGGCCGAGGTGATCGGGACCTACGGCGACGACTTCTATGCCGGCAGTCCTGCGGTGACGCGGAACGCTTCCGAAGCGGGCGGATCAGCCTGGTACGTCGGAACCCTGCTCGACCAAGGCGGGCTGTCGGCGGTCCTTCGTGCGGTGCTGGCTGAGCACGGCCTGGTCGGTCCGTATGCGGATGAGCCCGAACTGGAGTTCGCCGTGCGCGACGGTGGCGGCGGGCGCATCGCGTTCCTGCTCAATCACGCGGATGCCGCGGTGACAGTCGAGGCGCACGCATCGGGTACCGACGTGCTCACTGGTTTGGCGATTGCGGCCGGGGAGTCGCTGACACTCGCGCCCAAGGACGTGGTGGTGCTGCGGGAGGGGTGACGCGGCGAGCGGGGCGCTCATGCTGCACTTGTGTGCCGATGCTGCAGTTAGCAACTGCAGCACCGGCAAGAAAGTGCAGCATGGGGGCCTCACAGGGCGGCATGCGTGCTCCCGGAGCGTTGCGATCGACCGCTGCGTCGCATCCGTGGTCAGGAGACGTGGCGCGCCGGTTCATCGGCATCGCTAGGCTCGCCACATGAATGATGGTGCATCGGGAACCGACGGAGGAACACGCTACTCACATGGGCATGAGCCCGCCGTGCTTGCCTCGCACGGCGCACGGACGGCGGCGAACTCCGCGGCCTATCTGATCCCTCACCTGAGTCCCGGCATGAGCATCCTGGATGTGGGGTGCGGGCCAGGCTCGATCACTCTTGATCTGGCAGATCTCGTGACTCCTGGCCTGGTTGTCGGACTCGAGAAGGCCGAGGCGCCGTTGGTCGCCGCCCGAACAGCCGCGGCCGCCCGGGGCGACCAGACGACGAGGTTCGAACTGGGCGACGTCATGGCGCTTCCATACGCCGACGATACGTTCGACGTCGTGCACGCTCATCAGGTGCTGCAGCACCTGACCGATCCGGTCGGCGCGCTCCAGGAGATGGTGCGCGTGTGTCGTCCCGGCGGGTGGATCGCCGCACGGGACGCGGACTACGACGCGATGGCCTGGCATCCGGAACTGCCTGAACTCGACGACTGGCGCACCCTCTACCGGGCAATCGCGAGGGGGAACGGTGCCGAACCAGATGCGGGTCGTCGGATGCGGGCATGGGCCAACGCGGCTGGGGTGCCAGATGCGACCATCACCTCATCGGTATGGACCTACGCAACGGCGGCGGAGTGCATGTGGTGGGGCAACGGGCAAGCCGACCGGGTGGCCGGGGAGATGTTCGTGCGGCAAGCAGTCGAACAGGGCATCGACAGCGTCGGGGTCCAGGCGATCGCCGGTGGATGGCGGGCGTGGGGTCAGGATCCCGACGCCTGGTTTCTCATCCCCCATGGCGAGATCCTCGCGCATCTCCCCGCCGACTGACGCCTCAGCCGTCATCAGCAAGACCTCAGCCGTTGGCGCGCGCGACCGCCCGACGGTACAGAACGCTTTGATAGGCGATCAGCGCCAGCATGACCAGGCAACTCGCGATAAGAAACGCCGGGCCGCCGACACGAAGAGCGACGAACGGTGTTTCGAAGGCGAAGGCTCGCGCGAACTCCCATCCTTCCCTCTGCCACAGACCTGGAGTGAGATACCAGTCCCGGGGTGAGAGCAGGTTGCCGATGCCCTCTCTCCACACTGACCACAGAGCAACGGTGATGGTGAAGAGGGGGAGCAGTAGCGCCGATGTCGTGGCGATGGCCCGTCGATAACGCTGCGCCTTCGACCCGTTCTCGGAGAAGATGTCGACGTTCGGTTCGCCGGAGAAGGAGGCAAAGTACTGCTCACCGCCTCCGCGCGTGCCGGCGAGATGCTGCCAGCCGGCATCCGCGAACAGGGAGCGATAATCGTCGAAGTCCTCCGCTTTCATGCTGGGCTGGTGGTCGACACGGATGACGGCGCTTCCCGGCGGAATCGGTGCGAACGTGTAGAGCAGACCAGCCCTCGTCACGAGCTGACCACGGCCTGCCATCTCGTTGAGCCACGCCTCCTCCTTGTCGAAGTCGACGAACATCTTGAAGATTCTCATTCGCTCTCTCCTCTGGTCTGGTCGGGCCGGGTCTGGTTGAACATGCGTACGAGGTGCGCCATCCGCTCGGCGTCCTGCCCCAACGTCTGGTAGCCGGACTCGGTGATCAGGTAGACCTTGCGACGTGGATCGGGACTCGTCACCCGCGCGATCATGTTCTGCTTCAGCAGGGTGTCGAGGGCGCCGTACAGCGTGCCAGGCGCCAGGCGCACGGCCCCGCCGCTCATCGACTCGACCCGCGCCATGATCACGTAGCCGTGGGCCGGCTCGATGAGGGCGAGCAGGATGTAGAACACCGTCTCGGTGAGCGGCAGCTGTGGGTTGCGGTTCATGGCGCCTCCTTATATCGGCTAACTATACAGTTGGCCGATATATAGCGCAACTGAGTATGTGCTGACCGCTCGTGCTGCACTTGTGTGTCGATGCTGCAGTTGCAACTGCAGCATCGACAAGAAAGTGCAGCATGGATGCCTGCGAGGCGCCCGCGCACACGAAACAGGGCCCGCACCGAAATGGAAGCCCTGCCGCCGAGCGTGAAGGCGGGTCAGTAGATCGGCCGCCCCGTGGCATCCGCGATGCCGGACTTACGGAAGAAGTAGGTGCGGATCTGGTCGCACCATTCCCGTGCCGAACGCGCCTGTTCGACGAGCAGCGCCGTCACGCGCTCGTGGGTCTGCGCATCGATCACACCGGCAAGTCCCGCCCATGTCTCTTGCATGCGGGCCACATCCTCGACGCCAGCCCAGTGCGTGTCGTAGATGTGCTGGATCACCGTCGACCCGCTGTGCAGCACATGGCCGTACGCCACGTGGTGGAAGAACAGCACAAGCTCGTCGGGGCAGTCGGCGAGCGATTCGAACCGCTCCCGCCACGGCGACGGATACTGGCCGGCGAACCCGGTACCGGTCGACACGGTGCGATCGACGCCGATGCCGTCACGGTCGGCGAAGTGGTACGTGCCCCACGGCGTATACTCGTAACCGTCGACGCTCGGGCCGTAGTGGTTGCCCGGGTTCACCATGAACCCGACGCCGAGCGGCGCTGTGTACTTCTCGTAGCTCGCCCACGACCCAGCCATGATCGAGTGGATCGCGTCGTGCGTGGTGCTGTCTCTTCCGGGGAAGGTTGCTCGGATCCATTCGTCGAGCACGGCGATGCTGTCGGCGAGCGGATGCCACGACAGGCGCCCGAATGCGTACAGGTTCGCCTGGGCGAGCGGATGCCCTGTCCAGAACTCGCTCGTGCCGACGTTCGACACGGCGACGAACCCTCCGGTGGCGATGTCGGCGACCGGGGGAGAGGCATCCCCGCCGAACCGGAAGTTCAGCACCTCACTCCACAACGGACCGAGGTAGCAGACGTGCTTCTGGTGCCCGGTGTACTCCTGCGTCACCTGGAGCTCGACCGCGACTCTCGTCTGCGTCATCGCACCGATGATCGGCGAAATCGGTTCGCGCACCTGAAAGTCCATCGGCCCGTACTTGACCTGCACGGCGACGTTGTCGGCGAACTCCCCGTCGAGCGGCAGGAAGTGGTCGTACGCCGCCCTGGCCCGGTCGGTGGAGCGGTCGCGCCAGTCCTGATGGTGGTTGTAGACGAATGCACGCCAGTTGAGGATGCCGCCGTGCGGCTCGAGCGCGGCAGCGAGCGGGGCCGCTCCCTCGGCGTGGGTGCGCCCGTACGAGAACGGCCCAGGCTGGCCCTCTGAGTCGGCTTTCACGACGTAGCCGCCGAAGTCGGGGATGGCCGCATAGACCCGGTCCGTGGCGACACGCCACCACTCGAAAACCTCGGGCAGCACCGGGTCGGCGCTCTCGAGCCCACCGAGGATCGTCGGTGACGCGAAGTTCACCGACAGGTGCAGGCGGATGCCCCACGGGCGAAACACATCGGCGATGCGCGCGACATCCGGCAGTTTGCCGGCGAGCAGCTCGGTCGCGGTCTGATGCACGTTGACGTTGTTGATCGCGACCCGGTTGATGCCGATCGATGCGAGCAGGCGGGCGTAGCGCGCGACCCGGTCGAGGTCCGCGCGCACGTCGCCGTCGGCGAAGAAGATCGAGTCGCCGGCGTACCCGCGCTCCACGGTGCCCATGACCGGGTGTTTCGTCAGATTGTCCCAGTGATCGAGCATCCGGATGCCGTGGGCGGGCTCCTCGCGTCGCATCCCGTTCGCGGGGCGGCCGGACCGCAGCAGGTCGAGCACGCCGTACAGGGCGCCGCGATCGGTCGCCGCGACCACCGCGGTGACCCCGTCGCGCGAGGAGAGGAGGTAGCCCTCGTCGGACAACGAATCAGTTGCCGTGGCGTCGATCGCGTCGCGGACGGCGGAGGGGGCATCCGCCGAAGTTCCCGCACCCGCGATGACGACGATGCCCGCGGTGGCGACGTCGTCGACGATGCATCCGCCGTACGCCGCGATCGCCCGGTCGAACTCGGCCCGGACCGTCTCGAGAAGAGGACCGGTGCCGGCGATGTGCACGCGCTCGCCGCCGAGGTGGCGGCCCGCTTCGGCGGGGAGCCAGGCCGGGTGCTCGACGGTCGGTGAGGCAGGCGCCGTCGTTGTCGTTGTCGTCGGGTGAGAGGTCGCCATTGATGTCTCCTGTGATGGTGGGGCGGGAAAAAAGCTAACGGGACGCCGGCGCGACGCCGGTCGAACCACGAACGAGGAGTTCGACACCGAGATCCGGCGTCGGTCGACTGCCGGCCTCGGCTCCGGTGACGATGTCGAGCAGCAGATCGACGCTGGCGCGACCGATCTGCCTGCGCGGCGAGTCGATGGTCGTGAGGTGGGGCCGCACCAGCGTGGACACCGGGGTGTTGTCGAACCCGGCGACGCTGATCTCGCCTGGCACGCTGACGTTGCGCTGTGTCAGCCGGTCGATGAGGCCGACGGCGACGAGGTCGTTGAAGGCGACAACGGCGGTGGCGCCGCTCGCGATCGCGAGATCACCGGACTGCACGCCGCCCGAGAACGTCGGCGGAAAGTTGCCGAGGTCGATCAGCTCGAGCTCGGCGGCGGGTGGCGTGAACGCGCGGAAGGCGTTGCCACGCTGCCTGTTGGAGAAGGATGTCTCGGGACCGCCCGCGTAGGCGATGGTCCGGTGCCCGAGGGCAACGAGGTGTGACATCAACGCACGCAGGCCGCCCGCATTGTCGTAGGCGATCGACGGGATGCCGTCGACCTCACGATGGACGAGAACGAGGGGACCGTCGGCGGCGAGGGCCAGCACCGCGGCATCCGTGTTTCGTGCGGAGCAGAGGATCACCCCATCGACCTGCCTGGCGAGGCTCGAGACGGCTTCGCGCTCGACGTCGGCATCCTCGTCGGTGTCGGCGATGAAGACGGAGTAGCCGGCGGAGCGGGCGCGCGCCTGCACACCTTTGCAGACAGCGCCGAAGTACGGATTCTCGAGGTCGGGAACGACGAGACCGATCGATCCCGTGCGGCCGGTGATGAGACCGCGGGCGGCGCGGTTGGGGCGGTACCCCATCGAGCGCGCCGCCTCCTGGACTCGCAGGCGAGTCGACTCTGCGACCTTCTCCGGTGCGGCAAGCGCTCGGGACACGGTGGAGATCGAGACGCCCGAGGCGCGCGCGATGTCGCGGATCGTGACCGACATGCCTCCACCTTCTCCGCTGCAAAGGTTTGCAGCAATTGTCGTCGTTGCGGTTAGGCTGGAGCCATCAAAGAGGATAAAACCGATCCATTCGACGTCGCACCAAATGCAACTCTATTCACTTTGTTTCATTCTAGATAGAGCTGGCTCGTCCAGTGGCCACCGAACCGGAAGAGATCCCGTGAGCATCATCGAACGCGCCGAAGTTCTCGTGACGAGCCCCGGGCGCAACTTCGTCACCCTGAGAATCACCACGTCGGACGGCGTGACCGGCCTCGGGGATGCCACCCTCAACGGCCGGGAGCTCTCTGTCGTCGCCTACCTGCAGGAGCACGTGGTGCCGCTGCTGATCGGGCGGGACCCGCAGAAGATCGAGGACACCTGGCAGTACCTCTACCGGGGTGCGTACTGGCGGCGCGGGCCTGTGACGATGGCAGCGATCTCGGCTGTCGACATCGCGTTGTGGGACATCAAGGGAAAGATCACCGGCCAGCCGGTGTACCAGCTGCTGGGTGGGGCGACGCGTGTCGGCGCGCTCGCGTACGCGCACGCATCCGGATCCGACCTGCCGTCGCTGTTCACCTCGATTCGCAACCACCTCGACCAGGGGTTCCGGGCGATCCGGGTGCAGACCGGTGTGCCCGGCCTCGGCCAGGTCTACGGCGTCGGCACCAACCAGAAGGTCGGCGAGAAATACGACTACGAGCCGGCCAAGCGGTCGACCGTTCCGCTCGAGGAGGAGTGGGACAGCGCCGCGTACCTGCAGCACATCCCGGCGGTGTTCGAGGCTGTGCGTGAGGAGTTCGGGTGGTCGTTGCCGCTGCTGCACGACGCCCATCACCGGCTCACACCGAACGAGGCGGCAAGTCTCGGCAAGTCGCTCGAGCCGTACCGGCTGTTCTGGCTCGAGGACTGCACGCCCGCCGAGAACCAGGAAGCGCTCAGGCGGGTGCGGTCGCAGACCACGACGCCGCTCGCGATCGGCGAGGTGTTCAACTCGGTCTTCGACTATCAGACGCTCATCACCGAGCAGCTGATCGACTACGTGCGGAGTGCCGTCACTCACACCGGCGGGATCAGTGGGCTGAAGAAGATCATGGACTTCGCGGCGATCTACCAGATCAAATCGGGTTTCCACGGACCGACCGACATCTCGCCGGTCGGTCAGGCTGCCGCACTGCACCTCGACCTGGCGATCCACAACTTCGGGATCCAGGAATACATGCAGCACTCCGCTCCGACTCTCGAGGTGTTCCAGACGAGCTACACCTTCGAGAACGGGCTGCTGCACCCGGGCGACAACCCCGGTCTCGGCGTCGAGTACGACGATGCGCTCGCGGGGACGTTCGAATACCAGCCGGCGTACCTGCCGGTGAACCGGCTGGCGCTCGACGGGACGCTGCACGACTGGTGAGGTACAGGCATCCGGTTTTCGCCGCTTCGCGGCGGTTGCGCGCGGGGAACGTCGAGAGCTCCTAGATCCAGCCCTGCTGCCACGCCAGCTCGGCCGCCTCATGCCGCGATCGTGCATCGAGCTTCGTCATCGCTGACGACAGGTAGTTGCGCACGGTGCCTGCGGCGAGGTGCAGCCGGTCGGCGATCTCCTGCACACTCATCGTCGACCGGCTCAAGCGCAACGCGTCGAGCTCCCGATCGGTGAGCGGGCAGCGCTCGGCGGTCAGCGCCGTCGCCGCGATCTCCGGGTCGATGTACCGCTTGCCTGCGGCGACATCGCGGATGACATCCGCGAGTTCCTCTGCCGGCGTCGACTTCGGCACGAACCCGGACACCCTCGCGGCGAGCGCCCGCCGCAGCACACCAGGCCGCGCATGCCGTGTGACGATCACGACCTTCGTCGCCACCGTCGACAGGATGCGCGCAGCCGCCTCGAGTCCGTCGGCCTGCGGCATCTCGAGGTCGAGCAGGCAGACATCGGGCTTGAGTTCGAGCGCGAGCTCGGCCGCAGACACCCCGTTGTCTGCGCTCCCGACGACCTCGATGTCTGGCTCGAGGTTGAGCAGCGCGCTGAGCGCCCCGCGGATGAGGTGCTCGTCGTCGGCGATCAGCAGACGGATGCTCCTGGTTTCGTCGCCGGTCACGCCTGCAGCCCTCCGCGCGTGGGCACGACCACCCGCAGTTCGAAACGGTCGCCGTCGATCGTGGTGTCGAGCGAGCCATGAAGTGCGAGAACCCGATCGCGCAGCCCGGCGAGACCCGTGCTCGCGGCGCGGCCGGAGGCATCCGCGCCCGTGGCCTTGTTGTTGCTGATCACGAGGATGCTCCCCTGATTGGTTGCACCGAGGTGGATCGATGCCTCGGTCGCGTCGCTGTGACGAAGGATGTTGGTGGTCGCCTCGCGCACGACGAGCGCGAGGGTGCGGGCGATCTCGGGGTCGGCGGGCAGGGCTTCGACGGCGAGTTCGCACTGGGCGCCGGCGGCGGCGAGCACCTCACGGGCGTTCTCGAGCTCGTCGTCGAGCGCGACCTCGCGATAGCCGGCGACGAGCGAGCGGGTCTCTTCGAGTGCCTCCCGGGCGATGAGCCGGGTTTCGTGCACGAGGTCTCGGGCGGCATCCGCATCGACGGAGAGAAGGCGTTCTGCCAGCTCGGACTTCAGCGCGATCACCTGCAGGTGGTGCCCCTGGATGTCGTGCAGGTCCGACGCGAACCGCAGCCGCTCCTGCGCGACGGCGAGGTCGGCCGCCACGGAGCGGTGCCGGTCGAGGGTCACGACGATCTCCCACCACCACAGGCTCGAGAGCACCATGATCGGCAGCGTCACCGAGTACACGACGAGCAACCAGTCGCCTGACCCCGCCTGAAATGTCATGACGACCGGGCTGCCGGAGATATTCACGGCCAGGATGCCGTGGGCGACGGTGAGCAGGAATCCGACGCCGAGAAGCATCCACCGGAGCCGCTTCGCGACGAGGGCGGCGATAAGCGTCACGGCCATCCAGAGCGGCAGAGCGCCGATCAGCCCGCCACCCGGGGTGAGGAGGCCGACCACCCACGCGGCGGCGGCCGGAACGATCAGCGCGAACGTCCAGGCGGGATGCGGCATCCCGCCCCCGCGCCCGACCCGGAGAAACCAGCAGTAGCGCACGTGAATCGCCGCGGAGACGAGGACCAGCAGCACCAGCGCGGCGTCGAGCGGTGCGCTTGTCGCCGAGTAGCTCGCCGCAGACGTCAGCAACGCGAGTGCATCGAGCACGATGTAGATGAACACGATCGAGCCGAGCGTGTATGTCCAGGTGGTCTGGACGCCGCGGGCAGGCACTCGGTGTTTCACAGGCGGCAGGGGGTCGGTCGCGTCGTGCTCGTCGGGCACGCCGGCTGCTGTGGTCGCATCGGTGGTGGCGCGCGCATTGCGCTGGCGAATCGTCATGAGACGCTCTCCTGAGCGCGGTTTCTGGGCCACATGCCCCCCAGCGTAGAGCAGTGACATTTGTCATGGTCGGCGGTGCGAAAGCACTGCGGATCCTGTGACGCCACGACACTGACCCCGCTCATTCGTGGCCGCAAGACTGGAGACACCGCCGCCGGAGCAGAGCGTGGCCCGGCATGGCAGCACTCCTGATCCCGAACGAAAGGCGCCTCATGATCGACGCACTCCAGGACTTCACCGCCGGACTTCCCGATGTTCTCCAGTGGGTCGGTATCGTGCTCGCTTCGGCGATCCCGTTCGTCGAGTCGTACTTCGGTGCGGTGATCGGCGTGCTTGCGGGCATCCACCCTGCCATCGCGATCGGCGCGGCGATTCTCGGAAATGTCGTGTCGATGATCCTCTTCGTGCTCAGCGCACACGGGGTGCGGTCGAAGGTGGCGGGCCGTAAGGACCCGAAGCCCGAGACGCCGCGACGCCGCAAGCTGCGGGAGCGTTTCGACCGCTACGGGGTCGCGGGCGTGAGCCTGCTCGGCCAGACCATCCTGCCGAGCCAGATCACCTCCGCCGCAATGGTGTCGTTCGGCGCGGCGAAGAACACGGTGATCCTCTGGCAGGTCATCTCGATCATCATCTGGGGTGTCGTGTTCGGTGTGCTCGCGATGCTCGGGGTGTCGACGCTCGGCTGAGCGCGCGCGTGCTGCACGAATGGAACTGCAGCATTCGGCGAGGGGGAGCGGTAGCGGAGGTAGGGCGGATGCTACGCCGCCCGGCTCACCCCGCGGCTCATGATCGCCGACATCAGGGCCTGCACGGGCTCCCTCGCCGCCGAGGGGTTCGCCATCAGAACATAGTCGACGTCACCGAGCTCCGGCAGGGCGAACCGGTTGCTGACCTTCACGAGGTCTGACGGGATGAGCGAGTGCGGGAACACCGCTACGCCCATCCCGGCGCGCACGGCCGCGAGCATCCCGTTCACGTCACGGGTGTTGCACGTGATGCGCCAGGTGCGGCCGGCGCTCTCGAGCGCGTCGATGGCGAGTTGGCGGCTCAGGCTCGGCGCCTGGTACGCGATGAGCGGCACAGGCGCACCTTCGTCCAGTGTCATCTTCTCCTGGGCCATCCACACCATGGAGTCCTTCGCGACCCGGGTGCTGTCGCTGGCCTCGCCAGCGCCCTGCTTCACGAAGATGAGGTCGAGGTGCCCGCCCTCGAGCCGCCGCCGCAGCGGGCCGCTCTGATTGACGGTGAGCTCGAGGTTGATCTGCGGGTACAGCTGACGGAAGTGCCTGAGGATCCGCGGCAGCTGGGTGATCGCCAGGTCGTCTGCGGCCCCGAACCGCAGCCGCCCGCGCATGGCCGATCCGCTGAAGTAGCTCTCCGCCGCGGCGTGGGCCGCGAGAATGGTGCGTGCGAAGCCGGCCATCGCGTCGCCGTTGTCGGTGAGCCGGACTTCCCTCGTATCGCGCGCGATCAGCATCCGCCCCGCCGCCTTCTCGAGCTTGCTCATCTGCTGGCTCACGGTCGGCTGGCTGATGCCGAGCCGGAGCGCCGCGTTCGTGAAGCTGTGCGTTTCGGCCACCACGAGAAACGTCTTGAGCAACACCGGGTCGTACATGGCAGCCTCCTGGAGACAGGCCCGTCATTCGATAGACCAATGGCACTAATTCTATCCATTGAGGGTCCGAATACGGATGCCGCGCCTAGCGTGGAAGGAAGCATCCGTTCCAACGTTTCAGGAGACATCTGTGGCCTCCGCCACCTCGACCGCCTTTCCCCCCACCGAACCGCTGTCGGTGCAGACCGGGCGATTGCCGTGGCGCAAGACGTTCATCGCGTTGAGCGTGCCGAACTTTCGGATCTGGACGACCGGCAACATCCTCGCGATGACCGCTGGGTGGACCCAGCGAATCGCCCAGGACTGGCTCGTTCTCGAACTGACCGGCAGTGCGACAGCGGTCGGAATCACCGTCGCCATGCAGTTCGCGCCGATGCTCTTCTTCGGCCTGCTCGGCGGCGTGCTCGTCGACCGGCACAGCAAGCGGATGCTCATGGTGATCACGCAGGCCCTCTTCGCCGTCCTGAGCCTCGGCCTCGCCGTGCTGACCATCGCCGGAGTGGTCGAAGCGTGGCACGTGTTCGCGATCGCCTTCGCCACCGGGCTCGTCACCGTCGTCGACAACCCGGCTCGGCAGGTCATCGTCACCGAACTCGTCGGGCAGAAGAACCTGCGAAACGCGATCAGCATCAATTCGTCGGTGTTCCAGCTGGCGGGCATGATCGGACCGGCGATCGCCGGCGTGCTCCTGCTCACCGTCGGAGCCGGCCCCGCGTTCGTGATCAACGGCGTCGCGTGTCTGACCGTCATCGTCATGCTCGGGATGCTCCGCACCGGCCAGATGACCCGCGTCGCCCCATCGCCGCGCGCGAAGGGGCAGCTGCGCGAGGGCCTCCGATACGCGGTGGCCAAGCCGACGATCCTCTATCCGGTGATCCTCATCGCGGTGTTCGCCGTCTTCGGGCTGACGATGCCGGTGCTCCTCGCGTCCTACGCCGCCGACGTGTTCGATGTCGGACCCGGCGGGTACGGCCTGTTCAACTCGATGGTGGCCGTCGGTGCGCTGACCGGGGCGCTGCTGTCGACGCGCCGGGCATCCATCCGGCTCAGGACGATCGTGGTGGGTATCGGGCTGACCGGCCTGTTGCAGGCCGCGGCGGGGCTGATGCCGTCGATCGCGTTGTTCTCGGCGACCCTGGTGACGGTCGGCGTGGCATCCCTCCTCTTCCTCACCGCCGCGAACTCGCTCGTGCAGATGTCGAGCAACATCAGCGTGCGCGGCCGGGTGATGTCGCTCTACGTGCTCGTGCTGCTGGGCGGGCAGGCCATCGGCGGTCCGCTCATGGGTCTGGTCATCGAGAACTTCGGAGCGCACGTCGGCATGGTCGTCTCCGGCGGTGTTCCGCTGGTCGCCGCCGGCGTGATCGCCCTCGTGCTGGCCCGTCGTGGGCAGTTGCGGTTGCAGGTGCGCACCGGGCGCTTCGTGCCGTCCGTGCAGATCGCGTCGCGGGTGTAGGGCCCGCCGCACGACCTCGATCGCTCGTGAAGGCATCCGCCGCGGTCGAGAGCACCCGGTGTGCTGGGTGCTTTCGTCCGGAACGGATGCCCTCGGGTCGCGCGCTACCCGCGCCTGGCGACGATCGCGGCGGCGATCCGCTCGATCAGGTCGAACGGCACCGGCTCCGACCACGGGAATGTGACGGAGTCCTTCTCGCTTCGGTGAGGTGCGATCTCGGCTTCGAGATCGCCGTCGAAGTGCGGAACCGGATAGAGCCCGATGTGCTTCTTCCAGCCGGCGAAGTGCAGAGCATAGCGCCCGCCGAGCATGACCGCCGGCATCCCGTAGCGAATCTTCTCGCTCTCGTTCGGGATGCTCGCAGCGGCAACGCCGCGATGGATGGCCTCGCGGATCAGCCGAAGTGTTCGCTGCCGTTCGGCCGGAAACCCGGCGATGTACTCATCGACGCTGGTCGGTGTTGTGGCCATGGTCGGGTCCTTTCGGTCGGGAGCGCCAGGCAGCCTCGCGACGAAGATACGCCTCGATGCGCTCGAGGGCACCGCTCCACACCTCGTTGGTGAAGAAGTCGCGCACCTCGACGGCCGGGAAGCCGGTCTGTACGACGGTGACGAGGCATCCGTCGTCGTGGGCGTCGAACGTGAGCTCGACACGGGTGGTCATGGTCATGCCGTCGGGGCTGCTGCCGGTCGACTCGGTGACGAGACGGTGCGGGCGGTCGATCTCGAGGAAAGTCTGGGTCTCGCGAAAGAGGGTGTCTGCGTCCACCCCCCAGACGGCGGTCTGGGTTCCGCCGACCCGCAGGTCGACGTCGATCTCGACGATGCCGGGCCTGGCGTCGAGGATGCTGAACCAGACCTTCTGCTTCTCGGCGTCGGTGTACGCGTCGAAGACGTCGTCGGGGGTGGCCGGAAGGAACCGCGTGATCCGCAGCTCGATGGTGTCGGTTGTGGTGGGATGTTCAGTCATTTCTCTCTTCCCTTCTGGAGTGTGAAGTAGGCGTCGAGACCGTCGAGTCGACGTTCCCAGAGCCGCTGGTAGAAGCTGATCCATGCCATCACGTCGTCCAATCGCTCAGTGCCGAGCCGGCACTGTCTGGACCGCCCGACCTTCTCGGTGACGACGAGCCCTGCTTCTTCGAGCACGGCGATGTGCTTCTTCATGCCCGTCAGCGTCATGCCGGCGGGTCCGGCGAGTTCCCCGACGGTTGCCGGACCTTCACCGAGCCGGGTCAGGATGCCGCGTCGCGTGACATCAGACAGGGCGGAGAAGGTGCGGTCGAGAACCTGTTCATGAACCATGTGGTTCAGCATATGACACTGAACCGATAAGTTCAATGGGTTCGGTGAACCCCTTGTGTCTGGTTGCGAACGTGGCACTATAACTTCGCCGACGGCATCCGTCGACCCTCTCGGCGCAGACGGTGCGAGCGACGACTCTTGTATCTCCGACGCCACGAGTGCCTCGGATGTTCCAGCAGAGTGAGGCAACGACATGACGACCGACGAGAAGAGCAGCGGCAAGGGCCGCGAAGACAGCGTGGCGAAAGCTCAGCACGCGCCGGATCCCGACGATTCCCGCAAGCCGGATGACCCGACGGATGTGAAGAAGCCGTCGTGGGGATACGTGATCAAGCGCACCCTGCGGGAGTTCGGCCGTGACAAGTGCACGACTCTCGCGGCAGCGCTGACGTACTACGCCGTGTTGGCGATCTTCCCGGCCCTGCTTGCGCTGATGTCACTCATCGGGCTGTTCGGTCAGGCGGAGCAGACCACACAGATGCTGTTGCAGATCGTCGAAAGCGTGGGGGACGCCTCGACAGCCGAGACACTGCGCCAGCCGATCGAGCAGCTCGCCAGCTCACAGGGGGCAGGACTTGCCCTCGTGCTCGGGCTTCTCGGGGCGATCTGGTCGGCATCCGGCTATGTGAGTGCCTTCAGCCAGGCGATGAACCAGGTGTACGAGATCGACGAGGGCCGGCCGTTCTGGAAGCTGCGCCCGACCGTGCTGCTCATCACGATCGTGTTGCTCGTGATCGCCGTGCTCATCGTGCTGCTGCTTATCGTCTCCGGACCGATTGCCGAGGCGATCGGCAACGCGATCGGTCTGGGCGAGGTCGCCCTGACGATCTGGTCGATCGCCAAGTGGCCGGTGATCGCATTGCTCGCCATTCTCATGGTGGCCGTGCTCTATTACGGCACCCCGAATGTGAAGCAGCCGAAGTTCAAGTGGATGACCCTGGGTGCGTTCATCGCACTCCTTGTCATGGCGCTCGCCACCGTCGCATTCTTCTTCTACGTGACGAACTTCTCGAGCTACCAGAAAACTTACGGGAGCATCGCCGGCGTCATCGTCATGCTGCTCTGGCTGTGGATCGTCAACCTGTCGCTGCTGTTCGGTGCGGAGTTCGACGCCGAGATGGAACGCGGTCGTCAGCTCCAGGGCGGTATCGAAGCCGAGGATGCGCTGCAGCTGCCGCCGCGCGACACCAAGGCGAGCGAGAAGAAGCAGCAGAAGGAACAGGAAGACATCGACGCCGGCCGTAAGTTGCGCGAAACCGAGGGGGAGTCCCGCGACACCGAGGGTGACACTCGCCGCTCGCGCCGGTAAGTCTTCGTCGGGTGTTGCAGCTCCCAGCGCGGCTGCGCTACCCGACGAAGGTGAGGGTGGGATGCCGCATGCCCCGTTCGCGCCGTGAATAATGGGCGCATGCCTCTGCTCCCCGAGTCGCCCGCTCCACGTTTCGTGCTCGCGCGCGACAACATCCGCATCGCCACCTATGAGTTCGGCGACCCGGACGGCATCCCGGTCGTCGCCGTGCACGGCTTCGCCTCGGCTGGACTGCTCAACTGGCACCTCTCCGGCTGGACACGCGTGCTCACCCGCGCCGGATTCCGCGTGCTTGCCATTGACCAGCGCGGGCACGGGGCGAGCAGTAAACCGCACGACCCGGATGCATACACGATGCCGCTTCTCGTCGACGACCTGCTCGACGTGCTCGACACGTTCATGCTCGACGAAACGTTCTTCGTCGGCTATTCGCTCGGCGCGCGCGTCGGCTGGCAGGCCTCGATCGACCTGCCCGGCCGGATCACCAAAGCAGTGCTCGGCGGCATCCCTGACGGGGATCCACTCACCCGGTTCCGCGTCGACGAAGCTCGCGCCTGCCTCGAAACGGGCAACGCCCCCACCGACAAACTGACCGCCGCGTACGTGAAGATGGCCAGCGGCATCCGGGGCAACGATCTCGCAGCGCTCATCTCGCTCGTCGAGGGGATGCGCGGCGGCGTCCAGCCCGACCCCGCGAATCCGCCGCAGCAGCCGGTGTTGTTCGCCACCGGAACAGAGGATGCCATCCTCGAGAAGTCGCGGACGCTCGCCGGCGCGGCCCCGCACGGCACGTTCTATGAGATCCCCGGGCGCAACCACTTCAACGCGCCCACCTCGAAGGACTTTCGCGAAGCGGCACTCGGGTTCCTCAGCGCAGGGGAGTGACGCGCGAGCCCGGCGCACCACTGCCTAAGCCGAAAATCGCGTCGCGCGCAAGGGGCTGCCTTCGGTGCGCGCAACAGGGGCCGTCGGCTTTATGGTGAGTGCCATGTCACACGCATCTTCCGCGGCATCCGCCCGCTCAACCGCCTCCCGCCTGCAAGACAACCACGCCTTCCAGCTGGCTGCCCGCGGCGGGTATGCGGTCAACGGCCTTCTGCACATTCTCATCGGCGGTATCGCCCTCAGCGTCGCGTTCGGTTCCGGCGGCGAGGCCGACCAGGGTGGCGCACTCAGCGGACTCGCCTCGAGCCCCGGCGGTATCTTTCTGCTCTGGGTCGTGACGATCGGCCTGTGGGCGCTCGGGCTGTTCCAGGTGCTCGAGGCGTTCCTCGTGCGCGGTTCAGGCAAGGATGCCTGGGCCGACCGCGCCAAGGAAGGCGGCAAGGCCGTCGCATACTTGGCCATCGGTTTCTCGGCGTTCAACGTGGCGATGGGGGGCGGCAGCAGCAGTTCGGGCCAGAGCCAGGGGCTCACCGCTCAGCTGCTCGCGTCGCCCGGTGGTGTCTTCGTCGTCGTGCTGCTCGGGCTCGGGGTGATCGCCGTCGGCGTGTACTTCGTCGTCAAGGGCGCCAGGAAGAAGTTCCTCCAGGACATCAACCTTCCCGCAGGCAAGACCGGTCGCACCGTCACCAGGCTCGGTCAGGTCGGCTACATCGCGAAGGGCGTCGCGATCGTGGTCGTCGGAATCCTGTTCTGTGTTGCCGCAATCACGTCTGACCCCAGCGAAGCCACCGGCCTCGACGGTGCGCTGAAAACCCTCGCTGAACTGCCGCTCGGTGCGGTCATCCTCTCGGTGGTCGCGCTCGGGCTCATCGCCTACGGTGTGTACTGCTTCGCGCGCGCCCGGTACGCGCGGCTCTAGGTCGCGGCCACGGCGCGGGCTCACTCCTGGGCTCACGCGCCCGGTGGAACGACAAAAAGGGTCATCGTTCGTTGGGATTGACAGCCGTTTGTGTCGTTTGGAGTGACGGATGCTGCGGGGCCGGTCGCGATGCGCGGATGCGCGGATGCGCCGGTGCAACGACGAAAAGGGTCGTCGTTCGTGGGAATCGGCAGCCGTTTGTGTCGTTTGGAGCGACGGATGCTGCGGGGCCGGTCGCGATGCGCGGATGCGCCGGTGGAACGACAAAAAGGGTCGCCGTGTGTCGGGTTGTGCAGCCGTTCGTGTCGTTTGCCGATGCCGCGAGGCATCCGTTGGTCGTTTGCGGGTGGCGGATGCCGCGATGCCGCCTCCGAGACCGGATGCCCCCACTCACCGCACGGAGTAGAGTGCGGCGCAGAGGGAGGCAGCATGGCCGACAACTCGCTGACAACCGGCATCGACACGAGCGTGCCGCCCGACGGGAGCATCTGTCTCGACTGCGAAGCCGACGGCGGCTGGTGGGTCCACCTGCGGAGGTGCGCCCAGTGCGGACACATCGGATGTTGCGACAACTCGCCCGCGAAGCACGCGACCGCGCACTTCGCCGTGACGGGGCATCCGGCCATGCAGAGCTTCGAACCCGACGAGAACTGGTTCTGGAGCTACCCACTCAAGCTGCGCTTCCACGGCCCGAAGCTCGCCGAGCCGCGCAGCCGCCCCATCGACCAGCCGTCGCCCGGCCCGGCCGATCGCGTGCCAGACAACTGGCGCGACCTGATCGGGCCGCACTGATGGAGGCGTTCACGGCGGCGCAGATCCGGGCCGCTGAGGAACTCTTGCTGGCGGCAGGAGTTCCGCTCATGCAGCGGGCTGCCGCCGCGCTCGCTCGCGAGATCCGGCTCCTGCTTCCCACCGATCGACCCGGCCGGGTTCTGCTGCTCGTCGGTCCGGGCAACAACGGAGGAGACGCGCTGTTCGCGGGCGCCGAGCTCGCGGCGGGCGGTACCGCGGTCACCGTCGTGTCCACATCCGACCGCATGCACGAATCCGGGCGAGTGGCAGCCGAAGCCGCCGGCGTGCGGATGCTGTCGCCCGCCTCGCCGACGGACGCCGCAGCATCCGTCGCCCGCAACTGCGACGTGGTCGTCGACGGGATTCTCGGCACCGGGACGAGTTCCAGCCCAGCCCTGCGGGGTCGCGCACGGGAGATCGTGGCGGCGCTGCTGCCGGTGCTCGCGGACGATGACGCGCCGGTCGTCGTCGCGGTCGACCTGCCGAGCGGCGTGCATCCGGACGACGGATCGGTGCCGGACCCGACGGTTCTCTGTGCCGACGTCACGGTCACGTTCGGGGCCTGCAAGACCGGGTTGCTGATCGGGCCGGCTGCCGATTACGCCGGCCGGATCGTCGTGGTCGACATCGGGCTCGGGCCGGAACTCGACCGGGTGGCGCGCGGGGGCTGACGCCGGGCATCCGCTCGCAGGATCCTGCCGCTACCGAGCTACAAATTCAGGAGATTCTGCCCCCTGAGCTGCAAATTCAGGAGATTCTCGGGACACGCCGCGTGTGAGCGCTCCCAGACCGGCGTGTCGCACCGATCTCCTGAATTTGCAGTCCGCTTCTGACACGCAGAACGACGGATGCCCCCGGACGGCGAATAATGGGGAGTGCCGTCGCGGGCAACCGGTTCGCGGTGCGGCGAACGTTGGAGCTCTCCGTCATGACCACCACCCGCACCTACTCCCGCTACGTCGCACTCGGCGACAGCTTCACCGAGGGCGTCGGCGACGAACTGCCCGACGGACGGGTGCGGGGCTGGGCCGACTTCGTGGCGCTGGGGCTGCAGGCATCCGCTCCGGAACCGATCGGGTACGCCAACCTCGCCATCCGCGGGCGCAAGCTGGCCCCGATCATCGCCGAACAGCTCGAACCGGCCCTGGCTCTCGATCCCGACCTCATCACCTTCAACGGCGGAGGCAACGACATCATGCGCCCGCGCGTCTCGATCGGGTGGGTCGTCGACGAGACAGTGAAACTCGTGCAGCGCGCGCTCCAGCATCCCGATCTGCACGTCGTCGTGCTGGCCGGCGCGAACCCGTCGCGGCACCTCCCGCTCGGCGGATTGATGCAACGCCGTGGCGACCAGCTGGCGGATGCCGTGCTCACGGCCCTCAGCGCGACAACGGTCACGCTCGTCAACAACTGGGGAGACGAGACGCTCACCGAGGGGCGCTATTGGTCGAGCGACAAGCTGCACCTCAACGCGCTCGGCCACGCCCGGGTCGCATCGAATGTGCTGACGGCGCTCGGAGTTCCGGTCCCGGAGGAGTGGGGCGTCGACGAGGTCGCCGCGGCAGGATCCGGCCCGCGCTCCCGCAACACCGCCGCGTACTACCGCGAGTTCGTGCTGCCGTGGATCGGGCGCCGGGTCACCGGTCGCTCATCGGGGGATGGGCGCGAGCCCAAGCGCGCCACGCTCCTGCCGGTCGACTGAGAACGGATGCCGTGCCCGCTCACCCCGTGAACCCACCCCAGGGGTGCCAGGTGAGTAGGTCCGAAACACGTGAAGAGGTCGGCACGGGTCAGCACAGCGGCCGCCCTGCCCTCCCACTAGTCTGATCACAATGTGCCACGCGCACCGGGGGAGGATCGCATCGTGAGTCTGGGGGACGTCACCGTGTCTGCGGTCGCTCGCCGACGCATCCGCTCGTTCTCCGCCACCGCCTGGATCGCCGGTGCCCTCGTCATGGCCGGGGTCGGCTACAACACGTATGTCGCCGTCGGTTTCGGTGAGAACGGATTCGCTCTGATGGGCGACGCCCGCAACCCGTGGCAGCAGGAGAACCCCACTGTATTCGAACCGCAGGGCGACGACGAGTGGGCGGGTGAGGGCAGCGGGGTCATCCGCATCCCCCAGGCCGAACACGGCCAGGACCCGTACACCGTCTCCCTGACCCAGGGCGAGTACGTCGACGTCTTCGTCACCCGCGTCGAAGACCTCAGTGCTCCCGCCGACGAGCGCTGGCCCGACAACATCGGCTACCTCGACGAGGTCGGCGATGAGGTCCTCATCCTCCCGGGCGACGGCGACCTCGAACTCTGGGTCCGCACCGACCAGGCCTGGGAATTCACCCTCGCCCAGACCCCGGTCGACGAGATCACCGATGTCTCCAGCGGCAAGGGCGACGCATTTCTGGTCTACCGCGGGGATGCCGTGAGCGCCCGCCTCATCCACAAGGGCGATGGCATCTTCTTCGTCACCGTTCAGCCGGTCGGCGGCGAAAGCGACCAGCCCGTCATCGAAACCGGCGAGGTCGACCAGCGCACCTCGTGGAACCCCACGACTGCCGTCTACTTCAGCATCGAATCCGACGAGGAGCGCGGCGCCTGGACGGTCGACATCGACGAGCTGGCGACGGACGCTCCGACGTCAGACACAGACACCGGCACCGAGACCGACCCGACGGATGCTCCCGCGCCCGACGGCACGCCCCCCGCGTTCTCCGACCCCACCCCCGCAGCGTTGCCCGCCGTGCCCGCATCGCGGTCGACGGCATCCCGCCCCACGAGAGGAACGCCCAGCGTATGACCTTCACCGACACACTCGACCAGGCCTTTAAGGCGCGGCTGCCCCTGCTCTACATCGAGACGAGCGAAGAGGTGCGGGTGCAGGAGGAGATCCTTCGCGCGGCGAAAGCGCTCCGCCGGCCTCGCGAGGTCTGGACCTGGACGAGCGCCACCGGTCTCATCGATCCGGAGGGGAAGGGCGTCACCAACACGATGACCCCGGCGCGCGCCCTCGACCACATCGTCGGCATCCCCGAGAACGCCGTGTTCGTGTTCTGCGACCTGCACGCCTATTTCGGGTCGGAGCAGCGCCCCGGCGACCCGGTGATCGTGCGCAAGGTGCGCGAAACCGTGCTCGAACTGCGGCACGGAGACGCCGCCAGGGCGCTCATCGTCACCGCCCCGGTGCGCACCATCCCGCCGGAACTCGACAAACTCACCCACCTGATCGAGTTCCCGCTGCCGGACACGGCTGAGCTCGCGGGCATGCTCGAGACGATGATCGAGAGCAACGCCTCAGGGAGCGGCCGGATCCGGGTCAAGGCAGACGCCACGACTCTCGAGAGTCTCGTACAGGCTGCCCGCGGCCTGACCATGTCCGAAGCGGAGAACGCGTTCGCCCGCGCGATGGTCGACGATGGTGAGCTCACCTCGGACGACATCGGTATCGTCCTCGACGAAAAACGCCAGATCGTCAGCAAGACCGGCCTGCTCGACTTCGTCACCAAAGCGCTCGACCTCGACTCCGTCGGTGGCCTCAACAACCTCAAACGCTGGCTGTCGCGACGCAAGGGCTCGTGGCTCGACGACGCTCAGGCCTTCGGGCTGCCATCGCCGAAGGGTGTGCTCATCACCGGTGTTCCCGGCTGTGGAAAGTCGCTCACCGCGAAGGCGATGGCCGCATCGTGGGGGCTCCCGCTGCTCCGCCTCGACATCGGCCGTATCTTTTCCGGCCTTGTCGGCTCCTCAGAGCAGAACCTCCGCACGGCGCTCGCCACCGCCGAAGCCGTCGCGCCCTGCATCCTCTGGGTCGATGAGATCGAGAAGGGTTTCTCCAACACCACGGGCAGCGGCGACTCCGGAACCACCGCGAGGGTCTTCGGGTACTTCCTCACCTGGATGCAGGAGAAGAAGCATCCGGTGTTCGTCGTCGCCACCGCGAACAACATCGACTCCCTCCCACCGGAGTTCATGCGCAAGGGCCGGTTCGACGAGATCTTCTTCGTCGACCTCCCCACCGCCGTCGAGCGCCGCGCGATCTGGAGCATCCAGCTCGCCTCAAACGCCACGAGCGCCAACGGCCTCAGCGCGATCGACGCGGATGCCGTCGAGCGGCTCATCGAGGTCAGCGACAACTACTCAGGGGCCGAGATCGAACAGGCGGTAATCGTGGCGCTGTACGAGGCATTCGCCGAGCGCCGGGCGGTCACGACTGCCGACCTCGAAAAAGCGATCACCGACATGATCCCGCTCGCGGTGACGCAGGCCGAAGAAGTGCAGGCGATCCGCGCCTGGGCCGAGGTGCGCGCCGTGCGCGCCACCGGAAGTGAAGACATCGACGCCGCTGAAGATGCCCAGCTGGTCGGCGCCGCGACCGATGCGGGCAGTGCGGGGCTGTCGAGCCACCGCGGCGGCCGCACCGTGGACTTCTAGACCAGCACAGCCGGCCGTCGCCGACGGCATCCCGCTCAAGACAGAGGACAACGCATGGCAGACAAACAACTCATCGTGCAGGTGAGACCAGACGGCACCGTGCACGCCGAGACCATCGGCATGCACGGTGAGGAATGCCTGGACTACATCGCCGTGCTCGAGAACATGCTCGATGCCGAAACGACGGCGTCATCGTTCACGGACGCCTACCACCAGGTCGCCGCTGAGGAAAACACCACGGCCCGCAACTGGGACGGCACCCGGTGACCCTGATCTCTCCTCTCCTTCTGGGGACGGTGCGCCCGGTCGAACGGCCCGGTGCAGAACTGCGCTGGTCGCGGTTTCTCCCGGCGACCTCCGCCGAAGGCCCCGGCCTGCGGGCTGCGTTATGGGTGCAGGGTTGCAATGTGCGCTGCCCCGGCTGTTTCAACCCGCACCTCTGGGCGGAACGCGGGGCCGCCGTCGACGAGACGACGGTGCTCGCCACCCGATTCGTGACGGATGCCGTCGCGGCCGGCGCGCAGGGAATCACCCTTCTCGGCGGCGAACCGTTCGACCAGGCGGCCGCGCTCGCCACGATCGCCGAAGCCTTCCGTGACGCCGGTCTCACCGTGATGACGTTCTCCGGGTACACCCTCGACCTGCTGACCGAGTGGGCAGGCGACCGTGCCGACATCGCCCGGCTGCTCGCCGCCACAGACCTGCTCATCGACGGGCCGTACCTGCAGGACGCGCCTGACAGCATCCGCCCGTGGCTCGGGTCGACCAATCAGGGTATCCGGGCGCTCACTCCGGCGTATGCCGATGAGGTCGCGCGGATCGAACGGGAGGGCGGACGGGACCGGCTCGAGATTCGCATCCACCGTGACGGCCGGATCGACGTGAACGGGTGGGCAGACACCTCCGCCCTCGAGAATCTCTTGCACGACCTGGGTCCGCGACAGGACCGTCCCCGAACGAAAGCGACAGCCTCATGAGCGTGACTCTTCTCCTCATCCCCCTCGCCATCGCGGCCGCAACGGCGGCCGGCGGAGTCGGTGTGGCCGGAGCGGTGACGATGGCCAGGAACACGGGCGACGACAGCGCCGGACCGGCACCCGCCCTGCGTGTGCGGACCCGGATGAAGGACAGCACCCTCCTCTCCGACGCGCTGACGAACCTCGGAGCGACCCGCGTGGAGGTCTCGAAGAGGTCCGTCACGGCGGAGATCGACGGCACGTCGCTGACGATGCGGCTCACCGACGACAAGATCTGGGAGGCGCACGTCGAAGGCATCGACGGACGCGTCGTCGATGAGGCATCCGTCACGGACCTCATCCAGCGCCTGGATGCCGAGTATGCCCTGCTCGTGCAGCAGACCGTGGCGGAGAAGATCCGGCAGCGCGCCGAAAGCTCGGGATTCGACCTCGTCTCTGAGACGCGTGACGTCGACGACACCGTCACGATGGTGCTCAACGTGCGCTCGGACGCCTAGGCGGTTTCACCGATGTCCAACGCGCAGCGCTCAGGCCGGTCGGCTGGTGCGTCTGGCGCGCCCTCCATCCTCTGGCTTCTTGGCGCGAGTTCGTGGATGCTGCTTGTGTTGCCGCCGAACGGTGCGACCGCGTGGCTGGCGTTCACTCTCATCGCCGGAATCGGCCGGCGACGGTCGTGGTGGGTGGCCGCAGCCGTCTATGCGGTGATCGCGATCGCGTTCGATCTCGTGGACGACCCGGTCGGCGACATCCTGCAGGGCACCCTCTACATCGTGATCGTCGCGCACGCGCTGATCGCGAACACGACCTGGCTGAGCCTGCTGTGGGCCCGCCGTGAGAACGGTCTGACGATCTCCGGCAACCGCCAGAAGCCGCGGCCGACGACGAAGCGCACGGCTCGGCCCCGGAGTTCGGTGTCGCCTGAGGGGGAGAGGCTTCTGGTCGAGTCCGGGCGGTCACGTATGACTACCTCGCCGATCCGGACGACATCGCCGATGCGCGGGCACACCCTCCCCGGGAGACGAGCGCGACGGCCGCGGCGTGGGTCGACGGCGGGTCTGCTGGTGCCGGTGCTGGTGGTGGTGCTGGTGCTGGTGGTAGTGCCGGGTCTCGCGCCCGGTCGGGGTCGCGCTCGCGGCGTTCGCGTGCCGCAGCATCCGCCGCCGAGGTACCGGTCGAGCCGATCGACGTGAATGCGGCGAATCAGCGTGCACTCGCGAAACTCACCGGTATGGATCGGCGGCTGGCAAAGGCGGTGGTCGCTGAACGGACGAAGCGGGGCGGGTTCTCCTCGCTCGAGGACTTCGCCACGACTGCAGGGATGCAGCCGCACGAGATCGTGCGCCTCCGCGATGAGGCGTTCTGCTCGCCGCGACCTCGTGCTGCACGGAGCTTCGGGCGTCGACTCGACTACTGACGCGTACGCCGCCGCATGGGCCGCCGCATGGGCCGCCGCATGGGCCGCCGCATGGGCCGCCGCGCCAGCCGCCGCATCGGCTGAGCATGCTGCGGTTCTGCGCTCATGCTGCACTTTCACGGCCGTACTGCCCGTCCATGCTGCATTTGCAACTGCAGCATCGACACATAAGCGCAGCGCGGGCGCGCGGATGCCGCGACCGACCGGCTTCGCAACCGGGACCCGGCCCCTGGCATCCGTTCGCACTCCACCTACAGGAACTGACGCCAAATTCAGGAGATCGTGCCCGACACGCCGTTCCGCGGCCCCGGCCAGACGGCGTGTCGCGAGGATCGCCTGAATTTGCAGCCTCCTCCTGAATTTGCAACGCTCCTGAATTTGCAACGCTCCTGAATTTGCAGCACACTCCTGAATTTGCTGCATGGCCCTCCCCGTGCGGCAGCACGCCCCACCGGCGGATGCCGCCACGGCCGCCACACGCAGAACCCAACTTGAGTCGGACTGGCTCAAGTTTTTGATGAGTGCGGGAATAGCGAGCGCAGACCTGCCGTTGAGTTGAGTCATTGGCACTCGAGTTCCAGGAGGATCCATGCCCGCATTCTTCGGTCCCGCAGGTTCAGGGAACGAATCGTTCGACGAGTTTCTCGCGCGCTACCTGCAGGGGCAGCGTGCCGCCCAATCCGGGCGGACGATCGACATCACCCGGCTGCTCAGCCGACGCACCCAGGAGGTGCTCGCCGATGCCGCCCGTTTCGCCGTCGATCACGGCCACACCGAGGTCGATGCCCTGCACATCCTGCGAGTGATGGTCGAGTCGTCACCGGTGGCCGAGGCGCTCCGCGCGCTCGGCACCGACCCGACCGCGCTCGCCGAAGCCACCGAGCAGCGGCTGCCCGAGCGGTCGGAGCGACGCGTCGACACGGCATCCATCACCTCGTCGTCCCAGCGTGCGCTCCTCGACGCTCACCAGGTCGCCCGTGCATTCGGTTCCACCTACATCGACCCCGAGCACCTGTTCTTCGCGTTCGTCGTGAACCAGGAGATGCCTGCCGGTCAGGTGCTCGCGAGCTTCGGCGTCACCCCGGAAACGCTGCAGGCCGGATACGAAGCCGCCCGTGAGGCGCAGGCGTCAGGCGAAACGCCGGGCCAGGCGGAGGCATCCGACACCCCGCAGCTCGACAAGTTCGGCACCGATCTGACCGAGCTCGCCCGCGCCGGAAAGCTCGACCCGGTGATCGGTCGCGCAGACGAGATCGCCCAGACCATCGAGATCCTCTCGCGCCGTACCAAGAACAACCCGGTGCTGATCGGTGAAGCCGGAGTCGGCAAGACCGCCGTCGTCGAGGGCCTCGCCCAGGCGATCGTCGACGGCGAGGTGCCGCAGCTGCTTCGCGACAAGCGCGTCGTCGCCCTCGACCTCGCAGCCATGGTCGGCGGCACCCGCTACCGCGGCGACTTCGAGGAACGCCTCACGACGCTCCTCGACGAGATCTCCGCGCACCAGGGCGAACTGATCGTCTTTCTCGACGAACTGCACACGGTCGTCGGTGCAGGAGGGAGCGGTGAGGGTGGTGGTCTCGACGCCGGCAACATCCTCAAGCCACGCCTCGCCCGCGGCGAACTCCACGTCGTCGGGGCGACAACGCTCAACGAGTACCGCCGCGTGGAGAAGGACCCTGCCCTCGAGCGCCGGTTCCAGTCCGTCACCGTGACCGAGCCCAGCGTCGATGACGCCGAGCAGATCCTCGTCGGACTCCGCCCCCGCTACGAGGAGTTCCACGCCGTCAGCTACACCGACGAAGCGCTCCGCGCCGCCGTCGACCTGTCAGCCCGCTACGTGACCGACCGGTTCCTACCGGACAAGGCCATCGACCTCCTCGACCAGGCGGGCGCGCGACTGCGTCTCCGCCAGGTCGTGACGATCGACACCGCACCGATGCGCGCGGAGATCGCGATCCTCGAGGCGGCGAAGGATGCCGCCGTCGTCGACGAGCGCTACGAGGAGGCCTCCCGCCTGCGCGACGAGATCGAAGCGCTCACTGCGCAGATCGCTGCTGCCGAGTCGACGGATGCCCCGGCATCCGCTTCGGTTCCAGCCATCGTCGGTGAGGCGGAGATCGCCGAGATCATCTCGCGTGCAACCGGCATCCCGGCCACGAGGCTCACCCAGGGTGACCGTGCCCGGCTCGCGCACCTCGAGACCGAGCTGCACGAGCGTGTGATCGGGCAGGACGACGCGGTCGAGTCGATAGCGAAGGCCGTGCGACGCAGCCGGACGGGGATGGGAGACCCGAACCGCCCGGTCGGCAGCTTCCTCTTTCTCGGTCCCACCGGCGTCGGCAAGACCGAACTCGCGAAGGCGCTCGCGTTCTCGCTGTTCGGGAACGACTCGGCGATGCTGCGCTTCGACATGAGTGAGTTCGGCGAGCGGCACACGGTGTCGCGCCTCGTCGGTGCTCCTCCCGGGTATGTCGGATACGACGAGGCCGGCCAGCTGACCGAGCGCGTGCGTCGCAACCCGTATTCGGTGATCCTGCTCGACGAGATCGAGAAGGCCCACCCGGACGTATTCAACCTGCTGCTGCAGGTGCTCGACGACGGGCGTCTGACCGACGGGCAGGGTCGCACCGTGGACTTCAGGAACACGGTGATCATCATGACCTCGAACATCGGCTCGGAGTTCCTGGCCAGCCGCAGCGGAGCGCTCGGCTTCGTCGCAGATGGTGGCGGGGAAAACGGGTTCGGATCGGACAAGGCTCTCCGCGACCGCGTCATGGGCAAACTGCGCGAGCAGATGCGGCCGGAGTTCCTCAACCGCATCGACGAGGTCGTGCTGTTCCGCAAGCTCGACCCGGCGCAGCTTCACGACATCGTGCGGCTGCTGCTGGGGCGCACGTCGGAGCGACTCGGTGACCAGGGCATCGCGCTCAGCGTCTCGGATGCAGCCGTCGACTGGATCGCCACGCACGGCTTCGAGCCCGAGTACGGCGCCAGGCCGCTGCGCCGGGTGATCCAGCGTGAGGTCGAGGACCGCATCGCCGGTCTCATGGTCGACGCCGAACTCGAGGCAGGGTCGGCAATCCTGGTTGCGGTGGACGGTGACGCGATCACCGTGCACGCCGACAGCGTCGAGGCGCAGGCCGCCGCGTAGCGCTCTGTCCTGCGCCCGGGCCGAGGTGCGCACGCCGGATGCTCCTGTTCCAGTCGAGTGCGGTAGTTGCAACAGCAGCACTCGACTGGAACTGCAACACCGGGAGGTTCCGGGGCGGATGCCTCGGGTCAGGCCGTCTGCGCGCTCAGCACTCCGAGAACGGCGAGGGCGTAAGCATCCGGCGCCGTCTCGGCGTCGAACCGCTGCTTCTGCCCGCCACGATCGACCTCGACCACATACATGTCGTCGACGCGCAGCAGAAAGCTGAACGTGGGCCCGAGCAGGTCGCGCAGCTGATCCTCACGCGGCAGCCACAGGGTTTTCTCGAGGGCGACCGAGTCGAGCGCCCACTCTGTCGTGCCGTTGAACCCGAGGATTGTTCCGGTGTCGTAGTCGTGCGGCTCGATGGTCATATCGCTGACGGTGAAGACCTCACCCTCGAACTCGGCCGCACTCAGGCAGAACTGGTCCCCGGACTCAGGGATCCAGCCGAGCCCGGCTTCGCGGAGTTGTTGCGCCAGTTCAATCGATGTCGTCATGACCGTCATAGCTCGATCGTGGCATCCGAGCATGGGAATCGTCTGCGATCCCGGCGACGCGTCTCGCCGAGCCCGCGACCCCGTCACATCCGGAAGTCGTACGCCCGCGGCAACGGCGCCCGGGATGCGCCCGCCGCTGCCTGGTACTCGTTCCACAGGTCCTCGAGCAGCGCGTCTCCTTCGCGCAGGTCGAGCACCTCGATATCGCGATCGAGGATGCCGCGGCACCGGTCCACGTCGCCGGTCGCGAGTGCGGCACGCGCCTCGGCGACGAGCACACGGCCGTCGTTCCGCTGCTCGGAGTCGAGCGATTCGACCAGAGCGAGCACATCCGCGTGGTGGCCGGCCCGTCGCAGTGCTCCGAGCAACTCCCGAGTGAGTGGAAGCAGCCCGGCGGCGAGCTCGTGCGCCGAGCGATAGAACGCGACGGCCTCCGCGGTGTTGCCACGGTCGTCGGCGAGGGCAGCGAGGTTCCGCAACGCCCACGCGTTCGGCGCAGCGTCGACGGATGCCTGCCAGTAGGCGCCCGCATCGGCGTACGCCCCCTGCGCGGCGGCGATCACGCCGAGGTGCAGCGAGGCCAGCCAGTCGTCGCGTTGCCTGAGAAACGGCACCCAGCGTCGGTCGATCTGGTACGACAGTGGAGGGTTGGCGGGATCCTGCTCGACTGTGCTCATCGGTTCGCCGCGCAGCAGACGCTCCCAGTATCCGGTTTCGGAGTCGACCTCAGGCCCGGTGCCTGTTTCCGAACCGGCGCCGACGGCACCCTGGGGGAACGGCGTCAACTCGGCCGGGAACGGTGCCAGGCCGGCCCGTGAGCGCAGTTCGTTCTCGATCGCGCCCCAGCCCGAACCATCGGGAATCAACTCCACGATCAGCTCGCCAGACTGGTCACGCTCACGGAACCGCTCGAGCCGCTCAGCCAATCCACGGTCGGCCAGGTTCTGGGCCACAGCGCCGGTCGCTGTGGCCCAGTCAGCGGACCGAGCTACGGAGGCGTCGAGCTGCAGGGCACCGTATGCCTCGACCCAGGACCATGCGGTGTCCGCTGGCATCCGCAGGTATTCGAGCTGGGTGCGCGCGAGTCCGGCCTGGATCTCACAGTACGAATCGGCGCCCGACACCCATTCCTGCCAGTGTCTGCCGCCCGGGTCCTGGCCCCAGACGAAGAGTTTGCGACCCTTGAGATTCGCGGTCGACGCCTGCACGAGACCGAAACCGTCGTCGTCCACCGCGGCGATCCACGGCATCCGTGTGCCCGCCGTGTCGAAGAAGTAGTCCACCGTCTCGACCGTCCGCCCCGGCCAGGTGATGTCGACGCCATCGGCAAGAGGAACGCCCACCGTGCTGAGCACGCGTTCGGCGCCGTATTTCCACGCGGATGCCGCGGGCGCGAGCACGCGCGTGCCCTCCGTTTGCGGAACAGCCATGTTCGACCACCAGTACATCGGGGTGGCGTCCGGTTGTGCGTTGAGGATCGTGCCGCGAATGACGAGTTCGTGCGAGTCGTCGGGGAGCCAGGCGTCCACGCGGAAGGTGACGTTGCGGATGCGCTCGTATTCGAAGAACCGCAACCCGACCTCGCCGTCGGGCCCGGTCAGCGCCGCGACGTGCACGGGTGAGCTCGTGAAGGGGGAGTGCCCGATCATGCCGATGTTCCACTCAACACCGCCGGCGAACCAGGCGTTGCGGAGCGCGAGGTTGCGGAAGCGGATCGCGTCGTTCTGGTGCAACAGTTCCCGGCCGGTGGTGCGGTCGACGAGCGACCACAGCCGCCCGCCCAGCCCGGGCAGGAAGGTCGCGGTGAGGTGCGCGTTCTCGAGCACCATGGTCGCGTGCTCCTGCGGCTGTTCGGCGGCCAGGTATCCGTCCTGATCGAGGTAGGGAAGTGCCGTCTGCCCGCGGCTGGCCTGCTCCTCAACGCTCACGTCGGCGAGCCCCTGCTCCTCAGCCGCGTCTTCGAAACCGGACTGCGAGTGGATGTCTCCGGTGCCGAAGATGTTCGGCAGCGGATTGGACGCTCCCCACTCCGACGTCGGGATGGTCAGGCTGCCTCTGCTGATGGTCGTCAACGCGTTCCTCTCGAAAAGAAGTGAGTGCCCCAGAACCACGAATTCAGGAGATTCTGGCGACACGCCGTACTGAGAGCGCGACCACGCGGCGTGTCGCGGTGAATCTCCTGAATTTGCAGCATGAACCTGACCGTGTTGGGGAGCGGGACGCCGGGTATCACGCGCGCTCCTCGAGTGGCACGGGGCCACCGGTGAGCAGTGACTGCCGCGCGGCCAGCGCCACCTCGAGGGCACGAACAGCGGATGCCGTCGGGCTGAACCCGGGATCGGTCCCGTCTTGCACACACTCGAGAAAGTACTCGACCTGCCGTGTGTAGTGGTCGAGCGACGACAGTGTCGCACTGTCGCCCCCGTCGGCGGTGGTCAGCCGATACGCGTTGACCCCGCCGGGTTCGCCCGTCGCGGTGGGAGCATCCGCCGAGAAGTCGTAGTCGAGCATTCCGTCGGTCCCGATCAGGCTGAGCGAGCTCGTGAACGGAGCTCCCTGAGGGACCCCGGCAAAGGTGAGAACCTGCCCGATCGCTCCCGACCGGTACTCGATGGTCGTCTCGATCGGGCCGAGCGGATCGTCCGCCGTACTCGTGACGGTGACGGGCGTTCCGAGGAACAGGTTCATCTGGTCGAAGTCGTGGATGCCGACGTCGACGACCACCCCACCCGATTGGCTCTCGTCGAACCACCAGGCCGAGTCCGGTTTCGTGATCAGGCGGCGGGCACGACCGGAGAGAACGGTGCCGATCCGCCCCGCTTCGACATCGGTGCGCGCCCGTCGATACCCCTCGAAGAACCTCACGACGTGCGCGACCATGAGCGTCCGTCCACTGGATGCCGCAGCGGCCGAGACCGCGAGGGCATCCGCGATCGAGAGCGCGATGGGCTTCTCGAGCAGAACGTGTTTGCCGGCCTGCAGCGCACGCACGGCGATCTCCCGGTGCGTCCGGGTCGGGGTGCAAATCGAGACGATGTCGACGGCAGGGTCAGCGAGAACGGTCGACAGGTCACTGACCAGCCTGGCATCCGGTGCCTCATCGAACGTGCCTGTCGGATGCGGGCTGCAGACGTACCGGATGCCGGAGGCGTAGCCGAGCGCGGCGAACGCCGTCGCGTGGGTTCTCGCCATGTACCCGGAGCCGATGATCGCGATCGTCGTCATGCCGTCTCCTCCCACCGTGGAGCATCCGCGGTGAACCCATTGTGGCCGTTCGCGACGCGCTCCGGGTATGGCGCACCTGGTGCCATCAGGAATGACGGGGAGGCTGCCGTTTCTGGTGCGCGAGTTCGCCGCCGGCCCGACCACCGTACGGGCGGCCATGGTCGGCGAACTCCTCACGGAAGAACGCCATCCGCCACGGACCGAGTTCGATTCGCGCGCCGGTTCGGAGGATCTGGCCGGTGACCTTCGCCCCGCTCGACGTCGACGCACCCGCCCGCCCGGTCGGATAGAAGACGTACTCGTCGTTCGTGTCGTGGACGATCTCGGCATGGCTGTCGAGTAGCCCGGCGAGTCGCAGGTCGGCGGAGTCGCCCGAACCGATCCGTGTCACGGTGGGCAGCAGGTCGAACTCGCGCGGGCGCTGCCCGTTCCAGTTCTCGGAACCCACCACGAAGATCAGCCGGGGTCGACCGGACCCGGGCGTGTAGTGCGTCGTCGTGACCCGGCGGCGCACGCGGCGGTCGAAGGTCGGGGCGAGCGGGAACAGCGTGCTCGGTGGCAGCTCGAGAGCCGCTTCGGCATCGCGTGCGCGCCGTTTCGGCGTGATCAGGGGAGCCAGGGTGGCCGGGGCGCCGAGTTCGATGTGCGGCGACCGCGTCACCAGGCGTTGCGCCACGGTCGTTTTCACCGCACCGATCCGAACGATCAGGCCAGCCGGTCCACTGACCGCCACGGTGAGACCGCGTTTCGCGAGTTCCTCCGCGACGACCCGGAGGCTGGACAGTTTCGGGCGTCTACCGGCGAGGAACAGTTCCGGGTCACTCGTGTAGAGCTCGACTTCGGTGCCGTCCGCCGTCATGCGGCCGTGCATGCGCGGCGCCTCACTGCCGCCAGGCTCGACCAACGAGAACGACAGATCGATGTCGAGAAGGGTGGAGGCCACGGTCAGGCTCCGGGCGATCCGGCCCCGGAGACGGAGCTGTCACTCGTGGTCACGCGAACTGTCCCGTTGAATTTCCAGGTGGCCCTTGGGGCGTCCGGGCCGATGTCCCGAGGCACTTCGACTGTCATGTCGATGAAGTTGTAGTCGATCACGGCGCTGCGGCCGGTGAGATACGACCACATTTCCTGGCCAAGGTCTGCCCAGTCGCGGATGCTGCGCTCATTCGCGTTGCTCTCGGTGCCGACAGCGTCGTTTGTGTCACTCATGATGAACCCACCTTCTTGCCGCTCCGTTGCGGCTCGTGTTCGATCACCATAGATCCGGACGCCGGTGCCGCAACTGATTCTCGAACGATGCTCAGGTTTCTGGACGGCGTCTGCATTTCGGCGTAACGCGAAGTAAGACTCCGGCGTCGTGCGAAAGACTGGCTCCATGGCATCCGAACCGAAAAAACTGATCCTCAACCTGTTCGAGATGGCCTGCGTGAGCCACATCACCCATGGCCTCTGGGTGCTCGACGACAACCAGCGCGATCGGTACGCCGACATCGACTACTGGACCGAGCTCGCGCGGCTCGCCGAGGCCGGTGGGTTCGACGGGATCTTCCTCGCTGACGTGGTCGGAGCGTACGACGTCTTCCGTGACGGGCCGGAGACGGCTCTCCGCGAGGGTCTGCAGATTCCCAACCTCGACCCGTTGTCGATCGTTCCGGCCATGGCCGCTGTGACACAGAACATCGGGTTCGGTGTCACCTTCTCGACGAGCTACGAACCGCCGTTCGCATTCGCCCGCAGGATGAGCACGGTCGACCACCTCACCCGAGGGCGGATCGGCTGGAACATCGTCACCTCGTACCTGCCAAACGCTGCACGCAACTTCGGTCTCGCAGACGAGATCCCCCACGACAAGCGTTACGAGATCGCCGACGAGTACGTCGACGTCCTGTACAAGCTGTGGGAGGGCTCATGGGACGACGATGCCGTCGTCGCCGACCGCGGGTCTCGCACCTTCACCGACCCGACGAAGGTGCGCTACATCAACCACGTCGGGGAGAACTTCCGGGTCGCCGGCCCGCACCTCGTCGCGCCGTCCCCGCAGCGGACCCCCGTGTTGTTCCAGGCGACGGGATCCCCGGCCGGCATCGAATTCGCCGGGCGTCACGCCGAGGTCGTGTTCACCGGCGGGCGCACCGCAGCGGATTTCCGTCGCAACACCGACGGGATGCGGGATGCTCTCGAACGGCACGGCCGCGACCGGGACGACATCCGCTTCCTCGTGCAGGCGGGTGTGGTCACCGGTCGTACAGACGCGGAGGTGGAGGAGAAACTGCGCCTGTATCGCGAGCACTCCAGTGTCGACGGCATCCTGGCGCACTACGGCTACGCCATCGACCCGACCGCATACCCGCGGGAGACGCTCGTCTCCGACATTCTCGAACGGGAGGGGAAGACCGGCACCGGGTTCGCGCGCTCGATGGCTGCGGGAAAGACCGCAGGCGACCTGGTCGACGAGGCTCTTGCCGGTCGGGAGGAGCGGTACTTCGTCGCAGGAACACCCGCAGTGGTCGCCGACGAGATCGAACGCTGGCTCGACGATGACGGTGTGGACGGGATCAACCTGCGTCAGTACCACTCGTTTGGAACGTTGCGCGATTTCGTCGAGCTGATCGTCCCTGAGCTGCGCAGGCGCGGGCGGCTGAGCGACGGCTACGAACCGGGTCAAACGCTGCGAGAGCGCCTCTTCGGCGCCGGGCCGCACCTGCCGGCCGACCACACCGGTGCGCGCTACCGCGGCGGAGCCAACCTGGAGAGTCCGCTGGAGCCGTTGCGGCTTCAGTGACGGCGCTGGCGACTAGTCGTCGAAGTCGTCGTGCGAGAAGCTCGAACCCGATGACCCCGTCGAGCCGTCGTAGCCGAGATCGAACTCGTCGTAGTCGAGTCGCTCGACCCCGCCCGGAGGTGTGGAGGCATGGCTCTGAGGCGTGCCATCGTCTGTGTCGAGTGCGCCTGAGGAACCGGAAACCATTGGGCCATCCTAGGTAGTTCTTGGGTCAAAGTCTGTACCCGTCCGAAAATAGGGCGCTATTCGTCGAGCAGTCCACGCACGTCATCGGCGGTGAGGGCGGAACTGAAGACGGAATCGTCGTCCATCACGGCGTGAAAGAGCTTGGCCTTCTGCGCTTTCAGCGCCATCACCTTTTCCTCGATGGTGCCGTTGGCGACCATGCGGTAGACCATGACGTTCTTGGTCTGGCCGATGCGATGGGTGCGGTCGACGGCCTGCGCCTCCGTCGCCGGGTTCCACCACGGGTCGAGCAGGAACACGTAGTCGGCCTCGGTGAGGTTGAGTCCGAATCCGCCGGCCTTGAGGCTGATGAGGAAGATCGGAGCAGCGCCGTCCTTGAAGCGGGCGATGACATCCGCCCGGTTGGTTGTCGACCCGTCGAGGTAGGCGTACGGGATGCCTTCGGCGTCGAGCCGCGCAGCCGCCTTGCCGAGGAACGACGTGAACTGGCTGAAGATGAGGGCGCGGTGTCCTTCGGCCAGCACATCCTCGAGCTGTTCGAACAGGGCATCGAGTTTCGACGAGGGAATGGAGGCGTACGCATCGTCGACGAGCGACGCGTCGAGTGAGAGCATCCGCAAGAGGGTGAGAGACCGGAACACGATGAACCGGTTCTTGTCCATGTCGTCGAGCAGGCCGAGCAGCTTCTGCCTCTCGCGCTGCAAAAAGGTCTCGTAGAGCTTCTTGTGCTTCGGGTTGAGATCGATCGTGAGCACCTGCTCCTGCTTCGCGGGCAGGTCGGTCGCCACGATTTCTTTCGTGCGGCGCATCATGAGGGGGCGGATGCGACGACGCATGCGGGCGAGCAGACCGGACGAGTTCCCGGCCTCGATCGGTTTCGCGTACTCGTCGAGGAATCGCCGCGCAGACGGGAAGAGTCCCGGCGCGACGATCGCGAACAGTGACCAGAGTTCGAGGAGGTTGTTCTCCATCGGGGTGCCGGTGATGGCGAGTTTGAAGGGCACGTCGAGGTCGCGGGCGGCCTGGTGCACCTTCGCTGTGCGGTTCTTCACGAACTGGGCTTCGTCGAGGATGAGGCCGGCCCACTCCTGCCCGGCGTAGGTGTCGAAGTCGAGTCGGAACAGCGCGTACGAGGTGATGACGACATCCGCATCGCCGAAGGCCAGGGCCGACCGGCGTTTGGCCCGCGTCTCGGCGACGGTGCGCACGGCGAGCCCCGGGGCGAAGCGCTCGGCCTCGATCTGCCAGTTCGAGACGACGGATGTCGGTGCGACGACGAGGAACGGGCGCCGTTTCGCTGGCTCGGTCGACTCCTTTGCGTGCTCGATCAGCGCGAGAGTCTGCAGGGTCTTGCCGAGCCCCATGTCGTCGGCGAGGATTCCGCCGAGCTGGTGCTGCCAGAGAAACGCCAGCCAGGCGAATCCGTCGAGCTGGTAGGGGCGCAGGGTCGCACGGATGCCAGCAGGAAGCGGCGGGGTGTCGAGTGCGGTGAGGTCGCGGAGTCCGGTGACCGCCGACTGCCAGGATGCCGCCTGCTCGGACTCGTCGGCGAGATCTTCGAGGTCTTCCCAGAGGCTCGACTGGTAGCGACTGATCCGCAACCCGGTATCCCACTCGGCGAGCGCGCGGGCCTCCTCGATGAGTTCGTGCAGCTGCTCGAAAGCGGGCTGTTTGAGCGACAGGTAACTGTTGTCGACAAGCAGCAGTTTGGTCTGCCCCTTCGACAGCGCCTTGAACAGCGGACCGAACGGGATCTTCTGCCCGTCGATGGTGACAAGAACACCGAGGTCGAACCAGTCGCGCTGGTCGGTCTCGACGGTGGTGATCTTGAGTTTCGGCGCCTCGGTGAGTTCCCGATAGTCGGGGCGCTCGCCGATCACATCGACGCGTACGCCGTCGACCGATTCGATCCCCGGCAGGATCTTGTCCGTGAACTCGGCAGCGTCCAGGTCGACGAGTCTCTGCGGTTCCAGCGAGGTGATCGCGCGCGCCCGGTCGGCGATGGCGTGCTCGGCCACCAGGTCGCGCAGGCCGGAGTCGTGTGCGGTGGCGTAGAGCGGCATCCGACTGGTGCGACCGCTTTCGACGTACTCCCAGTCCCAGCCGAGGGAGAGGGTGTGTTTGGCCGAGAAGGCGGCGGTGAGCACGAGCACCGGGGGAACGATCGGCGGGAACTCGACGGTGGCGTCCGTGGACGTCACCGGGATGGTGTGCCGCAGTTTCGGGTAGAATTCGGCGAAGAACTCGTCGATGTCTGCAGCGGGAACGACGACGCTGCTCGACCGGCCGATGAGGCGTCGTTGTTCGTCGGTGAGTCGCCCGTCGGTCGGCGCGAGGGTGAACGAGGCGACCGGGTCGAGCGTGTACGCGTAGACGCCATGGTCGCCGAGCAGGCCGGCGGATGCCGGTGGGAACAGCTCGCCGTCGATGGTGAGGGTGGGGTCGAGGCGCAGGTCGGTGTCTGCGGTCGCGTCGAGACTGACGGTGGCCAGCGCGCCGACCGACACGACGGCATCCTTGCGCACACCGACGAGTTCGATGCCGAGCGTGCGTGCTTCGGTGAGGAGGTTCCAGAGCAGGGGGCTCGAGAAGTCGTCGAGATAGAGCCAGTCGAGGTCCTGGCCGACGGCGTACGTGCTCCGCGCCGCGCGATGCAGGGCGGCGAACTGGCTGAACCAGCGGTGCTGAACCGGGTCGAGGCCGAGCCGGTTCACCTGGTAGCTGAAGGTGTTCCAGCCGACGTTGGTCCTCACCCAGTTGCCCTTGGTGTTGCGGATGACCGGTCGAACGCCGAGCCGGTACTCGGCCAGTTCGGTGGTCGACCTGGCGGTGCGAGCGGTCGGGCCGTTCCAGCGATGCCGGGTGTGCGGGGTCTGCTCGCGGAGCTCGAACTGCAGCCCCATCGGCGTGCTCGGACTGTCGGATGCCGCCAGCTGGCCGGTCAGCGCTCCGACCGCAGATTTCCACGCAGGCAGCGGTGGGCCCGCCGGCTCCCGGGTGACGGCCCGGTCGGTCTCGCCTGCGTCTGGCCCGGTCGAGCGGATGCCTGTCGTTCCGGTCGCATCCGACCAGGAGTCGCTCGGCCAGGTCGTGTCGCCCTGCCACCAGGCGTCGGCCTCGCGCATCTGGCGGTCGATCCACGCGCGATCCTGTGGAGAGGCATCCGTCAGCCCTGAACCAGGAAGAGCGATGCTTTTGACCGCGCTGGAATTGCTGGCCAGCAGCACGGCGGCGACGTGTTTGCAGTCGAGCCGCAGTGGGCAGGTGCAACTCGACGCGGACGGGCGGCTGAAGTCCTTGCGAGCGGGCGCGAGGGCGATGCGGCAGTCGTACGGATTCGGCGCGCTGCCCTGCACTGTGGCGGTCAGGGTGCGCTCATCGTCATCCCAGTCGAGGTCGGCGACCGCGCCGCTGCGAGCGTAGGCGGTCGCACGATTGAACGCGGCGTTGCCGACGAGACGGATGATGTCGGTGACATCCACCAGGGGAGCGGCGGCGGGCGACATTCCCCTAGTTTACCGGGCACCCCGTGACATCCCGGTCGTTCGAACCACGTCAGCACGCGAAAGCACAGTAGTGGCGCCAAACCGCGAGGTTGTTAGCGCCACTACTGCACGTTCGAGGCTGTGCCTCTATTGGGGCGAACTAGTCGGCGGGGCCGCCCGATGCAGTGTCTTCGGTGGTGTCGTCCCCGGTCTCGGTGTTCGTGCCTGAGCCGTCGGGGATGCCGTCGGCCGACTGTCCTGGACGGTCCGTGGTCTCGTCGTGCGAACGGTCGCGGGGCTTCGGGTGGTCGGTGTGCTCGTTGTCGGTCATGGGGGACACGCTACGCGGGCGGGGTCGGCAGCGATAGAGCAGCACGACAACCGGTGGGGTGTGCTAACGGGGTTTCGATGGGAGCCGGCGAGGCATCCGTTCGCAATGCCCGTGTCGGATGCTGCCGGTAGCCTTCACATGTTCGACCATCGGAGGTCCCGTGTTCTTTCTCGACGAATCCCTCGCTGCGGAGTCGCTCGTCACCAGCGCGAGTGACCTCACCACCGCGTCGAAGTGTGAGTTCGCTTTTCTGCGCAAGCTCGACGCCAAACTCGGGCGCACGGAGCGGGTCGACGAGGTCGTCGATGACATGCTCGCGCGGACCGGCCGACTCGGAGACGAGCACGAGGCCCGGGTCCTGGCTGCCTATCAGGAGCAGTTCGGGTCGGGGGTGGCCCTGATCGAGCGACCTGACGAACTGACCCGTGAGTCGCTCGCCGCCGCGGTGACCGCCACCCGCCAGGCCTTCGCCCAGAAGGCCGATGTGGTGTTCCAGGCCACCTTCTTCGACGGGCGTTTCGTCGGTTTCGCCGACTTCATCGTGCGGCAGCCCGACGGCCGATACCTCGTGCAAGACACCAAGCTCGCCCGGTCGGCCAAGGTCACAGCGCTGCTGCAACTCGCCGCCTATGTGCAGCAACTCACGGGTCTCGGCATCGAAGCCGCAGACACCGTCGAGGTGCTTCTCGGCAACGGGATGACGAGCGAACACCGGGTGAGCGACATCCTGCCGGTGTATCTCAAACGTGAGCAACGCCTGCAGCGGATCATCGCCGAACGCTTCGCCGACCCGCTCGACGCCGCAGTCGCCTGGCGTGACCCGCGCTATGCGATCTGTGGGCGGTGTGAGACCTGCGAGGCCGAAATCCAGGCCACCCGCGACGTGCTGCTCGTCGGTGGGCTGCGGGTGACCCAGCGGGCCAGGTTGGCTCAGCACGAGATCACCACCATCGACGAGCTCGCCGGTTCGACCGCCGATATCGACGGGATCGGCTCCACAACGCTCGCCGGGCTGCGCCTGCAGGCACAGCTGCAACTCGAGGGACCGACCGCGCCAGAGGATCACACCCCGCCGCCCGTCCGCGTGTTCAACCCGCAGGCGCTCGCAGCCCTGCCCGAGCCCGACGCGGGCGACATCTTCTTCGACTTCGAGGGCGACCCTCTCTACACCGAGGGTGACGCCCGGTCGTGGGGGCTCGACTACCTCTTCGGGCTGGTCGACACGGCCGGCGAGTTCACGACATTCTGGGCGCACTCATTCGCCGAGGAGCGGGTCGCCTTGCGGGGGTTCCTCGACTACGTAGCCGAGCGTCGGCGCGCATTCCCTCACATGCATATCTATCACTACGCCTCCTATGAGCGCACTCACCTGTCGTCGATCGCCGCCAGGCACGGCGAGGGCGAAGAAGAGGTCGATCAGCTGTTGCGCGACAACGTGTTCGTCGACCTCTACCCGATGGTGAAGAAGAGCGTGCGAGTCGGATCCCGGTCGTACTCGATCAAGAAGCTCGAACCGCTCTACATGGGAACCGAGCTGCGCACCGGTGGCGTTCAGAACGCGGCGGCGTCCATCACCGAATACGCGGATGCCATGGAGCTGATTTCGAACGGTGACCGTGCCGCTGGGCAGCACAAGCTCGACGAGATCGCTGACTACAACCGGTACGACTGCGTCTCGACGCTGCGTCTGCGCGACTGGCTGCTCGAGCGGGGCAGTGAGAACGGCATCCTCCCTGGAACCCTGCACGAGGCGAAGGATTCCGTGTTCGAGACCGAGCCGTCTCCTTTGCGCTACGCGTTGCTCGCGCTGGCCGGCGACCGGCTCGCGGCCGGGCGGAGCGCCGACCAGACCGCCGCCGCATTCGCGGCCGCCGCGCTCGACTACCACCAGCGTGAGCAGAAGAGTTTCTGGTGGGGGCACTTCGCCCGGCTGATCCAGGACGTCGAGACGTGGGCAGACACCCGTGATGTGCTCATCGTCGACGACGGGGGAGCATCCGTCGAGAAACCGTGGTTCCGCGAGGGCAAACAGCGCACCGACCGGCGCTGGGTGCGCCTCACCGGGCAGTGGGGGCCCGGCAGCAGCGTGAAGCCGAGTGAGCAGAGCGGGCCGTATGTGCTCTATGAGCACCCGGGGCCATTCGAGGCGAGCGTCGGCGATCCCGGTTCCCGGCCGAGCCGCACGGTTCGCGTGCTCGAGGTCGACGACCGCAGTGTTCTGATCGAAGAGACCCTGCAGGCAGGGGTGGAACCGTTCCACACCCTGCCGATGGCCCTCACGCCGTCGTCGCCGCCGCCCGCCGGGCAGCAGAAGCCGGCAATCGAGGAATGGGCGCAGGCGATCGTCGACACGCAGCCGGTCTGGCCGCTCGACCCGGTGGTCGACATCCTGCGTCGAACACCGCCGCGAGCCCGCTCCGGCGCGCTGACGCCGGTCACCGGGGAACGCATCGATGCTGTGATCGCAAGCCTGCTCGACCTCGACGCGTCGTATCTCGCCGTGCAGGGCCCTCCCGGCACCGGCAAGACCTACCTCGGCGCGCACGTCATCGCGGCGCTGGTGCGGGAACACGCTTGGAAGATCGGTGTCGTCGCCCAGTCGCATGCCGTCGTCGAGAACCTCCTGGCCGCAGTGGTCCGCGCCGGGTTGCCGAAGGAACTCGTTGGCAAGGTACAGAAGTCGGGGGTGGATGCCGAGGAGCCCGCGTTCACCGCGCTGCCGTCGAACGGGCACCTCGACTTCGCGGCCGAGAACGACGAGCCCGGATTCGTGCTCGGCGGAACAGCCTGGGATTTCAGCAACAAGGCGCGGGTGCCGCGCCGGTCCCTCGACCTGCTCGTCATCGACGAGGCAGGACAGTACTCGCTCGCCTTCACCATCGCCGCGAGCGTCTCCGCCCGCAACCTTCTGCTCCTCGGCGACCCGCAGCAGTTACCGCAGGTCAGCCAGGGCCTGCATCCCGAACCGATCGACACCTCGGCGCTCGGCTGGGTCAGTGAGGGCCACGACGTGCTGCCAGCTCGACTCGGCTATTTCCTCGCCGAGAGCAGGCGGATGCATCCCGCGGTCACCGCACGGGTGTCACGGCTGTCGTACGAGGGCGCGTTGCATGCACACGAGGTCGCGTCGACCCGCTTCCTCGACGGGGTCGAACCCGGGCTGCACATCGAGCCGGTGGAGCATGCCGGTGACGCCACGTTCTCCACCGCTGAAGCCGACCGGGTGGTCGAGCTGGTGCGTTCGGTGATCGGACGCAGCTGGACCGACCCGACCGAATCCCGCGACCGAGAGCCGCTCGACGAAGACGACGTCATCGTCGTCTCGCCGTACAACGCCCAGGTCGCGCTCGTTCGCGAGGCGCTCTCCGTCGCCGGGTACGAGCGTGTCAGGGTGGGCACTGTCGATAAGTTCCAGGGGCAGGAGGCGGCGATCGCGATCGTCACGCTGGCGGCATCCGCTGCGAGTGACGTGCCGCGGGGCATGGGGTTCCTGATCCTCAAGAACCGTCTCAACGTGGCGATCTCACGGGCGAAGTGGGCGGCGTACCTCGTGTATTCGCCCGCGCTGACCGACTATCTGCCGGTGAATGCGGCGGGAATCACCGAGCTGAGTGCGTTCCTCACCCTCGTCGAACCGACCGAGTTCTAGCACGGCAGGTCGCTCGGTTGCTCAGCTGGCGACGCCGCGGCGCAGCAGGTCGGCGCGCTCGGGGTGATCGGAGAACCAGTCGACGACGAACGAACAGCTCGGCACGATGCGCAGATCAGTGTTCGCCGCAACATCGTCGACGGCGAATTCGATGAGGGCGGCCGCGTGCCCGTTGCCGCGTCGCGGCGGGGAGGTGTAGGTGTGGGTGAAGTAGATCTGCCCGGGCCGAAGCGAATAATCGGCGACGCAGACCAGTTCGTCGCCGATGCTGAGCGTGTACCGGTGCGCATCGGGTTCGTGGGCGAGTACGGGAGACATCCTTCCAGCGTAAGCCGCACGCGGACGGTTGACCACGCCGCTTTCGGGTGACCGCTGTGCTCCCTTCCCGACGTCGGATGCCGGTGGTAGCGTGCGCGCATGACCGAGACATCCTCTGCAGCCGGCCTGACGGCATCCGCATTTCTCGCAACGAGCCTCGACGGGTTCATCGCCAGGCCAGACGGTGGCCTCGACTGGCTGGTGGGTCGGGGGGAGGCGCTGGGTGACACCGGCTATGACGATTTCTTCGCTGCCGTCGACTCGATGGTGCTCGGGCGGGGCACCTACGACATCGTTCGCGAATTCGAGGAGTATCCGTACGCGGGCAAACGCATCCTGCTGCTCAGCACGACTCTCGAGAGCATCGACTGGCCTGATGCCACTCTCCACCGGTCGGTCGACGATGCGCTCGAGACGCTCGCCCGCGAGAAACGGCGGCATGTCTATGTGGATGGCGGAACGGTGGTGCAGCAGTTCATTCGCGCCGGGCTGCTCGACGACCTGACCGTGAGTGTCGCGCCTGTGCTCATCGGAGCTGGCATCCCGCTGTTCGGGGGGCTCGACCGCGACGTGCCGCTGACCCTCACCGGCACCCGTGACCTGGGTGCCGGGTTCACGCAATCGACGTACTCGCTGCGCTGACGCGGGGCGGGGCGCCGCGCCGCGGATCAGTGCCCGACCGGCATGCCCTCCGGGAGATCGGCGGGCTTGCGCACGAAGAACGACCCGACGACGGCAAGCAGCGAGATGATCGCGCCGGCCAGGAACGCCGAGTGCACGCCCCCGGCGACCGCAGAGACGTTCGACTCACCGGCGGATGCCAGTGTCGCGCTCGTCGACGCCATGATCGTCACGAACAAAGCGGTCCCGGCAGCACCGGCGACCTGCTGAACGGTTCCGACGGTGGCCGAAGCATGCGAGTACAGGTGCGGCCGCACCGACCCGAGGGCGGAGGTGAACAGCGGGGTGAAGAGCAGCGCCAGTCCGAGACTGAGCACGAGGTGCGCGCCCAGCAGGAACATCGGCGACGTCGACTCGTTCACCATCGTGAGCGTCCACAGTGCAGCGCTGACGATCATCGACCCGGGCACCAGGAGAGGCATCGGACCGAATCGGTCGTAGAGTCGCCCGACGAACGGCGCGAGCAGTCCCATCAGCAGCCCACCGGGCAGCAACAGCAGACCCGTCTGGAGCGGCTCGAGCAGCAGCACCTGCTGCATGTAGATCGGCAGCAGGATGATCGTGCCGAACAACGCGGCCATACTCACCACCATGACGAGGATCGAGACGCTGAAGTTCGCCGAACGGAACGTGCGCAGATCGAGAAGCGCCCGGTCCGTGCGCTGCAGCATCAGCTGCCGCCAGATGAAGGAGCCCAGGCCGATCACGCCGACGCCGAGAGCGATCCACATCGGCATCGCCGCTACGGCCTGCTCGGCGGCGTTCGCATCTGCTGCACCGTGCTCACCGATCCGGCTCAGCCCATAGATCAGCCCACCGAAGCCGAAGGCGGAGAGGATCACCGAGAGCACGTCGAGTGGCACCCTCTCCGGCTCAGTGACGTTTTCCACGCGGCGGTAGCCGATGTACAGCATGGTCAGCGCGATGGGCAGAACCAGCCAGAACATCCAGCGCCAGGTCAGCGTGTCGAGGATGATGCCCGAGATCGTCGGCCCGATCGCCGGAGCGACCGAGATCACGATGGACACGTTGCCCATGGTCTTGCCACGCTGCGCCACCGGTACGAGCGTCATGATCGTCGTCATCAGCAGCGGGAGCATCACGGCGGTTCCGGTGGCCTGGATCACACGCGCGCCGAGCAAGACCTCGAACCCGGGCGAGACGGCGGCGAGCAGGGTGCCGGTCGAGAACAGGCTCATCGCCGTGATGAAGATCGGGCGGGTGTTGAAACGTTGCAGCAGGAAGCCGGTGATCGGGATCACGATGGCCATCGTAAGCATGAACGCGGTGGTCAACCATTGGGCTGCGCGTGCGTCGATGTCGAGGTCGAGCATGAGCTCGCGCAGAGCGACACCCATGATCGTCTCGTTGAGGATGACGACAAAGCTGGCCGAGAGCAGCAGCCAGATCACTCGTTTGTTGCGGGCAGTGTGATCAGGGGAGGTCGGGCGGGTGTCTGCCGATGCCGCGCTCTGAGCGAGGTCGAGTGTGGGGTCGTTCACAGGGAATCCAATTGGTCATGTCCGGGCGGAAGCCCGATGGCAGAAAGGTCCGACGGACGCGAGGGCCGGAACCGGACGAGCGGGCCGAACATTCCGCTCTGTGAGCGGGCGAACGGCGATAGCTAGGGAAACGGGCAGCACGTGCCGCGTATTCCGGATGAACGCAGAAGATCGCAGGTCAGTAGGACATGACCCCACGGTAACGGATGCCGCGGACGCGGCGCACGCTGATTCTCGAGATTCAGTTGCCGATCTCGACGAGCACGCGGGGCAGTTCGTCGAGCAGTTCGCTCGCGAGAAAGCCGAGCGGACCGACGGGCACTGCCAGCCGGTCGCCGGCGGCCGCGTGCGCGTGGGTGGCCCAGACGGCCGCCTGCTCTGGTGAAGCACCGCGAGCGCACAGCCCGGCGATGGCTCCGGCGAGCACGTCACCGCTCCCGGATGTGGCGAGTCCGCCGCCACCCGTCCCGGTGCGCCAGATCCGTCCGTCCGGAGAGGCGATCACGTCGTAGCAGGTGACCACGGCCTGGAACGTGCCGGCGATCTCGCCGATGTCGTCGGCGAGGTCGCCGATGTCTCGTCCGAGCAGGAGGGCGGCTTCCTCCTTGTTCGGAGTGAGCACGAGCCGCCCACCGAATGCCTCGACGAGACCGGTGACCTGTGGCGCGACGCCGAGAGCGAAGGCATCCAGAACCACCACCGATTCCTGGCCGATCAGATCGAGGAGTTCGGTCAGCATCCGGGCGGCTTCGTCGGCGTCGTCGAGCCCCGGTCCGACCAGGACCGCGTCGGCGTCAGACAGGTCCTTCGACGCGGCGCGCACGCCGGCGCCGGCCACGTGGGCATCCGCAGTCTCTTCGAGAGGAACGACCCCGCTCTCGGGCACAGCCACAGCGACGGCTGTGGCGACGGAGGCGCCAACGGCGAGGGTCAACCGCCCGGCCCCGACCCTCAGGGCGGCCAGACCAGAGAGCATCGCGGCACCGGGAGAGCGCAGGGCGCCACCGACGACGAGCACCTGCCCGCGTCCGTACTTCGAGTCCCCGGCTTCAGGCAGTGGCCAGTCGCGCAACAGGTGAGGCGTGACGAAGGTGGCGTCAGCGTGGCTGGGCATCGGTGTCTCCTGCGTGTTCGGTGACGGGGGCGCCGAGCGCCTCCAGGTGGTCGTCAGAGGCGAAAGTGTCGAGGGTCCAGAACTGTTCACCGTCACGGCGGGTCAGCCGTGTGATCGACGCATTCGACACGGTGTGCGCGGCCGCGAAGTCGAGCAGTTCCTTTTCGGACCAGCCCAGGCAGATGTAGAGGAAGACGAGCACGATCGCGTCGTGCGCCGTGACGAGGACCGGGCCGGAGGCATCCGTACTCTCGAGATCACGCAGGAATGACCTGATCCGCAGTGCGACGTCTGTCCACGCTTCCCCGCCAGGCGGCCGGTAGTAGAACTTGCCGAGCCAGCGCCGGCGCGCGGCCTCGTCGGGGAACCGGCGGTCGACACCGATCGAGGTGAGCGTGTCGAGGATACCGAGTTCGCGATCACGAAGACGCTCGTCGACGAAGAACGGCCGCTCCGAGTTTCCGGCGGCAAGAGCGACCGTGAGGGTCTGCCGTGCACGGAGGTACGGCGAGCTCCAGATCGTCGACGGCGCTGATCCGGTCGAGTCGCCGGTCAGCCAGGCACCCAGGGCTTCGGCCTGTCGCACGCCGTCGTCAGAGAGCGGGACGTCGGCGTCGCGATGCTGCACCGGGATCACGTCGAGTCCGTCCCGTTGCGCGTTCGTCGCGAGCACATTCGCCGTCGATTCGCCGTGCCGTACCAGCCAGAGTTCCGTCGTGGTCATGGCCCAAGGCTAAACGACGGCGCTCGCCGAAGCACCGGTTCCTGCAGGGCTTGATTTCCGACCACGTGACCCTGCATCGCACCTCGAATGACCGGACGATCGGATGCCGTCGACGCGGAAGCGCGTCACATCGGCGTCGCGCGCGGCCGATGTCGGCGGGCAGGGTTAGCGTGAACACATGAGAATCCTGCACACCTCCGACTGGCACATCGGTCGCACGTTCCATGGTCACTCGACCATCGCGAACCTGCGCACCGTGCTCGCCGAGCTGGCGGTCGTGGTGCGGGAGCGCGAGGTCGACGTCGTGGTCGTATCCGGCGATATCTTCGACTCGGCGGCGCCGGCCGCCGAGGCCTACACGACGCTGGAATCGGCGGTCGTCGCCCTGCGTGCGGCCGGTGCAACCGTCATCCTCACGAGCGGCAACCACGATTCGGCCACCCGGCTCGGCTTCATGTCGCGATTCTCCGAACGTGCCGGAGTCCACGTGGTCACCCGGCAGGACCAGCACGACCAGCCGGTCACCATCGACGACGAGTATGGGCCGGTGCATTTCTACGGCATCCCTTACCTCGAGCCGTCCCTCATCCGGCACCACTACCCCGATGAGACCCTGCGCACCCACGAGCAGGTCCTCGGTTTCGTGATGGATCGTATTCGTGCCGACCTCGCTGCACGTGGTGGGCGTTCGATGGTGTTGTCGCACTGTTTCGCCGTCAACGTGGCCCCGACCGAAGCCGCGCCGGTCTCGGAGGCGAGCGATGTCGAACGCGACATCACCGCCGGCGGCATCGATTACGTGCCTCTCTCGGTGTTCGATGGACCCGACTATGTGGCGCTCGGGCACATTCACGGCCGGTCGACGCTCAGCGAACGGGTCCGTTACTCCGGCGCCCCCCTGCACTACTCCTTCTCCGAAGCCGCGAAACCGCGCGGCGGCTGGATCATCGATTTCGACGCGGCCGGCCTGTCCACCGTCGAGTGGTTCGACCTTTCGGTTCCGCGAACGCTCACGGTCGTGACGGGGTCCATCGACGAGATCCTCGCTGACCCGGAGCTCGACGGAGACGAAGGGTCCTGGCTGTCCGTTCTCCTCACCGACACCGTCCGACCACTCGACGGCATGCGGCGGCTGCAGGCGCGGTTCCCCTTCTGTGTGACACTCGAGCACCGGCCGACGATCACGGCAGGCGAGTCCGCAGCGACGTACGCCAGCCGGGTTCACGGGCAGACCGACCTCGAGATCGTCTCCGGGTTCCTGGAGCACGTGCGCAACGGCGTCGGACCAGACGACGACGAACGGTCGATCCTCACCGACGTGCTGACCGTCGTCGAACGCGGTGAGAACGAGAACGATGACGTCCACGAGGTCGAGGTCGAGGTCGCGTCTGAACGTCCTCGCGCGAAGGTCGACGCATGAAGATCCAACGGCTGGCCGTCGCCGGCTTCGGGCCATACAAAGAAGAACAGCTCGTCGACTTCGAAACCTTCGATGACGACGGCATCTTCCTCATCACCGGCAAGACCGGAGCGGGCAAGTCGAGCCTGCTCGACGCGATCTGCTTCGCGCTCTACGGCAGCGTCCCCCGCTACGACGGAACCCAGCCGAAACTCCGCAGCCACTACTGCGAACCGGGCGACCCGACGGTCGTCGACCTCGAGTTCCGCGTGCACGACGTCTCGTACCGGGTGCGCCGTACCCCGGAATACGAGCGGCCGAAAGCTCGCGGTTCGGGCACCACCGTGCAGAAGACCACTGCCGAACTGTTCGTCCTGCGTGACGGCGACTGGCAGGGCATTGCGGCAAGGCCCGTCGACGTGGCGCGTGAGCTCGACACGATCCTCGGGCTGACCAAAGACCAGTTCCTCCAGGTGATCCTGCTCGCCCAGAACCGGTTCCAGGAATTCCTCCTCGCCCGTAACGATGATCGGCAGGCCGTTCTCCGCACCCTGTTCGGAACGCGGCGCTTCGAACAGGTCGAACTCGAGCTGATCGAGCGACGCAAGACCCTCGGCGCCACCCTCGACTCCACAGCGGGCAGCCTCCGCGCCTCGGCCGAACTCGCGGCTGCTCTCGCGCAGCGGGCAGTGCCAGACGAACCCGACCTCGGCTGGTTCGACTCGGCGCTCGCTGAGCTCACCGCGAGCCAGGAGACGGCGGCACAGGCGGCGACGGTCGCAGACGCCGAGTTCACCGCAGCGGACGCCGAGCATCGCCGCCTGCAGGACGCTCGTCATCTCCAGCTCCGCCGCGACAGCGCGCGCGCACTCCTCGACACCTTCGGTGCGCAAACCGCAGCCATCGATGCCGACCGTGTTGTGCTGGCTCACGCGACCCGGGCGGCATCCGTGTGGGCTCATGTCGCCGGTCTGCGTCGCGCCGAAGCAGCGTGGGACGCGGCCGTCGCCAGCGAGACGATCTTCCGCGAACGGTACAGCGCCAGCATGTATTCCGACGTGCTCCCCGGCGATACCGTGCACGAAGCCGACGAGCTCGAGGCGGTGGTCGACGACCTCACCCGCCGACTCGGCACGCTCGAGCAGGCTCGCGATGAAGAGTCGGCGCTCCCTCAGCTTCGGCACGGGGTCGAACGGCTCGAGCACGAACTCGACGCCAGACGATCGGCCGTCGACGAAGCCGAACGGCTGATCGCCACCCTGCCGAATGAGCTCGACGAGGTCGCCGAGGCCCTCAGCGCCGCCCGGGTGAGTGCAGCCGGTGTTGCTGAGGCAAAGGAACGGGTATCGCGACTCGACGTCGCCCGCACGGCAGCGAAACGCGCTGTGACACTCGACCGCCGACTGATCGAGGCCCGGTTCGCCGAGAAAGACGCCAGCGCGGCCCTGATGTCCGCGACCGCGCACCAGGACGAGCTGTTCGCCCGACGTCTCAGCGGGTACGCGGCCGAACTCGCGACCGAACTCACCGACGGATCACCCTGTTCCGTGTGCGGTTCGCGCGATCATCCCCACCCCGCCGATCGCGACAGCGCCCCGGTCACCGAGCTCGACATCGGGGCGGCCAGGGCGGATGTTGCCGCACGCCGGTCCGACCTCGACGCGGCATCCGCCGTCGCCAACTCACTCGTCTCCGACCTTGCCGAGGCGAAGGCGACGGCGGGCAACCGGTCGATCGATGAGATCGAGGCCGAGCTCATCGATGCGACGACCGCACAGCTCGACATCCTCGCCGCCGCCGATGTCGTCGCCGACTGCGAACAGACCCAGGCCGAGCTGCGCACCGCCCTCGACAACGCTGCTCCGCTGCTCGCCCGACTCCGGTCCGACCTGGCGACGACAGCAGAACACCTCGCGTCTGCGCGGAGCGCCCTCACTGCCGCCACCGACCGGGTCGATGCGGCACGGGCCGGCTTCTCCTCGGTCGGCGAACGGATGTCGCTCCTGCAGGGCCGGCTTGACGCAGCCAAGGCGCTCATCGCTTCGACCGCCGAAACCGCCGTGCGGGAGGCTGCTGTCGCCGGAGCCCGCGACGTGCTCGCCGCGCAGCTCAGCGATAACGGTTTCGACAGCGAGGATGCGGTCGAGCGATCCCGACGCTCGAGCGCCGAGATCGCCGCGCTCGACGGTCGCATCCGGGAGTTCGACCAGTCGGTGAGCACAGCGCGCGCCACCCTCGCCGAGCCGGAACTCACCGGCCTTCCGGTCGAACCCGTCGACCCGGCGCCCGCCGCCGAGCGCCGTGCCGAGGCCAGCGCTGCCCGTGACGCTGCTTTGCAGGTGGCCGGGTTACTCGCCGACCGGGTGACGCAATTGGACACGATCGTGACGCGCGTTCATGCCGACCAGGATGCATCCGCTCGTCTGCGTGCCGAGTTCGACCGGCTGCGCGCCCTGGCCGGTGCTGTGCAGGGCAACGAGCCCAACACCAAGCGGATGCGCCTGGAGACGTATGTGCTTGCGGCCCAGCTCGAAGAAATCGTCGCAGCGGCGAACACCCGGCTGCGCACCATGACCGGTGGCCGGTACACGCTGCAACACGACGATTCTGTGCAGTACCGCAACACCCGGTCCGGGCTCGGACTCGCGATCCTCGACGGGCACACCGGTCGGGCTCGCGCCACCCATTCGCTGTCGGGTGGTGAGACTTTTCTCGCATCCCTCGCGCTCGCCCTCGGACTCGCCGAGGTCGTCACCAACCAGGCCGGTGGAATCACCCTCGACACGCTCTTCATCGACGAGGGCTTCGGCTCGCTCGACGGCGACACGCTCGAGATCGCCATGTCGACCCTCGACAGCCTGCGTTCCGGCGGGCGCACCATCGGTCTGATCAGCCACGTCGATGCCATGAAGGAGCAGATCCCGGCGAAGCTGCGCATCACGGTGACCGATTCCGGCCCCAGTCGCATCGACACCAGTCTCGAACTGGTCTGACGCCGAACGCCTTCGGTTGAGCGAGGGTCGTCGCCGGAATCTCAGGGGGATCCCCGATTGTGGCGGCGTGGCCCCGATGCCAGTCTGGTGCCATGAAACTCATCCGACCCCGGCGCGGCCGGGTCTTTGCGGGCGTCTGCCTCGCCGTCGCCAACCGATTCGGCTGGTCCCCGACTCTCGTGCGGGTGCTCACCGTGCTCAGCATCATCCTGCCGGGGCCACAGGTCATCGTCTATGTCGTGTTGTGGATTCTGATCCCCGGCGAGAAGGACTGACGGCAGCGCGTCACTGCCCGTCGAGCCGCGCGGCGACCTCGGGCGGGAAGCCGCCGGTGGCGATCGGACACCAGCGGGTGGGCGTGATCCGGATCAGCGACTTGTCCTGAACGGCCATGGCCGTACGGTACTCGTCCCAGTCCGGATGTTCACCCGCGATGCACCGGAAGTACTCGACGAGCCCGTCAGCCGCCTCAGGCATGTGCAGCACCTCGGCATCGCCATCGATCTGAACCCACGGTCCGTCCCACTCATCGGAGAAGACCACGACCGAGGTGCGCTCGTCCCGAGCGGCGTTGCGGCTCTTGCTGCGCGCCGGGTAGGTAGAGATGACGATCCGGCCGTCGGCGTCGACACCGCCGGTGACCGGGGACATCTGCGGACGACCGTCCGCGCGCGTGGTGGCGAGGAGCATCCGGTGGCGGGGGCGAATGAAGTCGAGAACCTCACTGCGGTCGACTGGGGTTGCTGTCGCGATCGTTCGAGCCATACTCCGACCATACCCGTGAACGACGAAACGTCCCGGAGAACCAGTCTCCGGGACGTTTCGTCAGATGGTGCCTAGCGTCGAGCGATCTTGATGATGAGGCCGATCACGGCGACAACCGCGACGACCGCGACGGCGATGACCGTGCCGGGGCGCTCCTCGTACTTGTGCTGCAGGTCGGCGACGGCAGCGCTTGTTGCGTCACGCGCTGCTTCGACGGCGTCCTTGGAGGCTGCTGTGGCCTTCTCGGCAACCTCTGCAGCCTTGTCGGCGAGGTCGCGGGCAACGTCGGAAGCGTCGCGGGTGGCGTCCTCGAGCGTTGCGGTCGCGTCAGTGAGGTGCGAGGCCAGGTCGGAGTGGGTCTCGGCGGCCGCATCCTTGACGTCCGCGGCCTTCTCGGCCAGAGGAGCGGCGGCGTCTGCTCCGGAATCGATGGCGTCGTGCGCGGCGTCCTTCAGGCCCTCCGGAGCGTCGGGGGCGGTGTCCACGGCGTCATGCGCGTCGCTCGCGGCGGCGTCGATGTTCTCGTCGGGCCGTTCGTTGGAATCAGTCATCGTGTTCTCCCAGGTGTGTGGTGGCCGTGATCAGACGGCAAGCTTATGCGCAGTTTTCGGCAGGGTCAGCGTCGGATGTCGCGGGTGGCCTTCTTCGTCTGCCTGGCGACACCCTTGCGTGTCTTCTTGACGGTCGGGTCATCCCAGAACGACGTGACGCTCTTCTTGATGGATTCGTAACGGTCGCGACCGGCGCGGGCACCGAGAACGTACGCTCCGAATGCGATGGCGGCAATGAACAGGAAGCGGGGACTCATCAGCGGCTCCTTCTCTCGTGGTGTGAGGTGGATGGTCTGTGGTTCGTGGATCGGGCCGAACCCGATCTTGTTCTCCATCCTTTCGCACCGAACTGACGAATGCATGGGGGTTGCGTCATCGTCCGGGGCTGTCTAGGTCGGCGATAGCATGGGGCGGTGCCGTACCTCTCCGCTTCCAGCCGAACCGCGCTCGACCGGGTCCACGCAGGTGACACGGCAGATGCGGTTCCCGATCCGCTGCAGAGGCTCCGCGATCTCCGAACGCTCCTGACACAACTCGAGAACGACCCGGCAACGCTCACCGCCGTGCGCGAAGCCGTCGATTCGGGCGCGGGATGGGACGAGGTGGCCGCCGCAGCCGGACTCAAGGCGGCAGCGGCGAAGTGGCGATGGCAGGGCTCGGACGAGCAAATCACCGAGCGACACGAGGCGGGCCGTAAACGCGCCGCCCGTCCCAGCAGCATTCCCACCGATCTGCCCGGGATGTCCGTCGCCGACGCCGCGACGCGCCTGGGTGTCAGTGCGCAGGCCGTGTATCTCCGGATCACCAGAGGAACGCTCCGAGCCGAGACGGTCGAACTCGCCGACGGCCGGTCGTACAAACGCGTCTTCTTCGACGAGGATCCCGCGCCGACATCCGCCTGATTGTTGCCCCGTGTGACGGGGCCCGATGACAGCAGGAAGCGCCAGACCTACCGGTGCCTCGCACCGGTGGCGCTGATCCGAAAGCCCGAGCCGCCGTCGGTCGTCAGGTCGGAGATATCGACGCGCTCGACGACGGCGCCGTCAGGGCCCAGCGAGAGCAACCTGATGAGCGCTGTCACAGCCGCCTGGTCGCCCTCGATCTCCGCCTCGACCGTGCCGTCGTCGCGATTCCGTACCCAGCCGCTCACACCGAGCCTTTCCGCCTCGCCGCGCGTCCAGTAACGGAATCCGACTCCATGCACCCGGCCATGAACGAGGGCACCCCTGCGGATGTCGCCCACCGGTCAGTCCATGACGGGGACTGTGTCGTCGGCGGCATCTGTGCCCCGGTCGCTGTAGTTGCCGGTCTGGCCGGATGCTTTCGAGCCGTCGGCGTCGTCTGCTCCGTCGACGGAGTCGGAAGAGTCGGCCGGGGTGCCGTCGTCGGGCGGATCTTCGAGCGATGACGACGTCGCCGACTCGTTCTTCTCTTCCTCGTAGCTGCCGTCGCGTGGGCCCCAGTCGGCGAGGGGAGGTGTCGTCTCGTTGCCGTTGTCTGTCGGGTGCTGCTGTTCCATGAAGGAGTCCTTTCGTGTCCGGTCTTCGACGCTACGCAGTTCGCGGGATCACCGTCGATGCCTTCCGACCGGCTCCGGTTCGGAGTAGCGTCGGTGGGAGGTCTCCGTTCCGGAGAGTGTTGGCGCCGCTCTTTCCTCCGCCCCGTCGGCGTGCCAAGCTGGCGTCATGCCCGAGTCCCCAGAGGTGCAGGCGCTCGCCGAGGATCTCCAGGCCCGGCTGACCGGTCGAGTGATCAGCGGCGTCGATGTCGTGGAGTTCCGCGTCGCGAAGACCCGCACGCGCCCGCCGGCCTCACTCATCGGCATGCGGGTGAACGGCGTGGCGCGCCACGGCAAACTGCTCGACTTCTCGGTCGGCGACTCGCAGCATCTGATTGTTTCCCTCGGGCGCCACGGCTGGGCGCGGTACCCGGACGCGGCAGTCCCTCCGGCTGAGCCTGGCGATGTACCCCCAGGCCTCGTCGTCTTCGCGTTCGACGATGGCCGCGAGCTGGAGTTCACCGACGCCGGCGGCTGGGTGTCACTCGGCCTGTGGGTGGTCGAGGACCCGGCCGAGGTCCCCGCGGTCGCGAAGCTCGGCCCCGATCCGGCACACCCGGGTTACATCCGGGCCGACTTCGACCGAGCTCTCGTCGGTCGACGCAAACAGGTCAAGGCCGTGCTTCAGGAGCAGCAGTCGGTCGCGGGAATCGGCAACGCGTACTCCGACGAGATCCTCCACGCGGCGAAGATCTCGCCGGTCGTCCACGCCTCGACGCTCACACCGGCCGAACTCGACCGGCTCTTCGATGCCACGGTGACCACCATTTCCGCCGCGATCGACGTACGTCGCGGCATCCCGGTCTCCGAGTTGAAGGCGGAGAAGGTCGCCGCAATGCGTGTGCACGGCCGGGCGGGGGAGGGCTGCCCGGCGTGCGGGGGCATCATCCGCGACGTCACCTTCGCGAGCACGACCGCCCAGTACTGCCCCACCTGCCAGACCGGCGGTGAGATCCTGCCTCTCGCCGCCGGGTGACGCTGTGTCAGCTGTTCCGACCCGCAGAGATCGGCGGCGTGGGGTGCTGTGATTACTCCAATCGACCCGTGAGCCGACCGTGGAATTCGGTCGAGCGCCGATCCAGTCCGGTGAACTCGACGGCGGCACCGTGTGCCTCGTATTTCGACTGCACCGAATCGAGCACGGCGACCGTCGAGGCATCCCAGATCTGCGATGCGCTGAAGTCGATGGTGACCCGGGCCGGGTCGGCCCCGTAGGAGAACTGTTCGACCAGGTCGTTGCTCGAACCGAAGAACAGCGGGCCGCTGACGGCGTACCGGACAGAGCCGCCGTCGTCGGCCGTGACGCGATCCACCCGAACGACGTGGGCGACCCGGCGGGCGAAGAGAACCATGGCGAGCACAGCTCCGGCGGCGACGCCGACCGCGAGGTTGTGGCTGACAACGACGACGACCACGGTGGTGACCATCACGACGGTCTCGGGCACGGGCATCCGTTTGAGGGTGGACGGTGTGACGCTGTGCCAGTTCACCGTGGTGATCGCGACGATCATCATGACGGCGGCGAGGGCGATCATCGGGATCTGCTCCATCACATCGCTCAGGAGGGTCACGAGGAGCAGCAGGAACACGCCGGCAACGAAGGTCGAGATCCTCGTGCGCGCACGGCCGAGCTTCACGTTGACGACGGTCTGGCCGATCATCGCGCAGCCGGCGATGCCTCCATAGAAGCCGGCGAGGATGTTGGCGATCCCGAGCGCCCACGATTCGCGCCCCTTCGCCGAACGGGTGTCGGTGATGTCGTCGACGAGCTTGGCGGTGAGCAGTGTCTCCATCAGCCCGACGAAGGCGACGCTCAGCGCCGTCGGCAGGATGATCTGCAACGTTTCCAGGTTGAGGGGAACGAGCAGCGCGGTGATTCCGGGCAGGCCGCCAGCGATGTCGCCCTCGTCTCCGACGGTCGGCACCGACAGGTGCGCGATCATGGTGATCGCTGTGACGACGACGATGGCGACGAGCGGCGCTGGCACGGCGGTGGTCAGCCGGGGCAACACCAGAACGATGAGGATCGTCAACGCGAACAGCGGGTACACAAGCCACGGCACACCGAGCAGGTGCGGCACCTGGGCGGTGAAGATGAGAATGCCGAGGGCGTTGACGAAGCCGATCATCACCGAGCGGGGAATGAACCGCATGAGCCGAGCCAGGCCGGTGACGCCGAAAAGCACCTGGATGATGCCGGCGAGCACGACGGCAGGAAGGAGGTACTCGACCCCCTGTTCCTTCACCAGTGGGGCGACGACGAGGGCGACGGCGCCTGCCGCTGCGGTGATCATGGCAGGACGACCGCCCAGAATCGACATCGAAATGGCGAGGACGACGGATGCCACGAGGCTGACCTTCGGGTCCACCCCCGCGATCACCGAGAACGAGATCACCTCGGGGATGAGGGCGAGCGTCGTCACGATTCCGGCGAGAACCTCAACGCTGAATGCCCGGGGGTTGCGCAGCGTCTGCAGCACCGTGGGGGCGAGGGGTGTGTTCGCGCGTGATGATGCGGGTGTGGAGGATGTCACCGTGCAACTGTAGGCGCTCGCCCGGCGCTTCGCCCTACGCTTGCCTGGTGCCTTCCTTCCGTGTGACCGTGACGATCGGCGCCCTGCACCCCGGGGTGCAGCCGGAAGAGGTGTTGCCGTTCGCGGCAGCCGCAGCGGAGAAGTGGGCCGTCGTGGAAGCATCCGACCTCGCCGTCGTGCGCGGATCGGCGCGAATCATCGTGCGCTTCACCGCCGAGGACACCGCTGCCGGGTGGCGGATCGGTCGCACCGTCGTCGACGATCTGTCTGCCGTCGCCGAGCCTGTCGTGTGGACGGTGACCCTGCGGGACGGTGGCCGCTGGTACCCCGTACATCCGCCGCATCGGGACGAGCAGCGCTGACCGCCGCTCCGGCGAACACGGTCGGACACACGGCGCGGCAACCGCCCGGATGAGGGATGGCGGTGCGCGCGTGCGGTGCATACGCTGGAGATCCCATGCCCCAGTCCCGACTGCCCCCGGAGCCGGCTGCGGACCTCGTCGCCCCCCTGGGACGGGAACGTCAGCTCGCCGGCATCGCGCGCGCCGTCGAGAACGTGCAGAACGGTCGGGCCCAATTCATACTCATCGAGGGTGAGTCCGGTTTCGGGAAGACGGCGCTTCTCCGTGCAGCGGCGCGGTCAGTCGAGGACTGGCCGCTGCGCGCCGCCGTCGCGGATGAGAACGAGACCGAGCTGCCGTACGGGGTGCTGAATCAGTTTCTCGCGGGGCTCGACGAGCCGGAGAACCTCGGATCGATTCTCGGCGGCGGGGTCGCCCCCGACGTGTCACCGATGGTCGCAGGCGCGGCTCTCCTCGATCTGATCGACTCCAGTGAAGGCGCGACGTGCGTGACGATCGATGACGCGCAATGGATGGATGCGCAATCCGCCGAGGCGCTCTGGTTCGCCGGGCGGCGGTCCTTTCGGGATCGACTGCTCGTCGTCATCACGGCGCGACCCGAGGAGACAGCCTTCCTGGAACGGGTGCGGCACCTCGTCGCCGACGGCGAACGGGGCATCCACCTGCTGGTCGGCGGGCTCTCGGTCGATCACGTCGCGGAACTCGTCAGGCGCCGCACCGGGCTGCCGACTCCCCGTCGTCTCGCGACGCGACTCCACGCGGCATCCGACGGCAACGCGCTGCACGTGCAGGCGATCCTCGCGCAGGCGGCGTCTGGCGCCGACCCGCTCGAGTCGCTGGAACGGGTCCTTACCGGGACCCCGCCGGCCGCGCCAGGCTTTCGCGCCATCACGCGCGAGACGCTCCGGCAGCTGAACCCGTCGGCGCGGGCGATCCTTGAGGTCGTAGCCGTGCTCAACTCGTCGGCCACGCTCACAGACATCGCCGCTGTCGCCTCACAGTTCGGCGGGCACGACCTGACCACGGCTGACTTCGACGAGGCGCTCGCCACCGGATTGATCACCCTCTCCGACAACGACGAGGCCGTTCGGATGCCGCACCAGCGGGTGCGGGCAGTCATCGTCGGCGACCTCTCGCTGCAGTCGACGCGGTCGCTCCATGCCGCCGCCGGGCAGGTCATCGGCGGTCATCGTGGACTTGCCCATCGGGTTCACGCCGCGCAGGGACCGGATGAAGAGCTCGCCGTCGAACTCGACCACGCCGCATCGCTCGCATCGGGCAGTCACGAGGTGGAGCGTGCGTTCCGTTATGCCCGCTGGGCGGCATCCCTGAGCCGACGTCCAGATGACAAGGAGCGCCGCACCGTCGACGCCGGGGTGTATGCGCTCGCTGCACGACGGATCGGTCTGCTCGGGCCCGCCGTGCCCGATTTCGAGAATCTCAGGGCAGGGCCGGAACGCGACGTGCTCCTCGGCAATGCCGCGCTCGCGCGCGCTGACCGTATTTCGGCCCGACAACACCTGCTGGCGGCCGCATCAGCCGACGTCGCCGCCACCGTGCGCGCCCAGTCGATGCGGGCGTCGGCTGCCGAGACCCTCGCTCAGCTGGCACTCCTCGAAGAGGACTTCGATGACAGCCTGAGATTCGCCGCTTCCGCGCTCGGAGCCGTCAAGGCGCTCGATTCACTCGGCTTGGTCTCCGGGTTCGCTGCCCTCGACATTCGAGAGATGGAGAACAACGCCCTCTGCTGGGGTGTGCTTGCGTCCTGGCAGCGGGACGGTCTGGCCGACAGCCTGGAACGGCTCGAAGAGCTGATCGCCGAGGCTGGCCGCACCGGGCACCGGCCCGAACACAGCATCCTCTTCCTGACCCGTGGTTTCATCCGCAGGCAGCAGGGTCGCCTGTCCGACGCGATCACCGACCTGGAGACAGGGATCGGCCTCGCCGACCTCGGCCGCCCGGAACTGGCGCCGTACGGTCGGATCGAGCTGGCGGTGACCAGCTTTCGCAAAGGCGAATGGGATGATGCTGCGACGGCAGCCGCTGCAGCAGCATCCCTCGCTGACGACATCCAGAACCCGTGGCTGCGGGCCACCGCCCATGCCGTCGCCGCGGTCGTGCCCGCGGCGCGGGGGGATGCCGTCGCCGTCGATGCGTGGATCGCGGCAGCTGAATCAGGCCCGGAGCAGACCCGCACCCCCGCCGTCGAGCGGTTGGCGCGGCTGGCCCGGGTTCTCCTCGCTCGCGCGGCCGGAGACAGGGACACGGTGATCTCGCTGACCGCCGAGGCGCTCGACACCGATCCGCGAAATGCCCAGGTCGAGCGGGAATGGTGGGCGGAGCTGCTCGAGGAAGCACGAACACCGGCCCAGGCCGCGCACCCCAGTGACCCCCTCGCCATCCTCAGCAACCGTGAGCGCGAGGTGGCGCACCTCGCCGCCCAGGGTCTGACCAACCGCGAGGTGGCACAGAAGCTCTTCGTCTCGGTGAAGGGCGTCGAATACCACATGGGCAATGTGCTGGCGAAGCTCGGTATCAACTCACGGGGCGGCATCCGGGTCCTGCTGGACGGCCGCCGGGCGCAGCCGGTGCCTGCCCGTCGGCATACTAGGGAATCCCCCTAGGGAGGATCGGTCCTCCCTCGATCAGACTGGGCAGGTGGATCATACGGTGCCCTGTTCTAGCGGGGCAGCTTGAACGAGGCAACGGATGAACCGCAAACCAACCTGTTTCCCTAAGCAGGAGGTATCTCCGGCACGCTGTTCCTCGACCGGTCGACACGGCGTGCCGGAGATACCACTACCCGGTGCCTCGCGGTGCGAGAGCAGGCCACCGGCATCCCGGTACGATTGACCGCATGGTGAGCATGGCGGAGTCGTTGGTACGCCTGTCGGAACTCGCTGCTTCGCCGGTCGTGTCCACGGTGGCAACGGCATTCGCCGACGCAGGCTTCGAGCTGTCCCTCGTCGGCGGGCCTGTTCGTGATGCCATGCTCGGCCGCGTCGTCAGTGACCTCGATTTCACAACGAATGCGTCCCCCGACGACATCCTCCGGATCGTCACGCCCCTCTCAGACGCGCACTGGGACGTCGGCCGCGAATTCGGCACCATCGGTGCGCGGATCGGCACCGAACGCGGTGCAGAGACGGTCGAGATCACCACCTACCGCGCCGACGCCTACGACGGGATCACCCGCAAGCCCGTCGTCGCTTTCGGCGACAGCCTCGAAGGCGATCTCAAACGTCGCGACTTCACCGTGAACGCGATGGCGCTGCGGATCCCGGAGGTGCGTCTCGTCGACCCGTGCGGCGGGGTCGAGGACCTCCTCTCCGGCACCTTGCGCACGCCGAGCACCCCCGAGGTGAGCTTCGGAGACGACCCGCTGCGGATGATGCGCGCCGCACGGTTCGCGAGTCAGCTCGGCTTCGAGGTCGACGCCGAGACACGCGCCGCGATGAGCGCCATGGCCGACAGCATCCGGATCGTGTCCGTCGAACGGATGCAGGTCGAATTGTCGAAACTGCTGTGCACCCAGAAACCACGGACCGGCATCGAACTGCTCGTCGAATCGGGGCTCGCTGACATCGTGCTGCCTGAGATCCCCGCTCTGCGACTGGAGATCGACGAGCACCACCACCACAAGGACGTCTACCAGCACTCGCTCACCGTGCTCGAGCAGGCGATCGGTTACGAGGAGTCCCGGAATCCGGGGCAGGCTCCCGACCTGATCCTGCGCCTGGCCGCGCTGATGCACGACATCGGCAAGCCGGCCACCCGCCGGCTCGAACCTGGTGGCGCCGTGAGCTTCTACCACCACGATGTGGTCGGATCCAAGCTTGCGAAGCGACGACTCACCGCTCTGCGGTATGACAACGACACGATCAAGGATGTCGCCCGGCTGATCGAGCTGCACCTGCGATTCTTCGGTTACACCGATGGCGCGTGGAGCGACTCCGCGGTTCGCCGATACGTGCGGGACGCCGGGCACCTGCTCGAGCGGCTGCATCTGCTCACCCGTGCCGACGTCACCACCCGCAACCGCCGCAAGGCCGATCGGCTCGGGTTCGCGTATGACGACCTCGAGGCGCGCATCGCCGAACTGCGGGAGCAGGAGGAGATGGATGCCGTGCGTCCCGACCTCGACGGCAACGCGATTCAGCGGGTACTCGGCATCAAACCGGGCCGTGAGGTCGGCGAGGCGTACCGGTGGCTGCTCGAGCTGCGGCTCGACGAGGGTCCGCTCGGTGAGCACGAAGCCGAGCAGCGGCTCCGCGCGTGGTGGGCAGACAGGAACCAGGACGCGTGACGCCGTCAGGGGACGCCGGGCTCGATCTCTCACCCCTGACCCAACCGGTCTCGCGGGAGGATCTCCGGATCTTCCGGCGTACCGCGCCAGGCACCGATATGCCCCGGCTCGATCCGGCGACACCCGGTCTTCGCACCTGGCTCACGACCGGTCTGGTCGCCCTCTTCGCTGTGCCGTTCGTCTGCATCCCCGGCATCGCCCTGTTCACCCAGGGGCTGAGCGGGACGACCCTCGGCATGGTGCTCTTCGGTGGTCTGATGGCATTCGGTGCTGTGATGATCCTCAGTCAGTTTCGGCTTCCGCGCTGGGGAACCCGTCTCTGGAGCGACCGGGTGCGGCTCTCGCGGTTCGCCGAACGAAACCGGGCCCGATACACAGCCGCGAGGGAGACGCCGTGGCGCCCGGGAATGATCTTCGGCCGCGGGGAACGCAGGCGCATCTTCGACGTGCTCGATTTCACGCACCCGCATCGATTGAGGGTCGGCAATCTGGCATACCAGAAGCCGCTGCCGAAGGGTGGCGCGGAGCAGCACCTGTGGGGTTTCGTCGAGGTCTCGCTGCCGCGTCGGTTTCCGCACATCGTGCTGGATTCACTGTCCAACAACGGCCTTCGTGGGCGGCAGCTCGAGAATCCGTACGCCGGGCAGGGCGCCGTCACCCTCGAAGGGAACTTCAGCCAGTATTTCCGGCTGACCTGCCCGCCGGGATACGAACGTGACGCGCTCTACCTGCTGACACCCGACCTCATGGTCGTCCTCCTTGACGAGGGAGCGGATTTCGACATCGAGATCCTCGACGACGTGCTCTTCCTCTACCGGCCCCGCCGGTTCGTGCTCTCCGATCCTGCCGAGTGGCGGAAAATCGAGCGCATCCTCGACACCATCGGGCTCGGCACCGCCAAGCGCACCGTCAATTACCGTGACGAACGGGTCGGCAACCGCGACACGAACACGATCGCCGCGCAGGGCAGCCGGCTGCCGCGCCCGCGGCTGATGGTCGGATTCATCATCGTGACCGTGTTCGCGGTGGTCACAATTCTCGGGGCGCTCCTCGGAGGGCAATAGCCTGAGCGCATGACAGTTCTTCCGCGCCCGGACAAGCACGACCCGTCGACCCTCGGTTTTCCCAGCCAGGCCGTTCACGCCGGGAACGTGATCGACGGGAGCGGGGGCGCGATCCGCACGCCGATCGTCATGGCCAACTCCTATGCGCTTCCGGACGACGCGTCGACAATCAGCTGGTCGGGGACCGACGTGCCGCTGTACACCCGCAACTCGGGAACCAACCAGCAGGGTCTGCAGGCGAAGCTCGCTGCACTCGAGCACGGGGAAGACGCCGTCGCGCTGGCCAGCGGTGTTGCCGCGTTGCACGCCGTGTTCTTCACGATGCTCAAGTCCGGCGACCACGTCGTCGTCGGTGACGTGACCTATGAGGCCATCTACCGGCTGTTCGCCGAACTGCTGCCGGAGAAGTACGGCATCACGGCGACCTTCGTCGACGCGGCGAACCCCGACGCCGTTCGCGCCGCCATCCGCCCGGAGACAGCGCTCGTCCACGTCGAAGTGATCGGCAACCCGACGACCAAGGTCACCGACATCGCCGCTGTCGCCGCCATCGCTCACCAGGCCGGCGCGTTGCTCAGTGTCGATTCGACGTTCACCCCTCCTCCACTGTTCCGTCCGCTGGAGCACGGGGCCGACCTCGTCGTGCACTCCCTGACCAAGTACATCAACGGTCACGGCGATGCGATGGGCGGCGCAGTGATCGGCAGTCGCACGCTCATCCAGCAGATCAAATCGGATGCCATGGTCGATGTCGGCGGCGTGATCTCGCCGTTCAACGCGTGGCTGATCATGCGCGGCTCGGTCACGCTGCCGCTGCGCCTCGCCCAGCACCAGGCGTCGGCTCAGAGGGTCGCCGAGTTCCTCGACGCCGATCCCCGGGTCGCGTTCGTTGCCTACCCGGGACTCGCGGGGCATCCGCAGCACGACACCGCAACCCGACTGTTCGACGGTCGTGGTTACGGCGGCATGCTCGCCTTCGCCGTCGACGGCGACGCCGCCACCCAGGATCGTTTCGTTTCGGCGCTGCGTCTCATCACGTCTGCGGTGTCGCTCGGCCACGACGAATCCCTGATCGTCCACGTCGCCGGGGGAGCGGATGCCGGTCCGCGCGTCGCGTTCTACCCCGACGAGTTCCGAACATTCGGGCATCTGCGCTTCTCGGTGGGACTCGAAGACCCCGACGATCTCCTCGCCGATCTCGCCGCTGCACTCGACGCCACCTTCGACTGACCACGGGCCGCTGACGAGTCAACCCCTGCCGCGAAATCCGTTTTGACCCTATTTTGGGTGTCTGGGGTACGACGCCAGATCGGGTCCTGAAACAGACAAGGGGCAGCACGGCCATGAAGACCAGCGAGCGACGCACGAAGAAAACCACCGCGACCTGGAATGTTCACGTGCACGTCGAATCAGGCAAGGTCGACACCGATGTCGAAGTCTCACTCGACCACCTCAAGAACGACGTCGACCGGGTCGTCGTCAACGGCCGCAAGATCGGCTATGTCCACCACGTCGCCCCCGTCTGGGTCGCCCTCACCGGCCCCGACCTGGCACGCGCCGTCGAAGTGTCGCAGAAGCTGACACTCGACCAGAGCATCCGGGACCTTCTCAACACGGTCCCACTCGAGGTTCTCGACCCGAGCATGGTGCAGCGCGCCTGACAGACCGTCATGGTCGGCGGATACCGGGGGCACGGCATCCGCCGGCCAGGACTCTGCCCGCGGGTCGTCGTGACCGGTGCCGTCTGTCAGACCCAGCGCAAGGGGGTTGAGGGCCTCCTGCCGGACGGCGTAGCGTCACGGCTATGACTCACCACGACAACGACGGCAACAGCCACGACGATCACGCCGACTACACCACCACCGGCGACCCCATCGACTCGAAGCAGCACCTCGCCGAAGAGGAACGTATGCACGCGACCACCGGGGTTCCACTCACCGGTGAAGACGATGTCGACGGGAACGCCGACTACACCACCCCGGGCAACCCGATCACCTCGCCCCAGCACGAAGCCGAAGAGCAGATCTCGCACGCCACGCCCGGCAACAACTCGGCGATCCCTGAGAACTGACGCTGGCGCAGCCTGCTGAGGGTCCGGTCGGATCCTCGACGGTGGTCAGGCGCGTCGGATGTGCTCGCGCTCTGCCGCCGGTTTTTGTGGTGCCTGCTGCCAGCCCGGCGTCGGCTGACGGGTCGCCGCCGCTGAAACTGCTAGCCTCCAATCGCAGTACTACGGCAATGGACCCTGGCCGTGGCCGCGACGACGCTGGCGCTCGTCCCCCTGCTTCTTCGGTTCCTCGAGTTCCGGACGCAGGTGGTGCGGTCATCCCCGACTCCAGGATTCAGGCAGCGAATCCGACGGATTCGCGCATGAGACGCGAAGAGAAAGACCCGAATGGCACAGCGAATTCTGAAACTGGCGACGATCGTCGCGGCATCCGCCCTCGCACTCACCGGCTGCGCTGCCGGCGGATCGGACAGTGAGGAGCCCACCACCGTGACGTTCCGGCTCTGGGACGACACGGTGGCCGCATCGTACGAGAAGTCATTCGCTGCGTTCGAGAAGGCGAACCCCGACGTCGAGGTCGAGGTGAACGTCGTCGACTGGGCCGACTACTGGACGCAGCTCCGCACCGACGTGGCCGGCAAGACCATGGATGATGTGTACTGGGTCAACAACTCGTACTTCGGCACCTACGCGGATTCCGGCAACCTCGTCGACATCGACGCATTGTTCGGTGAAGAGGCCCGCGACGGCTGGGAGAGCAGCGTCGTCGACCAGTTCACCCGCGACAAGACCCTCTGGGGCGTTCCGCAGCTCTACGACGCCGGCATCGCCGTGTATTACAACACCGAAATGCTCGAGGCGGCCGGCCTGTCGGCAGACGACCTGAACGACCTGACCTGGTCACCGGACGCGACGGAGGACACGTACCTCGATGCGGCGAAGTCGCTCACGCTGGATGCCGCGGGTACTCCGGCCGGCGACCCCGCCTTCGACGGCACCTCCGTGCAGTACGGAACCAACCTCGCCTACGACACCCAGGCGATCATGCTTCCGTTCATCGGTTCGAACGGGGGAGCGTTCCAGAAAGACGACGAGTTCGCGTTCTCCGACCCGAAAACCGTCGAGGCCTTCCAGTACCTCGTCGATGCGATCAACACCGCGAAGGTCGCTCCGCCCGCCGCTGAGACGAACACCAACGGGGACTTCAGCCTCGACGCCTTCGTGCAGGGCGACATGGCGCTGTTCCAGTCGGGTTTGTACAACCTCAAGAACGTGGAGGACGACGCCGAGTTCGAGTGGGGCGTCGCCTCGATTCCGGCGGGACCAGCCGGCCGGGTGTCTGTGACCAACGGTGTCGCCGCGGTCGGCAACGCGGCATCCGACGAACAGGATGCCGTCGCCAAGGTGCTGACCTGGCTGGGCTCGGAAAAGGGCAACAGCTATCTCGGCCAGTCGGGTGCGGCCATCCCCGCGCTGACGGCGGCACAGTCTTCGTATTTCGAGTTCTGGGAGAAGAACGAGGTCGACGTCTCACCGTTCTTCGACGTGATCGACGGCGAGCAGCCGATCGCGTCGCCGACGGGCGCCAACTACGGCAAGGGCTTTGACGAGTTCGACCCGATCTTCCAGGAGATCTTCACCGGGGCGGTCGAGCCGGAGGACGGCCTGAAGCGTGCAGAGGATGCCGCGAACACCGCCCTCGTGAACTAGCGGGCACCTGCTCACCGGTTCCGGGCGCTCGTGCGTCTGGGTTCCGGACGGGTGCCGTCCGGTCGCGGTAGCGAGCGGGGCGCCGCATCGGGTAAGCTACTCAGGTTGCCCGTGTGCGAGCGCTCTGCTCCCACCCGACGCAACGATGCTAGAACCCTCCTGCTGCAGATCGTCTGCGGCCGTTCGAGTCCGAAGGAGGTGGGTTAGTGACGCATCAGTATGAACTCATGGTTATCCTCGACCCCGAGATTGACGAGCGCACCGTTGCTCCCAGTCTCGATAAGTTCCTTAATGTCATCCGCAACGATGGTGGAACCATCGACAAGGTTGACATCTGGGGCCGTCGTCGACTGGCTTACGAAATCAACAAGAAGACCGAAGGCATCTACGCCGTCGTCGACTTCACCGCGACGAGCGAAGCAACGGTCGAACTCGACCGCCAGCTGAAGCTGTCTGAGGCCGTCATGCGCACCAAGGTGCTGCGGGCCGAAGAAGCCATCGCTCTCGTCGAGTTCGAAGGCAAGCGCGCCGAGGAGAAGGCTGCCCGCAAGGCCGCCGCCACCAAGGCCAAGGCAGACGCCAAGCCTGCAGCCGAGCCCGCCGCCGAGAAGGACGCTTAGTCCCGATGGCCGGCGAGACCGTCATTACCGTGGTGGGCAACCTCACGTCAGACCCCGAACTGCGTTACACGCAGAACGGACTGGCGGTTGCCAACTTCACCATCGCATCCACTCCGCGTAACTACGACCGTGCGTCGAGCGAGTGGAAAGATGGCGAAGCACTGTTCCTGCGCGCGAGCGTTTGGCGTGAATTCGCCGAGCATGTCGCCGGATCGCTCACCAAGGGTAGCCGCGTCATCGCTACCGGGCGTCTGAAGCAGCGTTCCTACGAAACGAAGGAAGGCGAGAAGCGCACCTCGATCGAACTCGAAGTCGACGAGATCGGCCCCTCGCTTCGCTACGCCACCGCACAGGTCACCCGTGCACAGTCCTCCGGTGGAGGCGGCGGCCGCGGCCCCGCAGCCGTTCAGGACGAGCCATGGGCAGCCAGTGCACCGACGGCCCCTCCGGCCGGCGGCGCGATGGCCCAGGGTTCAGGATCGGGTTCCGGCGACAGCTGGAACACGCCAGGATCCTACGGCGACGACACCCCCTTCTAAACACTTCTCCGCTGAAGCGAGGGCCCCGGCTCCCGTTACGGCAATACACCTAAGGAAACCAATATGGCTGGAAAGTCTAGCGGCGCAAGCCGCAAGCCTGCCCGCGGTGGCAAGGGCGGCAAGCCGCTCGCTCCCGCGAAGGCAATCCGCGTCGGGGTCATCGACTACAAGGATGTCCCCACCCTTCGCAAGTTCATCTCCGAGCGTGGAAAGATCCGCGCGCGCCGCATCACCGGCGTTTCGGTCCAGGAACAGCGTCTGATCGCCCGTGCCGTGAAGAACGCACGCGAGATGGCTCTGCTTCCGTACGCCGGCTCAGGCAGGTAAGGAAACCGACATGTCAAAACTCATCCTCACCCACGAGGTCACCGGCCTCGGTACTCCTGGTGACATCATCGAGGTCAAGAACGGTTACGCACGTAACTACCTGATCCCGCAGGGCTTCGGCATTGCGTGGAGCCGCGGTGCTGAGAAGCAGGTCGAGCAGATCAAGGCCGCGCGTGCCGCGCGCGAGCTCGCGACTCTCGAAGACGCCCAGGCCCTCAAGACCGCCCTCGAAGGCACCAAGGTCAAGCTCGCCGTCAAGGCTGGCGCTGAAGGCCGTCTCTTCGGTTCGGTCAAGACCGTTCACGTGGCGGATGCCGTCGCGGCAGCCGGCCTCGGCCAGATCGACAAGCGCAAGATCGAGATCTCCTCGCCGATCAAGTCGGTAGGAACGCACGAGGCGACTGTCCGCCTTCGCGAGGACCTCAGCGCAGTCATCACCCTCCAGGTGGTAGCTGCCAAGTAGGCACACTCTCTCTTCTGTGGCGACGGGCTTCGGCTCGTCGCCACAGGTGGTTAAGGGGGTGCTGACCGCCGACGGAAACGTGAGGAAAGATACACCCTCCGGCGGCATACCTATACCCCCCGCAGCGCTGGAGTCAAGCTTTTTGTGCACAGGTCGAGACCCCAATCTCAAAGGTTCAACACAGAGTCTAAGCAGCTTTATACCCACAGCCCGGTTGCGCCATATTTCCTGATCAGAGGCTACTTACGGCGAGAGATTTCTTCACTCTCCACAGGGTTACCCACAGGTTGTGCACATCGCCTCCGGCGTTTCGCCCCATCTATACACAGAGTTATCCACAGGCCCATTTGTGTGATGTCTGCACTGCTCATAGTGTGAGGCAGCGCAGATTCTCACCGGGGTGCGCTAGCCCGGATTCCACCGCCGTGTCAGTGGCTGGTGGTGGTCTGGACCTGAGCACGACGGCCACCCGTTCGCCGGTTCAAGCCGGGCCAAGTCGTTGAAGGAGTATTGCGTGTCAATCGCCCATCTCGGTCTGTCCGACCAGTCACCGTCCGGTGAGAGCCGAGGCGAGTACCGGGCCGAGCGCACTCCTCCGCACGACATGCTCGCCGAACAGTCGGCACTCGGCGGAATGCTCCTCTCGAAGGATGCTGTCGCCGACGTCGTCGAATCGGTGCGCGGTGTCGACTTCTACATTCCCAAGCACGAGATCATCTTCGACGCGATCCTCTCGCTGTACTCCCACGGCGAGCCGACCGACGTCATCGCCGTAACCGACGAACTGATCAAGACCGGTGAACTGTCGCGCGCCGGTGGAGCCGACTACCTCCACACACTCACCAGCCTGGTTCCCACGGCGGCCAACGCCGGGTTCTACGCATCCATCGTCGCCGAGCGTGCCCTGCTGCGTCGCCTCGTCGAGGCAGGCACCCGCATCGTCCAGATGGGATATGCGGGCGAGGGTGAGGTCCTCGACCTCGTCAACACCGCACAGGCCGAGATCTACGGCGTGACCGGTTCGACCCAGGCCGAAGACTACGTGCCGCTCAACGAAGCCGTCGGTACGGCGTTCGAGGAGATCGAAGCCAACAACGGGTCGGACGGCGGGATGTCCGGCACCCCGACCGGGTTCGCCGAGATGGACGACCTGACCAACGGCTTCCATGGCGGCCAGCTCATCATCGTCGCCGCACGACCGGCGCTCGGTAAGTCGACCCTCGCGCTCGACTTCGCCCGGGCGGCGTCGATCGGCAACAACCAGCCGTCGATCTTCTTCTCCCTCGAGATGGGCCGCAGCGAGATCGCGATGCGTCTGCTCTCGGCCGAGGCTTCCGTCCCGCTCCAGAGCATGCGCAAGGGCACCGTCGACCAGCGCGACTGGAACAAACTGGCTGCCGTTCGCGGTCGCATCAACGACGCGCCGCTCTATATCGACGACAGCCCCAACATGACCCTCGTCGAGATCCGCGCCAAATGCCGGCGGCTCAAACAGCGCGTCGGCCTCAAGCTCGTCGTGATCGACTACCTGCAGCTGATGACCTCGGGCAAGCGGGTCGAAAGCCGGCAGCAGGAGGTGTCGGAATTCTCCCGGGCGCTCAAGCTGCTCGCCAAGGAACTTCAGGTGCCCGTCATCGCCCTCTCGCAGCTGAACCGTGGACCGGAGCAGCGCGCAGACAAGATGCCTGCGATCAGCGACCTCCGTGAATCCGGATCGCTCGAGCAGGATGCCGACATGGTCATCCTGCTCCACCGTGAGAGTGCCTACGAGAAAGACAATCCGCGCGCGGGTGAAGCCGACCTCATCGTCGCCAAGCACCGTAACGGCCCGACCCGGACCGTGACCGTGGCATTCCACGGCCACTACTCGCGGTTCGCCGACCTGGCGCCTGCCTGATCCCCAACGGTCGCCTGTGCCCACGTCCCTGCGCTCACGCCCCTGTGCTCCCGTCCCTGTGGTCACGGGAGCGGGTCACGCCGACTTCTACGGCACGTAGACTGGAGGCGTCCTGACGCACCCAACGAAAGAGGCGAAACCCGTGGCCACCCCTGTCGCTGCCGCAACCGGCGGCGCTGTGAACTCACGCTCACGGTACTGGCTCGTCCCGGTCGCCCGGGCCGCCGTCGCCGCCGTCGCTGCTGTCGTCATCACGTTCAACGGCAACCACTCACCGTGGCTCGGACTGTCGGTCTTCGGGGGCTTCGCCGTGCTGACGGCGCTCATCGAGATCGTCCTCGGCTCGGCCCGGCTCGCGGCTGACCGGGTCTCGCGCCGTACCTTCTTCGCGCAGGCGATCATCACTCTCGCGGCCGGTGTCGTGGCACTGGCACTCGCCCCGAATTCCAGCCTGCCCGCGTTCTATGCAATCGTGATCGTCTGGGCGCTCCTCACAGGGGCCCTCGAGCTGTACAGCGGCTTCCGGTTGCGCCGCCGTTCGCCGCTCGCTCGCGACTGGACCACCATCGGTGGCCTCACCGTGCTCCTGGCTGTCGCGTTCCTGCTCGTGCCGCCTGGACTCGACCACCAGTTCACCGGTCCTGACGGTATCGACCGCAGCCTCACAGCATCCATCGTCACCGTCGGTATCTTCGGCGCGTACGCCGCCATCGGAGCCGTGCTTCTCGTCATCGGTGGTTTCTCACTGAAGTGGGGCACCGATGAGTCCGGTCGCGTTCCCCCCGAAACGGAGGCGCGCCCATGAGCAACCCCACTCCCAGTCAGCCCAGCCGCCGCGAGATCCTCAAGCCCGTCGAGCTGCTGGCCTTCGCCGCCGTCGCCGGAATCTTCACCGGCCTCATCGTCCTGATGTCAACGAGGGATGTCGTCTTCGCGCTGATCGGTTTCGGCGTTGCGTTCATCGTCACACTCGTGGGCATCGCGATGTTCGCCCTCACGGTGAAACCCGGCGATCTCGAGAAGAAAGACATCGACGAGCAGAACTCCGGGCACTGACCGGACGTATCAGCCGGTCGCTGGAGCGTGCTCGATGACGCAGTCGGGCCCCGGATAGACGAGGCTTTCGTGACCATCGTCGAATCGGACGTAGTAGGGCGGTTCGCCCTCATTTCCCCTGACTTCGAGGATCTGGCCGTGTCGGTCAGGCGCCCCGACCGTCTGGCCCCTGATGGTGATGCGCTCACCCGCCGTCGTTCGCATGATGCCTCCCGGCATCAGGGTACGCCGCCAGCCGCGGGACGGGAAGGCCCGCGCTCCTTCCTGTAAATTCAGGAGATTCTGCCGACACGCCGTGGTGAAAGCGCTCCCGCACGGCGTGTCGCCACAGATCTCCTGAATTTGGAGCAAGTTCTCGGAACGGATGCTCCCTCCGGGCGGCTCGTCAGGCGCCGGCCGCCGGCGTCGATCAGGGCAGGTAGCCCACCAGTTCATCGGACAATCCGACATAACCGGCCGGAGTCAGCGCGAGCAGGCGCTCCCGGGCGTCGTCGCCGATGTCGAGGGTGGAGACGAAGGCCACCAGGTCGTCGCGCCCGATCCGCTTGCCACGGGTGAGCTCCTTCAGCAGGGCATACGGATCCGAGATCTGCGAACGACCGGCAACGACCTCGGCACGGATGACCGTCTGGATCGCCTCACCGAGAACCTCCCAGTTGCTGTCGAGGTCAGCGGCAAGCGCCTCGCTGTCCAGGTCGATCTCACCGAGGCCCCGAGCCAGATTGTCGAGGGCGAGGAGCGAGTGCCCGAAACCGACACCGATGTTGCGCTGGGTGGTCGAGTCGGTGAGGTCGCGCTGCAGACGGGAGGTGACGAGTGTTGCGGCGAGCGAGTCCAGCACAGCGCTCGAGAGCTCGAGGTTCGCTTCGGCGTTCTCGAACCGGATCGGGTTGATCTTGTGCGGCATGGTCGAGGAACCGGTCGCGCCAGCCTGCGGGATCTGACGGAAGTAGCCCATCGAGATGTAGGTCCAGATGTCGGTGGCGAGGTTGTGCAGAACCCGGTTGGCGTGAGACACCCGGTTGTACAGTTCCGCCTGCCAGTCGTGAGACTCGATCTGCGTGGTGAGCGGGTTCCAGGTCAGGCCGAGCGACTCGACGAACTCGCGTGAGATCGCCGTCCAGTCCGCGGCAGGGTCGGCCATGACGTGCGCCGCGAAGTTCCCGGTCGCGCCGGAGAACTTGCCGAGCACCTCTGAATCGTTCACCTGACCGGCGATCCGCTCCAGTCGCCAGGCGACCACGGCGAGTTCGCGCCCCATTGTGCTCGGAGTGGCTGGCTGCCCGTGCGTGCGCGACAGCATGGCATCCGCACGGTGCTCGACGGCGAGCTCGGAGAGCAGGCCGATCACCTGGCGGAGCTTCGGCAGCCAGACCTGGCGAACTGCGGCAGACACGGTGAGGGCGTACGACAGGTTGTTGATGTCTTCACTTGTGCAGGCGAAATGGGTGAGCTCGGCAATCGAGTCGAGACCGAGGGATGCGAGCCGGTCGCGCACCAGATATTCGACGGCCTTCACGTCGTGACGGGTCACCGCCTCTTTTTCAGCGAGCCAGTCGATGTCTTCCTGGCCGAACTCGAGATAGAGGGCGCGGAGCGACTCGGTCTGCTCTGCGGTCAGCGGATGCGAGCCGAACATGCGGTGTGAGGTCAGGTAGAGCAGCCATTCGACCTCGACCTGCACCCGTGCCCGGTTCAGTCCCGCCTCGCTGAGGTACTCGCCCAGGGAGCTGACGGCCGCCTGGTATCGACCGTCGAGCGGGCTGAGTGGCTGGGCGGGTAGTGCGGTCATCGAATGGCTCCCTGTCGAATTGCCGGTTCAAGCTGCCGGAAAAGTTGGCGGCTTGCCCTCTCAATCATGCCCAATACTCGGTCAAACATCTCATCGCCGGCGTAGTAGGGGTCGGGGACATCGGCCATATGGTTCTGGTCACGGTCGAAACTGAGCAGAAGGGCGACCTTGCCCCTGTCAGTTTCGGTCGGGGCCCACGACCTGAGGATGCGGTCGTGGCCGCTGTCGAGCGCGACGATGAGGTCGAGGCTGTCGAACCATTCCGGGTTGAACTGCTTCGCCCGGTGGTGTGCACCGTCGTAACCATTTCGAGCCAGGGCGGTGAGCGTGCGGGCGTCGGCCTGCTCGCCCACGTGCCAGTCGCCGGTTCCGGCCGAGAGGGTCTCGACATATTGCGAGAGGCCTGCCTGTCGCACCATGCTCTGGAACACAACTTCTGCCATCGGGGATCTGCAGATGTTGCCTGCGCACACAAAGCACACGCGGAAGGGCTGGACCTCGGTAGGGACCGGGTCGGAAATCATCCTTCCATTCTGTACCGCGGCGACGAGAAGCGGCATCCCCCATTAGCGAGGACGAGTCCAGGCGCCGTCGGGAGCCCACCCCTCCTACTGGGGCGTGAAATCAGTGCTGACACGATTAGGCTCGCAGGCATCGGGGATGGGCCGCCGATTCGGCGCCCGCCCTCCACACGTCCTTTCAGCGCGTCAATTGCCCACGGAACGCGGCACAGGACATCGCCTCTCCCTGTGGGCGGCGAGCATGGACCTGCGTCGCGGTTGCGGCGGCATCCGCTTCTCAGCCGAGGAGGACTCATGATCGACCCGACGATCGCTGCTGTTTCCGGTACGACGCTCAGCGATGTCTCGCGAGCGCGCGCGCTCGACCTGCTCGACGAACAGAGCCGGCGCACGCGTGCGCTGGCCGATGACCTGGCAGACGGTCAGCGCCGGCTCCACCACGCCACTGACACACTCACCTGGCGGTCGGCGTCCCGATACGAATTCGATCGCAGGATGGCCGATCTGACCAGTGCCCTCGCCCGGAGCGCCGGCGCGCTGCGCATCGCCCTCGACGAGTGCGACCGGGCGCGGGAGCTCCTCCGTGCCGATACGACGATCGAACGGCGGGGCGGCGGGTGGGAGAAAGACCTCGTCGGTTACCCCGCGGGGGCACGGTACCGATGACCCCGACCGCAGACACTCTCGATGTCTCGGGTGGAGCTTCCACGAGCGTCGAGACCGACGAGCTCTTTCTCGTCGCAGCGACACTCACAACGCTTGCCGCCGACGCGCGCGACTGGGCGCACCGGGCAGCAATGACGCGATGCATCACCGAATGGTCGGCAGACGCGGCACCGTTCGGTTTCGCCGAACCCGATCTGACGCGGTCGGCGGCGATGTTGCAGGACGCCGCGGCGTTGGCTGAGAGCTTGAGCAGCCGCGTCGAAACGGCAGCAACAGCGTATGCCGCCGTTGAGCAGAAGGGTGCCGATGTCAGCGGGCTGGTCGCGGCACTCGGCGGGTTTCTCACCGGGGGCCTGATCAGGAACATTTTCATCGGCGCACTCCCTCTCCTCCCTTCGGCGGCGGTGGCCGCCCTGGTCGCACAGCATCCGGAGGTGCGTCGGCTCGCCGCGGTCGCCGGCCAGCCGCTGCTCAGCGCGCTGACCGGCAACGCCGCCCTGCTCGAGAGCCCCGCGTTCGTCAGCCTGGTGCGCGCTCTCGTCTCGTCAGCAGACGACATCGCCCTCGGGGTCGCCGGCATCGATCCGCCGGTGGCCCGGTTGCTCGGAGACGACGGTGCCGGCATCGTCGGGTTGAGTTCCATGGCAGGGGCGCTCCTTCTCCTCGCCGGCCGCAACGCGTACACCGCCACTCCGATCACCCTCAGCACGGCTGAATCGACCCCTGTCACCGCTCCACGATCACTGGCGGATGCCGCCTCCCGAATTCCCGAGAGCGGCCCGGGTCGGCCGCAGATCCGTGTCGAGCGCTTCGAAGGCGGCGCCCGACCGAGCTACGCGGTGTACCTCGCCGGCACGAGCGAGTTCTCCACCGACGGCGCTGAGCCGTTCGATATGGGCAGCAACCTCGCCGGGATCGCCGGAGACGACGCGGCCGCGTACCGGGCGACCCTCGACGCCATGGACGAAGCGGGCATCCGCCCCGGTGATTCGGTCACCCTGGTCGGTCACTCACAGGGTGGCCTCGTCGCGGCGCGGGTGGCGGCATCCGGGGCGTACGACACCGACGCTCTCATCACCTTCGGGTCACCGACCGGCCAGATCCCGATTCCCGACTCCGTCGCCCACCTCGCCGTCGAGCACGCCGAAGACCTCACGCCCGCGCTCGGCGGCGCACCGATCGAAGGAGATGACGGGCGCGACCGGGTGGTCGTCACCCGCAGCATCCACGATCCGGCAGTTCCTGAACGCCCGTTCGGAAGCGCGCACTTCATGGCAGGATACGCCGACACCGCCGCGCTCATCGACGGTTCCGACGATCCGCGCCTCGATCGGGTGAAAGCGGCTCTCGACACCTTGGGTGAGGCAGAGCGGGGTGGAACGTCGACGCTGTACCGGGCCGTGAAACGTCGCGGCTGACCTCAGCGGCGGCGGTTGCGGCGTTCCTTGAGCTGTGGCCGGAGCAGCAACTGGAGCAGACCGTTGATGATGCCCATCACCAGCGCGCCGAGCACTGCCCACCAGAATCCGTCGATCTCGAGCCCGAAGTCGAAGAACGACATGATCCACGCCACCAGGAGCAGCAGGAGCCCGTTCACGATGAACGAAATCAGGCCGAGTGTGAGGATGTAGATCGGAAAAGCGACGATCCGGATCAACGTTCCGACCACGCCGTTGACGACCGCGAAGATCAGCCCGATCAGCAGATACGTGAGAATGCTCGCGACGACGTCTTCGGGTGTGTACGCGGTGACATGCACCCCGGCCACGATGAAGCTGGTCAGCCAGATGGCGACGGCGTTGATGACTACTCGGAGAAGAAACCTGCCCATCGCTCCATGATGTCAGCCAGCACCCTGCGAACGCGACCCTACCGCCCGGCCGGGTGAGAGCATGCCTCCGCCGGAATAGTGCGTGTCTAGACTTCAACAGTGACGATTCCTCCAGCCAACGCCGACGAGCCGGTTGTGCCGCCTGCGGTCAAGCTTCGCCCGGAGATTCTCGCCAGCCCGCCGTACCGGCAGGGAAAGCCGGCCGGTGCCGACGCATTCAAGTTGTCGAGCAACGAGAATCCATACCCGCCCCTGCCCGGAGTGCTCGATGCCGTGATGTCTGCCGGCGCGTTCAACCGGTACCCGGATGCCTCGGCGCTCGCCCTGCGCGAGATCCTCGCCGCCCGCAACGGCGTCAGTGTCGACCAGATCCACGTCGGCTCGGGATCGGTCGCCCTGCTCAGCCAGTTCATCGATGCGGCCGCCGGCCCCGGCGACACCGTCGTGTACTCGTGGCGGTCTTTTGAGGCGTACCCCGGCCTCGTCACCGTCGCCGGTGCGACGAGCATCCAGGTGCCGAACCGGGCTGACGGCTCACACGACCTTGACGCGCTCGCCGCGGCAGTCGACGACCGCACCCGGGTCGTTCTCGTGTGTTCCCCCAACAACCCAACGTCAACCGTGGTCAGCGCTGACGCGTTCGAGGCGTTCATGGCCGCAGTGCCCTCCGATGTGCTCGTGCTCCTCGACGAGGCCTACGCCGAGTTCGTGACCGACCCCGGAGCGGTCAGAGGGCTCGGGCTGACCGGCAGATACCCGAACCTCGTCGTGCTCCGCACCTTCTCCAAGGCGTATGGTCTCGCCGGTCTCCGCGTCGGCTGGGCGATCGGACCGGTCGCATTGCTCGACGCCGCCAGGGCTGCAGCCATCCCCCTCTCGGTCACCCAGACGGCACAGGTGGCCGCAATCGCCTCGCTTGCTCTCGAGGATCAGCTCCTCGAACGCGTCGCGCTGCTCAGCAGCCTGCGCGACCGGCTCGCCGGCGGCCTGCGACAGCAGGGCTGGTTCATCCCTGAGGCCCAGGGCAACTTCGTCTGGCTGGCGACCGGGAACGAGACGGATGCCGCCAATGAGTCCCTTCTCGACGCCGGTATCGTCGCGCGTGCGTTCCCGGGTTCCGGCATCCGTGTCAGTGTCGGTGAGGACGAATCTGTGGACAAACTCCTATCGATCACGCGACACATTGTCGAGTCCCTACCAGCCGGGCACCCGGCGAGGCGGTTAGGTTAGAGCAATGGCGGAAACTGAGAGCACGTCCCCAGCGCCTGCCGTGCAGATGCTGACCACCGAGGGAACCCTCGAACCGACCGCGTCTGCCGAGCCATATCTCGGCTACCTCGATCGGCTCACCGACTCCGACCATGAGCAGTTCTACCGTGACATGGTCGTCGCCCGGGCGTTCGACACCGAGGCTGCCAACCTGCAGCGTCAGGGCCAGCTTGCGCTGTGGCCGCCGTGCCACGGCCAGGAAGGTGCCCAGGTGGGTTCCGGTCGCGCCGCTCGCGCTCAGGACCACATCTTCCCCTCCTACCGCGAGCACGCGGTCGGGCTGATCCGAGGGGTCGACCTGCTCGGCATCGTCGAGGTCATGCGGGGGACCACACACTCCGGGTGGGATGTCTCCGACCCGGCGAACGGCAACTTCCGTCCGTACACCCTCGTCATCGCCGCGCAGGCCCTGCACGCGACCGGCTATGCGATGGGCGTGAGCTTCGACGGGGCGACTGCCACAGGCGACCCCGAAACCGACGAGGCCGTTATGGTCTATTTCGGCGACGGGTCCACCAGCCAGGGCGACCTCAACGAGGCGCTCGTCTTCGCGGCCAGCTACCAGACCCCTCAGGTGTTCTTCCTGCAGAACAACCACTGGGCGATCAGCGTTCCTGTCACCACCCAGTCGCGCACGCCGCTCGTGCAGCGCGGCGCCGGGTTCGGCATCCCGAGCGTGCAGGTCGACGGTAACGACGTCCTCGCCAGCTACGCCGTCACTGCCAAGCATCTCGACGACGCTCGCTCGGGTCGCGGACCGCAACTGATCGAGGCCCTCACCTACCGGATCGGCGCCCACACCACGAGTGATGACCCGACGAAGTACCGCACCCAGGAACTCACGGACTCCTGGGTCGCCAGGGACCCGATCGTACGATTTGAAAGGTTCCTCCGCGGCAAGGGCGCACCGGAGTCGCTGTTCGCCGGAGTCGCCGAACAGGCACATGACTTCGCCGCAGACATCCGTCGCCGCACCCACGCCATCGAAGACCCTGAGGTCGGACTCATGTTCGACTCGGTGTACGCCGACGACCACCCGGTGATGGTGGAACAGAAGCAGTGGCTCGAACGATACGAGCGAGAGATGGGCGGTGATGCAGCGTGAGCGAGAGCACCGACAGCGCCCTGCAGACCATGCCGATGGCGAAGGCTCTCAACGCCGGGCTCCGTCAGGCCATGACCGATGACCCCAAGGTCCTCCTCATGGGAGAAGACATCGGCAAGCTCGGCGGGGTGTTCCGTATCACCGAGGGCCTCCAGGCCGAGTTCGGGGAGAAACGGGTGCTCGACACCCCACTCGCCGAGTCCGGAATCGTCGGAAGCGCGATCGGTCTCGCCATGCGCGGCTACCGTCCGGTCTGTGAGATCCAGTTCGACGGGTTCATTTTCCCCGCGTTCAACCAGATCACGTCGCAGCTGGCCAAACTGACCAACCGCACCGAGGGCGACCTGCAGATGCCCGTCGTCATCCGGGTGCCGTACGGCGGGCACATCGGGGCCGTGGAGCACCACCAGGAGAGCCCCGAGGCATACTTCGCCCACACGGCTGGCCTGCGCTCGGTCAGCCCGTCCACGCCGAACGACGCGTACTGGATGATCCAGGAAGCGATCGCATCGAACGATCCCGTCATGTTCTTCGAACCGAAGAGCCGGTACTGGCCGAAAGGCGAGGTCGACCTCTCCCGCTCAGCCGCGCCCCTCCACGCCAGCCGGATCATCCGCTCGGGAACGGATGCCACGGTCGTCGCGCACGGCGCCATGGTCAGCGTTCTTTTGCAGGCCGCTGAGCTGGCAGCGACTGACGGCATCAGCCTCGAGGTCGTCGACCTCCGGTCGATCGCGCCGATCGACTACGCGCCACTTCTCGAGAGCGTCCGCAAGACCGGACGTCTCGTCATCGCGCAGGAGGCACCCGGAAACGTCTCTGTCGGTTCCGAGATCGCCGCCACCGTCGCCGAACGCGCCTTCTACTCGCTCGAGGCACCCGTGCTCCGAGTGTCGGGTTTCGACGTTCCTTTCCCCCCAGCCAAGCTCGAGAAGCTCTTCCTCCCCGACGCCGACCGAGTCCTCGAGGCCGTCGACCGGGCACTTGCCTACTAGCGTCCTGACGCGCGAAAGAGAGAAATCATGAGCGAGTTCCAGTTCTTGATGCCGGATGCCGGTGAAGGACTCACCGAGGCAGAAGTGGTGTCGTGGAAGGTGGCGCCTGGCGACACCGTCGAGCTCAACCAGGTGATCGTCGAGATCGAGACCGCCAAGTCGCTCGTCGAGCTGCCTTCGCCATACGAGGGCACCGTCTCCGCCATCCTCGTCGATGAGGGCACCACGGTCGACGTCGGGACTCCGATCATCTCGATCGCCGCTGCGGCCGAGAAGGCGGATGCCGGCGCGCCAGCCGCCGCTGCCGTCGCCCCGTCAGCCGTTTCCAGCGAAACCGAAGAAGCCGTCGCAGACACCCGCAGTTCCATCGACGGCGAGAAGCCGGGTGCTGTGCTCGTCGGGTACGGCAACGCCGGTTCCGTCACCTCCCGCCGTCGTCGTCACGCGGATGCCGCCGCGCCCGCCACCCGTCCGGCATCCGCTCCCGCATCCGCACCGGTCCCCGCCGGCCCGGTGATCGCGAAGCCTCCGATCCGCAAACTGGCGAAGGACCTCGGGGTGGACCTCAAGCTCGTGGCCGGAACGGGAATCGGGGGAGAGGTCACCCGTGACGATGTGGTTCGCGAGGCCGGCCAGGCGAGCGTGTTCCGCAACATCGAGACCCCTGCATGGGGCGACAACCGCGAAGAGCGGATCCCGGTGAAGGGAATCCGCAAGCAAATCGCCAACGCGATGGTCGAATCAGCGTTCAAGGCCCCGCACGTGTCGCTCTTCGTCGACGTGGACGCGACGCGCACCATGGAGTTCATCAAACGGCTCAAGAACTCCACCGACTTCGCCGGCGTGAAGGTGTCACCTCTGCTCATCATGGCGAAGGCCATGATCTGGGCGGTGCGCCGCAACCCGACGGTGAACGCCACCTGGACCGATGACGAGATCATCGTGAGGCACTACGTCAACCTCGGTGTTGCCGCGGCGACGCCGCGCGGGCTCATCGTTCCGAACGTCAAGGAAGCACAGGGGATGACCCTGCTGCAGCTGGCGCAATCGCTCGAACAGTTGACGTTGACGGCGCGCGACGGCAAGACGCCGCCGGCCGACCAGCAGGGCGGCACCATCACCATCACCAACATCGGTGTCTTCGGCATGGACACCGGCACGCCGATCCTCAACCCGGGCGAGGTGGGCATCGTCGCTCTCGGAACGATCAAGCAGAAGCCGTGGGTCGTCGACGGTGAGGTGCGGCCGCGGTTCGTCACAACGCTCGGAGCGTCCTTCGATCACCGCGTCGTCGACGGTGACGTGGCATCCCGGTTCCTGGCCGACGTCGCGTCGATCATCGAGGAACCTGCGCTCCTGCTCGACTGAGCCGATCGGGGCCGGCCGACCAGACCGCCCCGATCGGTAAAAGCGGTGGATCAGAAGCCGAAGTCGCCTCCGCCACCGAAGTCGCCTCCGCCACCGAAGTCGCCTCCGCCGAAGTCCCCGCCGCCTCCGCTGTAGTCCCCGCCTGCATCCGTGCTCGTTTCTGCGCCGGCATCCGAACCGGAATCCGCGCCCCCGTCGCCCTCTGAGCCGGCCTCGCTGCCGGACATGTCCGGCAGAAAGGCGCTCACAACCGCTGTGGCGATGAAGTATCCGGCGACGGTGCCGAGCAGTGAACTGCCGACCATGCTTCCGAAACTCGGCCCGTTCATGGTGCGTTCCATCGTTCCAGGCTGGCGAAGCTCAGAACGGGTGGCGGACTGGGCGAGCGAGTGCGCGTCGTCTGCCCGAGGCTCGTCACCGGGAGCTGCGTCCGCGCTGAGCTGCTGGAACAACAGGCGCCTCTGCTCGGGGGTGAGCTTCTCGAACGCCTCTTCATGGGCCTGCTCGATCGCCTCCGGCGGCGCTGTCCTGAGCAGGTAGCGGTAGCGCTCCACGGCGATCTCGTCGTCGCTGCGCGCCGATCTGGGTTCCGGCGCATACCGCGCCCGTTGTTGCGGCTCCTGTTGCTGTCCGCCGAAAAGTCTGTCGAAGAATCCCATGATTCTCTCCCTGGGGTCGTCGTGCGTTCGTGAGCGAGTGAGGTCGAGTTTAGGGACGGATGCCGTGAGGTCACTGCGAGAATCACCGGTCACGTTTCGAGCACGAAGTCGCCGGAAATAGGGGTTGACACGGTCGTCTGTTATGTTGGTTGACGGCCACGAAGGCCGAAACGCTAGTCCGCGGATGGATGTGACGCAGCAATGTCGCACATCCTGACGTATGGTCCTGCGACGTTGGCGGTGGTCCCATGATCACGCCAGTACAACTCCCGATTCGCTTCTGACGCACAGGTCGTCGCCGCTTGATGGGTGGGGTTCGTGCATTCGTCCTTGACCCGGTCGTAACTTACGCGAGCAGCTGTTCGCATCGAGCCGGATTTCAGCCGGAGGATGCCTCACGCCCGCATGCCTGGAGAAGACGTGACCGACACGATTGCCGTCAAGGTGAACAATGTCTACAAAGTATTCGGCAAGAAGCCGCGCGAGGTCGTCAAGCGACTGAATTCCGGAGAGAAGCGGGATGAACTGAGTTCGCTCGGCACCGCAGCGGTGATCGACGCATCCTTCGAAGTGAAGAAGGGCGAGATCTTCGTCGTCATGGGCCTGTCTGGCTCCGGCAAGTCCACCCTGATCCGGATGCTCAACGGCCTCCTCGAGCCCTCGGCGGGCACGGTGACGGTCCATGGTTCCGCTATCAGTGGCATCCCGGCCGCACAGCTCCGCGAGGTTCGCCGGTCGAAGATCTCCATGGTCTTTCAGCACTTCGCGCTGCTCCCCCACCGCACCGTCCTCGACAACGCCGCGTACGGGCTCGAGGTTCAGGGTGTTCCGCTCGCTGAACGACGCGCACGCGCCCAGGCCATCGTCTCCAAAGTCGGCCTGTCCGGCTGGGAAGACAAGCTCCCAGGCGAGCTGTCTGGCGGCATGCAGCAGCGTGTCGGCCTGGCCCGCGCCCTGGCTGCAGACACTGACGTGCTCCTGATGGACGAGGCCTTCTCGGCACTCGACCCGCTCATCCGCCGCGAGATGCAGGAGCAGCTCGTCGATCTGCAGCACGAGCTCGGCAAGACCATCATCTTCATCACACACGACCTCAACGAGGCCATGTTCCTCGGCGACCGCATCGCTGTCATGCGCGACGGCCGCATCGTCCAGGTCGGCACGCCAGACGAGATCCTCACCGACCCGGCCAACGACTACGTGGCTCAGTTCGTCCAGGACGTCGACCGCGCCCGGGTGCTCACCGCCGCCAGCGTGATGGAGCCGGCGCGCGCCGTCGTCTCCGGTTCGGCCGGCCCTCGTGCCGCTCTGCGAACCATGCGTGACATGCAGACATCCGCCGCATTCGTCGTCGGCAATGGCCGCAAGCTCCTCGGTGTCGTGCACGACCGTGATGTGCTCTCGCACGTCAAGGCCGGGAAGCCGAATCTCATGGAAATCGTACGCAACGACCCGGCCACAGTCGGCCCCGACCAGTACCTCGTCGACCTGTTCGAGCCGGCAGCTGAAAGCTTGCTGCCGGTCGCCGTCGTCGACGACAGTGGTCGCCTGCTCGGTGCGATTCCGCGCGTCACCCTCCTCGCCGCCCTGGCCAACCTGCCCACATCGACGGGGGAGAACCAGATCATCGAACCGACCGCGACGGTTGCCGTCGACGTCATCACTGAAACGCTCCGCGAGACCGCTGGCCTCACTGACGAAGAAGACACCGGCAGGGGAAGTCGTACCGACCACGTCACATCCGCTCACGAAGGGAGCCTCGCCTGATGGACTTCCGTATTCCGCTCGGCCAGTGGGTCGAAGATTTTGTCGATGTGCTCACCGACACCCTCCAGCCCCTGTTCGACGTGCTCCGCGCCGTCTTCCTCGGCCTCTACGACCTCGTCAACCTGATCTTCCAGACGCCGCCCTTCTGGGCGATCATCGTCGCCGTCGCCGTTCTCGGTTTTCTGGCCAAGGGCTGGAAACTTGCGGTCGGTGTCCTCCTCGGCTTCAGCCTGATCTACGCGGTCGACCAGTGGGAGAACGCGATGGATTCGCTGTCGCTCGTGCTCGTCGCCAGTTTCATCGCCGTGCTCATCAGCGTTCCGCTCGGCATTCTCGCGGCGCGCTCAGACAGCGCATCCAAGATCATCAGGCCCATCCTCGACTTCCTGCAGACGATGCCGGCGTTCGTGTACCTGATCCCTGCGCTCATCCTCTTCCGAGTCGGTGTCGTCCCGGGCATCGTCGCAACCATCATCTTCGCGTTGGCACCCGGCGTGCGGCTCACCGAGCTCGGCATCCGCGGTGTCGATAAGGAAGTCGTCGAAGCCGGACACGCCTTCGGTTCGTCGCCATTCCGCATCCTGCGCCAGATTCAGCTTCCGCTCGCGATGCCGAGCATCATGGCCGGGGTCAACCAGGTCATCATGCTGTCGCTGTCCATGGTCGTCATCGCCGGAATGGTGGGCGCTGGCGGTCTCGGCGGCGACGTCGTTGCGAGCCTCAACCGCATCGACATCGGCCTCGGTTTTGAAGCCGGGTTGTCCGTCGTGATTCTCGCCATCGTGCTCGACCGGCTGACGGCATCCCTCGGCACCCGCAAGCCGCGGGTGAAGAAAGCGGATGCAGCGAAGCCTGCGGATGACGACTCGGCCGACGGCCTCTCCAAGGAGCAGCTCGTCGCGGCCGGTCCCCGACGCTCACCCGGAGGCATGGCCTGATCCAGGCCCCCACAATCGTCGAACCCGTTCACGCGGTGTCGACCTGTCCAATCGCACCAACGAGAGGCAATACATGAAGAACAGCAGCAAGATCGCAATCGCAACACTCGCAACGGCTGGCCTCATCGGCCTGGCAGGATGCGCAAGTCCCGACGCCGGCAGCGCCGATGGCGGAGAAAAGACCGACATCACCCTCGCCGTATTCAACGGCTGGGACGAGGGTGTCGCCACCAGCTGGCTCTGGAAGTCCATTCTCGAAGAAGAGGGCTACTCGGTCGAGCTCGAATACGCCGACCCCGCACCCGTCTTCGAGGGCCTCGCGTCTGGTGACTACGACTTCACCACCGACGTCTGGCTCCCGAACACCCATGAGGCGTACCTCGAGACCTACGGTGACGACATCGAGGAGCTCGGCGCCTGGAACGAAGACTCCAAGCTCACCCTCGCGGTCAACGAGGATGCTCCGATCGACACGATCGCGGAGCTCGCCGACAACGCGGACCTCTTCAACAACCGCATCGTCGGCATCGAGCCGGGCGCAGGCCTCACCGCCGCGATGGAAGATGAGGTCATCCCGACCTATGGCCTCGAAGGCATGGAATTCCTGACCTCGTCGACGGCCGCCATGCTCTCGGAGCTGAAGTCGGCCACAGACAACGGCGAGAACGTCGTCGTCACCCTGTGGGAGCCGCACCGCGCATACGCGCAGTTCCCGATCAAGAACCTCGAAGACACCGAGGGCGCATTCGGTGACACCGAGAGCCTGTACAGCTACGGAAGCACCGAGTTCACCGAGAACTCCCCGCAGGCCGCAGCATGGCTCGAGGACTTCACCATGGACAGCGAGACCCTGATGTCTCTCGTCCAGGCCATGTTCATCGATTACGAGGGCGATGACTACGCTCCGGTCGTCGAGCAGTGGATCGAAGACAACCAGGATTACGTCGACGGCCTGACCGCTTCGTAGAACTCCTCGCAGCAGCGCGCGATGCCCGTCCCTCGACTCGAGGGGCGGGCATTGTTGCATGTGCGGGCAGGGAGGGGGGTCGAGGGGGATGGCGTCCGGGTGTCGAAAACCCGCTTCGGAAGAGACGAATGTGCCGGGCGGCAGACGATCGTTGGTCGCAGACGGTGGTTACGACCCCATCGCCACGGTTGGCGGCAGATGAAGCGGATCGCCAATATGCCACAGGTTCGTCCGTTGCTTATGCCAGCTTTCGCGGCCCGAAGCCGACACGGTCGACGGATGAGCGGATGCTGCGACTCGCGGCCGTGGTTCGTCCGTTGCTTATGCCAGCTTTCGCGGCCCGAAGCCGACACAGTCGACGGATGAGCGGATGCTGCGACTCGCGGCCGTGGTTCGTCCGTTGCTTTTGTCTGCTTTCGCGGCCCGAAGCCGACACAACCGACGGATGAGCGGATGCCGCCCGGGTAGCGGTTGTCCCCAAGTTGATAACCGTTATCAATACCGGTAACGTGGGTCTCGTGAATCCCACTCGTCGCCTTGCGCCCCTCTCCCTCATTCCCGCAGCAGCACTTCTTCTCAGCGGATGCTCCCCGGCAGCAGACGGGGCAGCCGCCGAGGCCGGAGGCATCCAGGTCGTCGCATCGACGAACGTCTACGGAAGCATCGCCGAAGCCATCGGCGGCGACAACATCGACCTCACGAACATCATCGACTCCGCCGCCCAGGACCCGCACAGCTATGAAGCAAGCGCGCAGGATCAGCTCGCCATCTCGAAGGCCGACGTCATCGTCGAAAACGGGGGTGGATACGACCCGTTCATCGACACCCTCATCTCGGCGGCCGGGTCGGACGATGTCACCGTGCTCACCGCCGTCGACCTCTCCGGCCTGCTGCCCGAAGACGAGCACGCCGAAGACGAGCACGCCGAAGACGAGCACGCCGAGGACGAGCACGCCCACGATCACGAGGCGGAGGGCGACGACCACGGCCACGTCGAAGGCTTCAACGAGCATGTCTGGTACGATCTCGCGACAGTGGACGCTCTCGCCGAAGAGCTCGCCCACCACTTCGCCGAGCTCGATCCGGACAACGCCGCCACCTATGACGAGAACTACACAGCGTTCGCCGATGAGATCGGAACGCTGACGGATACCGCCTCCGCGATCAAGACGGATGCCGACGGAACAGGCGTGGCGGTCACAGAGCCCGTTCCCGTGTACCTGCTCGAGGCATCCGGTCTGGTGAACCTCACTCCTGACGCGTTCAGCGAAGCGATCGAAGAGGGCACCGACGTCTCGCCTGCCAGCCTCAGCGAACTGCTCGACCTGATCGGCTCCGGCGACGTGTCGCTGCTCGCCTACAATGAGCAGACGAGCAGCCCCGAGACCGAACGCGTCCGTGAGGCTGCTGAACAGGAGTCCGTCCCCGTTGTCTCGTTCGCCGAGACGCTGCCGGACGGCGAGGACTATGTGAGCTGGATGACCGACAACATCACCGCGATCTCGGACGCGCTGGATTCGTGACCATACCCGCCCACCGGCATCCGAGTGACCCGATCCTGAGCCTGGCAAGCGCATCGCTCGGCTTCGGTGGTCGCGATCTGTGGAAGGACCTGAACCTCGACGTCTGCTCGGGGGAGTTCCTCGCCGTGCTCGGGCCGAACGGATCGGGCAAGACCAGCCTGCTCAAGACGATCCTCGGCCAGCAGTCGCTGGATTCGGGCACGATCCGGTTCGACGGGCACGCTGTCCGTCGCGGTGATCGGCGGATCGGTTACATTCCGCAGCAGAAACTCATTCCAGGCGGAACCCCCATGCGCGGCCGGGACCTCGTCGCGCTCGGCGTGAACGGTCACCGCTTCGGCCTGCCGCTCACCCGATCAGCCGAGAAGCGGCAGGTCGACGCGCTACTCGAGTCCGTCGGGGCGTCCGACTACGCAGACGAACCTGTCGGCAACCTCTCCGGAGGTGAACAGCAGCGACTTCGGGTCGGCCAGGCACTCGCCGGAGACCCGCGGATGCTGCTCTGCGATGAGCCCCTGCTCAGCCTCGACCTGCAGCACCAGCGCGGTGTTTCCGAACTCATCGACCGCCGCAGGCGTGAACACGGAACGCCGGTCGTCTTCGTGACCCACGACGTGAACCCTGTGCTCGGAATGGTCGATCGCATCCTGTACTTCGCCGGCGGACAGTTTCGTGAGGGCACGCCAGACGAGGTCCTCACGAGCGAGGTCCTCACCGAGCTGTACGGTACGCCGATCGACGTGCTCCGTACCGGGGGGCGCGTGGTTGTCGTCGGCATCCCCGACAGCGAGACGCACCACCACCATCACCCGCACGGGGAGGCCGGAGCATGACCGCTGACGACCTCTGGTCGCGGATGTTCAACTTCGAGAACTACGGCGAGCTCCTCGCCCTCGTGCAGAACTCGATCATCGCCGGCGCGATCCTTGGAATCGTCGGCGGTCTCATCGGCGTCTTCGTCATGCAGCGCGACATGGCATTCGCCGTGCACGGGATCAGTGAACTCTCGTTCGCCGGTGCCGCCGGCGCCCTGCTGTTCGGGCTCAACGTCGTCGCCGGGTCGCTCGCCGGAGCGCTCATTGCCGCGCTCGTCATCGGGCTGCTCGGCGCGCGGGCCCGCGACCGGAACTCGATCATCGGCGTCCTGATGCCGTTCGGGCTCGGGCTCGGCATTCTCTTCCTTGCCCTGTATCCGGGCAGGAGTGCCAATAAGTTCGGCCTTCTCACCGGACAGATCATCTCGGTCGACGACCCGCAGCTGACCTGGCTGAGCGCGATCAGCCTCGTCGTGCTCGTGGGGCTGCTCCTGATCTGGCGTCCGCTCAGCTTTGACAGCCTCGATGCCGATGTCGCTGCTGCCCGGGGAGTGCCGACGCGGTTCGTGTCGCTCGCGTTCATGGTGCTGCTCGGCCTCATCGTTGCGGTTTCGGTGCAGATCATCGGTGCGCTCCTCGTGCTCGCCCTGCTCGTCACCCCGGCCGCAGCGGCACTGCGGCTCTCGGCATCGCCGATTCTCGTTCCCGTGCTCGCGATGGCGTTCGGCCTCGTCTCCGCCGTTGGCGGCATCCTGCTGGCGATCGGAGGTTCGTTGCCGATCAGCCCGTACATCACGACGATCTCGTTCGGCATCTACCTCGTCGCCCGCCTGGTCGGCCTGCGTGCGAAGCCCCGCCCCGGGCTACGCTAGAACTTTCAACGAGAGAGGCGGTGACACCGTGGTTGTGAAGAGGAACACCTGGCAACGTGAAGCCGTGCGCGAGGCGCTCGACTCTCGACTCGGTTTCGTCAGTGCTCAGGGTCTGCACCAGGGCCTGCGTGACTCCGGGTCGCACATCGGACTCGCCACCGTCTATCGCGCCCTGGCCGATCTCGCGAACGAGGGCGAAGCCGATTCGCTGCAGTCGCCGGAGGGTGAGAGCCTGTACCGCGCCTGCGCATCGACCGGTCACCACCACCACCTCATCTGCCGCAATTGCGGACTCACCGTCGAGATCGCCGCGACCGAGGTCGAGCAGTGGGCCAGGCAAACGGCATCCGAACACGGCTTCACCGATGCGAGACACATCGTCGACATCTTCGGTCTCTGCGCCGCCTGCACCGCGGCATCCGCCTGACCGTCATTCGCAGAACCGCGGAATCTCCTGTACGATTGACCCTTGGCTGAGTGGGCACCTCCCACTCGGATCGCATACACAATCCCCTCGTCGTGAAATTCGGGTGGTTTTGTGTGCCGACAAGAGATCTTGGGCAGGGCGAAAGTCCTGCGGTACTGAAGGAGAGAACCATGGCAGCAACCTGCCAGGTGACTGGAGCCATTCCCGGCTTCGGACACAACATTTCGCACTCGCACCGACGCACCAAGCGTCGCTTCGACCCGAACGTGCAGAAGAAGACGTACTTCGTGCCGTCGCTTCGCCGCAACGTCACGCTCACGCTGAGCGCCAAGGGCATCAAGGTCATCGATGCTCGTGGAATTGAGTCAGTCGTCAAGGACATCCTGGCTCGTGGGGAGAAGATCTAATGGCAAAAGCACAGGACGTACGTCCGATCATCAAGCTTCGTTCGACGGCAGGAACCGGTTACACCTACGTGACCAAGAAGAACCGCCGCAACGACCCCGACCGTCTCGTACTCAAGAAGTACGACCCCGTAGTGCGCAAGCACGTTGAATTCCGAGAGGAGCGCTAAGCCATGGCTAAGAAGAGCATGATCGCGAAGAACAACCAGCGCAAAGTTATCGTTGAGCGTTACGCAGCAAAGCGCCTCGAGCTGAAGAAGGCCCTCGTGGACCCGAACGGCACCGACGAGTCGCGCGAAGCGGCCCGCCTCGGCCTGCAGAAGCTTCCCCGCAACGCCTCACCGGTGCGCCTGCGCAACCGTGACGCCGTCGACGGACGCCCCCGCGGCCACCTCTCGAAGTTCGGCATCTCGCGTGTCCGCTTCCGTGACATGGCGCACAAGGGCGAACTGCCCGGCATCACCAAGTCGAGCTGGTAAGCACCACCGTCTCACTTCGAAACGGGTGTCGGCCTTCGGGCCGACACCCGTTTCGTCGTTCCGCCCGCGCTGCAGTGATTTCAGACGACGCTCCGTGTCGTAGAGTGACTCCAGCATCTACCCCGCTTTCGTTGATCGGAACACCCGTGAACGCATCCGCTCTTCGTGGTCTCGACCGCTTCGGCGCAATTCTCTTCGACCTCGACGGCGTTCTGACGCCGACGGCCGACCTGCACCGCTACGCCTGGAAGTCGATGTTCGACGAGGTCTTCGCCGAGAAAAACGTGGCGAGCCCGTACACGGACGATGACTATTTCGAGCACCTCGACGGTAAGCGGCGCTACGACGGCGTCGCCGGCATCCTGAACTCCCGCGGCATCCGCCTGCCGCTCGGCTCGCCTGACGACCCACCAACGGCAGACACGATCTCGGGCATCGGGAATCGCAAGAACGAGTACTTTGCCCGAGCCCTCGACGCACAGGGAATTCGGCCGTACCCCGGTTCGCTCACCCTCGTGACCGAATTGTGGGAGCGAGGGATGCCGATGGGCGTCGTCTCGAGTTCGAACAATGCGCGTTGGGTGCTCACCTCCGCTGACCTCATCGACAAGTTCCCCATCATCGTCGACGGGGTCGTCGCCGCTCGCGAGTCGCTCGCAAGCAAGCCGGCGCCAGACATGTTTCTCTTCGCCGCACAGCAGATGGACCTGTCGCCCACCGACATCGTGGTGTTCGAAGACGCCATCTCCGGTGTCGCGTCAGCGCGCGCGGCACACTTCGGTCTTGTCATCGGTGTGGACCGGGGAGCCGGTCACGACGTTCTCCTCGAGGCGGGGGCGGATGCCGTCATCGATGATTTGGCGGTCTATACGTCTGCACACTCCGAGCCTCACAACTGATCGCGCCCCTGGCGACCTCAGCACCCCACCGTAGTTCTCCTCCCTTTATTTGACCCGACCACTGAGAGTCCCTGGCACATGAATCGTGACCGTTTCCCCATCGACCCGTGGCGCCTCGTCGAGACCGAATACGACGCCGCAACGCTCGGCCTGACCGAGTCCCTCTTCGCCGTCGGGAACGGTTACCTCGGAATGCGTGGCAACGCCGCCGAGGGCCGTACGGCGCATGAACACGGCACATATGTGAACGGGCTCCACGAGACGTGGAAGATCCGTCACGCCGAGGCGGCATACGGTTTCGCCGAGGTGGGTCAGATGATGGTCAATGCTCCAGACAGCAAGGTGATGCGGCTCTACGTCGACGATGAGCCTCTGGCGCTCGACGTGGCCGACCTGCTCAGCTACGAGCGCACCCTCGACTTCCGTGACGGCGTCCTCCGCAGGGACCTGCTGTGGCGAACACCGTCAGGCAAGCGTGTTCAGGTGCGAGCGACCCGGATGGTCTCGTTCCCCGAGCGTCACCTTGCGGTGATGACTCTCGAGGTGACGATGCTCGATGCCGACGCACCCCTCACCATCTCCTGCCAGCTGCTCAACCGTCAGGACGGTGAAGACGAGTACGACGGCTCGAACAGCGGTGATGAGATGAATGATCCCCGTACAGCAGGCCGCGTGACCGAGCGCGTCTTCCATCCGCAGGAACACTGGCAGGATGGCGATCGAAGCGTTCTGAGCTACCGGGTCGCCAACTCGGAGATGACCCTCGCCCTCGCCGCCGACCACATCGTCTCCACGCCGAACGACTACACCGTCGAGCGGTACATCGACGGGAACATCGCGAAAAACGTCTACGCGATCAACGCGCGAAAGGGTGACACGGTCACCGTCACCAAGATCGTGACCTACCACAGCTCCAGGAGTACGCCCACCCGCGAACTCGTGGACCGGTGCCGCCGCACCCTCGACCGGATCCGGTCGGCAGGGGTCGCCGCACAATACGCCAGGCAAGCGGAGTGGCTGGCCGAGTTCTGGGAGCGTTCCGATGTGGAGGTCTCCGACCATGACGATCTGCAGCAGGCAGTGCGCTGGAACCTCTTCCACCTCGCCCAGGCCGCAGGGCGCGCCGACGGCCTCGGGATTCCGGCGAAGGGGGTGACAGGGAACGGCTACAGCGGCCACTACTTCTGGGACACCGAGATCTACATGGTGCCGTTCATGTCGTACACCAGCCCGCACTGGGCCCGGAACGCCCTGCGCATTCGGGAACGCATGCTCCCTGCCGCCAGGGATCGCGCCCGCAAGCTCAATGAAGCCGGTGCTCTCTTCCCGTGGCGCACGATCAACGGCGAAGAGGCATCCGCCTACTACGCCGCCGGTACGGCTCAGTACCACATCAACGCCGACGTGACCTATGCCCTCGCGAAGTACATCGATGCGACCGGTGACGTCGATTTCCTGAGTCACGGTGCCGTCGACATCGCGGTCGAGACGGCCCGGCTCTGGACGACGCTGGGATTCTGGCGATCGAACGGGGAGGATCGATTCGAAATTCACGGGGTGACCGGGCCGGACGAATACACCACGGTCGTCAACAACAACCTGTTCACCAACGTGATGGCGCGGTTCAACCTCCGCTATGCGATTCAGGCGCTGTGCACGCTTGAGAAAGAGAGCCCGGACGCCTACCGCCGCGCCGTGAAACGGCTGGATCTCGACGCCAGCGAACTCGTCGAATGGGAGCGCGTCGCGGCTGCCATGTTCATTCCTCATTCCGAGTCCCTGCAGATTCACCCGCAGGACTCCCAGTTTCTCCAGCGCGAAGTGTGGGACCTCGAGGCGACGCCTGACGACCGCAAACCGCTGATGCTGCATTTCCACCCTCTGGTGATCTACCGGTTCCAGGTGCTCAAGCAGGCGGACGTCGTCCTCGCCCTCTTCCTCCAGGGCGATCAATTCACCTTCGACGAGAAGCTCGCGGATTTCGACTATTACGACCCGCTGACAACGAGCGATTCGAGCCTGTCGAAGATCGTGCAGTCGATCATCGCCGCCGAGGTGGGATACCAGGACCTCGCGCTCGACTACTTCCTGGACACGGTGTTCGTTGACCTCGAAGACAGGCACGGCAACACGCCCGACGGTGTTCACGTTGCCGCAGCCGGTGGGGTCTGGAGTTCACTCGTCTCCGGTTTCGGTGGAATGCGTGACTACGAGGGGATGCTGACATTCGATCCGCGACTTCCGAAGGACTGGCCGGAGCTTCGATACCGGTTGGCGTGGCGCGGAACCCGCATGCTCGTCACACTCACCGCCGAGTCCATGCGCGTCTCCGTGATTGACGGTGACGGACCTGTGGCGTTCACCGTGCGCGGAGAGTCGTTCGAGGTCGCAGCCGGGCGTGCCGTCGATGTGGCCCTCGACGGCCAGGGCCCGACCCGGGATGATGCGCCCGTCCAGAAACGCCGCAACCGTCGCGACGACGGCAGCATGATGGTACCCGCCGCAGCGCAATTCGCGGACGACTGAGCGGAGCGCTGTGCGGCGAAAGCGCCTTTGCCCACATTCGGCGGAATTCCGCGGTTTTTCGCTCACAGCGTGATTCAGGCCCCGAAAAGTGGTGTCAAAGTGACGGATGCTGTGACACGCCGCATAAAAACAGGGCACACGAGCCAGATTTCCGCGAAAACATGCGGATCTCTGATACGTTCGAGGCGGTCAATCAGACCGGCTCGAGGGCACTATCGACTCGGGTGAAGTTCTAAACAGGCTGTAGAAAGCAAAGTCCGAGGAGGACAACTCAATGGCTGATAAGTCGCTTAACAAGACCGAGCTCGTTGCAAAGATCGCATCAGAGTCGAACCAGAGCCAGGCCACCGTTGGCGGCGTCCTCGACTCGCTGTTCGCCGTTCTCGCTGACTCGGTCAGCAACGACGTCAAGGTCACCATCCCGGGTTGGCTCGCAGTCGAGCGCACCTCGCGTGCAGCACGCACGGGCCGCAACCCCCAGACCGGCGCCGAGATCCAGATCCCGGCCGGCCACTCGGTCAAGGTTTCGGCTGGATCGAAGCTCAAGGCTGCAGCAAAGTAGTCGTCCGGAAGGGGGATGTCGCGCGTGAGCGCGGCATCCCCCTTCTGTCGTTAACGCGCGCTCCGGCATCCGTCCACCCGGCTTCAAATTCAGGAGATCCGCGGTGGCACGCCGTACCAGAGCGCTCCCACGCGGCGTGTCGGGCACGTTCTCCTGAATTTGCAGCCCTGCGAGCGGGTCAGGCTGCTCGGAGTTTCGGCAGCAGCCCACAACGTAGGCTTAGACGGTGCCTCGAGTAACCCGAATTGCCGGCCCGGCCGCGCTCGTCGCCGTCGCCCTCCTCCTGCTCGTTCTCGGTCTGGCCTATGGCGGGGGAGCAGACGCGCGCCCCATCGGCGACCCTGGCGCTGTCGTGCGATTCGGGCTCCCGGTCGCCAAGCTGTTCGTCAACATCGGCGCCGCTCTGACACTCGGAGCCATCACCCTCGCTCTCTTCGTGCTCTCTCCGAAACAGGACGAGTACCACCGCACCCTCGACGTCGCAGCCGCTGGCGCCGCGCTGTACACCGTCGCAGCAGGAGCGACCGGGTTTCTCACCTTCCTCAACGTCACCGGAACGGCCGTCACCTTCGACGACCAATTCGGCGCCAAGCTGGGACTGTTCGTCACGGATGTCGAACTCGGGCAGGCCTGGCTCGCCACGACGCTCATCGCCGCGACGCTCACGGTTCTCTGCTTCGCCGTGCGCGGCCAGATCCTCATGGTGTTCGTCGGCATCCTCGCATTGATCTCCCTCGTCCCGATGGCCCAGCAGGGGCACGCGGCCGGAACCGCGGGGCACGACGCAGCCGTCACCGCGCTGGGCCTCCATGTCATGTTCGCGGCCATCTGGCTCGGCGGTCTGCTCACCATCATCCTCATCCGCAACACCCTCGACTCCGGGCGGATCGTGCCGGTGATCAAGCGCTATTCGAGCCTCGCCCTCGTCGCGTTCATCGTTGTGGCCATCTCCGGATACGCCAGCGCCGAACTGAGGATCGGCTCCCTCGATCGTCTCCTCACCCCATACGGCGTCCTCGTGCTCGGCAAGGTCGCAGCGCTGATCGCCATCGGGCTGTTCGGTGCCGTCCAGCGCAACTGGCTGATCGGCAGGATGGAAGCATCGCACCAGGCGATCGGTCGGTTCTTCTGGTGGCTCGTCGTCGCCGAACTCGGTTTCATGGGCGTCGCATCCGGGCTCGCCGCAGCGCTCGCACGCACGGCGACCCCCGTTCCGGAAGAGACGGCGGCGGCCCCGACAGCGGCGGAGCTTCTCACAGGCGAACCGCTTCCGCCCGAGCTGACCTTCGAGCGGTACTTCAGTACCTGGGACATCGACCTGATCTGGCTGCTCGTCACTGCGTTCGGCATCTTCTTCTACCTGGCAGGGGTGGTGCGGATGCACCGCCGCGGCGACCGCTGGCCCATCCACCGCACGATCTTCTGGGTCCTCGGGATGCTTGTGCTCTTCTACCTCACGAACGGTGGCGTTGCCGCCTACCAGGACTACCTGTTCAGCGTTCACATGCTCGGTCACATGGGGCTCACCATGCTCGTGCCCGTGCTGCTCGTACCCGGAGCACCTGTCACCCTGGCGATGCGCGCCATCCACAAACGCAACGACGGCTCGCGCGGCCCACGGGAATGGATCTTGCTCGCCGTGCACTCGAAGTTCGCCGGTGTGATCTCCAACCCGGTGGTCGCCGCCGTGCTTTTCGCCGGCTCGCTCTGGGTCTTCTACTATTCGCCGCTGATGCGCTGGGCGATGACCGATCACATTGGGCACGAGTGGATGGTCGTGCACTTCCTGCTCACCGGTTACCTGTTCGTGCAATCGCTCATCGGCGTCGACCCCGTGCCGTTCCGGCTCTCGTACCCGATGCGGCTGCTCCTGCTTCTCGCGACGATGGCCGCTCACGCCTTCTTCGGGCTCGCCATCATGTCGAACGTCGGGCTGTTCCTCGCCGACTGGTTCGGAGCGATGGGACGCACCTGGGGACCCCCGCCGCTCATCGACCAGCAAAACGGTGGAGGCATCGCCTGGAGCATCGGTGAGTTGCCGACCATCGCGCTCGCGATCACGGTGGCGATCCAGTGGAGCCGCAGCGACACCCGTGAGCAGAAGCGCGTGGACCGCAACGCCGATCGCACCGACGATGCCGAGCTCAAGGAATACAACGACCAGCTCGCCCGGCTGTCCGGCCGCGACTGATCGCCCGGCAGGTCACTCTACGGAGTTCGGGTCTTCTTCGAGGGTCGCCTGCACGGTGCCGTCTGACATGACGTAGATGCTGCCGACGAGGGAGAACGGAACGTCGTCGTCGTAGGGTGTGATCGAGCCGTCGAAGAGCGACTGCACATCGACGCGCAGGTGAGCGTCACCATCGACGGCCGGGATCTCCCAGGCGTCGGTTCCCGCCTCGATCGTCACCTCCGGGTAATCGTCGATCGACCAGGTCGGGTCGCCTGAGATGCGGTCATCGATGACGATGCCGAAGGGGCATCCTGTCGGCTGGAGCACTTTCTGTTCGGTGCAGGCGTCGAGCTGGGCGTTCACCGCCTCCTGCGCCGCGGCGACGAAATCTTCGGTGGGAACGGCTGTCACGACCGCCTCGTGAACCCGGGCCGGCTGGTCGACGAGCACGGCATCCGCTTCGGACTCCAGGAGATCGCTTGTCGACTCGAAGATGTACGCACCGGGGGTGAACACCTGCACGTTGACGATGTTGTCGAACGCCGGCGCCTGCTCGGTCGAGATGGCGCGGGTGTCGAGGTCGAATCCGTTGACGCTGAATACCGTGGAGTGTTCGACGGCGAGGTTCACGACGGCGATCGGGCTCTCCTCGAACGACCAGGTGGGGATGAGGGGAAAACGGGTTCCGGAACTCTTCACGAGAAAGGTGGACTCGCCGTAGGTTCCGTCGGACTCGTAGGAGTAGGTGACCGCGTGCACCCCGCCACCCTCGTCGGCGACCTCGACCTCCGTGACTTCGGTCAGCTCAGGCAGCGCCGCTTTGCGGAGCAGCGCGTTGGAGCTTCCTTCAGGAAGACCGGATGCTTCGAGCTCGTCTTTGTCGAGAGCGACGCCGGGGATGCCGAGAGCGCCGGCGGCATCCCGCGCCTGCAATTTGCTCAGATAGTTGCCGACGAACGCGCCCGCTCCGTAGACGTCACGGTTGAGCGCACCGATGGCGGCGAACGCCGCGCCGATCAGCATCGCTCCGACAACGGCCCAGATGATCGTGGCCTTCGAGCGATCCGACATCGACGTGCGAGGCTCGGGCGCGGGGGGCTCACTCCAGGTGCCCGCCGCTCCGGGCTGACCGGGCATCTGAATGGGGGTCTGGGGGGTGGTCACGGAGCTATCCTATGGGGATCGTGCGGTTTCACCCGTCGGCGTGCCCTGTGGGAAGGGATGCCGGCTGTGAGGGATGCCGATGCTCGCGTCTCCGGCGAATACAGTTGAGTGTCCAGAGTTCCCCAGTGAAGGCATCCGTGACCAACCCCCAGCCGAAGATCGAGCTCTCTCGGGAGCAGCAGTCCGTCTTCGACCGTATTGAGAGCACCCGCGAGCACGTCTTCGTGACGGGACGCGCCGGGACGGGCAAGTCCACCCTGCTCAACCACCTGGCCTGGCACACCGAAAAGCAGATCGTCATCTGCGCTCCGACCGGCGTCGCTGCGCTGAACGTCGGCGGCCAGACCATCCATTCGTTGTTCCGGTTGCCCATCGGGCTGATCGCCGACCACGACATCGACCAGAACGACCAGGTCAAGAAGTTGCTCAACACGATCGACACGCTCGTCATCGACGAGGTCTCGATGGTCAACGCCGACCTTCTGGACGCCATCGACCGCAGCCTGAGGCAGGCCAGGCAGCGCAGGCATGAGCCGTTCGGAGGGGTGCAGGTCGTGCTCTTCGGCGACCCGTACCAGCTGGCACCGGTGCCTGGGCAGGGCGAGGAACGCAACTACATCCAGGACACCTATCGCTCGTTCTGGTTCTTCGACGCGAAGGTGTGGCAGGAGACGCCGCTCGGCATCATCGAACTCACCGAGATCCACCGGCAGTCGGATGCCGACTTCAAGTACATGCTCAACGCGGTGCGTCACGGGCAGGTCACCGCTGAGATCGCCGGGGTCCTCAACTCGATGGGTGCCCGCACGCCACCGGACGACGGCACGATCACACTCGCCACCCGGAATGACATCGTCAACCGGATCAATGCGGCCGCGCTCGCGAAGCTGCCCGGGCGGGTGCTGAAAGCGAATGCCGAGGTGAGCGGAGACTTCGGCAAGGGAGCGTACCCGGCAGACGAGACGCTCGAGCTCAAGGTGGGCGCGCAGGTGATGTTTCTCCGCAACGACACCGGCGGGGGCGGCGAAGGCCAGCGCTGGGTCAACGGAACGATCGGGCGGGTGACGAAGATCGACGCCAACGTGTTCGTCGAGATCGATGGCGAAATCGTCGAGGTCGAGCCGGTCGTCTGGGAGAAATACCGCTACAGCTACATCGCCGCCACGAAACAGCTCAAGAAGGACATCGTCGCCGAGTTCACCCAGTTCCCGCTCCGGCTGGCCTGGGCCGTCACCATTCACAAGTCGCAAGGCAAGACCTACGACAAGGCCATCGTCGACCTCGGCTCACGGGCGTTCAGTCCCGGGCAGACCTACGTCGCACTCAGCAGGCTCACGTCGATCGAGGGGCTGTACCTCTCCCGCCCGCTGCGGCCGAGCGACATCCTCGTCGACCCGGATGTCGAGCGGTTCATGAGGTTCGACCGGCCGGGAGCGCTGCCCACATAGTTCGAGACTGCAGTAGTGGCTGAAAGATCATGCGTTTTCACGCCACTACTGCGGTTTCGATGAGAGCACGGTCAGTCGTCGGCGAGCATCCGCTCCTTCACGTCCTTGCGCAGCACCTTGCCGATGAGCGAGCGTGGCAGGTCGTCGACCTGCACAATGCGCTTCGGGATCTTGTAGGCGGTCAGGCCGCGGCGGCAGAAGTCGCGGAGCGCGTTCTGATCGAACACGGCACCGTCGCGCAGCACAACGGCAGCAGCCACGTCTTCTCCACCGCTCTCGCGGGGGAGTCCGACGACGGCGGCCTCTCGCACATCCGGGTGGCCGATGAGTGTGTTCTCGACCTCGGTCGGTGACACGTTGAATCCACCGGTGACGATGAGCTCTTTCACCCGGTCGACGACGGTGACGAAGCCGTCCGCCGCAACTTCGACGATGTCTCCGGTGCGGAGCCAGCCGCCGGGCAGCAGTGCCGCCGCGGTGTCTTCGGGTCGTTTCCAGTAACCGGAGAACACCTGTGGACCTCGGATGAGCAGTTCCCCCGACTCTCCGGGGCCGCGATCGGCTTCCGGGTCCTCAGGATCGACCACACGGATCTCGGTGCTGGGGAACGGTACGCCGACGGTGCCGGGCCTCCGTGACGGGCCGATGGGGTTACCGAGGGCGACCGGTGAGGTCTCGGTCATCCCGTAACCCTCAACGAGCAGGCCGCCGGTCGCGGACTCCCAGCGTTCGACGATCGGCACCGGAAGGCTCATCGCACCTGAGATGGCGAAACGGATGCCTGACAGGTCGACTTTGCGGCGTTCAGCGGAGCGAGCGAGGGCCTCGTAGATCGGCGGAACGGCAGGCAGGAACGTCGCCGGTGTCTTCGCGAATGCGGCGAGGACGAGGTCGACGTCGAATTTCGGGAACAGCACCACGGTGGCGCCGATGCTCATCGCGAACGTCAGGCACAGGGTCATACCGTAGGCGTGGAACAGCGGTAGGACCGCGTAGAAAACCTCTCCACCCTCGGAGAGGCCTGGCACCCATGCACGCCCCTGCTCGGCGTTCGCCCGCAGGTTGACGTGGCTGAGCATGACCCCCTTGGGGTTGCCGGTCGTTCCGCTCGTGTACTGGATGAGAGCCAGGTCGTTGACGTCGGGGCGCTCGTGCTTGGCACGGAGGCGGCCGTGCGACAGCAGCGATTCCCAGCTCGTCGTCCCGCGTACCGGCGAACCCGTGGTCAGTGCCTGCCGTGACGTGCGGGCTTTGGTGACGGGCAGCCGCAGGGCCACCCGGGTGGCGAATGGCATCGACCTCGTCACGTCGACCGAGATGACGGCGTCGAGCGGGATGTCTGACGGGAAGTCGGTGATCATGCCGGCCACCTTGTCCCAGGCGATGACGACGCGGGCGCCGTGATCCTCGAACTGGTGCCGCAACTCGCGTGCCGTGTAGAGCGGATTGTGCTCGACGACGACGGCCCCGAGCCGGAGGGCGGCGTAGAAAGCGACGACGTGCTGCGGGCAGTTCGGCAGGACGAGGGCGACCCGGTCACCCTTCGTCACTCCGAGGCGGCGGAGTCCCTCCGCTGCCCGCTCGATCTGCTCACCGAGTTCACCGTAGCTGGTCTCACTTCCGAAGAACTGCAACGCCGGCTGCCGGCTGAACCGTGCGACGGCATCCTCGACCATGTCGACGAGAGAACCGGTCGGCGTCTCGATCTCGTGCGGGACGCCAGGCGCATACGCCTCGAGCCACGGTTTTGTGGACAGATCGCTCACATCGCTCCTTCGGATTCTGACGGCGCGGAACGGATGCGCCGCGAGGGTTACGCGACCGACTGGGCCTTTGCCCGAGCCAGGTCGTCGAACAGGTCGGTATTGAAACGGTACGCCACGAGCACCTCATCGATCACCCGCGCGCGTTCCGCGTCGTCCCAGGGGACGGCATCCAGCTGGTGACGGTAGGTGTCCTTGAATTCCTTCGGCTTCGCGATGTCGGCGAAGAGGTAGAACCCGACTCCGTTGGTCTCGAACCCGAACTGACGCTGCATGATCGTGCGGATGATCTGCCCGCCGGACAGGTCGCCGAGGTACCGGGTGTAATGGTGGGCGACGAAGCCACCGGCCCACGTCGCGCCGACCTCGCGGATGCGTGTCACGTACGCGGCTGTCGTCGGAAGCGGGCCGATGGACGTCCGCCAGGCCGGACCGACCAGGTAGCGCAGGTCTTCCTCGATGGCGGGGAGACGCGTCAACTTGTCTGAGATGAACATCGCAGCGACCGGGTCGTTCCTCATGCGGTCTGCAGCGGCCTCGATGGCTTCGTAGATGAAATAGTGCTGAGCGACGAGAGCGATGTAGTCGTCCCGCGACCCTTTTCCGGTCATCAGGTCGCCCATGAAATCGGCGCCTTCACTCTCGGAGTGGCTGGTCCGGGTGCGTTCCCGGAGTTCCTGCGAGAAGGGGATGAGGTTCGACATCGGGCTCCGTCAGTCGGGTTAGGGTGCCCTTAGTATAGTCCGCTTCGTCTGGACCGCGGAGGTCAATGTCCCTGATGTGCCGGGGTGTCGTCCGACGGCGACGGCGTCTTGTCCACGACTGTCGTCGTTCCATGCTCGCCGTGGGGCACGGCCGCGGTTCCGGCTTTCGTGCCGGCAAGAGCCGGGGTGACAAGACCGGCGACGAGGAGTGAACCCGCCAGCATGCCTAGCAGGTAGCGGCCTGGTCTCGCCGGTGTGGTCGCATCCTGGCCGGAGACGGAACGACGGCGGGATGCCGCGAGGCTGAAGCCAATAAAGAGGCTCAACACCGTGGCCGCTGCCATCGGGCCGAACGGGAGCGCAGCGGTCATTCCCGTTCCGCTGAGCGCGATTGCTGCTGTCACGTCGAGTCCCCAGAGTGCGACGGGAACAAGAGACAGGGGGAAAGCTGCCAGCGGCAGGAGAATCCGACCGCTGGCGAGGATCGCGACCCCCCAGGCGAGTTCGGCGATGCCGAACCCGACCAGGAGAATCGCGGGTAAGAGAGGGGAGCCCGCTCCGACGGCGAGATGGACAAGGCCCACCCCCAGGCTCGCCAGGGCCATCACGCTTCGACTGCTGCCGTTCACGATAACTCCCCTCTCAGTCGATGTCTGTCAGGACCTACGCGTGAGCGTTGCGGGTGCTGACGGACTTGTCTGCGGCCAGACCGACTCCGAGAAGCACGATCGCGGAAGCGAGGTGCAGGAAGTGGTCGGCGGTGTTGAGGGCCAGGATGTTCAGCGCGGTTCCGACGAGGAAGAATCCGACGATTCCGAGCAGAAGGTAGACGGCGCCAACGACCGTGTTGACGGACTTCGCAGCGGCGACGTTCGAGAGACCGGCGATGAGCAGCGCGGCACCGATGAGCAGGTGGGCCACGTTGTGCAGCGGGTTGACGGCGAACAAGCCGAGCAGAAGGTTACCTTCGGTCGCGATGAAGCTCACGCCGCCGGTGACGGCGAAGCCGAGAAGACCGACGAGAAGGTAAACGGCACCGAAGACGGTGGCGAGAAGGCGGTTAGGTGAAGTGCGCATGATGGGGGTTCCTCCAGATAGTCCGTGCGACGGTCGCCGCACACTCATCGATTCGGACACCTCGCCACATCGGTTTGGTTCTGCGCGAATTCTTCCGGTTGCGATCAGTGCGGCCGGGGCGTCACACCGAGCCGTTCGCAGGCGGCATCGTACAAAACCACAACTTCCCGACGGATGTCGGCTCGCTCGGTCACGGGGGCCGACCAGGGGATCATTGCCTCCGATGCACCGCCGGGCGATGTGACCAGCCAGGTTCCGCCGTTCCGATTGAGACCGGTCATCGTCGCCGTCTCCGCATCAGGGCTCACGAACGCCCGGGCGATGAGGAGGTTGTCGTCGGAATGGTCGCCGTTCATGTGCCGGAGCACCGCGTCGACGATCTCCTGGCTGAAGGGGGAGGGGCTCATCGTCTCATTGGAGCGCCTCCGCGGCCTTCGTGTCAATCTGCCGCTACCACGGGCGGCGCCCGCCTCGCGAGGGGTAGAGAGGGCGAGGGGTGGATGCCTAGGCTCGGCACAGACCGGAAGGGTACGAATGACGATCATCGGCTTCCACGCCTCGCACGAACAGGTCCATCCCCGCCAGCTGCTCGACGCGGTCATCCGCGCTGAAGCGGCGGGATTCCAGGCAGCGATGTGCTCCGATCACTTCGCTCCGTGGAGTGAGAGGCAGGGGCATTCGGCGTTCGCGTGGTCCTGGCTCGGAGCGGCGCTGCAGGCCACGTCGCTGCGACTCGGCGTCGTCAACGCCCCCGGTCAGCGATACCACCCGGCGATCATCGCGCAGGCCGCCGCCACGCTTTCCGCCATGTACCCGGACCGGTTCTGGGCGGCGCTCGGCTCGGGTGAGGCGGCGAATGAGCACATCACCGGTGGCGGCTGGCCGTCGAAGGCTGTGCGCAACGCTCGGCTGGAGGAGAGCGTCGACGTGATGCGCCGGCTCCTCGCCGGTGAAGAAGTCAGCACCGATGGTGAGATCCGGGTCGACCGGGCTCGGCTGTGGACGCGGCCGGATACGCCGCCACCGCTGCTCGCCGCAGCAGTGAGCCCGGCAACCGCGGCCTGGGCTGCTGGCTGGGCGGACGGTCTGGCGACCGTCGCCCAGGCGCCTGACGACCTTCGCCGGATGATCGACGCCTACCGCGGGGCGGGCGGGAGCGGGCCTCTCGTGCTGCAGGTGCACATCAGTTACGCAGGCACTGACGACGCGGCGCTCGCCATCGCCCACGACCAGTGGAGGACCAATGTGTTCTCGCCGCCGGTGTGCTGGGATCTCGACACGCCTGAGGCCTTCGATGAGGCTGCGAAGCATGTCACTCCCGACGACATGCACTCCACCGTGCTCATCAGCTCCGATCCGGCGTGGCACGCCGAGAAACTGGCCGGTTTCTTCGATCTCGGCTTCGACGAGATCTACCTGCACCATGTCGGTGTCGAACAGTCGGAGTTCGTAGACGTCTTCGGCGACCGGGTGCTTCCGCAATTCGCCGGGCGGGCGGAGGCCGGCGCATGAGGATGACAGACACCGCCGATCTCTGGTGGAAGACCGCAGTGGTGTACTGCCTCGATGTTGAGACATTCATGGACTGGAACAACGACGGCGTCGGCGATCTCGCCGGCCTGGCGCAACGGATGGACTATCTGGCGGAGCTCGGGGTCACCTGTCTCTGGCTGATGCCGTTCTATCCGACGCCCGACCGCGACGACGGCTACGACATCACCGACTTCTACGGGGTCGATCCGCGGCTTGGTCACCACGGCGACCTGGTCGAAATCGTCCGCACCGCCCGTGACCGCGGAATGCGCGTGATCGTCGACCTCGTCGTCAACCACACTTCCGACCAGCATCCGTGGTTCACCGCCGCACGATCGAGTGTCGATTCGCCCTACCGCGACTTCTACGTGTGGAGAGACGAGCCGCCGACCGAGCAGGCCGAGACGGTATTCCCCGGCGAGGAGTCGGGCGTATGGCAACTGGACGAGAAGACCGGCCAGTACTACCTGCACCGGTTCTACCGGCACCAGCCCGACCTCAACGTCGAAAACCCGCTGGTGCGCGACGAGATCGCGAAGGTGATGGGATTCTGGCTCGAACTCGGTATCCACGGATTCCGGGTGGACGCGGTTCCGTTCCTGCTCGAGCCAACGGCAGGCAAGGCGGAACTCGAGAACTTCGGAGACCCACACGACTACCTCAAGTCGTTGCGGTCGTTTCTCGGTCGTCGCACCGGAGACGGCATCTTGCTCGGCGAGGTCAACCTGCCCCGTCGGGAGCAGGTCCGCTACTTCGGTGGGGCAGCGGCCGATGAACTCACCATGCAGTTCGACTTCGTGGCGATGCAGAAGTTCTATCTCTCGCTGGCGCGGGCGGATGCCCGTCCGTTTGCCCGGGCACTCGCCCAGCGCCCGGCCATCGACGTGCAATCGCAGTGGGCGAACTTCCTCCGCAACCATGACGAACTGACCCTCGACAAGCTCACCGATGCCGAAAGGCACGAAGTCTTCGACGCATTCGCGCCGGAGGAGAACATGCGCGTGTACGACCGGGGTATCGTCCGCCGGTTGCCGACGATGCTCGACGGCGATCCCCGTCGCATCCGCATGGCCTACAGCCTCCTCTTCTCCACACCAGGCACTCCTGTTCTGTTCTACGGCGAGGAGATCGGCATGGGCGAGAATCTCGCGATCGGCGGCCGGGAGTCGGTCAGGACGCCGATGCAGTGGACCAGTGGAACGAACGGCGGTTTTTCGCAGGCGCGAAAGTCGCGCCTGGCGGCGCCGGTAGTCGACGACGGGTTCTCGCCCGAACACGTGAACGTGGCCGATCAGAGGCACGACGCCGACTCATTGCTGCACTTCATGCGACTTCTCATCAGGACCTACCGCAATTCGGCTGAGATCGGCTGGGGTGACTTCGCGATTCTCGAGCAACCGAACACGGCGGTGCTCGTCCACACGGTGACCGGCGCCGAAGGCCAGATGGTCGCCGTGCACAACTTCGGTTCCGAGCCCGTCGTCGTGCCGGTGACGCTGCCGGGCGCTGATGGTTCGACACGGCTCATCGACCTGCTCGAGTCGAGCGAAACGGTGCTGTCAGATGAGGGAAGTGTCGACCTGTCCCTGCCCGCATACGGCTACCGATGGTTGCGAGTTGCCACCGATACGACGAGGCGACTGTATTGATCGTGTAACGGTCCATAACATACCGTCCGTCTGGTGAAGTCACTGCGTGGGGCTCGATTAGACTCCCCCAAGAGCAGGGCCATCAGGGGGATGGGAAGACATGAGCAACACACGAGGCAGGCGCATCGGCGTTCTGGCGACGGCAGTGACCGTCATCCTCGGGCTATCGGCATGCGCGGGAACGACGGCAGCACCGGTCAGCCTTCCTGACCAGCCGACAGCGGAAATGGCATCCGGTTCGACCGAGGTACTCGACGCGGCTCTCGCCGAAGCGATGGCTCTCAGCGCGTCATCCGGGGCGATCGCCGGTGTCTGGGCTCCCTGGTCGGGCAGCTGGGTCAGCGCCGCGGGCACGACAGCCCCCGGTGGCAGCGAGAAGATGACAACTGACATGCGCTTCCGCATCGGCGACAACACCAAGCCGATGACGTGCGACGTGCTCTACGCGCTCGCCGAGGAAGGCACCGTCGCCCTCGACGACGAAGTATCGACGTATCTGCCCTCGATCATCGGCCTCGACGACATCACGCTCGAACAGCTGTGCCACGGCACCTCAGGAATCGGCGACTACAGTGCGACTCTCGGCTCGAGCTTCGCCGTGAACCCGACCAGGCAGTGGTCGCCGGTCGAGCTCATCTCAGACGGTATCGCTCGCCCACGAACCGGCACACCGGGCGAGGCGTATGCCTCATCCGACACCAACTATGTGCTGCTCGGCCTCGCTCTCGAAGAGGCGACGACGACGGAATGGGACGAGCTCTACCAGCGGTACGTCTTCGACCGTCTCAGCATGGAGAACTCGTTCTTCCCTGAGCCGACGACGCTTGCGATCTCCGGTCCATTCGCGCCGGGCTGGGCGATCAACAAGGCAGCGGATGGCACACTCGCCTGCGATGCTCCCTCCGACCTCACCGAGCTCTCCAACTCGCAGGCGTTCACGGCCGGCGGGGTGGTGTCGACCATCGACGACATGCACACCTATGCGCAGTCCTTCGCGACAGCGGCGCTCGTCCCCGACGAGGTCGGAACGGAAGCGTGGAAGACCGTTCCTCTCAGTGCGGATGCCCCCGCCTGGCAGGGATTCGGTCCCGGTGGACTCCAGATGGGCCCGCTTCGCGGTCAGATGGGATCCATTCCTGGGCACATCAGTGCGATGTTCTCCGACCCGACCACCGGTCTGACGGTTGTCGTGATGCTCAACAACTCGACAGCGGGCGCCGGCTTCGCGCGCCTGGTCGCCATGAAGCTCGCTGCGATCGCCGCGAAAGCTCCGCCGGTGGATGGAGAGAAGCTCCCCGCCGTCGGCCTGCCCTGGTCCGAAGAGCAAATGACGGAACAGCTCGCTGCTGCCGCGGTCTGCCAGCCGGCAGCCTGACACGCTGATGGCGGTAATTCATCACTGATCGGCAGTTTTCCGGGGTCGAGGCTTCAGGGTTCCGCCTACTGTTGACTCATGCCGATCACGCCTGACACGAAGAACTGGACGTGGGTCCTCGAGCGCGAATGCCCGGAGTGCGGATTCGATGCGAGCCGCGTCGATCTCGCCGATATTCCTGGCCACCTCCGCGCGAACGTCGATGCATGGCCGGCGGTGCTGCGTCGGCGCGACGTCGCTGAGAGACCCGACGACTCGACGTGGTCGCCGCTGGAGTATTCCGCTCATGTGCGCGACGTCTTCCGTATTTTCACCGAGCGGCTGGAGCTGATGCTCGGAGACGACGACCCCGCATTCGAGAACTGGGACCAGGATGTCACCGCTGTCGCCGACCGCTACGCCGAGCAGGATCCGCGCGTCGTCGAAGCCGACCTCGTTGCAGCGGGCCGCGCTCTCGCCGATGCGTTCGAACGGGTGCCGGTAGAAGCAGCCACCAGGACAGGGCGACGCAGTGACGGCTCGAAGTTCACGGTCGTGACGCTCGGCCAGTATCTGCTCCACGACCCGGTCCACCATCTCTGGGACGTGACGCGCTGAGCATCCGTTCTAGCGTCGCTCGACGGCCGAGCCCACAAGCTCTTCGCTGAGGTCCCAGAGCCGCGACGCCAGCTGGGGGTCGTACGCCTGCGGGTTCGCCTGTGCGATCTGGCGTTTGTCGTAGTACGCGCCGGAGACCCAGTCGACACCAGGCACGGCGGTGGCCAGCCAGACGAGCGTATCCGCGCCCTCTTCCGGGGAGATCAGGAAGATCTTGAAGACACTGCGGTAGATCAGTCGCATCACGCTCGTCGAGCCGGTGGCGAAGCTGGTTGCGACGATACCGGGGTGGAACGCTGCGGCCGAAATGCCGTGTTCCGCATACCTGTTGTGCAGCTCGGCGGTGAAGAGAATGTTCGCCAGTTTTGCGTTGCCGTACGCCCTGTTCTCGGAATAGCCGCGTTCGGCGTTGACGTCATCGATGTCGAACTTCGCGAACCGCGTGTTCGCCACACTCGACGTGTTGATGACGCTCGCCTTGCTCTCGATCAGGCGGTCGAGCAGGAGGTTGGTGAGCAGGAACGGCGCCAGGTGGTTCACCTGGAAGGTCTTTTCGTTGCCGTCGACGGTCGTCTCGCGTCGCCCGAGGATGCCACCGGCGTTGTTCGCGAGCACATCGATGCGCGGGTAGCGCTCCAGCAGCGTCGCGGCGAGTTCGCGCACGTCGTCGAGCCGCGCGAAGTCGGCCAGCAGGTGGTCAGCGCCGATTCCGGCCGCCACTGCCCTGGTCTTTTCGGGGGATCGACCGACGACGACAACCCGATCGCCGCGCGCCGCGAGTTGCCGGGCGGCCACGGCACCGATGCCGTCGCTCGCTCCGGTGATGATCACTGTTCGTTCCGTCATGGTTCTCCTCGGCTGCCCGTCTGCCTGCGAGCCTACGGGCAGATGCTGGGAGGACGCGGGCGCTCAGGCGGTGTCGTCCTTCGCCTGTGCTTCGAGAGCCGGGAGGTCGACCTCGAGTAGCTCGCGCAGTCGGTCCTGCCGGTCGAGGATGTAGTCGGGGTCGTCCGCGAAAGAGACCATGCGCTTCTCCAGGCGAGCCACCACGTTGGCGCCGATGTCTTTCCACGCCGCTGACCGTGCACGTTCGGTGAGGTCGGCGATGAACTCCGGATCGGATCGTGACCCGTCGAGTGACTCGGCGAGGGCCTCGTAAAGGTTCTCGCGTCGGCGCAGCGTGCCGGAGTCGATGAGGTGGTAGTCGTGAGCGTGGTCGGCGATGCCGCCGGACAGGCCGGCCCTGGCTCGGGCCCGGATGATCATCCCGGCGTTCGCGCGCTGCTCGTCGGCAGCTCGGGCGAGCTCCTCGTCGATCATCTCCGCGGTGGCCTCGTCATCGAAGGAGTCGTCCTCGCGGAGGGCGCGCAGGATGAGTCGATTCTTGACCGCCAGCATCACGCCGTGCCGCGCGATGAGCAGCCCCTCGTCGAGCGCCTGCTCGAATGGGGCGAGTGGCTGGGGCTCCGGCCGGTACGGAGGCGGAGACGCGGTCTGCCGGAACAGTCGGGTCAGCCACGACCAGCCGCGACGCAATGGACTCTCCACGTTGTCAGCGTATGCCATCGGTCATTCGCGCGGGCCCGAGTCAGTGTGCTGTCGGTGCGGTACGGTCCGTCGCGATCTGGTCCCTGTTGTGCACGATGAGCACCGGGCAGAGGGCATGCGCCACGCAAGCCGAACTGACCGAGCCGAGGAGAAGCCCGGTGAAGCCGCCGTGTCCGCGGGAGCCGAGCACGAGCATCTCAGCGCCGGCGCTGTGCCTGATCAGTGATCGGGTCGGTGCGCCCTGGAGGATCGTCATGGTGAAGCCGTTCGGCCTGTCGTCACCGAACGCTGCCTGAGCGGTATCCCGAAGCAGCTTCGCCACGCTCTCCTCCGGAGTCCACCCTGTCTCCGACTCGTAGAAGTCGTACATCGAATGGCTCTGCTGCCAGACGGCGACGGATTGGAGCGGGGATCCCAGTGCTTCGGCGAGCCTGCGAGCCTCCCGCAGCGCGTTGACGGAGGACTCCGACCCATCCACTCCCACGATGATCGCGGGAGTTCCAGACGGGGGAGAGTCGCCCGTTCCGGCCCGCTCGGTGTTCGTCATGGTGTCAGTATCCTCTGCGGGATGCGACGGCGGAAGTGGTCCGATTGCCGGTCTCGCCGTCGACCAGACCGATGCCGTGTCCTCGCCGCGATGAACGATGGACCACGCCTTGTAGCGTGGGGGCATGGCATCCAGCGACTCGATCGACGACCTCACCGGAATCGTCGGCTTTGCGGCCGATTTGATCGACGCCATGGGGGAGTGGGGCGTCGGTCTCTTCACTCTGCTGGAAACCGTCTTCCCACCGATCCCCAGTGAAGTGATTCTTCCGCTGGCCGGCTTCATTTCGAGCCAGGGGTCGATGAACATCGTGCTCGTTGTTGCGACCAGCACCCTTGGTGCCTATCTCGGAGGCGCGCTTCTCTACCTGCTCGGGGCGAAAGTCGGACTCGAGCGGGGCATCCGCCTTCTCGCGAAGTTGCCGCTTGTCGACCGCGACGATTTCGAGAAAGCCGCCTCCTGGTTCGATCGGCACGGGAAATCGGCGGTCTTCTTCGGGCGTCTCGTGCCGGGTGTGCGCAGCGTCGTGTCGCTCCCGGCCGGAGCAGGCGGCATGAACTTTGCGCTCTTCAGCGGGCTCACCATCGCAGGGAGCGCCGTGTGGAACGGGATCCTGATCACCCTGGGGTCGCTTCTGGGTGAACAGTACGAGCTCGTCTCGCGCTACTCCAGCTGGCTGAACTACGCGGTGTACCTCGGGTTCGGGAGCTTTCTCGTGTTTCTCGTCGTGCGCCACCTCAAGCGGCGTCGGGCGAAGAGGAGCTCCTGAGCGCGGGCTGGTCCCCTGCATGGGGGACTGCTCTATGCGAGCGAGGGAGCATAGGCTGACGGCCCGGGCAAGGGGCATTGCGCGGGAAGAAAGTTGTGGTCCTCTCGCGCTACTCCGAATGCAGTGCGAGAGGACCGCGCCCGATCGGGGGCACTCCCGGGCACCATCAACCGTAGGGGATCGGCGGCGGCGGTGGCTATCCCTCAGACGGGGACGGCCTCGTCGCCTGAGCGAGCTATCCGATGGTGCGTACGGCGTCGAGCACCCTGTCGGTGAACGATTCCGAGAGCGGTGCCGAACCCGTGGACTCCGCTGCGTCTGACTGGCCCTCGGGGCTGGCCACGTGTTCGAGGAAGGCTTTCACCAGAACCGCCTCCCCCGCATCGGCGTAGGTCTGACACGCGATCACGTAGCTGACGAGAACGAGGGGGTAGACCCCGGCGGCCGTGCTCGCCCGGTCGACCGCGACGACGATGTCGCTTCCGTTCTCCCGCTCGAGCAGCGGAGAGGCATCCACGATCGCGGCTGCTGCCTCTGGCGAGTAGTCCACGAAGGACCCGCCGACTTTCAGGGAGGCGACGGATTTACCCTCGGCCCGGGATGCGTCGACGTATCCGATCGTGTTCGATCCGGTCCCGACGGCGTTGACGACCCCCGAGTTGCCCTGGGCGCCCTCACCGGAATAGGGGAAGGTGTTGCTCGGCTCATCGGGCCATTCGGCCGGAGCGGCCTGGTGAAGGTAGTCGGTGAAGTTCTCCGTTGTGCCGGAGTCGTCGGAGCGGTACACGGCCACGACGCGCTCGTCCGGGAGCTCGGCGTCGGGGTTGAGAGCGACCAGGGCCGGGTCGTTCCATCGCTCGATCGAGCCGTTGAAGATGCCGGCCACGGCTGCCGCGTCGAGTTGGAGCCTCTCGACACCGTCGACGTTGAAGATGAGCACGAGTGGTGAGACGTACACCGGAAGGTTGATCGCCTCGGAGCCCGCAGCGCATCGCGGTGACCCACTCTGAGCTTCCTCGTCCGAAAGTGCGGCGTCGGATGCTGCATAGCTGAATGCTCCGGCGAGGAACTGGACCTTGCCCGCCCCGGATCCCGCGGGGTCGTACTCGATGGTGACCCGGGAATTGTTGCGTTGGATATGAGAAATCCAGGTGTCCTGTGCGACGGCCTGGGCGGTGGAACCTCCGCCGCTGAGAGTGCCAACAAGATTGCTCTCCTTGTCGCCCTGCTCATTGGCCGCACACGCGCTCAGGAGCGAGATGCCGACGATCATCGCCAGGACGCGAGCGCAGCGCCGCACCGTCGTCGATTCGTACTTTTCCACGATGGACTCCTCGACGGTGGGCTGCAGGGCTGCAGGGAAGGCGCACACCAGTCTAAAACAGCCGGTCTGCGTCGAAGCTGCACGCGAGCGGTAGCCGCACAGTTGTCGTGAAACCTCGGCCCGGCGTGTCTTACAGGCCGGAGAGAAGGGCGGACACCGACTCGAGAGCTCGCGGAGCGAGGCTGTAGTACGCCCAGGTTCCTCGCTTGTCTCGGTTGAGGTAGCCGGCGTCGACCAGGACCTTGAGATGGTGTGAGACGGTGGGCTGGCTCAGTCCGAGCGGCTCGGTGAGGTCGCAGACGCACGCTTCGGCGTCTTCGTGCGAAGCGACGATCGACAGGAGTCGAAGTCGCGCTGGGTCGGCCAGCGCTTTGAGCGACCGGGACAGCTTTTCAGCGCTATTCGCGTCCATGGGTTCACGGGTGATCGGGCTGCAGCAGTCGGAGATGTCGGTGATCGACAGGGTTGTGGTGAGGGTCATCTGGCCGGCTCCGCATCTATATTGACAAGCGTCGATGTATTCATCAGACTGTACATCGACAGAGATCAATCTATCACCGATACCCGCGGAGCTGAATGTCTTCACTCGCCCCCGAGACCACGAAGCCGGTGCGCCTCGGCGCGACTGACCGGCTTCTGCCCGTCTGGATTCTTGCCGCTATGGCGCTCGGTCTGGCTCTGGCCGTCTTCGTCCCAGCATTCGGCGAGGCATTGCACAGCTTCTCGATCGGCTCGGTCAGCGTTCCGATTGCCATCGGGCTGCTGGTGATGATGTACCCGGTTCTCGCGAAGGTGCGGTATTCGGATGCGCGAGCTGTCGCCGGCGACCGCAAGCTTCTGATCTCGTCGCTGGTGATGAACTGGCTTCTCGGGCCGGCCCTCATGTTCGCGCTGGCGTGGGCTTTTCTACCCGACCTGCCGGAGTATCGGACCGGTCTCATCATCGTCGGCCTTGCCCGCTGTATTGCGATGGTGCTCATCTGGAACGACCTCGCCTGTGGTGACCGTGAGGCCGAAGCGTTCCTCGTCGCCGTCAACTCGGTCTTCCAGGTCATCGCGTTCTCCGCGCTCGGCTGGTTCTACCTCCAGATCCTCCCCACATGGCTGGGGCTGCCGACGACGAGCGCCTCGTTCTCGATCTGGGCAATCACGCTGAGCGTCCTGGTGTTCCTCGGCATTCCCTTGCTTGCCGGGTACCTCTCCCGGCGGATCGGTGAGAGGGCCCGTGGGCGCGCGTGGTACGAGGGAAGCTTCCTGCCGAAGGTGGGCCCATTCGCCCTCTATGGCCTGCTGTTCACGATCGTGATGCTGTTCGCGCTTCAGGGCCAGCACGTGATCGACCGACCGCTCGACGTCGTGCGGATCGCTGTTCCCCTCCTGCTGTACTTCGCGGTCACCTTTCTCATCGGCTTCATTGTCGGCAAGCTGATCGGGTTGCCCTACGAGCGCACGACGACGCTGGCGTTCACAGCGGCGGGTAACAACTTCGAGCTCGCGATCGCGGTGGCGATCGGAACATTCGGAGCGACCAGTGGCCAGGCGCTCGCCGGAATCGTCGGCCCGTTGATCGAAGTTCCCGTCCTCGTCGCGCTGGTCTACGTCGCTCTGTGGCTCCGCCCGCGCATGTTCCCTGACGTTTCCCCCGCCAGCGTAGAATCCGAGCTCCCGGTCGCGGACCGGGTCTGAAACCCACTCGAAAGAAAGAGAATCCGATGAGCGAAAAACCCTCTGTCCTGTTCGTGTGCGTGCACAATGCCGGTCGTTCCCAGATGGCTGCCGGCTACATGACCGCCCTGTCCGGCGGTCAGGTGGAGGTGCTGTCTGCCGGCTCGGAGCCGAAAGACCAGATCAACCCGATCGCTGTCCAGGCAATGGCCGAAGAGGGCATCGACATTGCCAACAACACCCCGAAGATCCTCACCACTGAAGCGGTCAAGGACTCGGATGTCGTGATCACCATGGGCTGCGGTGACACCTGCCCGATCTTCCCCGGCAAGCGATACGAGGACTGGGAGCTCGAAGACCCTGCTGGGCAGGGCATCGAATCGGTTCGCCCCATTCGCGACGACATCAGGGCGCGCATCGAGCAGTTGTTGTCCGAGATCCTCCCCACGAAGGCGTAGGCGGATCATGGTCGAGGTGAGCACCCGTCGCGGACTACCGGGACTGTCCAATCCCGAGGAGCACCTGCGACGGCTGGCCGCAGACCTCTCCGACAAGTTCGCCGGAATCTTCAACCAGGAAACTGTGGAGCGATACGTCCTCGAGTCCTATACCGGTCTTCTCCGCACGGCGACCGTCACAGCGCACCTGGCGACGAACACGGTGCATTTCGCCACCGACCGGCTGACCGCACTCGCCCAGGCCAAGGGTGCCCTTGACCACTCCGTCCCCGAAGTGCTTTTCGTGTGCGAGCAGAACGCCGGCCGCAGTCAGATGGCGGCTGTGCTCACTCAGGCCCTCAGTGGAGGTGCCGTCCACGTGCGGTCGGCAGGTTCGGCTCCCGCCCGCGAGCTCAGCAGCACGGTCGTCGAAGCGATGGCGGAGATCGGTCTGAACCTCGACGAGGCATTCCCGAAACCCCTCACCGACGACGTGGTGCAAGCCGCAGACGTGGTCATCACCATGGGCTGCGGCGACGCCTGCCCCATCTACCCGGGCAAGCGCTACCAGGACTGGGAACTCGTCGATCCGGCCGGCCAGCCCATCGAGGTGGTGCGCGAGATCCGCGATCAGATTGCATCGCACGTCGAAGGCATGTTGTCTGGCCTCGGCGTTACCCCGAAGGCACGAACATGACCATCGCAGAACTGCCGACACTGTCTGCTCCGTCGACCCGCAAACTCGACGGTCTCCCTGTGGCCATCATCGGTGCCGGCCCGGTCGGTCTCGCGGCGGCGGCGCAGCTCCTCGAGCGTGGTGTCGAGGTCGTCGTCTTCGAAGCGGGAACATCCGCGGGAGCATCCGTCGCTGCCTGGGGTCACACCCGGCTCTTCTCGCCCTGGGAGTACCTCGTCGACGAAGCGGCCGGCCGGCTGCTCGACAAGACCGACTGGCATGCGCCCGCTGCGAAGAAATTGCCGTTCGGTCGCGACCTTGTCGCTGACTACCTGCTGCCGCTCGCTGCGACTCCGGAGCTGGCTCCACGCATCCGTTACTCGAGCACCGTCACGGCTGTGAGCCGCCAAGGCATGGATCGCACCCGGTCCACCGGTCGCAGCACGACTCCCTTCCTCCTCCGGGTGCAGAGCGGTGGCGCGACCACGGAACAGTTTGCTCGTGCCGTGATCGACGCGTCTGGCACATACAGCACTCCCAACGGGCTCACGGCCAGTGGACTCGATCCGCTGGATCCGGAGCGCATCCGCGACAACGTCACGCATGCGCTTCCTGACGTCCTCGGCTCTGATCGCGCGCGCTTCGCGGGCAAACACACCCTCGTTGTCGGTGCAGGCCATTCCGCCGCCAATACGTTGCTGAAGCTCGCGGTTCTTGCACGCGAGGACGACAGCACCACCATCACCTGGGCCATCCGGGGTGCGAGCCCCGTGCGGGCATACGGGTCGACGAACGATGAGCTCGAGGCACGCGGCCAGTTGGGCGATTCCGTCCACGATCTCGTGCGGAGTGGCCAGGTGGCTCTGGTCGACGGGTTCGAGATCGACGACCTTCGGCCGACGACCGACGGCCGGGTCGAGGTATCGGGACGACGTCGTAGTGAGAATTCGACGATCGAAGCCGACCAGGTCGTCAACGCCACCGGCTTTCGGCCGAACCTGGGCATGCTTCGCGAGATCCGGTTGTCGCTCGACGAGATCGTCGAAGCGCCGCGCGCCCTCGCGCCGCTGATCGACCCGAACCTGCACAGCTGCGGAACCGTCTATCCGCATGGAGTCACCGAACTCGCGCACCCGGAACCGAACTTCTACATCGCGGGGATGAAGAGCTACGGTCGAGCGCCGACGTTCCTTCTGCTCACCGGGTATGAGCAGGTTCGGTCAATCGCTGATGAGCTTTCGGGGAACCATGGTGCGGCTCGGCAGGTCCAGCTCGTGCTGCCCGAGACCGGTGTCTGCTCCACTGCGTCGCCGACGGATAGTAGCGGCGTCGACACCGGGGCGGTCGGGTCTTCCTGCTGCGGTAGTTGACCGACAGTCACGCGGCGTCGGCGACTGGTTTCGTGGCGGATGCCCGGCGAAGCATCCGCCCGCCGTGGCGATACCACTGCGCGCACAGGGTCACGATGATGATCGCGTCGACGATATCGCCCGCGTAGAACATCAGCATCGCGCCTGACCGCGCTTCGATCACGTCGACGCCGAGCGGGGCACGTGCATAGATCGACTTCGCCAGGATGCCGTGGGCCGTAAGCGCGAGCAGAAGGACCACGGCGCGCGTGAGGTAGCCGGCTCGATGCGGAGCCGGGTCGACGGGGATGATCGCCGCCGTGAACAGGTAACCGGCGATCAGGAAGTGGGACATCACGACGAGGTGGAGCAGCATGTTCTGCTGCATCGCCTCGAACAGCGGCGTCGAATAGAGAACCCAGAGGCCACCGACGTTGAGAACGGCTGCGGGGACCGGAGCGGTGAGGACCCGGGCCGGCCAGCTCGACAGCATCCGGGAGAGGCGGCGCGCCGTGTCGACATGCAATGACCGAAGCGCGAGTGTGACCGGTGCCCCAGCGAGCAGCAGAAGCGGCGCGACCATGCCGACCATCAGGTGCGCCCACATGTGCAGGACAAAGCCGGCATGAGCATCCGTCCCGAGCGGTCCGACGAACCCTGCAGCCGCAACCACGACGCCGGCGGTCCACGCCGCCGAGCGAAACCACGGCCACCGTCGACCGCGTTGCCGCTGGAGCATGACGCCGACGGCGTATGCCACCAGAGCCAGCGCAAACGGGAGGGCCAGAACAAGGTCGAGTCCGGCAGCGGGAGCGTGGTCGTGCATCAGCGCGCCGGGATGCTGCTCCGTCGGGTCAGGATCGTGAGAGCGATCCCGGCTGCCACGAGCGCGAGCGCGAGAAGGTTCCAGGTCAGGTCGTACGGCAGCAGATCCGGCACGTACCTGATCTCGTGGATACCCAGCACCTTGTGGTGAATCGTGCCGTCGTACAGCTGGAACGTTCCGGCACCGAGCAGAACCCCGCCCCACCACCGCCGCTGCCAGAAGGCGCGTCGTCTGCGCAGGTCGGCAAGCAGGAACAGCCCGCCGATCGTGGCGAACCAGCTCAGTGCGTGGAAGAAGCCGTCAGAGACGAGTCCGACGTCGGGCGTCGACAGGTCATAGAAATGGTGCCAGTGCAGTATCTGGTGAAAGACGGTCTCGTCGATGAACGCGACGACGCCGATACCGAACAGGATGCCTGACCAGAGGTTTCGTCGAGACATGTCGGCGCGGGCGGCATAGTCCACGCGTTCGGCGATCACGGTCGTCGTGGCATCCATGTGCGCCTTCTCTCGTTGTGGGGAACGCCTGTGCCTATTCAACGGTTCGAGAAGCCTCCGCGCATCACCCTTGACAGGCAACCTGGCAGGGAGCTTTCCGCTGACACGGCGGAGAGCTGGCCTGAGAGAGCGGATGACGGGAATCGAACCCGCGCTATCAGCTTGGGAAGCTGAAGTTCTGCCATTGAACTACATCCGCGTGACGTATCAGGACCAGAGATCCCGAACGGCTTTCGTAATCGTATCAAGGCCCGTCCCGATAAACTGACGACGTGCTTCTCTCCGATCGCGATATCAAAGCTGAGCTGGCATCCGGGCGCATCGGTCTCGAACCGTCGCACACCGAGATGGTCCAGCCATCGAGCGTCGACGTGCGCCTGGACCGGTACTTCCGACTATTCGACAATCACAAATACCCCTACATCGACCCCGCCGAAGACCAGCCGGAGCTCACCCACCTGATCGAAACCCGCCCGGATGAGGCCTTCATCCTGCACCCGGGCGAGTTCGTTCTCGGCTCGACCTACGAGCAGATCACCCTGCCGGACGACATCGCCGCCCGCCTCGAAGGCAAGAGTTCCCTCGGCCGCCTCGGACTGCTCACGCACTCGACTGCAGGTTTCATCGACCCAGGCTTCAGCGGTCACGTCACACTCGAGCTCAGCAACGTCGCCACCCTCCCGATCAAACTCTGGCCGGGCATGAAAATCGGTCAGCTCTGCTTCTTCCAGCTGAGCTCAGCGGCCGAGAAGCCCTACGGGTCAGCGGAATACAGTTCGCGCTACCAGGGGCAACGCGGCCCGACGGCATCCCGTTCGTTCCAGAACTTCCACCGCACCGACGTCGGTGTTCTCGACGTCGGCAGTCCAGGAAGCTAGAAGAAAGGCTCCGCCATGAGCGACCCCGCCGACCTCTCATTCGCCGACGCACTCATCTCGGATGCCGCCACAACGCAATACCCCACCCGCATGTCGCGGTTCGGTCGCATGGTCGGCCGCTGGGCAGTCCACTCGAAGCGCCTCGACGAGGCCACCGGGCACTGGCACGAGTCCGATTTCATCTGGGTGATGTCGTACATCCTCGACGGCAAGGCGGTGCAGGACGTCGCGTTGCATCCCCGTGACGACGGCGGGCACGACGCGATCAGCACCGGGGTTCGGGTCTACGACCGTGACATGGGCGCCTGGCGGGTCAGCTACTTCGAACCGCAGCGCGGGGAGTACGCGCATCTCGTCGCGACCGCGCACAAACGTGACGGCATCCGTCAGGACGGAACCCGCAACGACGGGTTGCTGATCCGCTGGAACTTCTCGAAGATCACTGACACCTCGTACATCTGGGAGAGTTTCGTCTCCGAAGACGAAGGAGCCACCTGGGTGCTCAACGAACACAACGAGGGCAGGCGCATCAGCTAGACCCGATGCCCGGAACTCGCGAAGGCACCCGTTGCGGTCGAAAGCTTCCGGTGTGCCGGATGCCGTCGACCGGAACGGATGCCCTCTGCGGGTCAGACCGCAGCCGAACGGATGCCGCCTGCTACAGGTCGAACGCGAACGACAGGTCGTCGGGGTAGTCGCCCCGCGCGGTGAGCGTCGTCGCTGCACGCTGCAGCGCGGCAAGCGCGAGACCCAGTGTCTGCGGGCCGAAACTCACGCGCGAGACGCCGAGTTCGGCGAGCCGCTGCAGCGAAACGCCGCCAGCGGCGCCGATGGTCGAGATGCGGCCGTTCACCTCGTCGAGCGCACGCTTCACTAGGTCCTCGTTGCGCAGCCCGAGGAAGAAGATCACGTCGGCCCCGGCCTCGAGGTAGGCGTTGGCGCGGGTGACGGCTTCGCCCCATTCGCCCCCTCCAGCGAGCGTGTCGACCCGTGCATTGATGACGAGCGGGATGCCGGTGGCGTCGCCGGCTGCCCGGGCGGCGGCCACCCGCGCGGCCGAGTCCTCGATGCTCCGTTGCGGACCGGTCGCCGATTCGAGCGAGTCCTCGAGGTTGATGCCGACGGCACCGGACTCGTCGATCAGGCGACGCACGTTCGCGCCGACGCCGGTGGCATCCGCTGCGTAGCCCTTCTCGAAGTCGATCGAGACGGGCAGGTCGGTGGCACCGACGATGATGCGCGCGGCGCGGATTGCGTCCTCTACTGAGAGGCCCTCGTTGTCAGGCACACCGCTGGCGAAGGACACCGAGTGCGATGCGCTGGCCAGGGCGGTCACTCCGGGGGCCTCAGAAACGAGCTTCGCACTGATCGCGTCCCAGACGTTGGTCACGATGAGGGGATCGCCAGGAGTGTGGAGGCGGTTGAGGAGTTCAGCCTTCTGCAGTTGTGATGTCATCACCCCAGTCTGCTGAAGCAGGAGCCGGTGATGCCATCCCGTCCGCCCAGCGCGTAACGCAGGCAGACGGGACGACACATGCGCTATTCGGGACGGAGCCGGAGCTCCTGCATTCCGCCGTCGACGGCGATCGCCGTGCCGGTGGTCGAGCCGGAACGCGGGCTGGCCAGGTAGGCGACGGCGTCGGCGACCTCGGTGGCCGAAACGAGTCGACCGTGCGGCTGGCGGGCATTGAGCGCCGCACGCTCGGCCTCGGGATCCGCCGCGCTGGAGAGCAGGCGCGCGACCCACGGAGTATCTGCCGTGCCAGGGTTGACCGCGTTCACCCGGATCCCCTGGCGCAGATGATCGGCAGCCATCGCGCGGGTGAGCGACAGGACGGCACCCTTCGACGCGCTGTACAACGCGCGAGCGGGGAGGCCGGCTGTCGCCGCGATCGACGACGTGTTGACGACCGCAGCAGACGGCGACGCCAGCAGCCACGGCAGGGCTGCGGTCGTCACCCGTGCGATGCCGGTGACGTTGATGCTGAACACGCGGGCCCACTCGGCATCGTCGTTGTCTGCGATGGTTCCCTGGGCGCCGATACCGGCGTTGTTGATGACGATGTCGATGCGGCCGAACTTCTCCGCGACGGCAGCAATTGCCGCGTCGACGGATGCCCGGTCGGCCACGTCCGCCTCCACGGCGAAGTGCGCCGGATCGGCATCGGTCGGGTTGAGGTCGAGGACCGCGACCTGCGCGCCGCCCTCGGTCAGTCGGGCGGCGACCGCGGCGCCGATGCCTGACGCGCCGCCGGTGACGACGGCGACGAGGTTGTCGAACTCTGGCATGGGATTACTCCTTCGTATGGGTTCGATCAGGCACGATCTGAGGGATGTGCGGTGAAGGCCTGGCGCTGGCGCCCGAGGCCCTCGATTGCGATCTCGACGACGTCGCCATCGGTGAGGTAGGGGAACCGGCCGGACAGTGCAACGCCCTCAGGGGTGCCGGTCAGAACGAGGTCTCCCGGTTCGAGGGTGAGGTACTGGCTGAGATGCCAGATGATGTGCTCGACGCCGAAGACGAGGTCGGCCGTCGTCGAGTCCTGTCTGAGCTCGCCGTTCACGTAGCTCGTCAGGCGCAGGTTGCCGTGTTCGACCTCATCAGGCGTGACGAGCCAGGGGCCGGTCGGGTTGAAGCCGGGCGCGCACTTGCCCTTCGACCACTGCCCGCCCGAGATCTCGAGTTGGAAGGTGCGTTCCGAGACGTCGTTTGCTGTGACGAAGCCCGCGATGTGGTCGGCGGATTCCGCGGGGGAGTCCAGGTACGACGCTCGTTTGCCGATCACGACGCCGAGCTCGACCTCCCAGTCTGTCTTCGTGCTGCCGCGGGGGATCTCGACCGTGTCATCCGGTCCGACAACGGTGTTCGGCGTCTTCAGAAACATGATCGGGATCTCGGGCGGAGCGGAACCGGACTCGGCAGCGTGTGCCGCGTAGTTCATGCCGATGCAGATAACGGCGCTCGGGCGTGCGATCGGTGCACCGATGCGCTTGCCCTCCGCTGCCTCGAGAGCAGGAAGAGTGCCGGCGGCGACGGCGACGCGCACCCGTTCGACCCCGTCTGACGAGAGGAAGTCCCCATCGATCTCACGGGTGATCGACGAGATGTCGAGGTACGTGTCGTCGTGCAGAACGACGGGGGTCTCGGAGCCGATCGGGCCCAGTCGAGCGAATTTCATGCGGCAACTCTCTGTGTCGGTTGAGGAAACGCGTTCACGACCGACGAAGAGTTCCGGCGGTGGAACGTCTGAACTATTCTGCCGTGTTCCAGCCTCAGGTGCCGGTGTCAACGACGGAGTGTGCGTGATTGACATTCTATACATCGGATGTTTAGGGTGAGGAAGTCCGATAGGAGAGACATTCCGTGAGCATCATCACCGCGCTGGAAACCAGCGACATCCGCTTCCCGACATCGACGTCGCTTGATGGTTCGGATGCGATGAACCTCGACCCCGACTACTCCGCCGCCTACGTGCGCATCCTCACCGACGCCGGTGACGGGCACGAGGGGCACGGCTTCGTCTTCACCATCGGCCGCGGCAACGACGTGCAGGTCGCCGCGATTCAGGCGCTTGCCGATCACGTCGTCGGCCGAAATGCAGAAGACCTGCTCGCCCACATGGGCGCCACCTGGCGGGAATTCGTGTGGGACTCGCAGCTCCGCTGGCTCGGCCCGGAGAAAGGCGTCATGCACATGGCGATCGGAGCGGTGGTGAACGCTCTCTGGGATCTCAAGGCCAAGCGCGCCGGCCTCCCACTCTGGCAACTGCTTGCCCGGATGAGCCCCGAGGAGATCGTCGAGCTCGTCGACTTCCGCTACCTCACCGATGCGCTCACCCCCGACGACGCTCTCGACGTGCTTCGTGCCGCCGTGCCCGGTCGCGCCGCCCGTGAAGCCGAACTTCTCGCCGGCGGTTACCCCGCGTACACGACCACCCCCGGCTGGCTCGGCTACAGCGACGAGAAGCTCGTGCGCCTGGCGAAGGAAGCAGTGGCCGAAGGTTTCAGCATGATCAAGCTCAAGGTCGGTGGTGACGTCGACGAGGACATCCGACGGATGCGCCTGGCTCGTGAGGCGGTCGGCCCGGACATCCGGATCGGGACGGACGCGAACCAGCGCTGGGGAGTCGACGAGGCGATCGAGTGGATGTCGCGCCTCGCCGAATTCGACGTCGCCTGGATCGAGGAGCCGACGAGCCCGGACGATCTCCTCGCCCACGCCGCCATCGCGCGGGGCGTCGCACCCATCCCTGTCGCGACCGGTGAACACATGTCGAACCGGATCATGTTCAAACAGTTCCTCCAGGCCGATGCGCTGCAGATCCTCCAGATCGACGCTTCCCGGGTCGCCGGAGTCAACGAGAACATCGCCATCCTCCTGCTTGCTGCGAAGTTCGGCGTGCCGGTCTGCCCGCACGCTGGCGGGGTCGGGCTCTGCGAGGCGGTGCAGCACCTGTCGATGTTCGACGTCATCGCCGTCTCCGGAACCAACGACGGCCGGGTGATCGAGTTCGTCGATCACCTGCACGAACACTTCGTCACACCGGTCGAGCTGAAGGGCGGGGCGTACCTGGCACCGACCGCGCCGGGCAACGGCATGGAGATGCACGCGGCCAGCAGGGCCGAGTACGCTTTCGGCAAATGAGCGAACTGCACCTTCCGAAGCTCGGCTACGGGGCTGCCAACGTCGGCAACCTGTTCCGTGCGCTCAGCGACGACGCCGCGTGGGAGATCCTGCAGGCGGCGTGGGATGCCGGCATCCGGTACTTCGACACCGCCCCGCACTACGGACTCGGCCTGTCTGAGCGGCGCCTCGGCGCTTTCCTCGCGACGAAGCCGCGTGACCAGTACCTCGTGTCGACAAAGGTCGGGCGGCTGCTCGAACCTCACCCCGAGGGCGCGGCAGAGCTCGACTCGGCGAACGACTTCGCTGTTCCCGCCGACCATCGTCGGGTGTGGGATTTCTCCGCTGACGGCATCCGCTCGAGCGTCGAGGACTCGCTGGAGCGCACCGGACTCGACCGGTTCGACATCCTCTACCTGCACGACCCCGAGCGACACGACCTGCGGGCAGGACTCGACGTCGCCGTCCCCGCGCTCGCGCACTTCCGCGACCAGGGGATGACGCGCGCGATCGGCGTCGGCTCGATGGACACGGCAGCGCTGCTCGCCTCGGCGAACACCGGCGCTCTCGACCTGCTCATGGTCGCCGGCCGGTTCACGCTCGCCGAGCAGCCGGCCCTGGCCGAGGTCATTCCCTCCTGCAGGGAGCACAGCGTCGGAATCGTGAACGCCTCGGTCTTCAACTCGGGCCTGCTCGCCACCGACAACCCGGGTGCAGACGCTCGCTACGAATACGGCGGTGTGCCCGCCGACGTGCTCGATCGCGTCAGGTCGATCGCCGGAGTCTGCCGTGAGTTCGGCGTTTCGCTGCCTGCCGCTGCCCTGCAGTACACGCTCCGCGAGGAGACGGTGCACTCGGTCGTGGTCGGCGGCAGCACACCGGAGCAACTCGAGCAGAATGCCGAGCGAATGGTCGAACCGATCCCAGACGCACTCTGGACGACGCTTGCCGAGAAGGGGCTCATCCCGGCATGAACGCTCCCCGGCGCATCGACGCGCACCTGCACCTCTGGGACCTGACCGTCTCGGAATACGGCTGGCTCGGCCCGCAATTCGGCTCCCTCTACGCGAGCTGGACGCCCGAGCAGGCCGAACCCGAGCTCCGCCGCGCCGGCATGGACGGTGCCGTTCTCGTGCAGGCCGAGGATTCCCGGGTCGACACGCAGTTCATGCTCGACGTCGCAGACGCGCACGAGTGGGTGCTCGGTGTCGTCGGCTGGGTTCAACTGGATGACACGGATGCCGCCGGCCGCGATCTCGACCTGTGGTCGCAGCATCCGAGATTCTCCGGCATCCGTCACCTGCTCAATGACGATCCCCGCGACGATTTCCTCGACCTCCCGGTGGTGCGGGCGTCGCTCGCCGAGGTCGCGAGACGCGGACTGACGTTCGACGTGCACGACGCCTGGCCTCGACACCTCGACAGGGCTACCCGCCTCGCGACTGACCTGCCCGAACTCACGCTCGTGCTCGACCACCTCGCCAAACCCCCTCGGGGCCGCGACGACGTCGAGTTCTGGCGGAACAGCATGACGGCGTTCGCCGCCCTCCCCAACACGGTCGGCAAGCTGTCGTCCCTGCGTCGGCCCGACGCCCCCTTCACCGTCGACGCCCTGCGTGACGTGTTCGACTCAGCGCTCGCCGCCTTCGGAGCTGACCGGCTGATGCACGGCGGCGACTGGCCGATGACCGTTCCTGACGGTGGTTACCAGCCGACCTGGGATGTCATGTCCGCCCTGATCGGCGAGCTCAGCCCGACCGAGCAGGACGCGATCCTCGGCGGCACAGCCGCCCGGGTGTACGGCATCCACTGACCACGAACACCAGCGAAAGGAACCACGCATGCTGACAGGCATCAACCCCCTCCTGACCGGCGAGCTGCTGATGCACCTCGATGAGATGGGGCACTCGGACACCGTGATCATCGTCGACGCCCACTTTCCGGCATCCCGCCTCGCCGAACGGCTGATCACGCTGCCTGGCACGACCTCGCCCGCAGTGCTCGAAGCCGTTCGAAGCGTGCTGCCGCTCGACGACAGCCCTGCAGTCGACCTGATGACCTCGGCTGACGGCACGGTCCTCGACGTGCAGAAGGAACTGCTGACAGCGGCGGGTATCGGCGAAGCCGACGTGCGATTCGTCGACCGTTTCGACTTTTACGACGACGCTGAGGACGCGTACGTGATCATCCGAACCGGCGAAACACGCAAGTACGGCTGCGTGATCGTGCGCAAAGGCCTCGTGGGGCATGAATCCGCCTGATTGCAAGGGGATTGCGCCCCCGAACGTGGCACCCGCGATACTGGTACACGGATAAGGGTCGCGAAGCGCCAGACGGGCGCTGACCGTCCTCGGAGAGAAAACGGTTACCAGAGTGTCAGACGAGTCGACAGAGCCTCACATCACCGCCCTCGTCCGCGCCGACGGAACCGGAACGGTCACCGTCGACGGGGAGACGAGCGACGTGCACGCCGACGACATCGAAGGCGTGCGCGGAGCGATCATCGCCCGGGTCGCCGAGATCGCTGTTGCCCACGACCGTCCGGTGCGGGTCGCCACCACCGATCTCGATGGCATCTATCCGTTGATCGTTCACCCCGGTGGGGCCGTCGACTCCGACGGGCCGATGATTCCTGCCGACACGCTCGCTGAGGTCGTTGCCGATTCCGACGACGACGCCACCGGAGGCGACAACGACGATGACGCCGACGGCGGCGCTGAATCCGGCGGGACGCAGGTCGCGACCGACAGCCCCGAGACGGAGGCGACGTCGAGAGCCCAGGACGAGTCGCCGCTCGAGGGCGACCAGCCGGCATCCGATCATGGAGATGACCGGAGCGTCACCGCCGTCGAGCCCGAGCCCGAGCCCGATCCAGGACCGGAGCCAGAGCCAGATTTCGACCCTCTGCATGACACGGTGGTCCGTGCGTACGCGCCCCCTGCGTCCGTCGAGCCCGGAAGCGGTAGTTCGTTCGGAGCGACCGTGATCCCGCCACCGCCGTTCGGGGTCGACTCATTCGCCTCGGACGACTCGTACACCCCGTCCGGCGCTGTCGCTCCGAGTCTCCTGGGTGATGGCGAGGCGAAGGGTTTCGTGCCAGCGCCGTCGCGCCGGTCGACCTTCCAGACGTTCGACGAGACCATCGGACGGGCCGAAGCGACGCAGTCAGGCGACGACGCCACCGGTGCAGAGCACGACGAGCAACGCCATCTCGACGACAACCAGCACGCGAGCCCGACCGGCAGCGGAAGCTTCGATTCGTCCGTCGGTGCCGACGTCGACCCGCCAGCGCTGTCGGAGACATCCGTCAGCAACCCGCCCGCTGACCCGGCGCCCGACCAGCCGGCACCGGGGCTCGATGCCCTCTTCGCCATGGCCGGCTCAGCATCGATGGGTTCAGCGCTCGTGCCTGCTCCGGCAGCAGACGCCGCAGACGAAGCAGCGCCGACGCTCGACGACTTCCTCCAGTCGCGGCCGTCCGCTCCAGACGGGCCGGCGAAGATGGGCTGGCAGCGTGTCGTTCGCCGGATGACCGGCGGGCTTATCTCGCCGAAACCCGGCAAGGCCGAGCGCGCCCACCGGCACGCGATCTCGCGGGTGCAGCGGAGCATGCGTGGTCCGCGCACGATCGTGGTGCTCAATCCCAAGGGTGGTGCCCACAAGACCACCGCGACTCTCCTGCTGGCCGCGACGTTCGGCATCCATCGTGGAGGGTCGACGCTCGCCTGGGACAACAACGAGACCAGAGGCACGCTCGGCTGGCGGGCGCAACCCTCACGGCATTCGAACACCGCCGTCGACCTGCTGCGCGACCTCGACAAGTTCGCTGACGTGAAGTCGGCACGCGTCGGATACCTCGACAGCTACGTGCGGGCGCAGGGTGACGCACAGTTCGATGTGCTGGCATCGGATGAGGATGCTGCCGCGTCGTCCACGATCGATGCCGCCGCGTTCAAGAGCCTCCACCACACGCTCAGCCGCTTCTACCGGGTGCTCGTGATCGACACCGGGAACAACATGCGTGCGTCGAACTGGGAGGCAGCGGTCGACGCCGCCGACCAGCTGGTCGTGGTCACGACCGTCAACGAGGAGACAGCGGCGAGTGCCGCGTGGCTGCTCGATGGCCTCCGCCAGAAGGGTCACCAGGACAAGGTCAGCAAGGCCGTGACCATCCTGTCGTCCCCGGGAGACACGGTGCAGCCGGAGCTCACCCAGCGCCTGCACGCCCACTTCGCTGCGCTCACCCGCGTGGTGCTCGAGGTGCCGTACGACCCCGGCTTCCAGAGTGGTGGACCGCTCAACGTCGACGTACTCATGCCGCAGACCCGCGAGGCGTGGCTGCAGGTCACCGCGGCCGTCGCCGACGGGTTGTAACGCGTCGCACGGTCGTCAGGCTCGGATGCCTGATCGCATCCTGCTCACCCTGCGATCTCCTGTCGTGCGTGCGAGTGATTCTCGGTAGGCGAGGCTAATGCAGGCTGATCGACTCCACCGCACGCAGCTGGTCGCGGATGAACCGGTTCGCGTGCGCGGCCAGGTCGTCTGAGTCGTCCCAGAGGTTGCGCCAGATGCCGAGCATGCGGCTGAGGTCCTGGTTCACGACCGCAGATGAAAACGACTCGAAGACGACAGGACCGTCGTACGACACCCGGGCAAGACCACGGAAGAACGACCCGAAGTCGACGGTGCCTGACCCGAGGTAACCGCGGTGGCTCTCACCGATGTGCACGTAACCGAGGCGCGTGTCGACGTCGAGCACGGGGGTGTAGAGGTCCGATTCCTCGATGTTCATGTGGTACGTATCGAGGTGCACAGACACGTTGGAGTGGCCGATCTCGTCGAGAAATCCGAGCGCTTGCCTGCCGGTGTTCATCACGTTGGTCTCATACCTGTTGACGACCTCGAGTGACAGGTGGACTCCTGCGTCTTCTGCCCGGGATGCCAGCCGGCCGAGGGCGGCGGCACTCGATGCCCGGCCCGAAGCGGTGACCGGCTCCATGTACTTCTTCATTGCACTGTAGATCACGCCGCACAACCGGGTGCCGCCCATCGCCTGCACGATGTCGATGCATTCCTCGAGCATCCGTTCGCCTGCGGCGACGACGGCGGGGTCGCCGCTTGTCAGGTCAGTGGCCTCGCTGAGCCCCAGCGATGCACTCACGGCCAGGTCGTTGTCGCGGAGCAGCCGTGCGGCAAGCATCCGATCAAAGTTTGCGGGGTCCATCAGAGGGATCTCGATGAGGTCGAAGCCGGCCTGCTTCGTTTTCTCGATCGCTGTGGTCAATCCTGCCTGCTCGAATGAGCCGGTGAAGACGAGAGCGTGTGCGCCTATGAGCACGATCGTGTCCTTTCACGTGAGGGAGCGGCCTGATCAGGCCGCCGGGGTGGGATCCACCCTATTCGGATGCTGCGGAATTAGATACATTAGGGTACAACTGGTAGTCCGGCCGATTCGTTATCAGGTATTGGTCGGATCTTTGGGAATTTTCGTGGCAGAATCATTCTGACCGGGACCCCCGAGTTCCACCCTCCGATGAAGTAGGTGAATGAGTGTCAACACAGCTGTTGAAAGTCAGCGGGATCAGCAAGAGCTTCCCGGGCGTCCAGGCGCTCCAGGACGTGCAGTTCGAATTGAACCGCGGTGAGGTTCTCACCCTCGTCGGCGAGAACGGCGCAGGCAAGTCGAGCCTGATGAAGATCCTCTCCGGCATCTATGCCAAGGACGCGGGCACGATCGTGCTCGAGGGCACCGAAGTCCACATCGACAGCCCGCGAACGGCGCAGCAGCTCGGCATCAGCATCATCCACCAGGAGATGAACCTGATGTCGCACCTCACGGTCGCCCAGAACATCTACATCGGTCGTGAACCCCGCACGATGGGGTTCGTCAACGAACGCAAGCTCAACAAGCAGACCGACGAGCTGCTCACCCGGCTGGGCATCCACCTGAGGGCACGACAGAGCGTCGGCGAATTGACCGTCGCCCATCAGCAGATGGTCGAGATCGCCAAGGCGCTCTCATTCGACGCCAAGGTGCTGATCATGGATGAGCCCACCTCGGCGCTCACCGACTCAGAGACCGAGACCCTGTTCCACCTCATCGCGGGCCTGAAGGCCAGCGGCACCGGAATCATCTACATCTCCCATCGCATGGAAGAGCTGCGCCGCATCGCCGATCGGGTGACGGTGCTCCGTGACGGCCGCTACATCGGCAGCCTCGACAAGGGCGAGATCGACATCCCCACCGTCATCGAGATGATGGTCGGGCGGCACATCGAAGAGGGCGCGCGACCGGAGGCGCGGGAGCACGCCGATGACGACGTCGTACTCAAGGTCGAGAATCTGGGCACCAGGCGTCTGCTCAAGGACATCAACTTCGAACTGAAGCGGGGAGAGATTCTCGGGTTCGCCGGGCTCATGGGCGCCGGTCGCACCGAGGTTGCCCGTGCCATCATCGGGGCAGACCCCTCAGAGGGCTCGACCATCACGGTGCAGGGCAAGCAGGTGCGGATCTCACAACCGGCCGATGCCGTCGCTCACGGAATCGGATACCTCTCCGAAGACCGCAAGGCGCTGGGCCTTCTGCTCGAGCGCGATGTGAACACGAACATCCTGCTCGCGTCGCTCAAGGACTACACCGGGCCTCTCGGCTTCATGCGCCCGGGCAAGGGCAAGCAGAAGTCCCGCGGATATGTCGAATCGCTGCGGATCAAGACCCCGTCGATCCAGCAGATCACCAAGAATCTGTCTGGCGGCAACCAGCAGAAGGTCGTCATCGCCAAATGGCTGGCGCGCGACTGCGACATCCTCATCTTCGACGAACCGACCCGAGGCATCGACGTGGGAGCGAAGGAGGAGATCTACCGGCTGCTCAACGACCTGGTCGCTCAGGGCAAGTCGATCATCATGATCTCGTCCGAGCTTCCTGAAGTTCTGCGCCTGTCCCACCGGATCGTCGTGATGGCGGGCGGCCGCATCACCGGCATCCTCAACAACGAAGACGCGAGCCAGGCGAAGATCATGGACTATGCGACCAACATGGGCGACGAGAAAGAGTAGACACAGCAATGAACGCATCTCCTGTCATTGACAAGAACCCGACAACGGGCGGTTCGGCTCCTGCCAAAAGCGGCGGGGCGCTGACCTTCCTGCGCGCCAAGCTCCAGCAGTCGCTGGCATTCGGAACGCTCATCGTTCTGGTGGTCTTCTTCTCGATCGCCAGCAACAACTTCTTCAGCTGGTCGAACATCTCGAGCATCCTGCTGGCGACCGCCGTCATCGGCATCCTCGCGCTGGGAACGACGTTCGTCATCATCACCGGCGGCATCGACCTCTCCATCGGAACAGGAATGACGCTCGCCGCCGTGATGACCGGCATCTTCCTCGTGAACATGGAGCTGCCACTCATCGTCGGCGTGCTCGGCGGGTTGCTGACCGGCTGCCTGATGGGCTTCATCAACGGCGTGAACATCGCCATCCTCAAATTGCCGCCGTTCATCGCGACGCTGGCGATGATGCTCATCGCCCAGGGTCTTGCTCTGGTCATCTCCGGGGTGCGCCCGATCTACTTCTCCGGCGTCGAGGGCTTCAAGAACATCGCACTCGGAACGCTCATCCCCGGGCTCCCGAACGCTGTGCTCATCCTCTTCCTCCTCGCGATCGTCGCGTACCTGCTGCTCAGTAAGACCCTGTTCGGTCGCTACACGTTCGCGATCGGAAGCAACGAAGAAGCCACACGGCTCTCCGGCGTCAACACGCGCAAATGGCTGATCGTGGTTTACACGGTCGCAGGTCTCTTCACCGGATTCGCCGGGGTCGTCATCGCCGCCAGACTCGACTCGGCACAGCCGCAGATCGGTGTCGGATACGAACTCCAGGCGATCGCCGCCGTGATCATCGGGGGTACGTCCCTTCTCGGAGGCCGCGGCTCGATCATGGGAACCGTCATCGGTGCCCTGATCATGAGCGTCCTCATCAATGGGCTGCGGATCATGTCGATCCAAACCGAATGGCAGAACGTCGTCGTCGGTGTCGTCATCCTCATCGCCGTCTTTACCGACACCCTCCGCCAGCGGAGATCGGTCTCGTAGGCCGCTCACAAAGCCGGGAAGGGCTGCAGTACCCGAGAGGCCGGGCTGCTCTTCTCCAGCCGATCGCGAAATCGATTGCATCGGCGAGATCACGGGAGATATAACGATCTTGTATCTACATGTACTTTCGCCACATACGGTCCCTCGAACGAAATAGCATGGCCGAGTCAGCCCCCCGGCTGGCCCCGAACGAACAATGGAGTTATTCGATGAAAACAGGTAAAAAAGTCGCAGTCCTCGCGGCTGCGGCCGCTGTGGCACTCAGCCTCGCCGGCTGTTCGAACGGTGGCGGCGGCGGAACGACAGACGACGCCGCATCCGGAGACGGCGACATCACGATCGCCCTCGTCTCGAAGGGCTTCCAGCACCAGTTCTGGCAGGCCGTGAAGACGGGCGCCGAGCAGCGGGCAGAAGAGCTCGGTGTGACGGTGACCTTCGACGGACCCGCAGCCGAGACCGAGATCGACGGCCAGCTGCAGATGCTGCAGGCGGCCATCGACAAGAAGCCGGATGCCATCGGGTTCGCAGCCCTCGACCCCGAGGCCTGCATCCCGCTCTACGAGTCGGCTGAATCGGCCGACATCCCGATCGTCGAATTCGACGCCGGCTGCTCGAGCGAATACGGCCAGAGCATCGCGAAGACCGACAGCCTCGGCGCCGGTGCACTCGCTGCCGACCACATGGCCGAGCTCATCGGCGGAGAGGGCGAGGTCGCGATCGTCGGCCACAGCCAGATCAACTCCACCGGTGTGGAGCGGCGTGACGGATTCGTCGATCAGATGGAAGCGGAATACCCCGACATCGAGATCGTCGACATCCAGTACGGTGACGGCGACCACCTCAAGTCGGCTGACATCGCCAAGGCCATGATCCAGGCGCACCCGGACCTCAAGGGCATCTACGGCACCAACGAGGGTTCGGCCATCGGCGTCGTCAACGCTGTCGGTGAGCTCGGCCTCGGCGAGGGCGAACTGACCGTCGTCGGATTCGACTCCGGCCAGGCTCAGATCGACGCCATCACCAACGGTGTCATGGCCGGCGCCATCACCCAGAACCCGATCGGTATCGGCGAGGAGGTCGTTCAGGCGGCCTACGACATCATCCAGGGCGACACCCCTGAGGAAGTCATCGACACCGGCTACTTCTGGTACGACGCCGAGAACATGGAAGACGAAGAGATCGCGTCGGTTCTCTACCAGTAGGACCGATCACAGTGCTCAGCCCCTTCCCCGTTCACCCGGGGGAGGGGCTGCGCTGTTCCCGAGAGGATGCGTTGTGACAGGCTTCGACCGCGTCGACCACGGCCGCCTGACCTTCGGCGGCGCCTCGCTGGGGAATCTGTTCCACGCCGTGAGCGACGAACAGGCTCGTGCGACACTGGAGACCTGCTGGGATCTCGGCATCCGCTCCTACGACACCTCGCCGCACTACGGGCTCGGCCTGTCCGAGCGGCGCATCGGGGCGTTCCTCCGCTCCAAACCACGCGATGAGTTCTTGCTCAGCACGAAGGTCGGGCGTCTGCTCGAACCCACGCCGGAGCGGGCGGGCGAACCCGACGACACCTGGTTCGTCGTTCCGTCGACGGCCAGACGGAGGTGGGACTACTCGGCCGACGGCATCCGTCGCAGCCTCGATGACTCCCTGGAGCGGCTGGGTCTCGACCGGGTGGACATCCTCTACCTCCACGACCCCGAACAGTATCGGGCGGAACAGAGCGAAACAGGGGCATCGATCTCTGGGGCTCTCGCGGCGCTGGCCGGATTGCGCGAGAGCGGTCTCGTCGGCGCCGTCGGCGTCGGGACGAGCGACGTCGGCATCCTTCGCTCAGCGGTCGAACACAGCGACATCGACCTTCTGATGGTCTCGAACCGTTACACCCTGCTCGATTCGACGGCGGCGTCACTCTCACCGCTGTGCGACGAGCACGGGGTCGGCATGGTTGCCGTCGGCGTCTTCAACTCCGGGCTGCTGGCCACGCCGCAACCCCGTGCGGATGCGCACTTCGAATACGGTCCTGTACCGCCCGCCATGCTCGACCGTGCGCACCGGATCGCGGCCGTGTGTGCAGCGCACGGCGTCGAACTGCCGGCGGCAGCACTGCAATTCAGTCTGCGCGACCCGGTCGTGCGGTCAGTGGCTGTCGGTTCAGCCGACCCCGATGAGATGCGAGAGAACGTGGAAAGGATGGCCGTCGAGATTCCCGATGCGCTCTGGTCGGACCTCACCGATCAGGCCGGGTGACAGACGCGGCGGTCAGCGGGCGTCCCAGCTGAGCCACCGGTGCGGGTTGACGGTGAGGATGCCGTCGAGCGCGTCGGCGCCGATCCGTTCGGCCAGGCGCGGCAGGTAGCGTTCACCGAGGTAGGCGAGTCCCGGCATCCCGCCGTACGCCACGTACCTCGACCGCCGCGCGACGTCGCCGCCGAGCAGGAGAGTGCCACCGCCGGCCACGACCTCTGCTGTCAGGTCGAGCAGCTCGGCGTCTGTCCTGGTCCGTGACCTGGCCATGCCGTCGTAGCCCAGCAACGCTCCACGGGCGGCGAGTTCGAGATGCAGCCCGGCATCCGGGTTCCTGTCCGCATGAGCGAGGGCGACCCTCGCCGGCGGGACCCCGAGGCCCTCAAGCAGGTCGAGCACCTCGTGGGCGGCGGTTCCGAACTCGAGGTGCACCATCACCGGGGCACCCGTCGTGCGATGGGCCGAAGCCACAGCGCGCAGCACCGTGTTCTCGAACGGCGAGATGCTCCAGTAGTCGATACCGGCCTTGAGCACTCCCGCGCGTACCGGACCGGTGCCTGGACCGAGCGCCGGCTGGACCTCGCCGTCTGCGAGCGGCATCCCGGTCGTCAGGTCACCGGTGAAGAGCGCCGCGAGTTCCTCTTCACTGAACTCGCGCAGCCAGGCGTCGCCGGCATAGTGGGCGTCGCGGTGAGCGCCGGTCGTTGCGACGATCGTGAGGCCCGCTACGCGCGAGATTCGGGCGAGCGCCTCGGGGTTGCGGCCGAGACCGACAGGGGTGGCATCGACCATCGTGTCGAAGCCGCTCGCATGCAACGCCGCTGCCTCGGTCTGTGACGCGGGTTCGTCGGTGAGTTCATCACCGGGAAGCAAAGGCGACACCTGGAAGAGATGCTCGTGATAGTTGACCCGGCCGAGGTCGCCTGCGGGAACGTCGCCGAGTACCGTACGAACGAATCCGCCGGGGCTGGTCATCGGGCTTCCGCTGCGGCGGTGAGCCGGTCGAGCAGTTCGTCGGTGAGTTCGACCGAGAACACCTCGGCGATGACCTGACTCCAGCCGTGGATGAAGTACCTCCAGCCGTCGACGATGATCAGACCGGCGGATGCGTGCTGCTCGCGCGCCTGGGCGAGGAACTCGAGGCTCCCGCGATAGTTGAACTCCCACACGTACGCACCGGTCGGGAACGCCGCGCCGTCGGGAACCGGTGACCCCGGACGGTCCTTGCCGAGACCGGACGCGTTCACGACGAGGCTCGCGGCGGGCAGAGTCGCCAGGATGCTTCTGGTGACGTCGGGGTCAGAGGTGAGGACGTAACGGAGAAGGCCCTCCGGCGTGCCCCGCCTGCTGTGGACGTCGCGCAGGTGGTCGAGCCTGGACTGGCTGGTGTCTGTGACGATGATCGAGCCGGGTCGGTCGGCCCGTTCGCTGAGGTACCAGCTCAGGGCGGTGCCTGCGCCGCCCGCCCCGAGGATGAGCACGGAGGCACCGGACGCAGCGAAGTGATCGGGAGGCAGGAACTCGCTCGCAGCGAGGCCCGCTGTGATCGGATCCTTGGCGTGCCCGAGCAGTCGCCCGTCGCGTTTCGAGATGCTCGAGATCTCGCCGCAGAGGGTGCTGAACGAGTCGAGTTCGTCGAACAGGTCGGATGCCGCTTCGAACAGACCCATTTTGTGTGTGGTGACGAGCGCGCCCAGATGGTCGGGGTCGTCCCGGATCGTTTCGACCAGCGCGCGGTAGTCGGCGGCCGTGGCATCCAGTGGCAGATCGTGCCCGATGAGCGTGCGGGTGGGCAGGTCGAGGATCTCCGCCCACCGCGGAAAAATCGTTCTGATGGATGACCCGGATGTGCTCACTCCGACGAAGCCCATGTGGCCGGTCATGCCTGGACGCCCACCGTCGAGAAGAGCTGTGCGCGCCGGGTGATCTCGGCCCAGTCCCCGGTGGCGAGGGCGGCAGTGGAGCACAGGTCGCCCCCGGCGCCGACCGCAATCGCGCCGGCAGCGAACCACTCGTCGATGTTCTCCGGGGTGACCCCGCCCGTCGGCATCAGAGGCAGATCGGGGAACGGGCCGCGCAGGGCCCGCAGGTAGGCGGGTCCACCCAGCGACGCGGGGAACACCTTCACCACGTCCGTGCCGTACTCGACAGCGGCCATCACCTCACTGGGGCTCAGGGCTCCGGTCATCACGGTGAGACCTGTGGCCTTCATCGCGGCAGTGAGGTTCTCGCGGGTACCGGGGCTCACCAGGAATCGCGCACCGGCATCAGCGGCCTGCTCGGCCTGCTGCGACGTCGTGACGGTGCCGGCGCCGAGATAGATCCGGTCTCCGTACTTCTCGTCGAGTGCGCGGATCACGGCGGGAGCATCCGGTGTCGAGAACGTGATCTCGAGCCCCGTCACCCCTCCCTCGACCAGCGCGTCTGCAGCGAGGATGGCACTCTGGGCGCTCGGCGCGCGGAGCACCGCGAGCACACGAGTGGATTTCAGGGTATCGAGCGACATGCTCAGCCTTTCAGGAGACAGGGTTGGGTGGAGTCGTGTCGGAGAGCACGGCGAGCACGTTGGCGACGGCGATGGATCCCATGCCGTCGACGGCTTCAATGGTCTGGGCGCCGAAGTGGGGAGTCACGACCACGCGGTCGGCGAGGTCGGCAGCGAGCAGCGGTGACGGCAATCCGCTCGTGTCCCCGGCGAGGGTGTCCGCAGCGAAGCCGCCGATCGCTCCGCTTCTCAGCGCTGCGGCCACCGCACCCTCGTCGACGAGGTCCGGCCTGGCCGTGTTGACGAGAACCAGCCCGGGGCGGGCGAATGCCAGCCAGCCGGCATCCACGATCACGTTTCCGCCTGGCGCGTGAAGAGTGACGAGGTCGCAGGCGGAGGCCATCTTTGCGATATCCATCTGCTCGGCAGTCAGGAACGCGTCGTCGTCGAGCCACGGATCGTGCGCGACGACACGGGAACCGAAGCCGCTCAGCCGCTGGGCGACACCCTGCCCGATACGTCCGAAGCCGACGATGCCGACGGTGAGTGAGCCGAGCTCGCGCCCCCGGAGGACCGACCAGTTTCCGGCTCTCACCCGCCGGTCACCCTCGGTCGTTCCGCGCAGCACGGCGAGCATGAGGCCGACGGCGTGGTCGGCGACGGCGCCGCTGTTCGCGCCGGGTGTGTTGGTGACGATGATGCCGCGGTCGGCGGCCGCCTTCAGATCGACGGCTTCGTAGCCGACACCGTAGCGGGCGACCACCCGGAGGTGAGGCGCAGCGTCGAGATGGGCGGCGGTGACCGGGCCGGTCCCGGCGATCCACGCGACGGCATCCGCGAGCATCGGTCGGAGTTCGTCGAGGTCGTGACCGGAGCCGGCGACTGTGAGCGTGTGGCCGGCCGCGGCGAGTGTCCCGACGAGGTCCTGGGAACCGGAGGAGAAGGACCTGCTTGTGGCGAGGACGCCGCCCATCAGGAGCGGGTCCTGCCGGAATTCCAGGTCTCGAGGCTGGCGTACCCGTCGAGGAAGACCCGGTGGCGGCCGAGATAGTCGGTGTGGCGGGAGTCGTCCGGGACGAATTCCGCCGTGGCTTCGGACAGGCCACGTGCCGCACCGAAGTCGTCGACCAGGCCAAGTCCGACGGCTGCGGTGACGGCGGCACCGAGACTGTTCGCCTCCTCGACGATCGTGCGCCTGCGCACGGGAACACCCCAGACGTCGGCCAGGATCTGCAGCCAGACGTCGCTCGCCGCGCCCCCACCGATGGCGTCGATACGGTCGACGACCGCTCCGGCTTCGCGGAAGGCCTGGATGCAGCTGAGCAGGTTGAACGCGACGCCCTCGAGGACCGCACGGGTCATCGCTGCGCGCCCGTGGTGCCTGCCGATCCCGAGAAACGCACCCGCGGCATCCGGGTCCCAGTACGGCGATCGTTCGCCGAGGAGATAGGGAAGAAAGTACAGGCCGCTGGTCGAGGCGCCGGCTGTCGACGCGTCGGCGACGAGGGCGGAGAGCGCAGCGCTCGACGGGTGCGGGTTGAGCAGTTCGGACACCCAGGCGAGTGCAGCTCCGCCTGCCTGCATCGTGGCCGTCGGCACATAACTCCCCGGCACGACGTTGTCGAAGGTCATCGTTCGCATGAGGGGGTCGTAGACCGGGGTGTCGCTCGCGAACGAGATCCACGACGAGGTGCCGAGGCAGACGTATGCTCCGTCTTCCGGCGCGACGATTCCGGCGCCGACGGCCGCGATGGGGCCATCCCCTCCGCCCATCACGACCCGGGTCGACCTTGGCAGTCCGGTGGCGTTCGCCGCGGCCGCGGTCAGGGTGCCCACGATGGCCGTCGACTCGAGGACTTCGGGGAACAGGGACGCATCGAGGCCCGCTGCTGCGAGCATGTCAGGAGACCAGGCGCCGCGGCCCTGGTCGTACGCGTTCGTCGCTGAGGCATCCGACCGGTCAGTGGCGAGGCGGCCGGTGAGCCGGTGGAGAACGAAGTCCTTGGCGACGCAGAAGTGACGCACGCGAGCGAAGACGTCGGGTTCGTTGTCGCGCACCCACATGATCTTCTCGAGTGAGTACGTGGGGTTGAGGCGGTGGCCGAGCAGCGAGTACGCCCTGCCCTGCCCGATCACGGCCTCGAGCGCCGCTGTCTGTGCGCTGCTGCGGGTGTCGGCCCAGATGATGGCCGGGCGCACCGGTCGGTATTCGGCGTCGAGCAATACTGCGCCCATCATCTGGCCACTGATCGCGAGCCCGGTGACCTGGCTCGGGTCGACCTCTGACCGGGCGAGGAGATCCCTCGTGGCCTGGACGACCGCGTTCCACCAGTCCTCCGGGTCCTGTTCAGCGAGACCGCCGTCGGCGAAGTGCGCCGGATAGGTCACGGTGACGGCGCTGACCAGGCGACCGTCGTCGGTGTGCATGGAGGCCTTATTGCCTGTCGTTCCGAGGTCGTGGGCGAGGATCATGTCGATCAGCTCGCGTCGTAGTCGACGAATTCGACGCCGGATGCACCGGAGAGAACGCGCCGACCCATCCCGTGTTCGAGCACCCAGCCGTAGTCGTGGCCGGCGCCCCCGGGGTACACGGCGAGGAACGAGTACGGTTCGTCGCCGACGTTGATGCTGCGGTGCGCCCAGCCTGGCGGCATGTAGCCGATCGTCCCTGGAGTCATGTCGACCCATTCGGTTTCGGTGCCGTTGAACAGAAGCAGTCCGCCGTGGCCGGAAATGCCGAGGTAGATTTCACCCTGGTGGTTGGGGTGCTGGTGCCCTTTCGTCATCCAGAGTTCGCCGGCCGTCGCGCCCGGTTGGATGGTCGTGATCGACTGCGGCAGTTCTCGCTCCACCTCGGGCACCCGTGACGAGACCACGGAGTAGACGACCGGATCGCCGTCTGCGACGGCCTGTTCCCAGGCGGCGTGATCGCGGAAGAGCCCATCGAGGTCAGACATACGACGAGTCAGCGTCGGTCCCTCGGGCTGGAGAGTTCCGCCCGCTGGGTCGAAACGGATGCTCATCGGCGGCACGGGAAGGGCGGAATAGGACGGCACGGTCTCTCCTCGGTCGGCGCAGCCGCGGTGCTGCTGTTCCTACTTTAGCCTGTAATTACATGTCACATGTAATTACAGGCTAACTGGATGTATCGATACTCAGCCCAGTCGGGTGTGACGCAGAGACGCCGTACTGGGATCGTCTGCTGAGGCGTTCAGATGGAACTCGAACCTGCTGCGATCGCCGCGATGGTACGCGACGAAATACTCCATCGGCCGGTCGTTCTCGTCGTAGCCGACGCTGCGCAGAACGAGCAGCGCCTGTCCGCTACCCACCCCGAGCAGAGCGCCCTGCTCCTCGGTCGCCGATGTGGCCTCGGCGGAGCGCACGCCGCGAACCGCTCGGATGCCGTGGGTCGCGAGAAGCGCGTAAAGCGACTGGTCGCGCAGGTCGGCGTCGAGCACCAGCAGGCCGATCTGGTGCGGGAGGTACGTCGTCGACCAGGACCATGGCTCGTCGTCGACATGCCGGAGTCGTTCGATGACGACGACGGGTGCGCCTGGCGCGACGCTGAGGGCATCCGCCACCTCGTCACTGGCAGGAGCGACCTGCTGCATGCGCACATCGCTGTGCACGTGACCGCCGCGGGCGGCGACCTCTTCGTAGAGACCGGTCAGGGTGTGGACCAGGCTCTCCGGCGTCTTCTGGTGGGCGACGAACGTGCCCTTGCCTTTCACCCGTTCGATCACTCCCTGGTGTTCGAGCTGCGAGAGCGCCTGCCTCACAACCGTGCGTGACACCCCGAACTGCTCACAGAGGCGGTGCTCTCCTGGCAGCAGGTCGCCGGGGCGCAGACCGAGCCGGGCGATGTCGTCGATGATCCGATGCTTGAGCTGGTGGTACATCGGCACGGGAGCCTGCCGGTCGATGTCTGCGGCGGTGCCGCGGTCGACGTCGGCACGGTGGTCGGCAGGAGGGTCGGTGGTGAGAGTCACTGGGGTCGATTCTGAGCAGGATTAGTACGCGACGCCAGCCTGGAGGATGACGTTGGCGTACGGGGTGAATTCGCCGGAGCGCACGAACGCGCGGGCGTCGTGGGTCCGAAGCTTGAACGCGGCGTGCGGGACGAGTTCGATGGTGACGCCGAGCGGCTCGAGCCGTTCGCGGAGCCCCTGCAGAACGGCAGGGCTGTGCTCCTCCACCTCGGCCGAGACGATGGCCCCTTCGACGACGAGTTCGGCGAGTACCGTGTCGAGAACGTCGAAGAACGCTGGGTCGCCTGGCCGGTATGCGAGGTCGACGCGTTCGGACCCGGCAGGGATCGGAAGGCCGGCGTCCGTGACGACGAGAAGGTCGGTGTGCCCGGTCTCTGAGATGATCCGCGAGAGTTGCGGATTGATCGTGGTGTGAGTGCTTCTCATCGGATGCCCGCATTCTGTGACGCGGCGAGGGCGTCGACGTCGTCCCGGTGAGGGAGGCTGGGGGAGGCGCCGCGTCTGGTGACGGTGAGCGCGCCGGCAGCGATGGCGCGACGGATGGCATCCGTGATGTCGAATCCGTCGGCGAGCGACGCACCGAGGTAGCCGGCGAATGCATCGCCTGCTGCTGTGGTGTCGACCGCGTCCACCCGGATGGAGTCGAAGCGGTCGACGCTGTCGGCGGTGACGAGCACGGCGCCCGCTGCGGCCATCGTGATGAGCGCGCTTGTCGCCCCTCGTGTTGTGAACCAGCGCCCGGCCTCGATGGCGGATGCCTCGTCGGTGACGGCGATGCCGGTGAGGATCGACGCTTCGGTCTCGTTGGGCGTCACGATATCGACCAATGGCCAGATGCTCTCGTCGAGCGTTGCGGCCGGTGCAGGGTCGAGCACGACGGTGAGCCCGGAGTCGTGCGCTTTGCGGATGGCGTACTGCGTGAGTGCCCATGGGATCTCGAGCTGGGTGAGCAGTACCCGGCAGGTCGAGCCGAGTGCGTCGAACGCGGCGTCGATCTGTGTCTCGCTGAGGGAGGAATTGGCGAGCGGAACCATGACGATGTCGTTCTCGCCCGAGTCGTCGACCCTGATGTGGGCGATCCCCGTCGGACCGGGGACAGCGACGACGTGGTCGATGTGCACGCCGGCATCACGCAGTCCACCGGTCACGAGGTCGGAGAAGAGGTCGGTGCCGACGCAGCCGACCATGTGCGCGTGGCCTCCGGCGAGCCCGGCCGCGACGGCCTGATTCGCGCCCTTGCCGCCGAGCACGAGGGTGAAGTCGTCACCGAGGATGGTTTCCCCCCTGGCCGGCAGCCGGGAGGAGAACGTGGTGAGGTCTGCGGTGATGCTGCCGACGATCAGCACGCCGCCTGGCGCGGATGCCGACGACTGTGTCTGGCTCATTCTTGCCTTTCGCAGGGCGTTGCGCCCATCGCGGGCATCCGTCATGGATGCCCTCTTGCCTGTCATTACATTAGCGGACAGGTGGGCCAGCCTGTGAGGTTCCTGCGGGCTGAACTTGATACGCTGCCCGGACGAGAACCCGACCGCGAAGGTGCAGCCATGACGACAGTTCCCCGTTTCTATGCCGACAGTGCCGACGTCGATGCGGTCACTGAACTGCTGGCTGACGGGCTCGTGCACGGCGTGACGACCAACCCGACGATCCTCGAGCGGGGCGGCAGAACGGTGACGGACATTCCCGAGCTCTATGCCCGATGGGATGCGGAGGGCGCTCGGGAGATCTTTTTTCAGGCATGGGGTGCGACGACGGCCGAGATGCTCGGACACGCGGATGCGATCCTCACGCTCGGCGACAAGGCTGTCGTGAAGGTGCCTGCGACGCGAATCGGTTTCGCCGCGGCATCCGCTCTCGCCAGACGCGGCGCCGACGTGCTGGTGACCGCCGTGTACTCGCCTGCGCAGGCGCTCGCCGCTGCGACGCTCGGTGCCCGGTATATCGCCCCGTACCTCGGGCGTCTGAACGACGCGGGGAGGGACGGACTCTCCGAGATCTCCGTCATGCAGGAGTTGGTGGCCGCAAGCGGCACCGAGGTGCTCGCCGCGAGCCTGCGGAGTCCGGGCGACATCGTCGATCTGGCTTTGCACGGCGTCACCTGTTTCACCGCGGCGCCCCGCGTGCTGCTGGAAGCGCTGCAGCACGAGGTCAGCGACCGGTCGTCGGCGGAGTTCGATGCGGCGGTTGCCCGGGGGCTGGCGTAGCGGCATCCGTCGTCTGCTGTCGCCTGCTGCCTGCGTGCCCGCTGCCTGCTGCCTGCGTGGAGCTGCACTGTCGGGGTTGGGCGACAAATTCAGGAGATCCTGTGCGACACGCCGCATGAGAGCGCTCTCGTGCGGCGTGTCGGTCAGAATCTCCTGAATTTGCAGGGTTCGAGTGAATGTGGGCGGGGCGGCAGGAGCGGGGCTCAGGCGACCGCATCCCGGAGCCACTGCTCCACGCCCGAGATGTGCACGACGGTGAGCGCCTGGGCAAGCTCGGCGTCTCCGCGTTCGAGCGCGTCGACGATGGCGCGGTGCTCGGCGAGGGTGCGTCCGACCGAGTTCTCCTGGGTGAGACCCCGCCAGATGCGGGCTCGCACGGTGTGGCTCGAGAGCGATTCGATGAGGCTGGTGAGGTACCCGTTTCCTGCGATCGCGACGATTGCACCGTGGAACTCGAGGTCGTGGGCGACGAGCCCCTCGACATCCGTGCTGTTGTCGACGGCCTCGATCTGCGAGCGCAGTGAGGCGATCGCGCTGTCGGTCATCCGTCCGCTGGCAAGCGCGACCGCCGCCGGTTCGAGGATGCGTCGCACGGCGAACAGCTCGAGAATCGAGGAATCGTCGTGCAGGTCGACCACGAACGACATCGCCTCGAGCAGAAGGCGGGGTTCGAGCGAGGTGACATAGGTGCCATCGCCACGGCGGACGTCGAGCACGCGAATCACCTCGAGGGCCTTCACGGCTTCGCGCATCGAGCTGCGCGACAGTCCGAGCCGCTCGGACAGTTCCTTCTCAGGGGGCAATCGGTCGCCGGGACCGAGCGCACCCGAGATGATCATCTCTTTGATCTTGAGAATTGCCTCGTCGGTGACCGCCATGCAGAGATCCTATCTTTCCGCCGACGGCAGCGAGCCTACGTCAGCTTCTGCTGGTGTGCGTTCACCGGGATGAGCAGCAGAAGTCCGACGAAAATGACAAGAATGATGCCGAGGATGCCCCAGTACTGGGCGCCGCCGAAGGTCACGAAGAGGGCAAAAGCGGTCGGGGCGAGGAACGACACTGCGCGCCCCGTCGTGGCGTACAGACCGAACACCTCTCCCTCGCGTCCGGCCGGGATGAGACGGGCCAGGAACGACCGGGATGCCGACTGCGCCGGTCCGACGAACAGGCATAGCGCCAGACCGAACGTCCAGAAGACGACCTGGCCGCCATCGTGGAAGAAGAAGACCGCGAGTCCCGCGATGACGAGTCCGACGAGGGATGCCATGATCACCGGTTTCGCTCCGATCCGGTCATCGAGCAGTCCGACGGTCATCGTCGAGATGCCGGCGACGACGTTGGCGGCGATGGCGAAGACGATGACCTCGCCCGCTAAGAAGCCGAACGAGCCGGCGGCGAGCACGCCGCCGAAGGTGAAGACCCCGGCGAGGCCGTCACGGAAGACAGCGCTCGCCATGAGGAAGTACACGGTCTGGCGGCTCTCGTGCCAGAGCCGCGAAATGTCGGCAAACAGCCGGCGGTAGGACGCGAAGAAGCCGATCCTCGCCCGGCGAGCCCCGACGCCTTTGTATTCGGGAACCGAGAGCAGAACGGGCAGAGCGAAGACCCCGAACCAGATCGCCGAGATGAGCACGGTGACCCGGATGTCCATGGCGTTCTCGCTGGTGATCCCGAACAGCCCGACCTCGGGCTGGATGAGACCGAAGTACACGATGAGCAGGAGCACGATGCCGCCGAGGTAGCCGAGGCCCCAGCCGATGCCCGATACCCGCCCGACGGTCCGAGGCGTGGAGACCTGGGCGAGCATGGCGTTGTAGTTGACGCCCGCGAACTCGAAGAAGACGTTGCCGGCGGCGACGAGGAAGAGGCCGAGCCAGAGGTACTGCTGCTCAGGGGCGACGAAGAACATGGCAGCGGTCAGGGCGACGACGATGTAGGTGTTGACGGCCAGCCAGAACTTGCGACGCCCGGAACTGTCCGACCGCTGGCCGGTGACCGGTGCGAGCACGGCAATGAGCAGACCGGCGCCTGCGAGCGCCCAGCCGAGCTGGGCAGAAACAACAGCTTCGCCGCCGAACGCGTCGGAGGTGAGGTACACCGTGAAGACGAACGTGGTCACGACTGCGTTGAACGCCGCAGAGCCCCAGTCCCACAGGCCCCACGCGAAGACCCGTTTCGGGCTGATGTTCGAGGGTGCCTCCGAGAGAGCGGGCGCGACGGTCGCGGGTGTTCCGTCGCTGGCGTTCGTCGTCATGAGGTCAGGCTAGTGGCATCACTTGGCGCGCAGGTGAAATTTTTCGCGTCACGTGGCACGAGCGGATGCCGCTGGTCGCGGGGCGGCGTGTGTGATGCCGCCAGCGCCTCAGTACAGCTAGTCGCGGAGTGGCCGGCCGGTCGCGTCGGTGACGAACCCGCTCGATCGGGCGAGGATCATGATGCCCTCGATGAGGCCCCAGAGCGAACTGACCACCGCGAGCACTCCGAACGAAAGCACGGTGAGGAGCAGTTGCACGAGGCCAAGGCCGACGTAGCCGAGGTAGAAGCGGTGCACGCCGAAAGCGCCGAGGAAGATCCCGAACAGTCCGGCGGCGATCCGGCTCTTCGCTTCCGGGTCGTACGGCGGCGGAAAGTAGCCCTGCTGCTGGTAGCCGGGAGGAACCTGCCCGTAGGGTGCCTGCGGGTAAGGGCCCTGCTGCTGGTATGTCTGGCCCGGGTACGGCTGGCTCTGCTGCTGGTACGCCTGGCCCGAGTACGCCTGGCCCTGCTGCGGGTACGGCTGACCGTGGTGCGACTGGCTCTGATACGGCTGCGCCTGCTGCTGACCGTGCTGGTCGGGGCCGTGCTGGTCGGGATTCAGGGGCGGAGCGCTGGGCTCTGCCGGGGGGACGGGTGGCTGGGTGGCGTCACTCATGCGGTCAGCCTAGTGGCGAGGGGTGTCACAGGAGTTTCCGTTCGAGTGCCCACGCGGTCAGCTCGTGCCTCGATGAGAGCTGCAGTTTGCGCAGCACACTCGACACGTGGGTTTCCACGGTCTTCACCGAGATGAAGAGCGCCGACGCGACCTCCTTGTATGCGTACCCTCGCGCGATGAGCCGCATCACCTCCTGCTCGCGGGCAGATAGCCGGTCGAGCTCGTCAGACGCCTCGGCCGTCTCTCCGGTGACGGCACCGAACGCGTCGAGCACGAATCCGGCCAGCCGTGGCGAGAAAACGGCGTCGCCGTCGGCGACGCGGCGTGCGGCATTCGAGACGTCAGCCCCTGATGCGCTCTTCGTGATGTAACCGCGGGCGCCGCTCCGGATGACGGTGACCACGTCATCGGCGGCATCCGACACGCTCAGGGCCAAGAACCGGGTGTGCGGAGCATGCGTCGCCGAACGGCGGATCACCTCGGCACCGCCCCCGCCGGTTCCACCGGGGAGGTGCACGTCGAGAAGAACGACCTGCGGCTGGGTCGCGGTGACGAGGTCGACGGCCTCGTCGACGGTGGCCGCTTCACCGAGGACGCGGATGTCGCCGGCCAGGTCTGCGCGGAGGCCGGACCGGAAGATCGAGTGGTCATCGACGATGACCACGGTGAGTTCGGTGCTCGTCGGTTCAGGTGTCGGCATGGAGTGCTCCGTCGGTGAGGGGGAGGAGGAGGCGGACTTCGGTTCCGGTACCGCCGGGGCCCGGGCGGAGTTCGGCGGTACCTCCGATCCGTCGCATCCGTCCGAGGATGGAATCGCGCACACCCATCCGGTCGTGAGGGATGTCGTCGAGGTTCAGGCCGGGTCCGCGGTCCGTCACGGTGAGTTCGACGGCGGTCTGCGAGGATTCGAGGTACACGGAGACGGTGCCGCCGGCGTGCCTGGCCGCGTTGAGCATCGCCTCGCGCGCTGCGCCGAGCAGGGCATCGGGCACACTGCTCGGGCTCTGGCCGGCGGCGACGACGTCGATGTGAGCGACATACTCCTGCTCGATCACCGCGGCGATGCGACGCAGTTCGTCTGCTAGATCGACGGATGCTCCGGGTGATCCGGCGAAGAGCCAGTCGCGCAGTTCGCGCTCCTGTGCCCGCGCCAGACGGGAGGCTTCGCTCGCCGGATCGGCTTTTTGCTGGATGAGTGCCAGGGTCTGCAGCACGGAATCGTGCAGGTGCGCTGCGATCTCGGCGCGATCGGCCTCGCGCACCCGCGCTGCGCGTTCGTCGGCGAGGTCGCGGGTGAGGCGCACCAGCCAGGGCGCGACGACGATGGCCACGCCGACGAGCACGGCGAGTGCCGCAGAGAACACCGTCCACAGGTTCGGTTCGTCGCCGGTGACGAAGAAAAGAAGGATGCCGAGCGCCACGAGCACGAGGGCGCCAAGCGCCCGTACGAGCAGCGCAGAGGAAGACGATGACCGCTGGCGCCGCAGGTCGTCGAACTGCCGCCAGGCGAGACCGGCTCCGGCGAGCACCACGATCGCCGGAATGACGAACGCGAGCGGCAGGTCCGCTCCCAGACGGGATGCCACGAGCGCGCCGGCGGCGGCAAGGAGGGCGAGGCCGAGGAGGATCTCCGTCACCGGCGCCCTCCGGCGGTCGGGCTCGAGCCGGTCGGTGGGAGCGTCTGACGCCGTCGGTCGGGTGAGGGCGCGCTTGACCGGGGTGGGGGCATCCGTTCTGGTCGGAGTCGTCACCCACAGCCAGACATAGAACAGAAGACCGGAGCCACCGCACACGGCGAGGACGACGGTTGCCGTGCGCACAAGGGCGAGAGGCAGACCGGTGTGGTCGGCGAACCCCGCGCAGACGCCACCGACGAGACGCACGGTCGGCCTGGTCATCACGGGGGTGTCCATACCAGCCATCCAAGCACCCTGACCGAGCGAGCACAGCCGCCCCCGGTCGATCTCAGGGACGGATCAGGGGGATACCCCATGGCAGCGGCCGGGAGGCTCGACCACACTCGAACCATGACTGATGCACCTTCAAGCCCGGCCGGATCTGCTCCGGGCACGCCGAGCGCCTCGAGCGCCGGTTCGTTCTTCGACTGGATCCGAGGGTTCGACCTCCGCCGGTCAGACGACCACTGGCTCGCCGGTGTGGCCGGCGGCATCGCCGCGCACACCCGGCTCGACCCGCTGATCATCCGCGGCATCTTCATCGTCGTCGCCATCCTCGGCGGGCCGATCTTCTTCCTCTACGCCGTCGCCTGGGCACTGATCCCTGACCCGCGAGGGCGGATCTACCTGGAGCAGGCGATCAAGGGAGTGTTCGAGCCGGCGATGATCGCCATCGGGGTCGTGCTCCTGCTCACCTTCGTGCCGTTCGCGCAGGGACTCTGGTGGGGCGGCGTTCCCGACTGGTGGGACATGCCCGCCTGGCTCGAATCCACCCTGCGGATGGGCTGGATCCTGGCCATCGTCGGCGGCCTGATCTGGCTCACCGTCGTGCTCGTCCGGCGGATGCCGCGGGCCGACTCCGTTCCGCCCACCTCCCACGCGGGCTACTGGGTGGGTGCCCCGTCATCGACGGGGACGCCGTGGACTTCGCAGGCAACACCGAACGACGGGACCAGGCCGTATCCGGCACCGGCCGATCCGATGCGGACCGCCCCCACGGTGGATGGCCAGGCCTCGACCGCTCAGGCCCCGACCGCTCAGGCCGCTCAGGCCGCGAGCGCGCCGACCGCGCAGGTGCCGACCGCGCCGACGGTTTCATCGGCGACGTCCGCCCCAACCTCGACCTGGTACGGCACGCCGGCGGCCGCCCACCAGAGCGCCCCGGTGCCCGGAGCGGCCGAGCGTGAGGCGCAGCGCCGAAAGCGTGACGCCGAGCGCGCTCAGCAGCGCCGCGATCACGAGGAGCGGTATCGCCGCCGTCAGCCCGGAGCGGCCTGGGTCTCGATCTGGCTCGGACTCGCTGTCGTGGCCGGCACGCTCATGCCGATTCTCGTCGGACATCGCGACTGGTCGAACGCCGCGCTGATGCTCGGCCTCGGAACCGCCCTCGGGGTGCTGGCGATCGGAACGATCCTCGCCGGCATCCGGGGTAAAGAAAGCGGCGCTCTGGGCTTCTTCGCAGTCGTCGCCATCGTCGCCATGCTCTTCACCGGGGTGTTCCCGCGTGGCACGGCGGTCTCTGTGGTCGGGAACACCACCTGGCAGGTCACGGACGCCGATGTCGGGAGTCCGACCGGCTTTGCCATGGTCGCCGGCTCGCCGACCCTCGACCTGACCGGGCTCGATGCGCGGTCTGCCGAGGTCGGCGGGGTGGTCGACCTCTGGCTCGGCGCCGGAACCCTGGATGTCGTCGTCCCCGCGGACGTTCCCGTGGTCATCGAGGTGAATGGCCTCGTCACCGGCCTCAACTACGTGAACGAAGACGGTAGCCGCAACGACCGTGGCGGGGTGTTCTACCGCGATGAGGTGCGGTTCGGTGACACAGGGTCCCCAGACACCACCACCGTGAGGATCTGGGTGATCACCGGCGGAGTGAACCTCGGCAGCAGAGAAGGAAGCGAACGATGAGCGACACCAACCCCACCCGGCCGACCGAACCCATCCCACCGGTCACCGCCGGCGGCTCGACGGGGCCGACCGAACGAACCGACCCGATCGGCTCGAGTTCCCCGATCGATGACAGCCGACAGGCGGAGAGCATGTCGAGCTGGTTCCAGCCGGACACGACCGAGGCGCCTGAAACGCCCGCAACCAGGAAAAGCCGCCTGCCAGCGCGATTCGGCACGATCTTCTGGGGTGTGCTCCTGCTCGGCTTCGCCGCGTTCATGATCGCGAACTCGGTGATGCCCGTGATCGTTGACCCGGTGACCTGGCTGATCGGAGGGCTCATCGCCGTCGGCGCGGTTCTCGTGGTTGCCGGGATCGCGGCGGCCATCCGGCGAACCGATTGACGGCATCCGATCGATCAGGGGAGCGGTTCTGCGGAGCCGCTCCCTTCTCGTTGTCGTGCCGGTGCCGGTGCCGGGTGATCTTCAAAGTTGAGTCGGTCTCGCTCAAGATTTGCTGGGAGAAGTTGACAGCGAATGTGCGATCGGTAAACTTGAGCCATCGCCGCTCAACTATGAGAGGTGATCACGAACTGAACTCAGGCCGCATCCCGGCTGTCATTCGGAACAGGCCGTCACGGTCTTAAAGGAGAGAGAAACACATGGCACGTGCAGTAGGAATCGACCTCGGAACCACCAACTCAGTCGTGGCCGTCCTCGAGGGTGGCGAGCCCACCGTCATCGCGAACGCCGAGGGCCTCCGCACCACCCCGTCGGTCGTTGCGTACACCAAGGACGGTGAAGTGCTCGTCGGTGAGACCGCGAAGCGCCAGGCCGTCACCAACGTCGACCGCACCATCGCTTCTGTGAAGCGTCACATGGGCACGGACTGGACTTTCGCCGTCGACGAGAAGAAGTACACCCCGCAGGAGATCTCGGCCCGCATCCTCGCCAAGCTCAAGCGCGACGCCGAGCAGTACCTGGGCGACACGGTGACGGATGCCGTCATCACGGTTCCCGCCTACTTCAACGACGCCGAGCGCCAGGCCACCAAGGAAGCCGGAGAGATCTCGGGCCTCAACGTGCTCCGCATCATCAACGAGCCGACCGCTGCTGCACTCGCCTACGGCCTCGACAAGGGCAAAGAAGACGAGCTCATTCTCGTCTTCGACCTCGGTGGTGGAACGTTTGACGTCTCGCTGCTCGAAGTGGGCAAGGACGACGACTTCTCAACCATCCAGGTGCGTGCCACCTCCGGTGACAACCGCCTCGGTGGAGACGACTGGGACCAGCGCGTCGTCGAGCACCTCATCAAGCGTTTCAAGGAGACCACAGGCGTTGACGTCTCGAACGACAAGATCGCCAAGCAGCGCCTCAAGGAAGCAGCAGAGCAGGCCAAGAAGGAACTGTCGTCGAGCATGTCGACGTCGATCCAGCTGCCCTACCTCTCGCTCACCGAGAACGGCCCTGCGAACCTCGACGAGACGCTCACCTGCGCCCAGTTCGAGCAGATGACCAGCGACCTCCTCGACCGCACCAAGAAGCCGTTCCAGGACGTCATCCGTGAAGCCGGGATCAAGGTCGGCGACATCGCGCACGTGGTACTCGTCGGTGGATCGACTCGGATGCCCGCCGTCTCGGCCCTTGTGAAGGAAGAGACCGGTGGACAGGAGCCCAACAAGGGCGTCAACCCTGACGAGGTCGTCGCAGTCGGCGCCGCACTCCAGGCCGGTGTGCTGAAGGGCGAGCGCAAGGACGTTCTGCTCATCGACGTGACCCCGCTGTCTCTCGGTATCGAGACCAAGGGTGGCATCATGACCAAGCTCATCGAGCGCAACACGGCCATCCCGACCAAGCGCAGTGAAACCTTCACCACGGCGGACGACAACCAGCCGTCCGTCGCGATCCAGGTCTTCCAGGGCGAGCGCGAGTTCACCCGCGACAACAAGAACCTCGGCACCTTCGAGCTCACGGGTATCGCCCCGGCACCCCGCGGCATCCCGCAGGTCGAGGTCACCTTCGACATCGACGCCAACGGCATCGTCCACGTGTCCGCGAAGGACAAGGGGACAGGCAAGGAGCAGTCGATGACCATCACCGGCGGTTCCTCGCTGGCGAAGGAAGACATCGAGCGCATGGTCCGCGAGGCAGAGGAGAACGCTGCGGAGGACAAGGCCCGCCGTGAGGCAGCCGAGACCCGCAACACGGCCGAGCAGCTCGCCTACTCGATCGACAAGCTCATCAAGGAAAACGACGACAAACTCCCCGACGACGTCAAGAGCGAAGTCCAGGGCGATGTCGACGCGCTGAAGTCCGCCCTCGCCGGTGATGATGACGCCGCGGTGAAGACGGCGTACGACAAGCTCAACGAGAGCCAGGTCAAGCTGGGCGAGGCAATCTACGCGCAGGCGCAGCAGGCCGAATCCGCTCCGGCGGAGGGTGCTGAGCAGCCGACCGAAGCAACATCCGATGAGGATGTCGTTGACGCCGAAGTCGTCGATGACGAGAACGAGACCGAGAGCGACAAGAAGTAACCATGACTGACACGAACCCGACTCCAGAAGACGGTGACGAGGTTCAGCCAGTGGACGAGGGGTCGGAAGCACGAGCTTCCGACCCTGAGTCGCAGGTGGACTCCGAATCACCCGAGACAACCGATGACGAACTGACCGTCGACGACATCCTCAACGCCGCGCAGGCCGACGGACTCGACGACGAATTGAGCGAGAAGATCGCGAACGCCGAACCCGAGCACGAACACCTCGTCGACCTCAAGCGGGTCACCGCCGAGTACGCCAACTACCGTCGGCGCACCGAGGCGAACCGCGAGGTCGAACGTGAACGGGTCACAGGAGACGTCGCGCGGCTGCTCCTGCCGGTGCTCGACGACCTCGACCGGGCCGAAAAGCACGGAGACCTCGAGGGTGACGCCCCGTTCGCGACCATTGCTGCGAAGCTGCGTGCGAGCGTCGAGAAGATCGGCCTCGTGCCGTTCGGCGCGAACGGTGACGCTTTCGACCACAACGTGCATGAGGCTGTTTTCCAGCAGCCGACCCCTGGCGTCGAGGCGGCCACCGTGATCGACGTCGTCGAAACCGGTTATTCGATCGGCTCGACACTGCTGCGCGCGGCCAAGGTCGTCGTCGCCGTTCCCGCTGAGTAGGCGCGATGGCAAGCCAGGACTGGTTTGACAAGGACTTCTACAAGGTCCTCGGCGTCAAAAAAGATGTGACGCCGGCGGAATTGAAGAAGACCTACCGCAAGCTTGCGCGCAAGTTCCACCCGGACTCCAACGCGGGGGATGCCACGGCAGAATCCCGGTTCAAGGAGGTCAGCGAGGCCTACTCGGTCCTCAACGACGCCGAGCAGCGCAAAGAGTATGACGCAGTGCGTGCGATGGGATCCGGAGCCCGCTTCACCGCTCCAGGCGGCGGCGGGGCATCCGGTGGCTTCGACGATGTCTTCGGCGGGATGTTCGGAGGTGGTGCTCGCGGGACGAGCACCAGTTACCAGCAGGCCGACTTCGAAGACATCCTCGGTGGCATGTTCGGGCGCGGCGGCGGGTTCGGCCAGCCGACGGGCGGATACCGCGGATTCGGCGGTCCGACCCCTGGACGTGACGTCACCGCATCCACCACGATCGACTTCCTCACGGCGACGAAGGGTGACCAGATCACCCTGCAGACCGCCGAGGGTCGCACGATCAAGGTCAACATCCCCGCCGGGGTCTCCGACGGCCAGAAGATCAAGCTGCGAGGCAAAGGTCACCCATCGCCAGACGGTGGCCCGGCTGGCGACCTCGTGCTCACTGTCGCGGTGCGCAAGCATCCCGTCTTCGAGCGCGATGGGCTCAACCTGCGGGTCAATGTGCCGGTGACGTTCGTCGAGGCCACCCTCGGGGCGACGATCGAGGTGCCGACACTCGGTGGTGACCCCGTCAAGTTGAGGGTCGCGCCCGGCACACCGTCCGGCCGGATTCTCCGGGTGAAGGGTCGCGGCGTCTCGACGTCGAAGGGCACAGGAGACCTGCTCGCCGTCGTGCAGGTTGCGGTACCGTCGCACCTGAGCGCGGAGGCGAAGGCGGCGCTCGAGAAGTTCCATGATCTCGAACCGCACGAGAACCCGCGGGAAGACCTGATCCACCGGGCAAGGGGATAACACTGATGGACGAGAATTCGCCGATCTTCGCGATCGCGATGGCGGCCGAGCTGGCCGGAATGCACCCGCAGACGCTGCGGCAGTACGACCGGCTCGGCCTCGTCTCTCCTACCCGTACCGCGGGGAAATCCCGTCGATACTCGATGCGCGACGTCGCACAGCTGCGCGAGGTCGCCCGGCTCAGTGCCGAGGGCGTGAGCCTCGAGGGCATCAGCCGCATCCTCACCCTCGAGAACGAGGTGGCTGCGCTCGGCGCGCGTGTGCGTGAGCTCGAACACGCGCTGGCTGAGGAACTCGTCAAATCGCCCGGCCGCCGGGTGTTCGCCGCTGGACTGCAGGGCGATGTCGTTCCGATGAAGAGTGGCACGCGCGCCCAGCGGCGCACCGAACTCGTGGTGTGGCGGCCTTTCCAGCGCTGAACTGGTGCTCGTTCTGCTGCGTGCAGTCGTCCGGCCCCGGTTGCCGTCGCGATCCGGTCTGCACGATCGGGTCGATCCGAGGGTTACGCCCACGCTCCAGGGTCGTTAAGCTGGCCGCATGAGCGAGCACGAACCGCACGTTCCCGAAAATCCTTCGACTCCGGGTGACCAGCCCGGGCCCGAACCGACGGCACCGCAGCCGCCGTCAGGGGTCGCCGAACCGCCGGCGCAGCCACCAAGCGTTCCGCCCGGATCGCCGCTGGCGCCTCCGCCGGGGTCTCCGCCTCCTCCGGCACCGGATTCGCCCGAAGCTCCGGCGCCCGGCGCGATGCGCCCGGCCGCTGACCCGATGACCGAGTACCCCGCGCAGCAGCCCGGCTATGCGCAGCAGCAGGGTTATCCGCTGCAGCAGGGTTATCCGCAGCAGCAGGGTTACCCGCAACAGGGCTACCCGCAACAGGGCTACCCGCAACAGGGCTACCCGCAACAGGGCTACCCGCAACAGGGCTACCCGCAACCGGGCTATCCCCAGCCTTCGCAGGTGCCGTACGCATCCGGCCCGGTCGTTCCCCGCAGGCCACCGCTCGCGCCCAGGCAGCGGCGCGGTGCCATGATCGCGGGCGCCGTCTCGTTCAGTCTCATGAGCTTCGGCTTCGGCCTGATCGCCGTGGTGGTGGTGTCCATAGCCATCAGCGCCTTCATCGGCACCATCTTCACGTGGATCGCGGCCGAGAACCCGCAGGACTTCTCATACAGTGGGCTCGAGGGGACCGACGTCATCGATCAGGTCGTCGCGGATGCCTGGGGCACATTCGGTGGCTGGCTCATCGCAGCGGCCGTGCTCGGAATCATCATCTTGATCCTCGGCTATCTCTCCAGCATCTGGATCCTTCGAGGCCACCGCGTCAACCGCCCGGCAGCTGTCACCTGGAGCGCCCTCGGGATCGCTGTTGTCGTCAACTTCTTCGTCAGCGCGATCACGTCGCCACTGTTCAATCTCGGCGGCATGATGACGCCGAACATGAACATGCCAGACGGCATGGACGGGCAGGGCGGCATCGACTCGCTCAGCGACATCGACTTCTCGCCGTTCGTCGTTCTGGCGCTGGTGGTGGGGCTCGTCGGTCTGCTCGTGAACGCGGCTATCGGCCTGTTGAGCTGGTGGTGGATGGCGCACGCGTTCCGCGAGCGTCCGGCGACGGAGTCGGCTGCACACGGTGCCCAGCCACCCGGCGCCCCGCTCCAGGCACCACCGATACCCTGAGGGAGTGACAGACTTCCCGTTCGAGCGGCTCCGCCGATGGCCAGACGTGGAAGCCCCCAACCTCTACGCGTTCGACGCCACCGACCGGCTCCTGCTCGAGACCGCGGCTTCTGACACTGGGGCGGCCGCTGCTGGCACGGTCGTGGTGATCGGAGACCGTTACGGCGCACTCACGCTCGGGGCCGCTGCCATCGGAGCGCGCGGCATCCGTGTGCACCAGGACGCGCTCTCGGGCGAGCGCGCCCTGGCCGCGAACGCCGACACCCTCACGATGACGGATGCCTTCGCGAACGTCGAACTCGACGCCGACGGCCTGGGCGGAGCGCGGCTCGTGCTGCTGCAGTTGCCCCGGTCGCTCGACGCGCTCGCCGAGATCGTCGAGCGCGTGGCGCGACACGCCTCCGACGATGTGACCGTGTGTGCCGGCGGGCGCGTGAAGCACATGACCCGGGCCATGAACGATGTGCTCGCTGCCCGGTTCGGTTCGGTCACCGCAGGGCTGGCGAAGCAGAAGTCTCGCGTGCTCTTCGCCCGCGATCCACAGAGACCGACGGGGGAGTCGGTCTGGCCCGCGCGCCGGTTCCACGACGACCTCGACCTCTGGGTGCACGCCCATGGCGCCGCATTTGCCGGCACCGGTGTCGACCTCGGGACCCGTTTTCTTCTCGACTTCATCGACGGGCTGCCTGACGTACGCGACGCCGTCGACCTGGGTTGCGGAACGGGAGTGATCGCGAGTGCCGTCGCCCGCGCCCGCCCGGCTCTGCGAGTGACGGCGACCGACCAGTCCGCCGCTGCCGTGGCATCGGCCCGGGAGACGGTTGCCGCGAACGGTGTCGCCGACCGGGTGAACGTCGTGCGGAACGATGGGCTGTCCGGCTGGCAGGATGCCTCAGCCGAGCTGATCCTGCTGAACCCGCCGTTCCACGTCGGCGCCACCGTGCACGCCGGAATCGCGGTCAAACTGTTCGAGGATGCCGCGCGCGTGCTTGCGCCAGGCGGCGAACTGTGGACGGTGTGGAATTCACATCTCGGCTACCGGCCGGCCCTGGAGCGCATCATCGGTCCGACGCGGCAGCTCGGACGCAACTCCCGGTTCACTGTGACCGTCTCGGTGCGCCGCTGAGCCGGTGTCAGTGGGCTGCCGGGCGTTCGGCCTGCGCGATGTCGATCTCGAGCTCTTCGAGGTCTCGCCTGGGGCCATACGCCGCAGTGCCGACCTGGATGCGCCAGCTCTCCGCCAGCCCGCCGATGTCGAGCACGTCGAACCCGATCGCGTCGATGAACTCCGAGACCTTCTTCTTGGCGCCCGCGTCCTCCCCGGCGACGATGAGTGCGCGGCGCTCAGCGGTACCGGCGGACTGGGCGTCGTCGGTGATCGCCGATGCGTAGATGTGGTTGAACGCCTTCACGACGTGTGCGTCGGCGAAATGCGCCTGAACCAGTTCCGACACCGTGGTCTCTTCGGCATCGAGGGCTGCGACCTGGCCGTCCCGCTGCTGGTAGTAGTTGGTTGTGTCCATCACGACCTTTCCGGCGAGGAGACCGGCGGGGATGTTCTCGATGTCTCTGAGCGGGATCGCGACCGCGACGAGGTCAGCAGCTGCGGCATCCGCCGTCGTTCCAGCGGTCGCCCGCTCGCCGAGTTCGAGGATCAGTTCGGTGAGGCTGGCGGGGCCTCGCGAGTTGGAGACGACGACGTCGTAGCCGTGGGCGACGGCTGCGCGGGCGAGCTGGGAGCCGATGTGACCGGCGCCGATGAGTCCGAGAGTTGTCATGAGAGGGGGGTGTGCTCCGTTCGTGGGTGAGTGTCAGCCGAGGTCGCGGAGGCGCGGCGCAAGGTCACGTGCGAAGAGGTCGAGGAACCGTTTCTGGTCGTGCCCCGGCCCGTGGAAGACGAGGTGGTTGAGGCCGGCGTCGATGTACGGCTTGATCTGGGCAACGGTCTCGTCGGGGTCAGACGAGACGATCCAGCGCTTCGCCACCTGCTCGATCGGCAGCGCATCGGCAGCAGCCTCCATCTCGATCGGGTCGTCGATCGAGTGCTTCTGCTCCGGGGTCAGCGACAGCGGCGCCCAGAAGCGGGTGTTCTCGAGAGCCACATCCGGGTCGGTGTCGTACGAGATCTTGATTTCGATCATCCGGTCGATGTCGTCGGCGTTGCGCCCAGCCTTCGCTGCGCCCTCGGCCACGGCCGGCAGGAGCTTGTCTGTGTAGAGTTCCATGCCCTTGCCCGAGGTGCAGATGAAGCCGTCACCAGCGCGACCGGCGTAGCGCGCGACGACGGGGCCTCCCGCGGCGACGTAGACCGGGATGCCGCCATCGGGCACGTCGTAGATGGATGCCCCGCGCGTCGTGTAGTACTCGCCGTCGAAGTCGACACGGTCACCGACCCACAACTGGCGCATCAGGTCGACGGATTCGCGCAGGCGGGCGAACCGTTCCTTGAACTCGGGCCACTCGCCCTGAAAACCGGTGGCGATCTCGTTGAGGGCCTCACCGGTACCGACGCCCAGGAAGACGCGTCCCGGGTAGAGGCAACCCATCGTGGCGAATGCCTGCGCGACGACCGCCGGGTTGTAACGGAACGTCGGCGTCATCACCGAGGTGCCGATCGTGATCCGTTCGGTGCGCTCACCGACGGCCGTCATCCAGGCGAGAGAGAACGGCGCGTGCCCGCCGTTGTGGCGCCAGGGCTGAAAGTGGTCGCTCACCGTGACGCTGTCGAAGCCGTGCTCCTCGGCCTGCACGCCGATCTCAACGAGATCGCGCGGACCGAACTGCTCCGCCGATGCTTTCACTCCCAGTTTCAACACGTGTTCTCCTGTCGTCGCGGCTCGAGGTGCCTCCTCCGACAATACGCAACCGGGCGAATGTCTGCGATCGCTTGCATCCGACGCCGGAATGCTGTGCTTTGTCGCCCGCGAGTGCAAAGCTGGGTGAGTGCCCTCTCTCGACCATCGTCTGGACCTCGCCGAGTCGCTGACGCTGGGCACGCCCTGGAATACCGTCGTATGGGACGACCCGGTGAATCTCATGACCTATGTCTCGTGGGTGTTCCGCAGCTACTTCGGTTTCAGCCGTGAGCGGGCCGAACGCCTCATGCTCGAGGTGCACACCGCCGGCAAAGCCGTCGTCGCCAGCGGCAGCCGCGAAGAGATGGAACGCCACGTCGTCGCCATGCACGGCTTCGGGCTGCAGGCCACGCTGCAGAAGGTGCCGGAATGAGGGCATTCGACGCCGGTGCGAGCGGTGACCTCCTCGCCGAGTTCGAAGTGCAAGAGGTGGTCGTCTTCACCGACCTCGTGCAGCAGATCATCGGTTTGCTCGAGCGGGTCAAGCAAGGCGAAGCCGACGTCGACCCCGGCGTTCTTGCCCGACTGTTCCCTGATGCCTACGTCAACGACCCCGAGGCGGCAGACGAGTTCCGCCGGTTCACCCTCGACGACCTCATCGACCGCAAAGTCGAGAATGCACGGGGAGTGCTGGTCTCGTTCGAGAACGCCCGATCGCGACTGACCGGCGACGGCGAAGTTCGCACCGTGCAGCTCGACCGTGAGTACGCGATGTACTGGCTCGGCACCCTCACCGACCTGAGACTCGTGCTCGCGACGAGTCTCGGTATCGACGGCAGCGGAAACACCTCGGAAGAGACCGACAGCGAATACGTCGAGAGTCTCTACGACTGGTTCGGTTTCGCACAGGGGTCACTACTCGAGGCGCTGGAGGAGGCCGAGGGAATCACGTGATTTCGACCGACGCGGCAGACGTGCCACGTCGTTCAATCTCCTCGGCTCGGACGCTGCGCGTCCGGGCCTCGGATAGCCTTGACGCACCATGCACATTCTGATGTTCAGCGACCAGCACGCGGATTCGCTCGGAGGAGTGCAGGTCTCACTCAGGTTGCAGAAACGATTCCTCGAACAGGCCGGGCACACCGTCACGGTCTGTGCGCCGCGGATGCACCGAGACCACGCCGGTGACCCCGGCTATGTCGACACCCCGTCGGTTCCGATCACCCTCGACCGCGAATACTCGATGACCCTCGTCGGCCGTCGGGCCGACCGCTTCCTGGATGCGGCACTCGCCACGCGCGCGCCGGTGGATGTCGTGCACGTGCAGGCCGACTACTGGGGAGCAATGCTCGGGTACCGGTATGCCGCTCGGCACGGCATCCGAACCGTGCACACCTTTCACAACCACATGGAGTTCGGCCTCGAGCAGGTCGTTCCGTTCCCGCGACTGGTGATTCGGGCGCTGCTGTGGTGGCAGCACCGGGTGCTCAAGCCGACGCGGTCGACGCTCGCGCCGAGCGCGTGGGCGTTCCTCAACGAGCTGGCAGTGAGAGCGGATGCATCGACGGCACCGAGCGGTCACTTCGCCGCGCTTCTGGAACGGAAGGGCGTCGCTTCCGACGTCGACGTGATCTGGACCGGTGCAGACGACGCCGTGGTCGAACAGGTGCTGGCGGCGGGAACCCCGCGTGTCGGGAGCCGGCCGTTGTTCGTCTGGATGGGCAGGATGAGTTCCGAGAAACGGATTCTCGAATACCTCGAGGCGATTCGGCTGGCCGACGTCGACGCGGAGTTCCGTCTCTACGGGGCAGGACTTCTGCTGGCGAAGGCCCAGGCGTTCGTGCGCACGAACGGGCTCGACGACCGGGTGGTCTTCGCCGGAAAGGTGCCATACCGCGATGCGCTCACGGCGATCGCCTCAGCTGATGCCCTCGTTCAGACGTCGATCGGATTCGAGACGCAGGGCATGACCGTGTTCGAGGCGGCAGCGCTCGGTACTCCGTCGATTGTCAGCGACCCGAACATCGCCGGTGAACTCCCCGATGGCACCTACTGGCAGCCGGCAGACGGGTCGGTGCCTGCGCTCGCCGAGGCGATCAGCAGGGTGGCCGCAGACCTGGTCTCCGGGGCGGAACTCGTCGTCGAGCCGCAGACCAGCCAGGAGTTCCGCCAGAGCTACCAGACCGCGCGCATGATCGGCGTTTACGAGCGGGTACTCGCCGGCTGACGCACGTCGGAACAGGGCGGCAGCGGGGCTCCCGCTGTGTGACGCCGTGTTGCGCCGCGAGTATGCGCAAAGCCGGGTACGACGCACGATGGAGACATGGCCCGTCATATCCGCTTCAATGCCTTCGACATGAACTGCGTCGCCCACCAGTCGCCAGGACTCTGGCGTCACCCGGATGACCAGTCGCACCGGTACACCGACATCGACTACTGGACCGAGCTCGCCCAGCTGCTCGAGCGTGGCAAGTTCGACGGCCTCTTCATCGCCGACGTGCTCGGCACATACGACGTGTACGGCGGCAATCATGAAGCAGCGCTCCGCAACGGTGCGCAGGTTCCGGTGAGTGACCCTCTGTTGCTGGTCTCAGCGATGGCCGCCGTCACGAAGAACCTCGGCTTCGGCATCACAGCAGGCACCGCGTATGAGCACCCATACCCGTTCGCCCGTCGCCTGTCGACACTCGACCACCTCACCAAGGGCCGTATCGGCTGGAACGTCGTCACCGGTTACCTGCCCAGTGCTGCACGCAACATGGGCCACGACGACCAGATCGAGCACGACGAGCGCTACAACATCGCCGACGAATACCTCGAAGTGCTCTACAAGCTCTGGGAGGGGTCGTGGGAAGACGACGCCGTTCTCCGCGACCGAGAGACCGGCGTCTTCACCGACCCGACCAAGGTGCACGAGATCGGGCACGCGGGCAAGAACTTCACGGTTCCGGGGATCCACCTGTCCGAACCGTCGCCGCAGCGCACGCCGGTGATCTTCCAGGCCGGGGCCTCAGGCCGAGGCATCCAGTTCGCCGCCGAGAACGCCGAGGCCATCTTCGTCGGCTCCCCGACCAAGGCCGTGCTCAAGGCCACCGTGTCGAAGATCAGGGATGCCCTCGAGGCGGCCGGTCGCGACCGGTACTCCGCGAAGATCTACCAGCTCGTGACGATCATCACCGACGAGACACCCGAGAAGGCGCAGGCCAAGCACGAGGACTACCAGCAGTACGCCAGCACGGAGGGCGCACTCGTCTTCATGTCCGGCTGGATGGGCATCGACCTGTCGCAGTACGACCTCGACGACCCGATCGGTGACGTGAAGAGCAACGCCATCCAGTCAGCTGTGGCGAACTTCCAGGCGGCATCCGAAGACGGAAGCGAGTGGACCGTGCGTGACATCGCGAACTGGGCGGGGATCGGTGGTCTCGGCACCCGGATCGTCGGTTCCGGCGCCGAAGTGGCCGACCAGCTGCAATCGTGGGTGGACGAAACCGACGTCGACGGGTTCAACCTCGCATACGCCATCACCCCCGGCACGTTCGAAGACATCGTCGAGTTCGTCATCCCTGAACTGCAGGCGCGGGATGCCTACCCCTCCGACTACGAGCCAGGCAGCCTCCGCCACAAACTCCATGGGCGCGGAGACCACCTGCCTGCTGAGCATCGCGGTGCCGGTTTCAAGATCAATTCAGTGCGCGTCTGAGCTCTGTCAAGGGACTTGTCGCTCCTGACCCGACGCGTAGCGTCGAGGTATGGACAACAACAGAGATCTCGAGAACCAGGTGAAGATCACCGACGCTGACAGCGACGTCAGCGCGGCCGATCGCACGGAGCCCGTTCCCACCGACTCCGCAGCCGCCCCGGATTCCAACGCCGGAGTCCTGGGCGACGTCGCCCACCCGTTCGACCAGACCAACGGCATCCTCGACGGCTTCGACGAAACCCATCCGGGAGACGTCACCGGGGAGTCGGCCGGCGAGTACGCAGCGTCAGCGACACCGGACGGCGCCGAGACGCCCACGGACGACGCGGACGAACGGGGGGTGCAGGACGGCGCCGACACGCCGATCATTCCACCGCCAGGGCTTGGCTCTGGGCGATAATCGAGAAGTTGCGGCTTCGGCCGCATTGCGCAAAACGACCCGCTCTCCCAGTGCCCCCTGGGACGGCGGGTCGTTTCATGTGAGGCATCGGACGGGTCCGATTGTGCAGCCAGCGTACGCCCCGGTGCACTGCTTCAGTGTTTTTCGACACGGCGAATCTCGACCAAGCGGGATCGACACGACGGATGCTGCGCCTCAGAACTGCAGGGTGGGCCGGTCGAGGGAGAACAGCCCGATCGGCAGGTCGGTGCGTCCCCTGGTCGAGAGGTCGGCCGCGATCTCGCCGACGACCGGCACGAACTTGAAACCGTGTCCACCGAATCCTGTCGCGACCGTCACCTGCGAGTACTCCGGGTGGAGGCCGATCATGAAGTGGTCGTCCGGAGAGCTCGGGTAGAGGCAGGTCTGCGCGTCGAGAAGCGGGCCGGTGAGGTGCGGGAAGAGCTCGAGTGTGCGTGACTGCATTCTCGCAATCTCGAACGGCAGGACGTCGCGGTCGACGGCATCCGGGTCGGTGGGACGTTCGTCGTGGAAGAAACCGATCTTGATACCACCTGCGCCGCCATCGGCGATCGGGAAGCCGTAGACCTGCTCGTTGCCGTCCGTGCGTTCGATGAAGACCGGTTGCCGTGCGGCGGTGTAGTCGTCGTAGGTCGGACGACCGGGAGCGAGACCGGGCGCGAACCAGTACACGACCTGACGCTCAGGAGTGACCGGGGCGCCGAGTTCACCGAGCAGCTGAGCCGACCAGGCACCAGGCGCCACGACCAGCCGGTCGGCACCATACCGGCCCTGATCGGTGATGACCTCGACGCCGCCGCCCCTGGTCGCCGTCCACGACAGCACGGATTCCCCGAAGTGCAGCCGAGCACCGTGCCGGGTCGCGACCTGGATGTTGGCAGCGGTGGTGAGTTCGGGGTTCACGAAGCCGGCGTTCGCCTCGTACAGGCCGACGGCATGCTCGGCGGGGCGCATCGCCGGGAACCGTTCCGTGATCTCCGCGCTGGTGAGAACCTCGTGCGGCAGGTTCCAGTCCTCGGCTGACCGGAGGGCCCCGGTGAAGGTCTCCTCGCCCGGGTCTCCGATGTAAATACCGCCGGTCAGGGTGACCAGCGTGCGTTCCGACTGGTCCTCGAGCGCCCGCCAGCCGTCGTACGCGCGGCGGAGGAGGGGCACGTACTCGCCGCCCTCGTAGTAGGACTGGCGGATGATCCGGGTGCCCCCGTGCGCGGATCCGCGGTCGTGAGCCGGCCAGAATCGCTCGAGACCGAGCACGGACAGGCCGCGTTGGGCCAGGGCGTTCGCGGCCGCGCCACCCATCGAGCCGAGACCGATCACGATCACATCGACGTCGCGCATGGGTCTCGATTCCGGTCGGGGAGTAGCTGGGCCTCCAGTCTGCCACCCTCGACGGATGCCGTCGCTTCGCCGGCCGCGTGCACGCTGCGTGGCGGCTCCCCGCGGGTTCTCGCGGCAGCTGAGGTGGATTCGGTGAAGCCTCTTCCGACATACTGACCCCATGGACCTCGTCAATGAATTCGTGCTGTTCGCCGGTGATCTGCTCTGGACCTGGGCGGTGCTGCCGGTTCTGGCGGTCCTCGGCCTCTACTTCACCGCACGCTCAGGTGTCGTTCAATTCCGCCTGATCCCGGAGATGTTCCGGACGCTGACAGACAAGACGCCGTTGGACGACAACGGCAAACCTCAGTCGGTGTCGGCGTTCCAGGCGTTCACCGTCTCGGCTGCGTCTCGGGTGGGCGTCGGCAACATCGCCGGAGTCGGCACCGCCATCGCGATCGGCGGCCCCGGTGCGGTGTTCTGGATGTGGACGATGGCGTTCATCGGCGGGGCATCCAGCTTCGTCGAGTCCACCCTGGGGCAGCTGTACAAGGTGAAGGATGCCGATGGCTTCCGTGGCGGTCCGGCGTACTACATGCAGCATGGACTCAAGGCGCGCTGGATGGGTATCGTCTTCGCCGTCATCCTCATCGTCTGTTTTCCGTTCGCCTTCAGCTCCCTGCAGGCCAACACCATCACCGCGACCGTGTCATCGAGCTTCGGAGGCGAGGTCACCTGGATTCCAGTCGTCGTCGGTGCTGTGCTCGCGCTGCTGACCGGTCTCGTCGTCTTCGGCGGCATCCGTCGTATCGCGTCGGTCACCCAGGCAGTCGTCCCCACCATGGCGTTGGGCTACCTGCTTCTCGGGCTCGTCATCGTCGGCATGAACATCGAGAAGCTGCCAGAAGTCTTCGCGTCGATCTACACCCAGGCGTTCGGCTTCAACGAGGTCGTCGGAGCGACGATCGGCACGATCATCATGACCGGCGTCAAGCGCGGCATGTTCTCGAACGAGGCCGGCCTCGGTTCCGCCCCGAACGCCGGGGCGAGTGCCGCGGTGACCCACCCGGTCAAACAGGGCCTCGTCCAGACCCTCGGCGTGTACTTCGACACCTTCCTGGTCTGCTCCATCACGGCGTTCATCATCCTTGTCTCCACGCCAGACCTGGCCGGGGCGACCCGGGGTATCGGACTGACGCAGGACGCCATCGTCGGCAACCTGGGGGAATGGTCGAACGTGCTGTTGACCATCATCATTTTCCTGCTCGCCTTCAGTTCGATCCTCGGCAACTACTACTACGGCGAATCGAATATCGAATTCATCTCGCCGAAGCGCCGCTACCTGGTCACCTACCGGATCCTCGTCGTCGCCGTGATCTTCTTCGGATCCATCGCATCCGCTGACGTCATCTGGAACACGGCAGACGGGATCATGGGACTGATGGCGCTCGTGAACCTCATCGCGATCGCCCTGCTGTCCGGGATCGTCTTCAAGCTCCTCAAGGACTACTCCGACCAGCGCAGGGCCGGACTCGACCCGGTGTTCACACGCGATCGGTTGCCGGAGGTTTCCGGGATCCAGTGCTGGACCGACGAGCTCAGCGTGACCGGGCCGATCCGGGTGCACAAGCCCTCTGCTGTTCGCCGATAGCGAGGACCGATCGCCACCGCGCCGCTGGCGCTCTCTCTCCGAGGCCGGTAAACTTGAGTCAAATCGACTCAAGTTAACTTCGGAGAGAACCACATGCAGCCTGGTCAGCAGTCAGAGGAAGAGCCGAAGAGCGCCCTGGAACTGTACGGGGTGAACCTCACCCAGATCGCATCGTCCGGCAAGCTCGACCCTGTCATCGGCCGAGACGCCGAGATCCGTCGCGTGAGCCAGGTCCTCACGCGGCGAACGAAGAACAACCCTGTGCTCATCGGCGAACCCGGTGTCGGCAAGACAGCCGTCGTCGAGGGTCTCGCACAGCGGATCGTCGCCGGCGACGTCGCGGATTCGCTCAAGAACAAGCAGATCGTCTCGCTGGACCTCGCTGCCCTGGTCGCCGGCGCGAAGTACCGGGGTGAATTCGAGGAGCGCCTCAAGGCGGTGCTCAAGGAGATCAACGAGGCCGAAGGCTCGATCATCACCTTCATCGATGAGTTGCACACCCTGATGGGAGCCGGTGCAGGCGAAGGCTCCGTCGCCGCAGCCAACATGCTCAAACCGATGCTTGCGCGGGGCGAACTCCGGATGATCGGCGCCACCACCCTCAACGAGTACCGCGAGTACATCGAGAAGGATGCCGCCATGGAACGGCGGTTCCAGCAGGTCTACGTGGGCGAGCCCAGCGTCGAAGACACCGTCGCGATTCTCCGCGGGCTCAAGGAGCGCTACGAGGCCCACCACAAGGTCACGATCGCCGACTCTGCGCTTGTCGCCGCGGCATCCCTCTCCAACCGCTACATTCCAGCCAGGCAGCTGCCAGACAAGGCCATCGACCTCATCGACGAAGCAGCGTCCCGGCTGCGGATGGAGATCGACTCGGCGCCGGTCGAGATCGACGAGCTCCGACGCAGCGTCGACCGGCTCAAGCTCGAGGAGCTGGCGCTGAAGAAGGAGAAGGACGACGCTTCGAAAGAGCGCCTGGCCAGGCTGCGTGAGGACCTCACGGTTCGCCAGGCGTCACTCACCGAACTGCAGGCCCGTTGGGACAAGGAGCGGGCGAACCTCAACCGGGTGGGTGGGCTGAAGGAACGGCTCGACACCGCCCGGATCGCCGCGGAGCGTGCTCAGCGGGAGGGCAACCTCGAGAAGGCGTCCCGCCTGCTGTACGGGGACATCCCGGTGATCGAACGCGAACTGCGCGAGGCCGAGCTCGTCGAGAACGACGGACCGCTCATGGTCAACGATCAGGTCACCGCTGATGACATCGCCGCAGTGATCGCCGCCTGGACCGGCATCCCCGTCGGTCGGCTGCTTCAGGGCGAGACCGAGAAGCTGCTGCACCTCGAAACGGAACTCGGGAAGCGACTCGTCGGGCAGAAGCAGGCAGTGAAAGCGGTGGCGGATGCCGTTCGGCGCACGCGGGCCGGTATCTCGGACCCCGACCGTCCGACCGGATCCTTCCTCTTCCTCGGTCCGACCGGTGTCGGCAAGACCGAGCTGGCCAAGGCGCTCGCCGAATTCCTCTTCGACGACGAAAAGGCGATGGTGCGCATCGACATGTCGGAGTATGGCGAGAAGTTCTCCGTCTCGCGCCTCGTCGGCGCTCCTCCCGGGTACGTCGGTTATGAGCAGGGCGGTCAGCTGACCGAGGCGGTTCGCCGTCGCCCGTACTCGGTTGTTCTGCTCGATGAGGTCGAGAAGGCGCATCCTGAGGTCTTCGATGTGCTCCTGCAGGTGCTCGACGACGGTCGGCTCACCGACGGTCAGGGCCGCACGGTCGACTTTCGTAACACCATCCTCATCCTCACCTCGAACCTGGGCTCGCAGTACCTCGTCGACCAGGCGCTCTCGTGGCCCGAGAAGGAAGCGGCCGTGCAGCAGCTTGTTCGCCAGGCCTTCAAACCGGAGTTCGTCAACCGGCTCGATGACATCGTCGTGTTCTCGGCGCTGAGCGAAGCCGATCTCAGCCAGATCGTCGAGCTCTACATCGACCGCCTGCAACGGAGGCTGCGCGAACGCCGGCTCGAGCTGGCGGTGACACCGGATGCTCGCAGCTGGCTCGCCGAGCGCGGTTACGACCCGATCTACGGGGCTCGGCCGTTGCGTCGGCTCATGCAGAACGAGATCGACGACCGGATGGCCACAGCGATCCTCGGTGGGACCATCCGCGACGGCAACACCGTGCGGGTCGACCTCGACATCGCGGCCGACGAACTCACGGTGGGGGCAGTCGCAGCCGAGTAGAGGCATCCGTCTACCCGTGCTGCACTTTTACGTCAATGCTGCAGTTGCAACTGCAGCATCGACACACAACTGCAGCATGGGCGGCGCGACGGCGACTGGAAGTGCAGCATCGACACAGAAGTACAGCAGAGGCCGGTCTAGGCGTTCAGAAGAACCAGATCGTCGAGGGCGAGACGGCTGCGCGGAGCGACCTCGCGCTCGCGGAGCACATCGCTGGTCAACGCTTCTGGCGTGCCGAGCACTCCGAGCGCCGTCACCGAGGTCGGTTCGAGCTGAGGGCCGATGTCGAAGGCACGACGGAGTCCGTCGACCTCGATCCCACCCATCTGATGCACGTGGAGTCCGTCGTGGTGTGCCTGGACGGTGAGGTTCGCGACGGCCTGTCCGAGGTCGTACTGGGCCCAGCGCAGGGGTGCGCCGTCATCGGTGGTCGCTGCGGCCAGGTTCACGATGAGTACCTGGGCTGACGACGCCCAGACCTGATTGAAGCCCATGAGGTTGTCGACGATCGTGGCGTGCTCGGTGGTGCCGCGGCGTGCGACGATAAAACGCCAGGGCTGCGTGTTCGATGCTGATGCAGACCAGCGTGCCGCCTCGAGCGCCGCGGTGATCTTCTCGTCGGGGATCTCCACGCTCGGGTCGAACGAGCGAGGGCTCCAGCGTTCGGCCAGCACCTCGTGGATCGGTGCGCTGGTGGTCGCGGTGCGGACGATGGTGGTATCGGACATGAGGCTGCCTTTCGAACTGGATGGTGTCTTCCGGGTCGCCGTTGATCCATGCAGATGCAAGCAAAAGGCGCCGCGGAATATTCCGCGGCGCCTTCTTTCACGCGTCTCAGCTGAGGGCAGGAAGAACCTTGCTCTCGAACAGTTCGATACCCGACCGGTCGTACGCCGCCTCGGGGAAGTAGGTGATCGCGTAAGCGAGACCGTTGTCCTGCATTGTGCTCAGGCGCTCGATGACCTGATCGGGGGTGCCGACGCCGAGCGCGTTGCCACTGCGGTACTCGCCCATGAAATCGGCGGCCTTGGCTTCGCCGAGGTACGGGGTCACCCGTGCCTCGATGGCGTCCAGTCGGTCCTGGACCTCCGCTTCGGTGTCTGCGATGACCACGTTGTAGTTGGCGCTGCGGACGATCTCGCTGAAATCGCGCCCAATGCGGTCACAATGACCCTTGAGGATTTCGCTCTTGTGAGCGAAGCCCTCGGGGGAGCCGTCGAAGTTCGTGTACTGCGCATACTGTGCAGCGATCCGCAGAGTGACCTTCTCGCCGCCGCCCGCGATCCAGAACGGGATGCCGTCGGCCTGCAACGGCAGCGGACGCACGATGGCACCGTCGACCTGATAGTGCTTGCCGTCGAGAGTCGCCGTGCCTGTCTCCCAGGCCTGCTTCATGATCTGGACACCCTCGTCGAGTCGACCGAGTCGGTCGCCTGCGCTGGGGAAGCCGTATCCGTATGCACGCCATTCGTGCTCGTACCAGCCTCCGCCGATTCCCATCTCGACGCGTCCGCCGGAGATGACGTCGATCGTCGCGGCGACCTTGGCCAGGTATGCGGGGTTGCGGTAGCTCATACAGGTACACATCTGGCCGAGTCGCACACGCTTCGTCGACGCGGCGAAAGCGGACATCAGTGTCCATGCCTCGTGGGTGGCCTCTTCGCTCGGCACCGGGACGGTGTGGAAGTGGTCGTACACCCAGATCGATTCCCAGCTGCCGGCATCCGCGTGGTCTGCCAGGCTGCGCATCGTCTCCCACTGCTCTCGTGGGTCGATTCCAACAAGGTCGTGTCGCCATCCCTGAGGGATGAATAGTCCAAATCTCATGAACGCCAGCCTAGGGGCGGCCGTCCCGACTATTTGGGGGATTGACACAACAAATTCGGAAATGCCGTGACCGTGCAGGCGGTCAGAAGCAGTTGATCACCCTCAGCCCGTTCACTGTCTGGAGGCGAACGGTGCCGCTGGCGATTGCTGTCTCTTGTCCGTTCGTCAGCTTCTGCTTGAGAACCACAGTCACTGTCGAGCTGGCGGGGGCATACAGGTAAGCCTGATCTGAGGAGAGGCCGATGGTGCTTTGCCACGTGTCGGCCACCGTTGCCGCGACGTTCGAGCCGTTCACATACAGCCCATAGCTGGCGACAGACGACGAGCCGCGCTCGTTGTTGGTCCACGTGTAGTACAGATACCACTGCTCGCCCGTGCAAGACAGCGTCTGAAGTGGGCGGGACGTCTGCGCTGATGCGTAATTCGAGTACGCCGATGTGTTGCCCGCAGCGTCTCGTGCCTGAATGCGATAGCTGTATGAGGTCCCTGCCGCGAGGCCGGTATCCACAAAGGTCGTCCCGGTCGGTCGTGATGCCAGCAATGTTCCGTTGCGATAGATCAGGTATTCGGTGACGCCGACCGCGTCTGTGGCCGCGGCCCACGTGAGTGACACCGATGTGGTGCCTGATGCTGTCGCTGTGAGATTGGTCGGCGTCGTCGGGGCGACGGTGTCGATGCCGCGCAGGCTGAAGGTCTGGGCGGGATCTGAGGCGTTGCACGTCACCTGCTCGTATCCGACGTTGGACGCTGTCGAACCGCCGATGACGGCCATGCACTTGCCGCTGTTGCGGGCGACGAACTGGTACTTGCCCGATCCGACAGCGATGACGCTCCACTGCTGGTTCGTGCCCGAGTTGGGGCCGTAGAGGATGATGCGGGCGGCGTTGGTGCTCGACGCGGCCTCGACGTCCCAGATGATCGCGCTGCTGTGGCGAGGCACGACGGTGTAGAAGCCGGCAGCGTTCGGACCCTGGAATGACCACTGCTGGTTGGTCGCTGCCGGCGTGCTGCAGGTCCACTGCACGAGCGGCGTGAAATCAGTGGTGCCGTAGCCGTACGCGTCGATACACATCTGGCTCTTGGTGTTGACGAGCTGGAACCAGCCGCTCGGCGCGCTGACCGCCAGGGTCGTCACCGTTGCTACGGCGGAAGATGCAGACGTGTGTCCGGCTCCGTCCCTGGCCCGCACCGTGAAGGTGTGTGAGGTCGACGCGGTGAGTCCGTTGATGATCAACGCGGTCGCGCCGGTCGTGCTGCCCACGAGTGTTGTTCCGCGGTAGACGTCATAGCCGGTCACGGCGACGTCGTCGGCGGATGCCGTCCAGTTGAGCGTCGTCGACGTGGCCGTCGTGCCGCTGAAGAAGAGGCCTGTCGGTGCGCTGGGCGCCGCGTCGACGAAATTCTGAGTCACGGCGGACGTTGCCTGGCTCGTCCAGTTGCTGCGGGACAGCGTCGTGGTGAACGTGGCGGTCACAGCCGTGTTCGAGGCCAGGCCGACGGCCGTCGTCAGCGTCGTCTTCACGCAGTAGAACTGCGAAGCGCCCGCCGCGAGGCTGCCGGTCAGGACCGGGGGCGACGCCCAGGTTCCCGAGACCGGGTTCACCGGTGTGGTGCATCCCGTTGCGACGGTGGACGGCCACAGCATCACCTGGATGCCGGAAGCCAGCGGAGCAGAGCCTGTGGTCGTCGTCTCTGTGCGGTAGGTGGCGTCGATGCTGCCCGTGTTCGACACCGTCAGGCCACCGGTCTTCTCCGTGATTCCCGCCGAAAAGGTGACGTTCGGAGAGATGGTGACGGCACTGCCGGCTGTGATCGACGCGGCTGAGACGACCGAGGCAGGCTGGGCGGCCGAGTCGTACCAGAGTGCGAGGGTCCCGCTCGTGCTTCCGGTGGTCACCAGGGTGACGAGAACCGCTGTCAGCGCGGCTGCGACCAGAGATGATGCGCCGAATCGACCCCACCGCCGCCGACGAGGCGTCACACGCGGGGCGGCAGGAGCAGGCATCGGGTCACCAGGGTCAGGGGCGGAAAGTCGCTCTCATCCTATGGCGATCCGCTGGGAACCAGCCCGGCGCGAACCGCCCCGTTCGGGGCATCCGCAGGTCCATCTGCGAGACCCCACACGACTCGTCGGAGGGCTCGCGGGTGTCTGATGGGGCCATTCGTGGAATTTCGCCGTGCGCGGGGCGAAGCGTCAGCTGGTCGGGCGAGCGGATGCGACCACGATCGCTTCGATCCTGGCGGGTACGGTCTCGTCCTGCAGGCTCGTCACATCACCGAGTGGCCGGCCGTCGGAGATGTCGCCGAGCAGTCGACGCATGATCTTTCCCGAACGGGTCTTCGGCAGGTCGGGAACCAGGATGACGTCTCGCGGCTTCGCGATCGGTCCGATCGCCTGAGCGACGTGCGACCGCAGCAGCTCCGCGAGTTCGGCCCGCAACGCCAGCCAGTAGTCCGGATGCTCCGTCTCCTGTCCCGCGGAGCGCGTCGCCGGGATGACGTACGCCGCGATGGCCTGCCCGGTGAGGGCATCCGTCACACCGACGACCCCCGCCTCGCCGACGAGCGGATGTGCGACGAGCGACGACTCGATCTCGATCGTCGACAGTCGGTGGCCGGAGACGTTGATCACGTCGTCGACGCGACCGAGTACCCAGATGTCGCCGTCGGCATCCCACTTGGCACCGTCGCCGGAGAAGAAGTAGCCCTGCTTCCAGAAGCGGGACCAGTAGGAGTCGCGGTAGCGTTCCGGGTCGCCCCAGACCGTGCGGGCAAGTGCTGGTCCGGGGCGGTCGATGACGAGGTACCCACCCTCTCCGAACGGCACCGGCTTGCCATCGTCATCGACGATGAGCGTTGACAGGCCGGGCAACGCCCGGTTCGCCGACCCGGGTTTGAGCGTTGAGACTCCCGGCACAGGGGCCATCACCGCTGCCCCTGTCTCTGACTGCCACCAGGTGTCGATGATCGGTGCGCGTCCGCCGCCCAGCTGGGAGTGGAACCACACCCACGCCTCCGGGTTGATTGCCTCGCCGACGGTGCCGAGCAGCCGGATCGATGAGAGGTCATACCCAGCAGGAACGCCGTCAGGGAACCAGGTCATGAGCGTCCGGATGAGCGTGGGCGCCGTGTAATACGTCGTCACGCCGTACCGCTCGATGATCTCGAAGTGCCTGGCGGTGTGCGGCGAGTTCGGCGTGCCTTCGTAGATCACCTGGGTGGCACCATTCGACAGCGGGCCGTAGATCTCATAGGTGTGAGCGGTGACCCAGGCGAGGTCTGCCGTGCACCAGTACACGTCGCCAGGCTTGGCATCGAAGAGGGCCCAGTGGCTCCACGAGGCCTGGGTGAGGTATCCACCCGACGTGTGCACGAGTCCCTTCGGCTTTCCGGTCGTGCCAGAGGTGTAGATGATGAAGAGCGGAGTCTCGGCGTCGAACGCCTGCGCGTCGTGACGCTCCGGAGCGGTGTCGACGACGTCGTGCCACCAGACATCGCGCCCAGGCGTCCAGGCGATCGCCGGGGTCGCGTCGCCGGTGCGACGCACCACGAGCACGTGTTCGATGCTGTCGACACCGTCGACGGCGGCATCCGCGTTGCCCTTCACGGCGACGGCCCGCCCGCGCCGGTACTGGCCGTCGCTCGTGATGAGAAGCTTTGCCCCGGTGTCTTCGACGCGGAACCGCAGCGCTTCGGCACTGAAGCCACCGAAGACGAGCGAGTGGATGGCGCCGATCCGGGCAACAGCGAGGGTGGCGATGATTGTCTCAGGGATCACCGGCAGGTAGATGACGACCCGGTCGCCCTGGCCGATCCCCAGCGCTTCGAGCGCGTTCGCGGCTTTCGACACCTCGCGCTGCAGCTCGGCGTAGCTGATCGCACGGCGGTCGCCGGGCTCGCCCTCGAAGTAGAGGGCGATTCTGTCCCCGTTCCCGGAGGCCACGTGGCGGTCGACACAGTTCACCGCCACATTGAGTGTGCCGCCGGCGAACCATGCCGCCGCAGGCACCGAGAGTTCGCCGTCCGGACCTTCGGCGACCGGATCCCAGCTGGAGACCGTGTGCCAGGGCTCGACCCAATCCAGCCGCGCCGCGGCATCCGCCCAGAAGGAGTCAGGGTCGGCATCGGCTCGTGACCAGTCTGCGGCCGTGACGTTCGCCTGCGCCGCGAAAGCGTCGGGTGCCGGGTACCGCCGCGTCTCGGTCAGCAGGTTGGTGATCGTCGGGGCGGAGGCGTCGGAGGCGGGCATCCTTAGACGTTACGGCGCACGCCCTCACGCGGCCGAATCGCCGAGCAACGGAAGGTAACCTTCGCGAGTTGCCAGGTTTGAGGGGGTGGCCGGACTGTCACACCCCTGCAAACACAGCAACTCGCGAGAGGATGGACGCATGAGTGCAAAAAGCGTGTTGTTCATCGGTGGCACAGGTGTCATCAGTTCGGCCTCCGTGGCCCTGGCCGTAGAGAAGGGCTGGGACGTCTCGGTTCTCAACCGCGGGCGATCGACCGATCGTCCGTTGCCGGATGGCGTCGAGTCCCTCACCGGCGATGTTCGCGACCCGGATGCCGTCGCTCGCGCGATCGGCTCTCGCTCGTTCGATGTGGTCGCCGACTTCCTCAGCTTCACCCCCGACCAGATGCACATCGACCAGGTGCGCGGGAACACCGGGCAGTACGTGTTCATCAGCTCGGCATCGGCGTACCAGACCCCGCCGACGCGCCTGCCCATCACCGAGTCGACTCCGCTCCAGAACCCGTTCTGGGGATACTCGCGCAACAAGATCGCCTGCGAAGACGCGCTCATCGCCGAGTACCGCCAGTCCGGCTTCCCGGTCACGATCGTGCGGCCGTCACACACCTACGACCGCACCCTGCTGCCGACCCTCGCCGGCTGGACGGACATCGACCGGATGCGCCGCGGCGTTCCGGTCGTCGTCCACGGCGACGGAAGTTCGCTCTGGACCATCACCCACACCCGTGACTTCGCTGTCGGTTTCGTCGGGCTGTTGGGACAGCGGGCCGCGATCGGCGAGGCGTTCACCATCACGGGCGACGAGGCTCCCACCTGGGATGTCATCTACCGTGCGCTCGGGTCCGCTGCCGGCGTCGAGCCGATCCTCGCCCACGTCACGACCGACGCGATCGCCGCAGCGGCGCCAGACCTCGCCGACGGACTCCTCGGCGACAAGACCCACTCGTCGGTGTTCGACAACAGCAAGGTCAAGAGCCTCGTGCCCGACTTCGCGCAGCGCACGCTGTTCACCGACGGTGCCCGCGAGATCATCGAATGGTACGACGCGGATGCATCCCGTCGGGTCGTCGACGCCGACAAGAATGCTCTCTTCGACCGGCTGGTCGCCGGCACCCCGCACACCGTGTAGACCGTCCGGCGCCGTTTCGAGACGCCCGCGATCGCGATACGCGTCGCTACTCGATCACCGGTCGGCGGGCGGGGCCGCCCCGACGCGCTCCGAGTGCCTCGGACTGTCGGGGTTCATCAGCGAGTTCCGTCGGCCGTAGAGGAAGTAGATGGCGAGGCCGATCAGCAGCCACACGCCGAAACGCACCCAGGTCTCCCAGTGCAGTTGCAGCATGAGGAACAGGGATGCCAAAACGCCGAACGCGGGAACCACGGGCATGAATGGGAGACGGAAGGTGCGCGGGGCATCCGGTTTCTTGTAGCGAAAGACGATCACCGACGAACACACGACGACGAACGCGGCGAGGATGCCGATGTTCGTGAGGTCCGCGACTTCTTTGATCGGGAACACGCCCGCCAGGAACGCCGAGGAGACTCCGGCGATCCAGGTCACCCGCTGGGGAGTGCCGTGACGGTCGGTCTTCGAGAACCATCCGGGCAGAAGACCGTCGCGGCTCATCGAGAACCACACCCGAGTGACTCCGAGCAGGAACGTGAGCATCACGGTGAGGATCGAGAGTACTGCGAAGACGGAGATGATCGTGGCGACGACAGGGAGACCGACGTTCTGGAATGCTGACGCAAACCCGGCGGTCGGGTCGATCTCGGTGTAATTCTGCATCCCGGTGAGCACGAGGGTCGCTGCGACGTAGAGGATCATCGCGACGATGAGCGACAGGATGATGGCCTTCGGCATGTGCTTCTTGCCGTCTGTCGCCTCTTCGGCTGCGGTGCTCATGGCGTCGTAGCCGAACACGGCGAAGAACACGGTGGCTGCTCCGGCGATCACGGGTCCGAACCCGCTGGGCATGAACGGGTCGTAGTTCGCGGTGTCGATGTAGAACACCCCGAGTCCGATGATGAAGAGAATGAGAAGGACTTTGATGGCCACGGCGATGAGCTCGAACCGACCGAACGTGCGGGTACCCCGGCTCAGGATCCAGGTGACGAGCAGGCAGACGAGGATCGCCGGGAGATTGACGATGCCTCCCCGGCCTTCGTCGGCAGTGGATGTCATCCAGTCCGGCATGTGGATACCGATGCCGGAGAGGAACGCGTCGAAGTACCCGGAAATGCCGATCGCCACGACGGCCACGATCGCGATGTACTCGAGGAGGAGATCCCAGCCGATGAACCACCCGATGATCTCGCCGAGCGCCACGTAACCGTAGGTATAAGCGGATCCTGCCCGCGGAATCATCCCGGCGAACTCGGCGTAGGACAGAGCAGCTGCGGCCGACGCCAGCCCAGCGATGAGGAACGAGATGAGCACGGCGGGCCCGACACCGGGGGTGTCTTCGCTGCCGGCGGCGACGAGCCCGGCGAGCGAGAAGATGCCGACCCCGATGATGCCGCCGACGCCGATGGCGGTGAGCTGCCACAGGCCGAGGCTCCGGAAGAGTCCGCTGTGTTTGTTCTCCTCGTCGATCTCTTCGATCGGCTTGCGCCGGAGTATGGATCGGGCTGGATCACGTGTCGTCATGCTTGACCCCCTCAATGGCGTCAAGCATGGCCCTCTTCGCGTCGGGTTCGCAAGAGTTTCTGTGGGGAGGCTAGCGGGAGAGTTCGGCCCGGATGCCGTCGACGAAGGCGTCGATGTCGGCTTCCGTCGTGTCGAACGACGCCATCCAGCGCACCTCGTTCTTCGTCGCATCCCAGTCGTAGAAGCGGAAGGTCTCACGCAGGCGGTCGGCAGAGCCAGCCGGCAGGGTGGCGAACACCGCGTTCGACTGCGTGGGCTGGCTGAAGGAAAGACCGGTGATCGCGCCAGTCGCGACGAGGTCGTCGAGCGAGTTGCGCAGGCGGGCGGCCATGGCGTTCGCGTGCGACGCCGACCGCAGCCAGAGGTCGCCGTCGAGCAGGGCGATGAGCTGGGCAGAAACGAAACGAAGCTTCGACGCGAGCTGCATGTTGAGCTTGCGCAGGAAGATCAGCCCGTCGGATGCCTCCGGGTTCAGAACGACGACGGCCTCTCCGAACAGAAGCCCGTTCTTCGTGCCGCCGAAGGAGAGAACGTCGACACCGGCATCCGTGGTGAAATCGCGGAACGGAACACCGAGGGACGCGGCGGCGTTCGACAGCCGGGCCCCATCCATGTGTAGTTTCATCCCGTGGCTGTGGGCGTGGTCGGCGATCGCTCGCACCTCGTCGACGCTGTACAGCGTCCCGAGTTCAGTCGACTGGGTGATCGAGACGACGAGCGGCTGCGCTCGGTGCTCGTCGCCCCAGCCCCACGCTTCCTGGTCGATGAGCGCTGGGGTGAGCTTGCCGTCTGGCGCGTCGACGGTGAGCAGCTTCATGCCGCCGACCCGCTCGGGCGCGCCGTTCTCGTCGACGTTGATGTGGGCGGTCGATGCCGAGATCACTGCACCCCAGCGCGGGAGCATCGACTGCAGGCCGACGACGTTGGCACCGGTGCCGTTGAACACGGGGAACACCTGCACGCCACCACCGAAATGCGATGCGAACACGCTCTGGAGACGGTCGGTGTAGACATCCGCTCCGTATGCCGTCTGGTGGCCGCCGTTCGCCGAGGCAATGGCCTCGAGCACCTCGGCGTGCGCGCCGGCGTAGTTGTCGGAGGCGAAGCCACGGGAGTTCACGTCATGCAGGGTGTCAGTCACCCCTCTAGTCTCTCAGTCGCCGAAGAGTTCGCTGTACTTCTCGTGCAGGTCGTCCCAGCCATGCAGCTTCGCGGCCTCACCCACCATTCTCTGGACATCCGTCCCACCGGCGACGCCGTCGAGGACAGCGAGGCAGAGGTGCCAGCCGGCCGCATAGCTCGCGGCGTTGGCTCGGTCGTCGAAGGTGTGGCTCAGCCTCACGACGGTGCTCGACGCCGTCGGTGCCAGTTCGATGTCGAGAGGGTCTCCTCCCCAGATGAGCGACAGCATCCGCTGGGGCGAAACGGTGACGATGGTGCCGATCGAGTCTTCTGTGCTCTCGTCTTCTGCATGCGCGACTCCCGCTTCGGGGAGGGAGACGAAGCCGGTCTCGGTGAGATCCCTGTCGGGATCGAACGGCGCCCACCGACTGACCAGACTCTGCTCGGTGAGCGCAGCCCAGACGTCGTGGGGGGAATGCGGCAACGTGCGTTCGACGGCGAGGAGCCAGCGTTGCCCGAGATCCGTCAGTGTTGCCTCGATCGGATGCGGCGGAAGCTGCGACGTCGACATGGAACCCTCCCTGGTGTTGGTCCAGTCTGGTGGGCGCGGCCACGCACGTCCAGCGTTCGTCGATCCGGCGAACGCCGGCGAGGGTCAGACGACGAGCAGGTCCAGCAGAAGTGGCGTGACGGCCGCCCAGGCGGTCCCGAAGATCAGAGCGGCGAGGATGCCGGCGACCGACATCCGTTTGCTGGTCGGTTCGAGCCCGACGCCGAGCAGGCCGAACAGGATGCCGGCGATCGGCACGATCACCGTGAACCCGACCAGCATCGACGACAGCCCAAGCACGAGAGCGGTGACGCTCAGGCGCTTGGGCTGTGGTTCGATGTGGACAGGTTCCGGAATCCGCACGGGGTTGATCATCGCGTGGTAGCGGAGCGGGTTGAGGGTCTGTTGCCGTTCGCGTCGGGTGACGGGGTGAGGCGTGAGTGAAGACGTCATTACGGTCCCTTCGGGTGGACACCGAGTAGAACCGCAGACTATTCCTGAGCAATCCTCATGTCACTAGGGTTTCCCGAAATGGCCCCCGAAGACGTGTCAGCCGCGAAGTGCTTCGCCGAGCTTCACCCGCGCACCCATCCGGAGGAGCGAGTTCTGGTAGATCCGCGAACCGAGCCAGATCGTCACCAGGGTGGTGACGGTGAGCAGCGCGAGCGACAGCAGCGGCTCCCACCACTCGGCGCTGCCGAGGAACAGCCGAACGGGCATCGCCACCGGCGCTGAGAACGGGACGTACGACATGATCGCCAGGACCGTCGGATTGTCGTTGAAGAAGATGACGAGGAAGTACGGGAGCATGACAAGCATCGTCACCGGGGTGGTGGTCGAGCCGATGTCTTCCTGACGCGACACCATCGAGGCGGTCGCCGCGAACAGGGCCGCAAGAAGGATGAACCCGATCGCGAAGAACAGCGCGAACCAGACGATCGGCATGCCGAGCCCTGACAACAAATCGGTCTGGCCGGTGATCGTGAGGCCGATGATCGAGAGTGCTGAGATCACCGCGATCTGACCGAAGGCCAGGATCGAGTTGCCGACGACCTTGCCCGCGAGGAGCGCGTGCACCGGGATCGCCGACATGAGGATCTCGACCACACGGGTCTGCTTCTCCTCGACGACGTTCTGCGCGATCGTCGAACCGAACGTCATCGCAGACATGAAGAAGACGAGGCCGAAACCGAGAGCGACGAGGTAGGCGATGAGCGGGTTGGTGGCGCTGTCATCGAGCAGTTGCACCGGAGGGGCCATGCTCAGCATGCCCACCAGAGACGACGGTACTTCGGTGTCTGCGATGATCGCGATTCCCAGGGGAGTCGAGCCATCCGGAACGATGGCCGCGTCGACGGTGCCATTCTCGACGAGTGCGGTGGCCGCCTCGACGCTGTCGGAGTCGGTGACCTCGAGACCGTCGACACCGGCAATCGACTGGGCAGCCACACCGACGACCGCGACCGGCGTCTTGTCGGTGTTCTGCGCGGCGAACCCGCCGATCACGATCGACGCGAGCACGAGCGCGAGCAGGATGCCCGTCGAGATGAGGAACGCTTTGCTGCGCAGCCGCATCGTCAGTTCACGTTCGGCGACGAGCCAGGTGCTCTGGGCGAGGCTGGGCGCAGCCGGGCGGGTGCGGGCCGTCGTGGTCATCGGATGACCTCCTTGAAGATCTGGGCGAGAGAAGGATGCTGGGGAGCGAACGTGGCGACGTCGCCACGGCCGATGGCGTTCCGGAGGACCGCCTGCGCGGTCTGCTCGGTGTCGACGTCGAAGAGGGCGTATCCGCCGTCGAACTCGATGACGCTCACGCCAGGGACGGAGCGCAGCCAGCCGGCATCCCCGCTGGAGATCAGTTCGTAACGCAGGGTGGAGTGGCTGGCCCTGATCGACTCGCGTGACCCGTTGGCGCGGACGGTGCCGTCGGCGATGATGACCAGGTCGTCGCAGAGACGTTCGACGATGTCGAGCTGGTGCGAAGAGAACAGCACGGGAGCGCCGGCAACGGCTCGGTCCTTGAGCACACCGACCACGACATCGACGGCCATGGGGTCGAGCCCGGAGAAGGGTTCGTCGAGGATGAGGACCTCGGGATCGTGCACGAGTGCTGCAGCGATCTGGGCGCGTTGCTGGTTGCCGAGAGACAGGCTCTCGACGGGGGAGTTGGCGCGTTCGCCGAGGCCCAGCTGCTCGAGGAGGTTCGTGGCGTTCCTCTTGGCGGCCGCTGATGTGAAGCCGTGCAGCCTCGCGAGGTAGACGAGCTGCTCCTCGACCTTCATCTTCGGGTACAGGCCGCGCTCCTCGGGCATGTACCCGAACAGCCGCCGGTCGGCGGGTGTGAGCTTGCTCCCTCCGAGCGTGACCGTTCCGCTGTCCGACGACAGCACACCCAGGATGATGCGCATCGTCGTGGTCTTACCCGCCCCGTTGCCGCCGACGAAGCCGGTCATCCGCTCGGGGAGGACGTTGAAGCTGACATCGGTGAGCACCTGCTTGGTGCCGTACTTCTTGTTGACGTCTCGAATCTCGAGCATGGGATCTCCTCTGTACCAGTGTCTCCACCGTACGTCTGCGACGCGCACAGCGGCATCCGCCTGCCGACGGGTCTTTGCGCTCCGCCGCGAGGGGGACATGAGGCCAGCCACGCGGCTGGCCTACGCTGGGCTGGTGCCCCGAGTCCCGCTGTTCCGTCGCCTCCCGGCCGACCGGCCTCGGTTGTCGCGTGATGTGAAAGTGCTCGGAGTCGTCGCGTTCTTCGTGATGGTCGGTTTCGGTGTCGTCGTGCCGGTTCTGCCGGTCTACGTCAGCAGTTTCGGCGTCGGTTACCTCGAGGTCGGTGCCGTCGTCTCGGCGTTCGCGCTGATGCGGTTCGCGGCCAGCCCATTCTGCGGGCGCCTCATCGATCTGTTCGGAGAGCGGATGCTGCTCGCGATCGGCATCGGGATCGTCGCCGTGTCGAGCGGACTGGTCGGCCTTGCCCACAGCTATGTTGAGGTCCTCCTGTTGCGCGGCGCCGGCGGAATCGGTTCGGCCATGTTCACCGTGTCGGCGATGACGCTGCTGCTCCGCTCCACCTCACCGGGCATGCGCGGTCGCTCGGTCGGCTTCTACCAGGGCGGATTCCTCATCGGCGGGATGGCCGGTCCTGCGATCGGAGGGGTGCTCGCCACGATCTCGCTGACCGCCCCCTTCTTTTTCTACGCGGGCACGCTCGCAATCGCCGGACTGGTCGGCATCCTTCTGCTGCGTCCGAAGACGGCAGCAGCCGAGGACGCCGGAGCGGCACCGGCGGTGCCGCTCCGAACGGTGTTGCGGGACCCGCGGTTCCGTGCGGCCTGCCTCGCGAACTTCGCGAACGGGTGGACGTCGCTGGGCGTGCGAAGCGCCCTCGTGCCGGTGCTCGTCGTCGAAGTGCTGTCTGGAACGCCCGCATGGACCGGGGTTGCGTTCGCGATAGCCGCGGTCGTGCAGACGGTCGCGCTCGGGCCGGCGGGGCGGTTCGTCGATACCGTCGGGAGACGCCCCGCGATCCTCGCGGCGTACGCCGTGGCATCCGTCACCGTGGTCGGCGTCTCGATCGCGCCGAACTTCGCGGTGCTCACTGCGCTGCTCTGCGTCTACGGGATCGCCGCCGCGTTCATGGGTACAGCGCCTGCGGCCGCGGTCGGTGATGCCACGGCAGGTGCCCGTGGTGGACGACCGGTGGCCTTCTTCTCGATGGCGAGCGACCTGGGCGCGATCCTCGGCCCGCTCGTCGCCGGCTGGCTGGTGGATGTGGCGTCATTCCCCGCCGCGTTCGGCGTCGCCGCCGTGTTCCTGCTCATCGCGGCGCTGTCCGCGCTGAGGATGCCGCGCGAACGGGTGTGACGGCTGCGCGTAGTTCGCCCGCGAGCCACGAGCCGCGAGCCAGGCGGCACCCGGCTACGCCCCTGGCACCGCCACGCGGTTCTCGTATGCCCACACCACGGCCTGGATGCGGTCGCGCAGGCCGAGCTTCTGCAGCACCTTCGACACGTGTGACTTCACCGTCGCTTCGCCCACGAAGAGGCTGGTGGCGATCTCAGCGTTCGACATTCCCTGAGCCACGAGTTGCAGCACTTCGGCCTCACGGTCGGTCAGGGTGTCGAGAGCGTCCGGGGCGGGCTCTGCCTGGCCGGCCGGCTGCGACCCGAACCGCTCGATCACCCGACGGGTCACGCCAGGCGACAGCAGTGCGTCTCCGGCCGCGACCACCCGAACCGCATCGATGAGCTGCTCAGGCGTCGAATTCTTGAGCAGAAACCCGCTCGCTCCTGCCTGCAACGCCTCGAACAGGTAGTCGTCGCGGTCGAAGGTCGTCAGAATGAGCACCGCGGATGCCACCGAGTCGTCAGCGACGATGAGACGCGTCGCCTCGATACCGTCCATGTCCGGCATCTGCACGTCCATGCAGATGACGTCCGGGTTCAGGGCGATGGCGCGCTCGAGAGCCTGGGCGCCTGTACCGGCCTCCCCGACGATCTCGATGTCGGGCTGGGAACCGAGGATGATCCGAAACCCGGCTCGCACCATGTCGTGATCATCGGCCAGCAGGACGCGGGTCGCGGTCATCGGGTGCTCCTCGGTGTGCTCGCGTCTGAGGGTGGGCGTTCGCTCGACGCGCCGGCGTCCGAAGCGCCGGCGTCCGAAGCGCCGTGAGAGTCGGCATCCGCCGCGCTGTCGACCGGGCGACCCAGAGGCACCCGGGCACGCACGAGATATCCGCCGCGAGGTCGCGGGCCGAGCTCGAGCGTGCCGCCGAGGGCGTCGATCCGTTCGCGCATCCCGATATGGCCGAGACCTCCCGCCCGCGGTTTCGACGGCACAGTGCCCGTGTTCGACACCTCGATCTCGACAGCGCCATCGAGGTAGCGGAGCCTCACATCGGCGGTCGCAGCAGAACCCGCGTACTTGCGGGCGTTGGTGAGCGCTTCCTGGGCGATCCGGTAGATGCTCAGGCTGACCAGACCGGTGACCTCGGTCGGGGTGCCGACGACTTCGAGCGTCGTCGGCAGGCCGGATGCCGTCGAGTCGGCTGCGAGCGTCGCGATCGCACCGAGGCCGAGGGTGGATGCGCTGAGAGACGCGGCATCCGCCTGGTCGTTCTCACGAAGGGTGTGCAGCAGTTTCTGCAGTTCGTCGATCGCGGTCCTAGCGCCGAGTTCGACGTTGGCGAGCGCGTCTCGTGCCGCCCGCGGGTCGGAGTCGAGAACGGTGCGGGCTGCTCCTGCCTGCACACCCATCACCGACACGTGGTGAGCGACGACGTCGTGGAGTTCACGGGCGATGCGCACCCGTTCGAGGGCGACGGCCTGGCCGGCGGTGCGTTCCCGTTCGCGCTCGAGTTCCTCGGTGCGGTACTCGAGCAGGGCCTGCTGCCTGGCTGAGGCGTACGAGCGGTCACCGAAGTAGTATGCACCGCCGAAGTAGAGCAGGTTGGTGAGGATCTGGATCATGAGAAAAGCGACGAGGGGTGAGAACATGCCCACCCGCGAGAAACCTTCGAGCGCGTCGGGGTCTGTGGTCTGGCGGAACATGGCCAGAACCAGCCAGGCCAGCATGGCCGCGATGATCCCGCAGCGCACGAGGAGCGCCGTGCGCCGGTTGTCCACCCACGCACCGACGGCGTAGAGCGCCATGAACAGGGTGATGTTGCAGATCAGCAACTCGGGCACGCGCAGCTCGCCGCCGCCGATGAACGCGGCAGACACGACGACGGCTGCGATGTTCGGCCAACGGCGTCGCCAGGCCAGCGGGAGGGTGATGAGGACGGCCCAGATGAGACTCACCCACATCGGTGCAGGATCCTCGTAGACACCGGCGACCTGGTACAGCATGAGGCTGAGCAGGGCGCCGACGAAGAGCACGGCGGCGAGGATCGCGTCGGTGCGCAGTTCTTTCGCGGTCACCGGTGGCCGGCGCCACGACGGGTCGCCGGGATCGAAAGCAGGCAGAACGGGAGACATCACGGTCCCACGCTAGCGAGTGGGGGTGGTGCTGGCATCCGTCGTGCGACGGACTTCAGCCATCCGGGCTGAGAAGGACGCGGCTGAGGGGATCGGATGCTCTCTTCGCGTCCCACAGGCCGACCACCTCTGTGGCGAGTCGCGATTCGAGCCCGTCGAGTGCTGCGACGACAAAGATCGTGGCGGATGCCGCCGGCGCGGTTTTCGCGAAGCCGCGGGCGATCGCCCGCACCCAGGTCTCGGCGGCTGACTTCACCGTGGCATAGTTCGCGCCGCCCGGTGCCGGGGAATCGACCGAGGTGCTGGACACGATGGCGAGCCGACCGGCATCCGACGCCGACAGGTCGTCCACGAACACCCGGGTGGTGCTGCGCAGGGTTGTCAGGACCCGGCGTTCCAGGAAGTCCCAGTCCTCGTCGGTCTGTCCGGCAAGGCCACCGCCACCGCGCCAGCCGCCAACGAGGTGGATGAGCCCGTCTATGCGCTGATGGGCATGTATCTGCTCTGCGAGTCGTTCGACATCGCCGAGGTCAGCGAGGTCGCAGACGACACCTCTGACGTCCGGCACCGTGTCGGTCAGGGCACTCACGCGGCCGGCGTCCGAACCGACCGCGATCACGTGCGCGCCCCCTGCCGCGAGTGCACGGCAGACGGCGATGCCGGCAGCGCTGGTCGCACCGGCGACGAGCACGGTGCGACCAGCGACGCCGTTCTCAGTCACGACCGGTGACTCCCGCCGTGGATTCGATGACGTCTCGCATCTTCTTCGACAGAGCCTCGTAGAACATCGAGAGCGGGAACTCGTCGTCCATCACGAGGTCGGTGTACCCTTTCGGGGCTCCGGTGAGCACGTCGTCCGGCAGCCCGCGGGCCCACGCCGACGCCGGGTGCGGTTCCAGCGTGCTCGAGACGAGGGCGTATGCGGCGAGCCAGTGCGAGACCTTCGGGCGGTCGATGGAACGCCAGTACAGGTCGTCGATCGTCGCACCAAGCGCAACAACCACGTCGGACACCTCAGCCCAGTCGATGGTCAGCGCCGTGTCTGTCCAGTGCAGCACATGGTGCTGGTGCAGCCACGCGAACAACAGTTGGCCGCCGAGTCCGTCGTAGTTGCGCACCCGGCTGCCGGTGAGCGCGAACCGGAAGATACGGTCGAAGATCACCGCGTACTGCACGAGCTTCGCGTGTGCGAGGATCTGCGTCTCCGCCTCGCTCAGCTCGACCGGGCTCTGGGCAGACAGCGTGCGTTCGAGCGTGACCGATTCCCTGAACGCCGTGAGGTCGCAGCGCAACTCCTCGAGCGAGTAGAGGAAGAACGGCATCCGCTGTTTGATCATGAACGGGTCGAACGGCAGATCACCGCGCATGTGGGTGCGATCGTGGATGAGATCCCACATGATGAAGGTCTCTTCGGTGAGCTTCTGATCCTCGAGGAGCGCCTGGGCGTCAGCGGGAAGGTCGAGCTTGGTGATCCCGGCAGCGGCCTTCACCACCCGGCGGAACCGCGCAGCCTCGCGGTCCGCGAAGATCGCGCCCCAGGTGAACGTCGGGATCGCGCGCATCGACACCGTCTCCGGGAACAGCACGGCCGAGTTGGTGTCATACCCCGGCGTGAAGTCGAGGAACCGGATCGGCACGAACAACGGGTTCGAGTAGTCGCCTGCTTCGAGTTCAGCCACGAAGTCGGGCCAGACGACCTCGATGAGCACCGCCTCGACGAGCCGGTCTGCTGACCCGTTCTGCGTGTACATCGGGAACAGCACGAGGTGGGTGCGTCCGTTCGTGCGGTGTTCCTGGGGCTGGAATGCGACGAGCGAGTCGTAGAAGTCCGGCACGCCGAATCCTTCGGTCACCCAACGATTCAGATCGACGACGACGGCTTCGAGGTAGGCGGCGTCCCACGGGAAGAGGGGCGCCAGTTCGCGAACGGATGCCGTGATCGTCGCGACGTGGTCGCGAGCGGTGGCGTGGGCATCCGCATCGGGAATCGAGCCGTCCTTGATCTGCAGTGGGCGGATGCCGGTGGCTGCGGCCTTGAGGCCCAGCCAGGCCGGGTGAAGGGGCAGGTCGCGGGTGTCTTCGAGCACCTCGGGCTCGCCAACGATGACACGTGTGTGAATTTCAGACATAACAACCCTCCCGGTGCTGGAATCGAACTGCGGATGAGTCGAGCGTATCCGGGGGCGGTCAGGCGTTTCTTTGACTCCTGCGGAGTTTGGCTGCGCAGACGGCGGCGCCCGCGCAGGTTAACTGCGTCTGCCGCGAGTTGCTGGGTTTGGAGGGGTGCAGCCGGGCTGTGACCCTGCAAACCCAGCACCTCGCGGGGGTGAGGCTTACGCTGCCTGCAGCTTCACGGCATCCAGTCGGTCGGTCGCGAGTTTCTCCGCTGCGACCAGGGTGGTGACCCCTTGCTCTTTCGCTGAGCGGTAGACGGCACTGATGGTGTCGCCGATGCCGTCGACCCGCCGGAGGATCGACTCGAGGTCTGCGCCGGGTCGCGACGCCATGTCGAGGTAGATCACACCTCCGGCGTTGGCGACGAAGTCCGGTGCCCAGAGGATGCCGCGCTCCGCGAGCTGCTCGGCGCCGTCGCGCTCGGCGAGCTGGTTGTTGGCGGCGCCGACGACGGCAGCGCACCGCAGCTGCGAGATGATGTCGTGGCTGAGTGCTCCGCCGACCCCGCACGGAACGAAGAGGTCGGTTTCGAACAGGTGCTCGTCGCCCGGCTCAATCCAGCTGGCCCCGATCTCTTCGGCAAGAGCACGCCTGGCCGGGTTCACGTCGGTGACGATGAGGGATGCCCCGTCGTCGGCGAGGCGCCGGGCGAGACGTCCGCCGACCTGGCCGAGTCCTGAGATGGTGGCGCGTCGTCCGCGCACGAGTGGGCTCCCGAAGGCGGCGTCCAGTGTGGCCACCAGCGCCGAGTACACACCGGCGGCCGTGGCATCGCTCGGCTCTCCGACCCCACCGCGGTCGGCAGGGAGCCCGGAGACGTGGCTGGTGCGCTCGGCGACGACGGCCATGTCTTCTGCGCTCGTGCCGACATCCTCAGCGGTCTGATAGCTGCCGCCGAGGCTGTCGACGGCATCACCGAGATCGAGCATGGCCGCACGCTTGGTCGCGACGTCGAGCTCGGTGCCCACAGGCACGAAGACCACTGACTTGCCGCCACCGCGGGAGAGGCCAGCGACCGCATTCTTGAGCGTCATGCCAGCGGAGAGCCGGAGGGAATCCTCGACGGCTTCGAGCCAGGACCGGTACTGCCAGACCCGTGCGCCGCCGAGTGCCGGCCCGAGTCTGGTGGAGTGGACCGCCACGCTGATCGTGAGCCCGGAACGGATGCCGCGGGTGATCAGAACGGTCTCGTGGTCGAGGGAGGGGGAGTGCAGGGCGTCCAGGGACGCGCCCGCGTGGAATGCTGACGTCATCGTCGTATCTCCTTGTGGGTGATGTCGATGCCCGGGTGTGGGCAGTGCCGGCTCGCGCGGGTGGCGCGGGTGCCGGCGACTCCATCACACCAAGAACGCCCGCCGTGCACAAGGGCGTGGCGGGGATCGATCAGCCCGCTGCTGCACGGTGGTCGATGCGTGGCACCAGGTGCGTGATGTCGCGGGAGCCCAGGTCGATCCGGATGGCCGTGTCAGAGGGCATCGGCGTCCAGCCGGCCGCGTCGAGCCCGCTCGAGATGACGTGAACGGCATCCTCCGTCACGCGGTAGTCCATCGCGTAATACTCGGTGGCGTGCCTGGCCGGCATCGAATCCTCATGCTCGAACAGAGCCCGCAATGCCCGCGGCGGGGACTCGGCCCTGCTGTTGATGTGCACGGCGAACAGGGCCTCTGGAGAGAGGAGCAGCGCGTTGAGGCTGAAGTCAGGAAACTCCCGCTGCAGGATCGCCAGCCCGCGGGTAACGCCCTCGGTGTCGTCGCCGGCCTCGGCGATGCACTGCAGCAGGAGCCTGAAGTAGCGTTCGCTGTCTGTGTCGCCGGTCAACCGGGCGAGCGACTCGGGTGTGAGCAGGCTGTCGAGGTGGGGGATCGGCGAGATGTTGCCGTTGTGGGCGAAGGCGTAGTCTCCGTCGACGAACGGATGCGTGTTCTCCGGGCAGATCGGAAGACCGGCGGTCGCCCAACGCAGGTGCAGCAGCCCGCTCGTGCCGAGCCGTGTCGCTGCCATTGCGGCGTAGTCATCGTCGAGTATTGCTGTTCCGGTGGAGTTGATCGACCGGATCCGCCCGTCGGCGTCGTGCCAGGCCGCGCCCCAGCCGTCGCCGTGCACGGCAGTGAGCGAGGTGAATGAGGCGAAGTCGTCGGGGCCGAGCACGTCGAGAACTGCGGTCGGGTGTCGAGAGACGTATCCCAGTAGCCGGCACACGGTCGCACCCCCTCTCGAATCCTTCTTCCTGAGCTTCGTCCATTACTTACGTTGAGGCAACCGAACTGGCAGAGTGACAGCATGCGAACCGTCGGGGTCGAAGAAGAACTCCTGTTGGTCAGTGCGGAAACGGGTCAGCCCGTGTCCGCTGCCAGTGACGTGCTGCGTCGCGTGCAGGATGCCGGTGCGGCCGGACACGACGGCGGCACACTCGACCACGAGTTCAAGCAGCAACAGATCGAGACGGCGTCGGCCCCTCACCGTTCCCTGACAGACCTGCGGGCCGATGTGACGGCGTGGCGGTCCACCGCCATCGACGCGGCGCGCACGGTGGACGCGCTCGTGATCGCCGCAGGAACATCGCCGATCCCGTCGGATTCCGTTCTAATGCCCGATGCGCGATATGAACGAATCGCCGACCTTCTCGCGCAGACGGCGCGGGACCAGTTGGCCTGCGCCTGTCACGTCCACGTGTTCGTCGAGTCCGACGATGAGGGGATCGCCGTTCTGGACCGCATCCGTGAATGGCTCCACGTGCTCGTTGCTCTCAGCGCCAACTCCCCGTTCTGGCATGGGGTCGACTCGGGATACGCCAGCTATCGGTCCGAAGTGATCCGCCGCTGGCCGACAGCGGTCGTGCCCGAGGTCTTCGGATCGGTCGCCGGCTATCAGGCATTGGTCACCGCGATGAAAGACACCCGGGTGATGCTCGACGACGGGATGGTCTACTTCGACGCGCGACTGTCGCACCACTACCCGACGGTCGAGATCCGAGTGGCTGATGTCTGCCCCGACGTCGATGACACGATCCTCATCGCCGCCCTGTGCAGGGGTCTCGTCGACACCGCGGCACGGGACTGGCGGGTGGGAGCGGCGCCGCGTGCAACCGCGGCGTCCCTCCTGCGTCTCGCGGGTTGGCACGCCGCCCGGTTCGGCCTGAGCGGCGATCTGCTCGACCCGCGAACGATGCGTCCGCAGCCTGCTGCGGTGGTGGTCGCCGCCCTCGTTGAGCACGTGCGATCGTCGCTGGCCGCCAATGGCGACGAGGAATCCGTCGACAGACAGGTGGGCAGGGTGCTCGAGCGCGGCACCGGTGCCGACCGGCAACGGGCGGTGCTCAGCCGCACCGGTCAGCTCGCCGACGTGGTCACCGACCTCGCCCGCGTCACGGCCGGGGGGAACTGAGCGGTCAGCCCCAGCGCTTGTTCACCCAGCGCTCGAACAGCCCGACCAGGGAGTCGGTGAGTTTGCCGAGCAGGGCGAGGAGCACGATGGCGAGGAAGATGCGGTCGATGCGCCCGTTGTTCTGCGAGTCGCTGAGAAGGAAGCCCAGACCCATCGACGCGCCGAGAAGCTCGGCGGCGACGAGGAACAGCCACGCCTGGGCGAGCGCCAGCCGCAGCCCGGAGACGACCGAAGGAAGGACGGCTGGGAGTTGCACCGTCGTGAACAGGCGGGTCCCGTTCAGCCCGAACGCCCGCCCGGCTTCGACAAGCTGTCGGTCCACGTGCCGAAGGGCCGCTGACACCGTCGTATAGACCGGGAAGAACGCGCCGATGGCGATGAGGGTGATCTTCGATTCCTCCCCGTACTTCAGCCAGATGATGAGGAGTGGAACCCAGGCCAGGGACGGCACAGCGCGAATCGCACCGAGGGTGGGGGAGAAGAGGATGTCACCGAGGCGGGACAGGCCGACGACCGCTCCGAGGAGAAGTCCGAGGGCTGCGCCGATCGAAAAGCCGATGAGCACTCGCTGGGTGGAGATCGCCGTGTATTGGCCGAGCTGGCCCCGCTGTGCGAGGTCGACGGCTGCGGCCCACACCATGGCCGGGGACGGAAGCTGCGAAACGGAGACGAGCCCGAGAGAGGAGACGACCTGCCACACGATCAGGACGATCGCCGGGATGAACGCCCCACCGATAATGATGAACCAGGTGCGCCGCGTGAGCCGCTTCCGACCAGCCACCCGGTCTGCGCGCCCGTCGGCCGCTTCGGTCTCAGCGACAACGGCAGGGCGCGCGCGACCCGCGACCGGCCCATCGCTCTCCGGACCGGTCGTCGAGACCGTGCCCGCGCGTATCTCATCGCCCGTCGTGACGTTGTCGTTGTGACTCATGCTCGGTCCTTGGTGAATGTGAGGGTGTGGGTCCGCCGTGGCCGACCCACACCGAGGGCACTAGCCGATCGCGTCGGCGTCCGCCTGTTTCGCGAACTCGTCGTTGATGATCGAGTCGAGGGCTTCGTCGACCTGCTCCTGCGAGGCGACGTCACCGGATTCGACGAAGATCGGGCCGATGATCTCGAGGACGTCGCGCTGGGCACTGCCCGGGATCGGGTCGACGTCGAGGTTGGAACGCTCGGTGATGACCCGGGTGGCGACCGCGAGGTCGAGTCCGGCGACATCGGCGAGGATCTGAGCCGTCTCGTCCGGGTTCTCGGCAGCCCAGGCGCGGGCGTGCTCGTACGCGTTCACGACGGTCTGCGCGAGATCGGGCTTCTCGGTGAGGAACGTCTCCGTCGCGTTGAGGAAGCCGTAGCTGTTGAAGTCGACGTTGCGGTAGATGAGCTTCGCCCCCGATTCCTCGGCGCCGGCCATGATCGGGTCGAGACCTGACCAGGCGTCGACCGAACCGTTCTGCAGGGCCGCCCAGCCATCTGCGTGCTGGAGGTTCTCGATGGTGACGTCGTCCTGGCTGAGTCCCGCCTCTTCGAGCGCCTGCAGCAGGAAGAAGTACGGGTCGGTCCCCTTCGTCGCAGCGATCTTCTTGCCCTTGAGCTCCGCGACATCGGTGACGCTGGAGTCAGGTCCGACGACGAGCGCCGACCACTCCGGCTGGGAGTACAGGTCGATCACCTGGATGGGGGAGCCGTTGGAACGGGCGAGAAGCGCAGCGGAGCCTGCGGTCGAGCCGACGTCGATGGCGTTGGCGCGCAGGGCCTCGTTCGCCTTGTTCGACCCGGCCGACTGGATCCAGTTGACGGTGACGTCCTGGTCGGCGAGGGCGTCTTCCAGCCAGCCCTGGTCCTTGATGACGAGGGAGAGCGGGTTGTAGGTGGCGAAGTCGATGTTGAGCTCGCCACCCTCGGTGACGGCCGCAGAGTCGGAGGTGTCGGATGCCGGAGCGCCCGCGTTCTCACCGGCCACGCAGCCGGTGAGGAGCAGGGCTGCGGCGCCGGCGACGAGTGCCGCTGCGGAGAGTCGCTTGCGAATCATGGGAGGTCCTTTGCTGGGTGCTGGGTGCTGGGTGCTGGCGTCAGTACGGGTAGTGGGGGATGGCCGTCGTCGTCTCGACACCGCGGGCCGCGCCGTGGCGGTCGATGCCGAGACCGGCCAGAAGGCGTCCGCGGAGTTCGGCCAGTTCTGCCGAGCCCCGGTCACGTGGCCGGTGACCTGGAACGATGATTTCCTGAACGATGGAGGATCCTTCGGCGCCGGTGTCACGGCCGAGCAGGATGACGCGGTCGGCGAGTTGGAGGGCTTCGTCGACGTCGTGCGTGACCAGCAGAACGGTGGTCGGTGCCGCTCGGTGCACGTCGAGGAGCAGGTCCTGCATCTTGAGCCGGGTCAGCGCGTCGAGCGCGCCGAATGGTTCGTCGAGGAGGAGGACGCCGGGGTTTCTGGCCAGGGCCCGCGCGAGCGACGCCCTCTGGGCCATGCCTCCCGAGATCTCCCGCGGTCGGTGCCCGGCGAATTCGCCGAGGCCGACGAGTTCGATGAGTTCCCGCACGCGCGCGCTGCCCGCGGCTTTGGGCGTGCCGCGTGGCAGGCCGAGTGCGACGTTGTCTGTGACGCTGCGCCACGGCAGGAGACGCGGTTCCTGAAATCCGACGGCTGTTCGGTCGTCGAAGCCGGCGACGGGCGAGCCGTCGATGAGCACCCGACCCGATGATGCCGAATCGAGGCCTCCTGCGATTCGCAAGAGCGTCGATTTTCCGCATCCACTCGTGCCCAGAATGGCGAGGACCTCGCCGGGCGTCACCGTGATCGAGATGTCACGCAGAACCTGGCGGGCACCACCGTCGCCGGGAAAGGACCGACCGACACCCGCGAATTCGACGGTGTATGCGGCATCCGTCGCGCCGGACACAGCACGCGTGGTGCCGGAGATCACCGGTGCAGTGCTGGAAGATGGCATACGGGACTCCCGTAGGTGGTCAAGGGCGGGTGTGTCAACGGTAGCCACGAGTCCCGCGCATCGTTCGCCCGGCTGCAACACTGTGTAACACTGGCGCCCGGTCCCGTGTCGCTGGTCCCGGGCCGACGGAAGGAGCGCGAGATGGTCGTCGTCGACAATGCGGTGTACGTCCGCGGAGAGCGCGTGGCCACGCCGCCGAGCCTTGACGACACCTACGAGGTGCTGCACGAGAAGAAGGGCATGGCCTGGATCGGCCTGTACCGCCCGGATGCCGACGAGCTGCACTCGGTCGCCGCTGAGTTCGGCCTGCACGACCTCATGATCGAGGATGCGCTCCGTGGGCACCAGCGCCCGAAGCTCGAACGCTACGGCGATACTCTCTTCGGTGTCTTCAAAGCGGCGCGATACCTCGACGCGGAGGAACGCCTCGAGTTCGGCGAGGTGCACGTCGTCCTCGGCCCCGACTTCGCCATCACCGTCCGTCACTCCGAGACTCCGGACATCGGTGCCATCCGCCGTCGCCTCGAGGGCGACAGCCGCCTGCTGTCCCTCGGGCCCGAGGCCGTCCTCTATGCGGTTCTCGACGAGATCGTCGACGGCTACCAACCCGTCATCGACGGACTGGAGAACGACATCGACGAGATCGATGACGCCCTGTTCGCCGAGGGTCGCGAGTCGTCGAAGCGTATCTATGCGCTCAGCCGCGAGGTGATCGAGTTCCAGCGGGCAACCAAACCCCTCATCGGGATCTTCGAGTCGCTCGCATCCGGCTCCGACAAGTACGACGTCGACGTCGAACTCCGCCGCTACCTGCGTGACGTGCACGACCACGTTCTCCGTGTCGTCGAGCGGGCGGATGCCTTCCGCGCGGTCCTGCAGAATGCCCTCACCGTGAACAGTGCCCTCGTCGGGCAGCGCCAGAACGAGGAGACCAGGCGACTCTCTGAAGCGAGCTTCGCCCAGAGCGAGCAGGTGAAAAAGATCTCGAGCTGGGCAGCCATCCTCTTCGCCCCGACCCTCATCGGAACGGTCTACGGCATGAACTTCAGGTTCATGCCCGAGCTCGACTGGCCGCTCGGTTACCCCTTCGCTCTCATCCTCATGTTCGGAATGGGTGTCGTACTCTTCCTCGTCTTCAAGAAGAACAAATGGCTGTGACACCGTCCGTCGTCTGGTTCCGCGACGACCTCCGCCTCGACGACAACCCCGCGCTGTCGGCCGCCGCTCGGCGCGACGGCCCCGTCGTCGCCGTCTTCATCCTCGACGAGGAGTCCGCTGGCGTCCGCCCGCACGGTGGTGCCGCACGCTGGTGGCTGCATTCCAGCCTCACCTCCCTCGCGGCGTCGCTCAGCGAACTCGGGGTTCAGCTGATCCTGCGCCGCGGGCGGGCGGGAGACGTGCTTCCGCGCATCGTCGAGGAAGCGGGCGCTGGTGCGGTGTTCTGGAACCGGCGATACGGCCAGGCCGAGCGTGACGTCGACGCCGCCATCAAATCGCGGCTGCGCGGCGATGGACTCGAGGTGTCGAGCTTCGCGGCATCTCTGCTCTACGAACCGTGGACGATCCAGACCGGGCAGGGAACGCCGTACTCGGTGTTCACCCCGTTCTGGCGAGCATGCCAGGCCGCTCCGCCGCCCCGTGCACCGATTGACGCTCCGACAGCGATCGACGGGTCGACGTCCGCGCTGGGCACCGACACGCTCGGCGACTGGGAGCTCGAGCCTCGTCGTCCCGACTGGGCCGGCGGCTTGCGCGAGGCATGGGAGCCGGGCGAAGCATCCGCTCACCGCCTGCTCGAAGCGTTCCTCGAGAACAGCCTCGACGACTACGACGCCGAACGTGACCTCCCCGCACAGCAGGCGACGTCACGGCTGTCTCCGCACCTGCGCTGGGGTGAGATCAGCCCACACCGGGTCATGCACGAGACCGACCGGGCTCGGCACGGAGCGACCGGGCGCCGTGCGTCGAGCGCGAGCCGGTTTCTCACCGAACTGGGCTGGCGTGATTTCTGCGCCCACGTGCTGTTCGCCGCCCCTGACCTCGCCACGGTGAACTGGCGCAGGGAGTTCGACGCGTTCCCTTGGCCACCGCTCGATCACAAGGCACTCGATGCCTGGCAGCGAGGCACGACAGGAATCCCGATCGTCGACGCCGGCATGCGTGAACTGTGGCGCACGGGCAGCATGCACAACCGGGTGCGGATGGTCGTCGCCTCGTTCCTCACCAAAAACCTGCTCATCGACTGGCGCAAGGGCGAACAGTGGTTCTGGGATACCCTCGTCGACGCGGACGCCGCAAGCAACGCATTCAACTGGCAATGGGTGGCCGGATCAGGGGCGGATGCCGCTCCGTACTTCCGGATCTTCAACCCGGAACTGCAGGCGAAGAAGTTCGACCCGCACGGCGAATACATCCGCCAGAACGTGCCGGAGTGGGGCACGGATGACTACCCGCAGCCGATCGTCGACCTCGCTGAAACGCGCAAGGCGGCGCTCGCCGCATACGACGTCGTGACGAAGGCGAAGCGCGACTCCGACTAGAGACCGTTCGCGGCCAGCCAGGGAGAGACGACGGCGAGGAACTCGTCAGGATGCTCGACGCTCGGCAGGTGGGCGGCATCGGTGAACAGGTGCCTCGTGGCGCCGGGGACGGTGGCGGCAAGGTACTCGAACTGCATGAGCGCCGGGGTGATGTCGAACTCGCCGACGGTGACGAGAGCCGGCAGGTCGAGGTCGACGACCCGGTCGTACGCGGGCGGCTCGAGCTCGTCGGCCGCGTGTTCCTCTGGCGACTGGTGGTGCAGGTTCGCGCGGCCGAGGGCATACGCCCTCTGCACGAAGTCCGCATCGAGGTCCTCCTCATCCCGCAGCGGCCCGATCGCCCACAACTGTGTCTCGAGGTCGATCATGCGGCGGTAGTCCCTGTTCTCCCACGCCGCGTCGAGGGCGGAGCAGAGCGACTCCTCCTGGTCGGTGAGTTCGATCTCCGGAAAACCACCAGGGCCGGAACCGATGGTGACGAGGCCGGTGACCCGGTCTGGGGTCTCCACCGCGACGTCGATCGCGATCCGCCCGCCACGCGACGCACCGACGAACGTCGCCCGGGCGACCCCGAGGTGGTCGAGGATCCTCCGTGCGTCGTCGCGGTTGGAGAACCCGGATGCCTCGCATGTCGTCTGCCCGAACCCGCGGGTGTCATAACGGATGACGTAGTGGTCTGCTGCGAGGGAATCGATGAGGGGGTCCCACATCCGCAGCGTCGCGATGCCCGCGTGGATGAGCAGGAGTGGTTCGCCCGAGGCGTGTCCGGCTGTTTCGTAGTAGAGCCGGGCTCCCGGCACGTCGACGTGGGGCATGGATCGAGACTATCGAGGCTGAGGCGGCACAGCTAGAGCGGCATTGCGAAGGGGCGGGTCCTGTTTCCCTGCCACAATGGTCGAATGTCTGGCGTCCTCACGGGTTTCGGCGTCATCGGCGTCATCATTGCGATCGGCTACCTCGTCGGTCGCGTGAACCTGCTTGGGCCGACCAGCCAACCGGTTCTCGCCCGCACCGTGTTCTTCGTGCTGTCACCGTTCCTCCTGTTCACGGTGCTCGCCGATGCCGAAGTCGAGCGGCTTTTTTCCCCACTGCTCGTCGTGTCGCTCCTCGCGGCTCTCGTCGCCTTCGCGGTGTTCCTCGCCGTTGCCGTCGTGTTCTGGCGCCGCCGCCTGCCCGAGGCGACGATCGGCGCGCTGGCATCCGGCTACGTCAACGCCAACAACATCGGCATCCCGGTGTCTGTGTACGTGCTCGGGGACGCCGCGTACTCCGCCCCCGTCGTGCTGCTGCAGTTGCTCGTCTTCGCGCCCATCGCTCTCACCCTCCTCGATGTCGGGACGGGAGGGAAGGCATCCGTCGGTCGCATCCTCAGCCAGCCGTTCCGCAACCCGATCATCATCGGATCGCTGCTCGGGCTCGTCGTCTCGGTGACCGGGCTCGAGATCCCCGCACCGGTGATGGAGCCGTTTCGGCTCATCGGCGCTGCTGCCGTTCCGATGATGCTGATCAGCTACGGGATGTCGCTGCACGGCACGCGCATCCTCGAACCGGGAGTCGGGCGGCGCGATGTCATCCTGGCGACAACGGTGAAGCTGGCGATCATGCCGGTAGCGGCGTGGCTGATCGCGCAGTACGGGTTCGGGATCACCGGCGAGGAACTGTTCGCCATCGTCGTGCTCGCCGGCCTGCCGACGGCCCAGAACATCTTCAACTACGCGCAGCGGTACGACCGCGGTGTTCTGTTGGCGCGGGACACGATCCTGCTCACGACGATCGGATCGGTCGGGGTTCTGCTCGTCGCTTCGCTGCTGTTGCACTGACCGCTGCTGGGTCCGCTGCGGTGCACTTGTGCTGCACTTTTTTGCCGATGCTGCAGTTGCAACTGCAGCATCGGCAAGAAAGTGCAGCATCGACGGGATCGGCGTTGCTGCAAATGCAGCATCCGGCACACAAGTGCAGCACTCGTGAGCGGCCCGACGACATTTTCTTGACGCGCCACCTAAACCGGTATAGATTCGCCTAAACCGGTTAAGGTCCCGATCACCCTCAGTGCGGAGGCGACATGGCTCTACGTAAGCCGACGATCACTGATGTCGCGCGCACCGCCGGTGTCAGCAAAGGCCTCGTCTCTTTCGCACTCAACGACAAGCCGGGAGTATCGCCCGAGACACGCAAGCGGATCCTCGATGTGGCCGGAGATCTCGGTTGGCGCCCCAGCCTGAGCGCCCGCTCATTGTCGACGAAGACCTCGTTCGCCCTCGGGCTCGTCATCCGCCGCAAGGCCGAAGTCATCTCTGCAGACCCCTTCTTTCCCGCATTCATCGCCGGGGTCGAGTCCGTCCTCACCGAAGAAGGCCGGGCGCTCGTGCTGAGCGTCGTGCCTGATGCCACGGCCGAGATGAAAAGCTACCGAACCCTCGCCGGTGACAATCGAGTCGACGGCGTGTTCCTCACCGATCTCCGCCGCAACGACGAGCGGTTCGACCTGCTCGCCGAGCTCGCGCTCCCGGCTGTCGCGCTCGGCCGGCCTGGACCGGGTGTCGAGATCCCGTCGGTGCAGGTCGACGACACCCACGGCATCGCTGCGGCCGTCGCCCACCTCATCTCGCTCGGCCACAGGCGGATCGGCCACGTCGCCGGAGACCCTCACATGATGCACGGCGGACGCCGACGCAGCTCGTTCACCGACGCCATGCGCGACGCAGGGCTCGACCCGTCGCTCGTGATCGAGACCGACTTCTCGGCGTCGCAGGGAGCGGATGCCACACGCACGCTTCTGGGAGCGGGCGCCCCACCGACCGCGATCGTCTTCGCCAACGACCCGATGGCGATCGCCGGCCTCGGCGTCGCCCAGCAACTCGGTCTCCACGTTCCCGACGACCTGTCCATCACCGGGTTCGACGGCACCGACATCTCCGGATACGTCTACCCGGCGCTCACCACCATCACGAGCGACCCGGTCGAGTGGGGCAGGGTTGCCGCCCGCACCCTGCTCGCGCTCATCGCCGACGGCTCCGCCGAGAGCGTCGAGCTCCCGCCTGCCGCCCTTCTTGTCCGGGCCTCCACCGGCCCACCACCCCCCGCGGCACCGTAGCCGCACTCAACGAAGGAGAACACCGTGCAACGACGCACTCTCATCGGGGCGACCGCGACAGCGGCAGTCGCCCTTCTCGCGCTCACCGCGTGCTCAGGAGGAGGCGCTGCCAAGACCGACGCGCTCACCTCCACCGGTGACATCACCATCTGGTATTCCAACAACGAACAGGAAGTCGCCTGGGCCAAGGGCATGATCGAGGCCTGGAACGCCGAGAACCCGGAGGAGCAGGTCAAGGGCCAGGAGATTCCGGCCGGAAAATCCAGCGAAGAGGTCATCGGTGCAGCCATCACCGCAGGCACCGCCCCCTGCCTCGTTTTCAACACCGCACCGGCAGCCGTCGGCCAGTTCCAGAAACAGGGCGGCCTTGTCGATCTCACCACCTTCGAGGATGGGGCTTCGTACATCGAGGAGCGCAGCGGTGACTCTGCCGGGCAGTACGAAGCGCCGGAGGGCGGCTACTACCAGATGCCCTGGAAGTCGAACCCCGTCATGATCTTCTACAACAAGGACATGTTCACCGAGGCCGGCCTGGACCCCGAGAACCCCGAACTCGCCACATACGACGAGTTCCTCGCCACATCGAAGACCCTCGTCGACGCCGGCGTCGCACCATTTGCGATCAACCCGGCCCCGACAAGCGAGTTCTTCCAAACGCTCTTCGACTTCACTCCGCTCTTCGCAGCTGAAACCGGTGGGACCGGACTCGTCGAAGATGGCACGGCCACCTTCGGGGGCGAGGAAGGCCTCGACGTCGCCAACTTCTGGAAGTCGCTCTACGACGGCGGTCTCGCCGGTCGCGAGCAGTACCAGGGCGACGCATTCGCTGACGGGCATTCCGCCATGGCCATCGTCGGCCCGTGGGCCGTCTCGGTGTACAAGGATGCCGTGAACTGGGGCTCCGTTCCGGTTCCGACCAAGGCCGGCGTTGCGCCGGACGAGGTCTACACCTTCAGCGATGCGAAAAACGTCGGACTGTACTCCGCATGCAAGAACCAGGCGACCGCCTGGGACGTGCTCAAGTTCGCCACGAGCGAGGAGCAGGATGGACAGCTCCTCGAGCTGACCGGTCAGATGCCCCTGCGTCAGGACCTGCCTGAGGTCTACGCCGACTACTTCGAGGCGAACCCCGCTTACACGACCTTCGGTGACCAGGCTTCGCGCACCATCGAGGTCCCAGGGGGCAGCAACACCGTCGAGATGTTGCAGACCATCCGTGACGCATACACGAAGGCTGTCATCGCCGGTGAGGGCGACCTCGAAGAGGCGATGAAGGCTGCAGCTGACAAGGTCACCGAACTGGCGTCAGAGGGATAGACCATGTCATCCGACACGCTGGACCGCTCCGCGGGGGCAACGCGCCCCCGCGGCTCGGCGGGCGCAGGACGGCGCAGACGACCGACGACGCAGCGGGTGCTGGGCAAGCACCCGCTCGGGTGGTTGCTGAGCGCGCCGTACCTGGTCTTCGTCCTCCTGATTTTCGCGTACCCGCTGATCTTCGCGGTGTACATGTCGCTGCACGACTACTTCTTCGCCGCCCCAGGAGCGGTCGTCGACCGGCCCTTCGTCGGCATCGACAACTACGTCGCCGCGCTGAGCGACCCGGACGTGCTCCGGTCGTTCGGCAACGTCGGGGTGTTCCTGCTGATCAACGTGCCCCTGACCGTCGTCCTCTCGCTCGTGCTCGCAACCGCGCTGAACAGGGTGGTGCGATTCCGCATGTTCTTACGGGTGAGTTACTACGTCCCATACGTCACAGCGAGTGTGGCAGTCGTCGGGGTGTGGATGTTCCTCTTCAGTGGCTCCGGGCTCGTCAACACCCTGCTCGGACCGCTGGCCCCCGATCCGTCGTGGCTCATCAACCCCGCACTGGCGATGCCCACCATCGCACTCTTCGTCACCTGGAAACAGCTCGGGTTCTTCATCCTGCTCTACCTCGCCGCGCTGCAGAACGTTCCTGAAGAGCTGTACGAGTCGGCATCCACCGACGGGGCGGGCGCGGTGCGATCGTTCTTCTCGGTCACCGTCCCCGGGGTGCGGCCGGCGACCGTGCTCGTGCTCGTGCTGTCGACGATCACCGGCGCCAACCTGTTCACGGAGCCCTACCTCCTCACCGGCGGCGGCGGCCCGAACGGGGCATCCGCTTCGCCCGTCTTGATCATGTACCAGGAGGGCCTGCAGCAGGGCAAGCCGGGATTCGCCGCCGCAATCGGTGTCGTGCTCGTCATCGCCGTGCTGATCATCGCGCTCCTGCAGAACCGATTCGCAGGAGGGAAGGAAAAGTGATGTCGAAACGACACCATCGTGTGCCCGGCCAGCTCAGCCGTGGGCAGGCAATACTCCGGGGGGTCGTGCTCGCCATCGGCGCGCTCATCTTCCTCTTCCCGTTCTACTACATGGTGGTCGGCTCACTGCAGTCGACCCCTGACACGACACTCGGCGGGCTCTTTCCGAACCCGGCGACGTTCACAGGAGACAACTACGTCGCCATCAACGAGCGGGTGAACCTGTTCTCCGGGCTTCTCAACTCGGGGATCTTCGCGGGTGCCGTGGTGCTCGGAACAGTGATCTTCGGGATGCTCGCCGGCTATTCCCTCGCCGTTCTGGAGTGGCGCGGTCGAGGAACGACTTTCGCCCTGGCACTGCTCGTGCAGGTCGTGCCGTTCCAGCTTCTGATGATCCCGCTCTACGTGATGATCGCCAGGGATTACGGACTCGGAGACACCCATCTGGGCATGATCCTGCCCTACCTGATCAACTCGACGGCCGTCATCATCTTCCGTCAGTACTTCCTGCAGGTGCCCCGGGAACTCTTCGACGCCGCTCGGATCGACGGTGCAGGGGAGGTCCGGTTGCTCTGGAATGTAGCAATCCCCTTGGTCAAGCCAGCGCTCGTGACCGTCATCCTGCTCACCTTCATCGGTCCGTGGAACGAGTTCCTCTGGCCGTTCCTCGTGACCAAGGATGCCAGCCTGCAGCCGTTGGCCGTCTCCCTGGCCAACTACATCTCGACCGTCGCGGCGTCGACGGCGAATCCGTTCGGCACCATCCTTGCGGGGGCCGTGGTTCTCGCAGCGCCGGTCATTGTCCTGTTCATCTTCTTCCAGCGGTACTTCATCTCCACGGACATCGGGTCCGGCGTGAAAGGTTAGACATGTCAGCCACACTTTCCCCCTTCCCATACAAGCTCACCAGGGTCGGCGTCGTCATGACGCCTGAGCCCGGCAACGCGCTCGAGGCCGAAGGGGTCCTCAACCCCGGTTCGGGCCGCGGGCCGGACGGCGAACTCTACCTGCTTCCGCGGATGGTCGAGTCCGGCAACGTGTCACGCGTGGGTCTCGCCAAGGTCGTCGTCGAAGACGGCATCCCGGTGTCGGTCGAACGTGAAGGCGTCGTGCTCGCGCCCGACCGCGGCTGGGAACGCGGCGTCGGCAACTCCGGGGTCGAGGACCCGCGCATCACCTGGATCGCCGACCTCGGACTCCACGTGATGACCTATGTCGCCTACGGCCCGCTCGGGCCGCGCAGCGCCATCGCCACCTCGCCCGACCTGCGCGAATGGACGAGGCTCGGCCCCGTGCTCTTCGCGTACGACGACGCGCTCGACATGGACCTCAACCTGTTCCACAACAAAGACACCGTGTTCTTCCCCGAAGCGGTCACCGGGCCGGATGGCGTGAAGAGTTACGCGGTGCTTCACCGCCCGATGTGGGACCTCGACGAGGTCAAGCCCGGCCAGGGCATCCGCGTACCCGCCGGGGTCGAAGACGAACGGCAGAGCATGTGGATCAGCTTCGTCCACGTCGCGGACGTCGCCGACGACATCCGTTCACTCACCCTCTGGCGCGGGCACCGATTTCTTGCCGGGCCCCAGTTCGCCTTCGAAGCGGTCAAGGTCGGAGGAGGCCCTGCGCCGCTCCGCGTGCCGGAGGGCTGGCTGCTCCTGCACCACGGTGTCACCGGAAAACTCGCGCGCGCATTCGACCAGCAGCAGAACGTCAATTACGCTGCCGGCGGCATGATCCTTGACGCCGACGAGCCGTGGAAGGTTCTCGCTCGTACCGAGGAGCCGCTCCTCGCGGCCGAGACCGACGACGAGAGGAGCGGAATCGTTCCGAACGTCGTCTTCCCCACCGCGATCGAAGAGATCGACGGCAGGCATTTCGTGTTCTATGGGATGGCTGACTCAAAGATCGGCGCAGCCCAGCTTGAAAGCGTAAGCTGACCTGCACTCGCAGGGACGCGAGTGAGAGGAACGGCATGATGCTGACAGGGACACGCCACCGGGTCGTCGCGGGACTGACCGCTGCCCTCCTCACGATCGGGACGCTCGGTCTCGGCGTTGCCGTCCCGGCGACGGCGGCCCCGGCTCCGCTGACCAACCTTGCCCACCTCGACTTCCTGCTCGACGATGTCGCTCCGTCGTCGACGGCCGAGCACACGACCTACCGCCTCGCAGAAGAACCCGACCTCGTCATGCCGTGGACCTACGCGGATGCCCGCGACGGCGGGACCTTCGAACGGGTCGGTGGCGGACCGCTCGATCCTGCGACGGGATATTGGGGTCAGGGCGCATACAACGCCGACGACGTCACCCGGGCAGCGGTCGTGTACCTGCGACACTGGAAGCAGTTCGGCGACGGCGCGTCGAAAGACAAGGCCTACGAACTTCTCCGCTCGGTCGCATACCTGCAGACGGTCTCAGGCCCGAACGCCGGCAACGTGGTGCTGTGGATGCAGGACGACGGCACGCTCAATCCCAGCGCCGAGCCGGTCGAGCTTCCTGACCCATCCGACTCGGCCGAAAGCTACTGGGTCGCCCGCACCCTCTGGGCTCTCGGCGAGGGATACGCCGCCTTTCGCGACGTCGATGCGGAGTTCGCCGAGTTCCTTCAGGACCGCATGCAGCTCAGCGTCTCGGCCGTCCAGCGCCAGGTTCTCGACACCTACGGCACTTACCTCGTCGTCGACGGGGTGAAGCTTCCGTCCTGGCTGATCACCAACGGCGCTGACGCCAGCGCGGAAGCGGTGCTCGGACTCGCGGCGTACTCCACGGCAGCGCCCACGGATGCTGCCGCGCGCGACACCCTGAAGAAGCTCGCTGAAGGAATCTCCAAGATGGGTCAGGGCGACGTGCGTACCTGGCCGTACGGCGCGATCCTGCCGTGGGCCGAGTCCCGCTCGAACTGGCACGCCTGGGGAACCCAGATGCCCGCGGCCCTCGCCGCGGCATCCACCGCTCTCGGCCAGCCGAAACTGCTCACCCCGGCGATCGCCGACTCTGCCGTGTTCGACCCGATCCTGCTCACCGCCGGTGGCCCTGACAACGCCTGGCTTCCCTCGCCGATCGACCGAACCCAGATCGCCTACGGTATCGACTCGCGCCTGCAGTCCCTGATCGGTGTCGCGAAAGCCGGGTCACGTCCCGGGCTCACCGAACTCGCCGGTCTCGTCGGCAGCTGGTACTTCGGCACCAACGCTTCGGGTGAGGCCGTCTACGATCCTGCCACCGGCGTGACGTACGACGGTGTCGCCGCCGACGGAACGATCAACCGCAACAGTGGCGCTGAGAGCACCATCCACGGTCTGCTGTCGATGCTCGCGCTCGACGCGAATCCGGAGGTGGCCGCGCGTGCGACCGGAGCGAATGCCGTCGAATCCCGGGCCGGACTCTCCGTCGTCGAAGCGGAGACGACAGCTGTCACGACCGGCAACGTCGTCGTCCCTGCCTCGAAGTGGACCGGAGAGTCCGAATATTCGAGCACCGGGTACCTCGAGTTGACACGGGGAGAGACCGCGAGGTTCAGGCTGCCGGCGTCGTCGTCGGCCCGGATCATCGAGCCCGTGATCTTCTCAGCCGAGAACGGCAAGGCGAGGTCGCTGTGGCGGAGCGGTGTGCTGCCGCTCGGAGTGCTCAAGCACGGAGTCGGCGCACAGGGCATCACCGCCGTCCCCGGAGCGCTTCTGCCGCAGTCGCTGCCGATCCCGGTTCCGGCGAAGCTGTCGAGTGTGTCTGTGGCCTCGCTCACAGGAACGGTGACCGTGGATGCCTTGCTCGTTCGCCCGGTCATCGGCCGCCTCGTCTTCGCAGGAGCTGCAGGCAGTACCGAGCTCGCCCACTCTTCCGGGGTGCTCCCGCAACGGGTCGTCCTGAACGAGGGCGGAACAGCGGGAACGCTCCGCAGTTACGACTCCGGCGGAAAGCTCGTCGCCACCTACGCGATCTCAGGTACGGCGACCATCACGATGAAGCCTGGTGGCTTCGCCGTGGTGACCAGCCCTTAGAAGATCATCGGCCGGTCGTCGTCGTCCTCGGTCGCGAGATCGAGGTCGACGAGGACAGGCACGTGGTCGCTCGGGGCTTCGCCCTTACGCTCGTTGCGGTGGATCGAGGCATCCGTCACCAGGTCGGCGAACGCCGGCGAGCCGAGGATGAAATCGATGCGCATGCCCTCGTTACGGGGGAAGCGCAGTTGCTTGTAGTCCCAGTAGGTGAAACCGTCAGGGACGATCGGTCGAACGACGTCGGTCAGGCCGATCTCACCGAACGCCGCAAGGGCGTCGCGCTCCGGCGGGGAGACATGGGTGGACAGGCCGGGAACGACGGTGGGATCGCCCATGTCCGAGTCGAACGGGGCGACGTTGAAATCGCCCAGAAGCGCGAAGGGGACGCCGGGGTTGGCGGCGAGCCAGCCGGCGGCATCCGCTTTCAACCGTGCGAGCCAGTCCAGTTTGTAGACGTAGTGCGGGTCGTCGAGTGCACGGCCGTTCGGCACGTACAGGCTCCACAGCCTGACCCCGTGAACGGTGGCGCCGAGCGCGCGCGCTTCGAGCGGAAGCCCTGGCCCTTCTTCGCCTTTGAGGAATCCGGGCATGTCGGTGAATTGCGTGACGACATCCGTCATCGGGAGGCGGCTGGCGATGGCCACACCGTTCCACTGGTTCAGGCCGTGGACGGCGACCTCGTAGCCGGCCTCCTCGAACTGCTCGAGCGGGAACTGCTCAGGCTTGCACTTGATCTCCTGCATGGCCAGGACATCGACGTCCTCACGGATCATCCAGTCGACGGTGCGGTTCACGCGGGCTCGAATCGAGTTGACGTTCCAGGTGGCGATGCGCATGGACTCCACGCTATCCGAGGCCACGGACCCTCGATGACACCATGCTGTCAATCCCGGCCGCTCGGCGCAGACGAGCTCGCCCGTGTGCGCGAAGATGGGGGGATGGGTTCTCTTTCGATCGGCTACGCGGCGATGCTCGAGCAGTTCGCTCCGCAGGAGGCGGTTGCTCTCAGCGCCCTCGCTGAGCAGCATGGCTTCAGCGGGGTGATGGCAGCGGACCACTTCCAGCCGTGGGTGCCGCAGCAGGGCCAGTCGTCGTTCGTCTGGAGCGTGCTTGCCGCGCTCGGTGAACGCACGACGGGGGATTTCGGGCCAGGGGTGACTGCGCCGACGTTCCGCTGGCATCCGGCCATGGTCGCTCAGGCATCGGCGACGCTCGCGGCGATGTACCCGGGCAGGCACTGGCTCGGACTCGGGTCAGGCGAGGCTCTCAACGAGCACATCGTCGGCCAGTACTGGCCTGAGGCCCCCGAACGCATCAACCGCATGTTCGAAGCGGTCGACGTGATCAAGAAACTCTTCGCTGCGTCGCTCGCCGGTCGCGACGTCAAGCACACCGGCCAGTTCTTCAAGCTCGAGTCCACGCGGCTGTGGACCATGCCAGATGTCGCGCCCGAAATCCTGGTGGCAACGGCCGGGCCGGTGACGGCGAAGCGCGCAGGCAAGAACGTCGACGGACTCATCACCGTCGGTGCGCCGCTGGAGAAGATCGCGATGCTGTTCACCCGGTTCGCCGAGGGCGCGCGCGAGGCGGGCAGGAACCCGGCGACGATGCCGAGGGTGCTGCAACTGCACCTGTCGTGGGCGCCGACCGATGAGGAAGCCATGCGCAACGCCCTGGTCGAGTGGCCCAACGGCGGTATGAAGTTCCCGAAGGCGGACATCCGTTCTCCGTTCGAGTTCGAGCAGATGGCGAAGATGGTTCGCCCGGAGGACTTCGACGGCCGGATGGTCGTCTCGTCAGACCCCGACGTGCACCGCGCGCACATCCAGCGGTTCGCCGACCTCGGCTTCGACCGGATCTACCTGCACAATGTCGGTCGCAACCAGCGCGAGTGGATCGAGACCTTCGGTCGCGACGTCCTCCCTGCACTGGTGCGCTGAGCGATGCTGAGCATCTGGGCACCGGACGGCATTCCGGAGATCGACGCAGGAACCGACCTCACCACTGTCGTTGCGGATGCCGTCGGCACCGACCTGCAGAACGGCGACATCCTCCTCATCACGTCGAAGATCGTGTCGAAGGCCGAGGGCAGGCGGGTCGACGCACTCGACCGGGAGCAGGCCATCACCGACGAGACGGTGCGCGTGGTCGCCAGCCGGGAGCATCCGAACGGGGTCACTCGAATCGTTGAGAACAAGCTCGGTCTCGTGATGGCCGCAGCGGGTGTCGACTCGAGCAACACGCCTGACGGCACTGTACTGCTGCTCCCCGTCGACCCGGATGCCTCCGCGCGCACAATCCGCGCCGGCCTGCGGTCACGCCTCGGCATCGCGGTCGGGGTGCTCATCACCGACACCGTCGGACGGCCGTGGCGTGACGGCCAGACCGACATCGCGATCGGCGCTGCTGGCGTCCGTGTGGTCGACGACCTGCGCGGACAGACGGATGCCTCCGGCCGACCCCTCACCGTGACGATCACGGCGGTCGCAGACGAGTTGGCCGGCGCAGCCGACCTGGTCAAGGGTAAGGCGTTCGGTCGGCCGGTCGCTGTCGTGCGCGGTCTGCCTCACCTGCTTACCGACGACGACGGACCCGGCGCTCGCGCTTTGGTGCGCGACGCCGAGAAGGACATGTTCCGTCTTGGCAGCGACGAGGCCTGGGCTGCCGGTTTTGCGGCAGCCTCGGCTGTTCCGAGGGGAAACCCGGAGGCCGGTAACACTTGAGCCGTGCGGGGCGGTGACCATAGGGTGATCGCCAACGACAAGCGCTTGGAGAGAACATGTCCCTGGTCCGCGTGCACAACTTCTCGGTCTCGCTCGACGGCTTCGGTGCGGGGGAGGGCCAGCAGCTCGACGCTCCGTTCGGTCACGCCGGCTCGCGGCTCATGGAGTGGGCGGTCGGCACACGCACCTTCCGCGAGATGGGCATTCCTGGGGAGTCTCCCGGGTCATCCGGCGTCGACGACGCGTTCGCCAGGAACTGGGGCTCGGGGATCGGCGCGGAGATCATGGGGCGCAACAAGTTCGGCCCGCAGCGTGGCCAGTGGGAGGACGACGGGTGGAAGGGATGGTGGGACGCCGACCCCGTCTTCCACACCCCTGTCGTCGTTCTGACCCACCATCCCCGCCCGGCGCTAGAAATGGAGGGTGGAACAACCTTCCATTTCATCGATGCCGACCCCGTCGCCGCGCTCGAGCAGGCTCGGAACCTGGCCGGCGGCCTCGACGTCAGGATCGGTGGCGGCGTCAGCACGGTTCGGCAGTTCCTCGCAGCCGATCTGATCGACCACCTGCATATCGTGCTCGTACCGATCGTCCTGGGCAGGGGCGAACAGCTCTGGGATGGACTCGAAGAACTCGAGCAGCGCTTCGACATCGAAGCCACCCCGTCTCCCTCCGGAGTCGTCCACCTGATCTTCACCAGACGCACGGCAGGGTGACCGCTGATTCTGGAGGACAAACCGGCAGCCGATACGCCGATCGACCCGAAAAACGTCAGGTGGTGTCGAACGCGATCAGCGGCCGGCCGGTGCGCGGGTGCTCGAGCACGTCTGCGCGCACACCGTAGACCTCGCTGATGAGGTCGCCGGTGAGAACGGATGCCGCCGGCCCAGCCGCGACGACCCGCCCTGCGCTGAGCACGATCACCGCGTCGGCGTATGCCGCGGCGATGTTGAGGTCGTGGAGGGCAGCGACCGCGGTGAGACCTGCAGCTGTCTGTGCGCGCACCAGGGAGAGCAGGCTCAACTGGGCGCGCACGTCCAGGTGATTGGTCGGCTCATCGAGCAGCAGCAGCTTTGGCTCCTGTGCGAGAGCCCGCGCGAGATGGACGCGCTGCCGCTCACCGCCTGACAGGGTGTCGAATGGACGATCGGCGAAGGCCGTCATCCCGACGGCTGCCAGGGCATCAGCACCGATCCGCCGGTCATCCGGGCCCTCGGCAGACCAGCGGCCGATGTGCGGCGTGCGGCCGAGCAGCACGACGTCGCGCACCCGCAGTCCGGTGTCCCCGTCTCCGTGCTGCTCGCTCAGGGCGACGAGCCTGGCGCGGTCGCGCCGCTTCAGGGCGAGTACGTCGTCGCCGTCGAACACCACCGTTCCCGACTGGATCGGCAAGGTGCCGACCATCAGCTGCAGCAGCGTCGACTTTCCGGCACCGTTCGGGCCGATCACCGCTCCGAACGAACCGACAGGCAGGTCGATGTCGACGCCATCGATGATCATCCGACCCTCGCGGGAAAAGACCAGCCGGTGAGCTGACAGTGCGGACTCGCCGGTGCGGGCGGCAACCGCGTCGCCGACGCCGTGATCGGTCGTCGTCATGAGATCCTCCGCGCCCGGAACAGCAGCAGCGCGAAAACCGGTGCGCCGACGACAGCGGTGAGGATACCGACCGGCAATTCGCGGGGGTCGAACAGGGTGCGTGCTCCGGTGTCGATCCAGATCAGGAAGATCGCTCCGGCCAGGGCCGAGAGCGGCAGGACGATGCGGTTTCGTGGCCCGGCGACGAGCCGGACGGCATGCGGCAGGATGAGCCCGACGAAGCCGATCGAGCCGGAGACGGCGACCATTCCTCCGGTGAGCAGAGCGGTCGCGGTGAGCAGCAGCCACCTGGTCGAGTCGACGCCGACACCGAGAGCGGATGCCGCCTGGTCGCCGAACGCGAACGCGTCGAGGGTGCGCCCGGTGAGCATCAGCGGCAGGCCGACGATGAGAAGAGCACCGAGGGCGATCGCGACAGCGGGCCAGCGTGCTCCGCTGAGTGAGCCGAGCAGCCAGCTCAGGATCTCGCGGTAGGTGTCACCGGTCGCCGACCAGAAGATCACGAGACTTGTCAGAGCGCCGAAGAAGCTCGACACCGCGAGCCCTGCCAGCACCGTTCGCGTCGGGGTGAGGGTGCCTGAGGCTCCGGCGAGCAGCAGGGTCGCGAGGAGCGCGGCGATGGCCCCCGCGAATGCGGCGACGGGCAGCAGAACGCCCAGGCCGAGCAGGATGACGGCGACAGCGCCGAGGGATGCTCCTGACGACAGCCCGAGGAGGTACGGGTCGGCGAGCGGGTTGCGGGTGATCGCCTGCATCACCGTGCCGGCGAGCGCGAGCCCGGCGCCGACCGCCGCAGCGGTGAGAACCCGCGGCATCCGCAGTTCCCAGACGATCCCGTCACGAAGCGGCGACAGAACCTCACCGCCGAACAACGTCGGATCAAGCCCGACGTGACCGAGAACGGAGCCCCACACCTCGGCGGGGCGGATGTCTGCCGGACCGAACGTCACGGTCACCACGATCGACAGCAGCAGAACGACGGACAGCACTCCTCCCCAGACCGCCGTCGGCACGCGGCGGACGGCCGGGCCGACGCGACGTGCCGTCCGGGGAGGGGGTGCTGCCGTTGCTGTCACAGGCCGAGCGCCTCCAGCTGGTCGGCGAGCGTGGTGGCGGCTTCGACGTTGCGCACCCCACCCTCGGTCGCGGCGAACGGCACTGTGACGTACCGCTCGTTGACGACGGCGTCGAGTTTGGCGGTGGCCGGGTTGCTCTCCAGCACGCCGATCTTCTTCTCCGCTGTGCCCCAGTCAGAGACGACGAGCACGATCACATCGGGGTTGGCGTCGACGACGGCTTCCCAGTTGAACGGGGTCCACGAGTCATCCACCCCTGCCGCGATGTTGGTGAGGCCGACGGCATCCATGATCATCTGCGGTGCACCGCTGCCGGCGCCGACGTACGGGGTGTCTGAACCACTCGAGTACCAGAGCGCGCTGAGCCCGTCGACCGGGCTGATCGTCTCCAGCTCTGCCCGTTGCTCGTCGACCAGCGTCGCTGCGGCAGCTGAGACGTCGAAGATGGCGCCCATCTCGGTGATCTGGTCGAAGACGTCATCGAACGCGAGGGTGTCCGGCCGACCGGCCTCCTTGCACGCGGCAGGCGAGACGTAGGTGTTCACGCCGAGGTCGCCGAGCGTCGCACGGTCACCGGCGGCGTCTGCGGCGAACGCCGACTCCCAGCCGGCGTAGACGAGGTCGGGTTCGAGGTCGAGCACGGCCTCCTGTCCTGGGACCTTGTCGCTGATGACGGGGACATCGTCGCCTCCGAGCGAGGCGGGGACGGGGCCGTCGGGGAAGGCCTGGCCGATAATCCGGTCGCCGAGCCCGAGTGCCAGGAGCATCTCGGTCGACGTGGACTTCACGGTCAGAACCTTTTCAGGCGCCTTGTCGAAGGTGACCTCGGTGCCGCAGTTCTCGACGGTCAGCGGGTAGGAGGATGCCGGGTCGGCGGCGTCAGGGGACGGCGCAGTGGTCGGTGACGCGGCGCAGCCGGTCGCGGCGAACACCGCGGCGGCAGTGCCGAGAAGCGCAACGGAACGAAGAGAGCGAAAACGGGACAGGGATGTCATGGGACCTCTGGGGTGTGAAACGGCGGAGTGCAGCACTGTCGTGCCGGACGACCCGCCACCCAAGTCCGGGCAAGCTCAACCGGTCAAAGCCAACCGGTGGTCATCGTCAACGATACGCCCCTGACGTTTCGCCCGGGTAACACCGTCAGGACAGGATGTCCTTCGACGCGAAGCGACCGTACGCCAGCGAGAAGAAGACAAGGACATATCCGGCCTGGAGCACCGCGTTCTCTCCGAAGGTGCTCCAGTCGAGTGGCTGGCTGATCAGTCCTGAAAATCCGAGCCAGTGATGGCTGAACAGCCACGGGTGCAGCCACGCCAGCTGCGGCAGCACATCAAGGATCTGCGCGACGACGGAGACGACGACCGTCGCGGCCATCGCGCCGACCGGAACCGAGGTCAGCGTCGAGATGAAGAGACCGATGGCGCTGAGGCCGAGGAGCGAGACGGCGACGTATGCCGCGACGAGCGCGGACCGCGCGAACGATTCCGGCACGCTGATGAGATCGCCGGAGAGCAGCGTCACCGGGCCGACGGGAAAGAGCAGGGCGCCGATGAGCGTGCCAGCGACCACGAGCGTGACAGCTGCCGCCGCGCAGAAGACGGCTGCACCGGTGAACTTGACGAGGAGCAGGCGGATGCGGCCGGCCGGCGCGACGAGGAGGTAACGCAGGGTGCCGTGGCTGGCTTCGCCGGCAATCGTGTCGCCGGCGACCACCCCGATCGTCAGGGGGAGGAACAGGGGAATGGCGACGACCATCGCGGTGAAGCTGACGAAGAGACCGTTCTGGGTGACCCGGTCGAGGAACGGAGGACCTTCCCCCGGGTCGAGCGACGCCGATGACAGGCGCACGGCGACAGCGAGCAGGATCGGAATCAGCGCGACCGCGGCGAGCATCGCCCAGGTCCTGCGTCGGCGGAACAGCACGGCCAACTCTGACCACAGGAGTCCGAGCCCTGCCGCCAGACGCCCGGTCGGTGAGGATTCACCTGACGACATCGAATCCCTCCCCGGTGAGGGCGACGAACCGGTCTTCGAGGCTCGGCTCGTCGATCCGGAAACCGCGCACACGAACACCGGAAGCCACGAGAGCAGGCACGATGGCGTCTGTGTGTGCTGAGTCGATCGAATCGCCCGTCAGCCGCGCGGTGACCTCGGCATGGTCGCCGTTCGTGGGCGGGAGCGACGGTTCGAGTCCCAGTCGTGCCAGGACGGATGCCGCGGTGCCGGCATCCGGTGTTCTCACGCGCAGGGTGCGCTCGCCGGCACCGCGGAGTTCGTCGAGCGAACCCTGCGCGACGAGCGCACCGGCACTGAGGATCGCCGCGTGGGTGCACACCTGCTCGACCTCGGCGAGGAGGTGGCTGGAGACGAACACCGTCGTGCCCTCCGCGGCGAATGACCGCACCAGAGCGCGGACCTCGCGGGTGCCCTGCGGGTCGAGCCCGTTGGTGGGTTCGTCGAGCACAAGCAGTTCCCGCGGCTGCAACAGGGCGTTCGCTATTCCGAGACGCTGCTTCATGCCCAGCGAGTACGCTCCCGCTTTCTTGCCGGCAGCGGCACCGAGCCCGACCCGGTCGAGTGCGGAACCCACCCGGTCGCGCCTGGTACGCGCAGACGCGTTGCGGTCGGCGCTGTCGAGCCGGCGAAGATTGTCTTCTCCAGACAGGAACGGATAGAACGCCGGACCTTCGACGAGGGCGCCGACGCGGGGGAGCACGTCACGCAATCGGTCGGGCATCCGCTCACCGAGCACGCTGATGTCGCCGCTCGTCGCCTCGACCAGCCCGAGGAACATCCGGATGCTCGTCGTCTTGCCTGACCCGTTCGGCCCGAGGAAGCCGAACACCGACCCACGCGGAACGGCGAGGTCGATGGCGTTCACGGCAATCTGTCGACCGAATCTCTTCGTCAGCGACCGGGTCTCGAGAGCAAGCGCCCCGCCGGAATCGAATGCAACAGGGACCGGTGGCACGGCCGGGATCAGTTCACGCCGGCAGCGGCCTGCAGCCGCTCGACAGCGACGGAGCCAGCGAGGACGCGACCGTCGTCGGTGAGAAGCACGTTCACAAGAGCAGTCGACAACAGGCGGCCTCCGTCGACCTCGGTCGTCAGCTCGGCGAAGAGGGGGTTGCTCGAGACATCGTCCGGTACAGTCCCTGCGGGCAGTTCGACGATCGCGGCCCAGCCGGTTCCGGTCACAACCGGGCGGTCTCCCGCGTCTGGTTCGGTGGGCGGTTCCGAGTGTTCAGGAGCGGAGGGGAACGGCGTCTCCTCGACGGTCACTCCGTCGCCCGGTGCGAAGGTGAACAGGTCAGCCGAGGGGGTGGCGAAGTCGATGGCTGTGAAGCCCACCTCGAGCGCCGGTTCGTTCTGACCTGATGCCGCAACCGATACCTGCAAAGGAAGCCCGGTCTCGGAGTCGACCGAGATCGAGATCGACTCCGCCAGGGTCCCCGAGGCTTTCGGAGTGAGGATGAGCTCGTACACGGTGCGTCCGGCGACCGTCGAGTCGGTGCCGACGGCGAAGTCGGTGCTGTCGCCGAGTTCGTCGATCACACGGTCGGCGACCTCAGCAGGGGTCGCCAGAGCCGACGCGGCGTCGAGCTTGTCTGTGATCGCCGATGTCACGTCCGCGGGGATCGCCACGTGGGTGGCCACATTGGTCTCGGAGTCGTAGAACCAGGCATCCGTGCCGTTGCTGATGAGGTTGCGTTCGGCGAGGACATCCTTCGTCTGAACTCGCAGGTTCAGCGGCCCGTCTGCAGAGACCCGGGCTTCCTGGGTGCCGCTCGACAGTTCGAGCGCCGTGCCGACGAGACCGGCATCGGAGGATTCGCTGCCGCCACCGATTCCATCCGGGAGTGTCGGCAGGCCAAGAGCTGCGGTCTTTTCGACCGTGCCTGAGAACGAGTCCTCGGTACTCTCACCGATCAGCTGAAGGACCTCGTCTGCGGTCTTGTCTGGCAGGTCGACTGACGCGCCGGCCTGGAGCGGAACGGCGACGATCGCCACGGCGATCACGCCAGGAACGACGACGGCGGGGAGCCACCTGAGTGATTTTCGTGACACGGTTCACATCCTCTGTCAGACCACGGCGTCTGTGAGGCGCCGCCGTTTCGGTCATGGTACGCCGCCGACCTGTGAACTGCACCCCTGTTCTCCCGCCCGGTTCCGAGCATCCGACCGCACTGGGCGCCTGACGGTCCTTCCATCAGTGGCCGGTGAATCTCGGCCGCTGCTTCGCCTGGAACGCGGCGAATCCTTTCCGGTAATCGACGGTGGAAGCGAGCGCGGCCTGTGCCGTGTTCTCCAGTGCCATCGACTGCCACAGGCCGAGCCGCTCGTCGCGCAGCCGGGCCACGAGTCTCTTGCTGGCGAGGAACGCTGCTGTGGCGCCGACGGACGCCGCTACGGCGGCCGACTCCGTCGCCTCGCGCACCGCGTCTGCGGGGAACAGCCGGCTGAACAGCCCGGATCCGACCGCTTCGGTTCCCGACATCAGGCGGCCGGTATAGATGAGGTCGAGGGTTTTGTGGGCACCGAGCCGGTCGGTGAACAGCGCGTGACCACCGGAGTCGAGTGTCGCACCGAGGGCGGCGAACGGGGAGCCGATCTTCGCCGTGTCCGCCACGTAGACGACATCCGTTGCGAGGAGGAGCCCGAGACCCACACCCAGGCAGGCCCCGTGTGCAGCCGCGAATGTCGGTGCGGGGAATGCGCTCATCCGTTGGAGGAGCGGAGTCACCAGCCCGTCGAGGAATCCGGACACGTCGTCTGTCGCCGGGTCCACCGCCGAGATGTCGCGCCCGGCGCAGAAAGCCCGCCCGTCGCCCCTGAGCACGAGTGCGCGAACGGCCGCATTCTCGGCGTCGACGTACGCGTCGTCGAGCGAGCCGAGCGCTGCGGCATCCAGCGCGTTCAGCTTGTCCGGTGACGACAGGGTCACGTATGCGACGTCGTCGGCGATGCGGAGGTCGATCATGACGGCCTTTCTTCGTCGTCAGACGTCGTAGTCGACGACAACGGTCGGGGTGGTCGGGTGCGACTGGCAGGTGAGAATGAAGCCGCGGTCGAGTTCGTCGGGTTCGAGGGCGTAGTTCTCGGTCATCGTCACGTCGCCGGAGACGAGCCGCGCACGGCAGGTGCCGCAGACGCCTCCTGCACAGGCGAACGGAACGTCGGCGCGCACACGGAGCGCGGCGTTGAGGATGCTTTCGTTCGCGCCCACCGGCGTTGTCACCGTTGCCGTCTGGCCATCGAGGGTGAACTCGATGCCGATGGTGGCGTCACCCGGTCGTGCGACGACGGCGCGTCCGCGGTCGCCGGCGGCGCGGCTCGGGTCGCCCGGTGTGAAGAGCTCGAAGTGCACGGTGGCCGGATCGGTCCCCCTGCGCTCCAGTGTGCTGCGACACAGTTCGACGAGGTCGAACGGGCCGCAGAGGAACCATTCGTCCACGGTTTCCGGCAGCAGGATCGAGCGGAACATCAGCTCGAGCTTGTCGGCGTCGATCCGCCCGGAGAGCACGGGACTCGAGCGGTGCTCGCGGGACAGAACGTGGTGCAGGGCGAGTCGCGCCGGGTATCGGTCCTTGAGGTCGGCGAGTTCGTCGAGGAACATCACATCGATCGCGGTCCGATTGGTATAGATCAGTGTGAACCGGGAGTTCGGGGACCCCCCGAGCACGGCGGAGGCGAGCGACATCAGCGGGGTGATTCCCGATCCGGCCGCGATCCCGGCGACGTGCTTGTCGGCCAGGTCGTCGACGGGGATGGTGAATGTGCCCTGCGGGCTCATCACGTCGACCCGATCGCCGATGAGCAGGGACTCGTTCGCCCAACTGGAAAAGGCACCGCCGAGGTCACGCTTGATGGCGACGCTGATGCTCCCTGTCGTCGGCGGACGGCAGATCGAGTAGCTGCGACGCAGTTCGTGCCCGTCGACGAGGGCTCGCAGGGCGACGTGCTGTCCCGGCGAATAGCCGTACGAGCCGTGCAGTTCGGGGGGAACCGCGAAGGTCACCTCGACGCTGTCTGCGGTGAGCGGGCGGATGCCTGACACCTCCAGCGTGTGGAACCGGGCGCGGTGCTTCGTCGCCGGGATGTTCCTGGCGGCCACGTCAGAGGACCTTGAAGTAGTCGAAGGGCTCGAGGCAGTCGGCGCACTCGTAGAGTGCCTTGCACGAGGTCGACCCGAACCGGGCCAGCTCCCGGGTTCTCAGCGACCCGCAGCGCGGGCACTTCACCGACAGGTGCAGCCGGACCGGCCCGGCATCACGCAGGGGGGCTCGGCCGTTCGGTGCTGCGATCCCGTACCGGCGGAGCTTGTCCTTGCCGGCATCCGTCATCCAGTCGGTGGTCCATGCGGGTGAGAGTGCGAGGGTCACCGTCACCCGGTCCCATCCCGAAGCGGTCAGCGCGAGGACCACGTCATCGCGCATGGCGTCGATCGCCGGGCAGCCGGAGTAGGTCGGGGTCAGCACGACCTCGACGTTCCTTCCGTCCACCAGGACCTCGCGCAACACACCGAGGTCCTCGATGCTCAACACGGGGATTTCGGGGTCGACGACCGCGGCCGCGATGGCCCAGGCGGCGGCTCGGGTGGGTGTCGCCGTGGTCACCATGATGCTCCCGGATGCCGACGGGCCAGCACCTGCATCTCGGTGAGCAGGTAGCCGAGATACTCGCTGTGGTGTCCGCGTCGCCCGCCGCCCGCCGCCGGTTGGGGGATGGGGACATCGAGTTCGGCCTCGCTGAACAGGGCCCCGATCGCAGAGTCGAACGCGGGCCGGAGCGTCGAGGGCCGCACGGCGACGGCGCCGAGTTCTGCGAGGAGCGGCTCATCACGGAACAGTTCGTCGACATACGGCCAGAGGTCGGCGAGCGCGACGAGCAGCCGGCGTCGGGACTCGTCGGTGCCGAGGGCGAGGCGCAGGATCCACTGGGCGGCGTGGTCGCGGTGGTAGTCCACTTCTTTGACGGCCTTGCCTGCGATCGCCGACAGGGTGGCATCCGTCGAATCGGCCAGTGCCGAATACAGCTCGAACAGGTAGACGCTGACGACGGCCTGGCGAACGAGAGTGTGAGCGAAGTCGCCGTTCGGCTGCTCGACGAGGTGGGCGGAGCGGAACTCCGACTCGTCGCGGAAATAGGCGAGATCGTCCTCGGTGCGCCCCGTCGCGGTGCCCGCGTAGTGGAGGAGTGACCGGGCGTGGCCGAGCAGGTCCAGCGCGATGTTACCGAGTGCCACATCCTCTTCGAGTTCGGGCGCGCGGGAAATCCACCAGCCGAGTTGCTGGGCGAGGATGAGCGAATCGTCGCCGAGCCACAACGCGTACTCGGCGACGGCGGGCGACGCTGTCGAGGAGCGGTCGACGAGTTCCTCACTCAGTGTCGCCGTCGTCACGTCGACGTGGCCGTGCTGGTTCTCCGTCACAGGTGTTTCACGCCCTCGGATTTCGTGTAGTACGAAGCGTGGCGGTAGTTCTTGCCCGCCGGCGACTCGAAGAATGCCCCCTTGGCATCCGGGTCGCTCGTGGCGATGTCGCTGGAGCGCACTACCCAGATGGAGACGCCCTCTCCGCGTCGCGTGTACAGGTCGCGGGCGTTGCGCACGGCGAGGATGTCGTCCGGTGCGTGCAGGGAGCCGACGTGCACATGGGAGAGTCCCCGGCTCGGGCGCACGAACACCTCCCACAGCGGCCAGGTGTCTGTGGTGTCGCGCTCGCCCGGGGTGGTCATGACGCCTGCTCCAGGGACGCCGATGCCTGCTTCCCGGCGTATGCTGCTGCGGCTTCGCGCACCCAGCGTCCGTCGTCGTGTGCCTGGCGGCGGCGCTGCATCCGCTGGGTGTTGCAGGGGCCGCGGCCGGCAAGGACCTCGGAGAACTCGTGCCAGTCGATCTCGCCGATGTCGTAGTGACCGCGGTCGGCGTTCCACACCAGGGCCGGGTCCGGCAGGGTGAGCCCGAGTACCTCGGCCTGCGGCACGATCATGTCGACGAACCGCTGCCGCAGGTCGTCGTTGGAGAACCGCTTGATCTTCCACGCCATCGACTGCGCCGAATTGGGGGATTCGTCGTCTGGCGGCCCGAACATCATGAGACTGGGCCAGTACCAGCGATTGACGGCATCCTGTGCCATCTCGTGTTGGGCCGGTGTTCCGTTGGCGAGTTCGAGGAGGATCTCGAAACCCTGGCGCTGGTGGAAGGACTCTTCCTTGCAGATGCGCACCATCGCGCGGCCGTACGGGCCGTATGACGCGCGGCACAACGGGACCTGGTTGCAGATGGCTGCACCGTCGACGAGCCAGCCGATCGCGCCCATGTCTGCCCAGGTCAGTGCGGGGTAGTTGAAGATCGAGGAGTACCGGGCGGTGCCGGCGATCAGCTGTTCCGCCATCTCGTCGCGGCTGATGCCGAGGGTCTGCGCGGCGGAGTAGAGGTAGAGGCCGTGGCCGGCCTCATCCTGCACCTTCGCCATGAGAATCGCCTTGCGTTTGAGGCTCGGGGCGCGGGTGATCCAGTTCGCCTCGGGCTGCATGCCGATGATCTCGGAGTGCGCGTGCTGCGAGATCTGACGAATAAGCGTGCGGCGGTAGGCGGGAGGCATCCAGTCGCGGGGTTCGATCCGGGCGTCGTGCTCGATGAGGTCGGTGAAGTACCGCTCGGCAGCCGCGTTCCCGGTTCCGGGGTCGGATGTCGTTTGTTCCGGCTGGTTCATCATCGAACCTCTCATTTACTGACCGATCGTTTAGTAAGTATAGACTGGGTCTGCCGCGCGGGCAATGCGGGCGGCAGAGTCGCCAGACGGGATGCACATGCCTTCACGAGAACCCGCCGAGCAGAACGGTGAGCCCCGGCGAGGACGGCCGGGCTACGACCAGCGCCAGGTGCTCGACATCGCGGTTGACGCATTCATCGAGCACGGGTACGACGCGACGAGCATGGGCGTGCTGGCCGAGCGGCTCGGGCTGAGCAAATCGGCGATCTATCACCACTTTCCGTCGAAGGGCGATCTGCTGCGGCTGGCGCTCGACGAGGCGCTGGCTGCGCTCGAGGCTGTCCTCGTGACGCCGGATGCCGTCGCGGGTCCGGCGGCGGACCGACTCGCTGTCGTACTGCGGGGCGCCGTCGTCGTGCTCGTCGACAAGCTGCCGTACGTCACGTTGCTGCTGCGCGTGCACGGCAACACCGACGTCGAGCGTGACGCGCTGGCCCGGCGGAGGGCGTTCGACCGCACGGTTGCCGCGCTCGTGGCAGAGGCCTGCGACGAGGGCTCGCTGCGGAGCGACATCGACCCGCGGATCGTCACCCGGTTGCTGTTCGGCATGATCAACTCGATCGTCGAGTGGTACCGGCCGGGCGGGCCGGAGTCGACGCAGAAACTCGCCGATGATGTGCTCGCCGTCGCCCTGGACGGGCTGCGGGTGTCGCGCGCTGGATCTGCTGTCTAGGCCTGCGTCTGGGCGATCCACTGCCGGAGCACTGACCGGAGCGCATCGTCGCGCGCGCCGACCTCATCGGCCGAGCCGAAGGTGACCACGGCGCGGTCGGTGCCCTTCCAGTCGAGGGACAATCCGGCATCCTCGATCTCGACGACGAGCGGGACCGCCCGCTTGACCGCACCGGTGTGCAGCACCAGTCTGAGCGCGCCGGAGGGAGCGAATCCGGTCGTGGCGAAGTGGTCGGAGATGGCGAAGCTCGGCGCGTTCCACTTGATGCTCTCGACGATGCGCGGGTCGACGGCCCTGATCAGGTCGCACAACTCGGCGAGGGCACCGACCAGGGGCTGATCGCTCGACGAGAGGTAGGCATCCGTGTCCTGGCGACTCACTCTGCGTCCATTCCTCGTGCTGCCATGCTCAGACGGTAGCTGTCCGGCCCAGCCCGTGTCCACGACAGAGGCCTGCAGCCAGAACTGATCCTGCTCCATATTCAGGAGAAAGTCGCGACATGCTCTGGCGAGAGCGCTCCCATGCGGCGTGTCGCCAGGATCTCCTGAACTTGAAGCAACCTCCTGAATGTGCAGCTACCTGCCTGACGGCGGAGCGAACTCCTGAATCTGCGACAGGGCGTCTAGTGCTTGGCCACGAGGGTGAGCACGTCGTAGCTCGCCACGAGTTCGTCGCGCTGGTTCGAGATGACGGCATCCCAGCGCACCTCGCCGTACTCATCGGTTTCGCGCGGCGTGATCTGCTTTGCCGTCAGCGCCACCCGGATGCTGTCACCCGGCGACACCGGCGTGACGAATCGCAGGTTCTCGAGTCCGGAGTTCGCCAGCACCGGGCCAGGGTCCGGATCGACGAACAGTCCGGCCGCCCACGACACGAGCAGGTAGCCGTGCGCGACCCGGCCGGGGAAGAACGGGTTGGCTGCTGCCGCCGTTTCGTCCGTATGCGCATAGAACCTGTCGCCGGTGAACTCGGCGAAGTGGCCGATGTCGTCGAGGGTGACCTCCCGTTCGGCTGACAGAACCTGGTCGCCGATCCGCAGATCGGCGAGGCTCTTCCGGAACGGATGCCCGCCTGTCGCGTTCGCGGTCGCCCCCTGATGCCAGATGCCGGTGATGGCGGTGAGCATCTGGGGTGAGCCCTGAATGGCCGTCCGCTGCATGTGGTGCAGCACCGCCCGGATCCCCCCGAGTTCCTCACCGCCGCCCGCCCGACCGGGTCCACCGTGCACGAGGTGCGGAACCGGGGAGCCGTGCCCGGTCGACGAACGAGCGTCGTCGCGGTCGAGCAGCAGCACCCGCCCGTTGAAGGCGGCAATGCCGGTCATCACCTCGACGGCTACCGCAGCGTCGTGGGTGGCCAGGCTCGTGACCAGAGAGCCGCCGCCTCGCGCGACGAGGTCGACCGCGTCCTGCACGTCGCCATAGCCGATCACGCTCGACACCGGACCGAACGCCTCGATCGTGTGCACGGCATCCGTCGTCGCGTCGTCGAAGCAGAGCAGCATCGGTTCAACGAATGCTCCGTCTGCTGAGGTACCGGTCGTGCCGTCGGCGCGGCGAACGGCCGGGGCAGCCGTCGAGCCGATCACGATCCGACCGCCGGCGTCGACGAGCTTGCCGACCTGTCGAATCACCTCGTCCCGCTGGGCGAGCGAGGCCAGCGGCCCCATGGTGACGCCGTCGGCGCGGGGGTCTCCGAGCACGACCCGGTCGGTGATGCGAGCGCGCACGGCGTCGACCAGCGGCTCGACGAGGGCGTGTGGAACGAGGGCGCGACGGATGCCCGTGCACTTCTGCCCGCTCTTGCTCGTGATCTCGGCCACGAGCTGCGTCACGAACGCGTCGAATTCGGGGCTGCCCGCGTCGGCATCCGGACCGAGGATCGACGCGTTGATGGAGTCCGTCTCCGAGGTGAAGCGGACCCCGCCGGTCTGAACCGAGGCGTGCGAGCGCAGCTGGTCGGCAGTCGACGCCGAGCCCGTGAACGCGACGAGGTCGCCGAGCCGAAGCGAGTCGAAGAGCCCGGGCACGCCTCCTGAGACGAGCGAGAGTGACCCGGCTGGCAGGAGCCCGGACTCGACGAGGATCCGCACGAACGCTTCCGTCAGATACCCGGTCGGAGTGGCCGGCTTGATCACCGTCGGCAGCCCGGCGAGGAACGCCGGCGCGAATTTTTCGAGCGACCCCCAGACCGGGAAGTTGAAGGCATTGATCTGCACGGCGACGCCCGGGAGCCGGGTGTAGATATGCCGGCCGAGGAATGAGCCGTCCTTCGAGAGCATTTCCACCGGGCCGTCCGGGTAGACGACCGCGTTCGGCAGCTCGCGGCGCCCCTTCGACGAATACGTGAACAGCACCCCGATCCCACCGTCGATATCGACCCACGAGTCGGCCTTGGTCGCCCCGGTGCGGACGGAGCTCTCGTACAGTTCGGCCTTGCGCTCGGTGAGCACCTGGGCCATCCGCTTGAGCAGCACAGCACGCTGGTGAAACGTCAGCGCACCGAGGGATGCCTGCCCGACGGTACGCGCGAAATCCAGGGCTCCAGGCAGGTCGAGTCCCTCCGTGCTGACCCTGGCCACCTCCCCGCCGGTGGAGGCGTCGCGGATGACCGTGGCCTCCGTTTCGGATGCCGGCGTCCACCAGGAGCCGCGGACGTAGCTGGGCAGGATGTCGGTCATGGCTGGTTCCCGTCGCGAGTTGCTGGGTTTGAGGGGGTTGGTGGCTGCGCGGACCCCGTAAGGTCAGCAACTCGCGAGGGATCCCAGTCGAAGAAGCCCCGGCCGGTCTTGCGGCCGAGCTCTCCGCGCGCGACCTTGTCCCGGAGCAGCTGCGGGGGAGCGAAACGCTCGCCGAGGCGGGTGTGCAGATACTCGGCGATACCGAGGCGTACATCGAGACCGACCTGGTCGGTGAGCCTGAGAGGACCGACCGGGAATCGGTAGCCGAGCACCATGGCAGCGTCGATGTCAGCGGCTGATGCGACACCGTCCTCGAGCATGCGGATCGCCTCGAGCGCGACAGTGACGCCGAGCCGTGAGGACGCGAAGCCGGGAGCATCCGTCACCGTGATCGGTGTCTTGCCGAGAGCGCCGACCCAGCCGAGTGCCAGCGCCGCCAGCTCCGGCGTCGTCGAACCCCCGAGGACCACCTCGACCAGGGTCGATGCAGGCACCGGGTTGAAGAAGTGGAGACCGAGGAAGAACTCCGGGCGGGCGAGGTGCGCGGCAAGCTCGTCGATCGAGATGGCTGACGTCGTCGAGGCCAGCGCCGCGTCGACATCGAGAACCGCCTCGACCGACCGCAGGGCCTCCATCTTGAGATCCGGGTTCTCCGGAACCGCTTCGACGACCAGCCCGCAGCCACGGAAGGCGGCCATCTCCGTGCCGACCGTGAGGCCGCTCATGAGGTCGGCCTCGGTCACGGTTGTCGAGCCGCGCTCGACACTCCTCGTGACGGACGCACGGATCCGGTTCGTCGCGGCAGCAGCCTGCTCGCCGTCACGCTCCACAACGACCACCGCTGACCCGGCCACAAGAAACGCGTGCGCGATCCCCGCGCCCATCCGCCCGCCGCCGAGCACCCCAACGGTTTGAGGCACCGTCACAGGCAGCGCAGTGGTCACGACTGCTTCCGATCCAGGAAGGCGGTCATCAGGGCCACCTTCGACGGAGAGTCGAAGAGGACCGCCTGCTCCTCGAGATCGATGCGCGGATGCTCGCTTCGCCCGGCGGCGAAGACACGTTTCGTCGCGCGCAGTGCGGCCGGGTCGCCGCGGAGGATCCGGTCAGCGAGAGCGCGGGCTGCACCCGGGAGCTCGGAAGGCGGATGGATCTCGGTGACGAGGCGGGCGGCAAGCGCTTCATCGGCGGTGAGTACGCGCCCCGCCAGGAGGATCTCCTTGGCCAGCGGTTCACCCACGAGTTCGCGGAGCCGCCAGTTCGCCCCGGCGGCGGCGATAATCCCGAGTGACACTTCGGGGTTGCCGATGCGCAGGGCGGGGGAGGCGATGCGGAAGTCGGCGGCGTAGGCGAGTTCTGCTCCTCCGCCGAGTGCGGGGCCGTCGAGTACGGCGATCACGGGCATCGGAAGCTCGGCGATCCGAACGAACAGCCGCGTGTTGATGCCGGCGAGGGCGTCGGCGGCCCGCCGGTCGCGGAGCTCGGCGATATCGGCACCTGATGCGAATGTTCCTCCTGCGCCGCCGAGGATGAGGATCCGCGGATCGCGCTCTAGCTCCGAGCAGACCTCGTGGAGCTCGTCGACCATTGTCTGGTTGATCGCATTCCGGACCTCGGGTCGGTTGAGGATGACCTCGACCGTGGTCTCACCGCGGACGACCTGCAGGGTGGTTTGGGCCAACGTGCCAACTCCATCGTCGGGAACGTGCGACGGTCGACTCGAATTACCGACCGTTCGGACAGTAAGTCTGTCACCCGGCCGGCGCCGTCGCAAGCGGTCGCGCACCGCTCGTGCCACTGGCGCCGGGGCAACGGGGCGCTGGCGCAACGGGGCGCTGGCGTGCTGCCGGACCCCCGGCATACACTGGCGCCATGACTGGACCGGTTCGACCGGGGATCCTGCTCGCTGGGGCCCTTGTTCTCGCCTGTGTGATGTCCGGATGCGCGCCGTCGGCGACCACTCCTGTCGAGAACTACCCGGGCACTCCGAACGATGCGGGCGAGGTCGAACTCGACGACGGCGGGTTCGGCGGTGCCTGGCTCGACGACGGAGCGTCCTTCGGGGTCACCGTCTCCGGGTCATCGACCTGTCCGCCGATCGGGTCGGGCTATGCGGTGACCGGCGGGAACGCGATCACGGTCACCCTGGAAACGATCCCGGCCGACAAAGCCTGCACGGCGGACTTCGGCCCGCACACCACGGTGTTCAGGGCGGCCAGTGAACTCGAGTCCGACCAGGACCTCACCGTCACCGTGAACACGGAAACCTTCACGATCCCCGCGTTACCCTGACCGTGCTCGCTCAGCCGCCCGTCGACCCGTTTCCCGGTTCGTAGCGGAGCACGTTGACGTCGCCGATCGTCCACGACCCGGTGACGGTCCAGCCGATCGTCGCGAGCGTCTCGGTGGTGCCCGGGCGCCAGTCCCGTTTGACACTCGTGACGAGGTAGGCCACCTCGGCGTCGTCGAGGCGACCGAGCGATTCGGCGAGCGGGTTCCTGGTCTCCCAGAGCCCGTCTGTCTCTGCGGCCGGGGTGTCGAGAGTGACGTCGATTGTTCCTCTGAAGGCATCCGGGTACGAATACGCGATCACGCGTGAGGTCGCCGAGACGTGGTAGCGGATCCGACCGTAGATGATCGCCGTCTTTTCGCTCGCAGCGGGCTCGGCTGCGATCAGATCGGCCACCTCGTTCCAGGTCGCGCCCTGCTTGGCGTCCGGCTCCCGCTGCTCGACGAATGAGGGCACGGCGAGCGCGACGAGAACCGCCATCGCGATGAGAATCAGAATCCTGTTTTTCAGCGCGGCGATCGCGGCAGCCATGGTGATCGCGGCGAACGGCAGGCACATGGTGAGGTACCGAGGACTGTAGAGCGGCGTGTACACCTCGGTCGCGACGAGCAGGGCGACGGTCGGGAGCACCAGGGCCGGCAACACCACCTGGCCGACGGAGAATCCACGCCGACCGAAAATCAGGACAGCTGCCCCGACGATCATCAGGGTGCAGCCGACGATGGCGAACGGGGTGTCGAAGAAGAACCACTGGGTGCGGAACACCTGGCGGGGAGTGTCCTCGCTGAGCGGCTGGATCCATGACACCTGCTTCGACTGGCCGACGATCGCCAGGCCGAACGGGAGAAGGGCGACCGCTGCGGCGGCGGTGACCACGAACCACCGCCAGAGAACGGATGCCGGCTGGTGGTGGGGCTGCGTTGCGGCATCCGTTTCGGCGTCTGTGCCGGCGTGAGCAGCGGTCGCCTGGCCCGGGCGGTGTCGGGAGGAGAGCCACCACCACAGCATGGTCAGGCCGTGGGCCGCGACGACGAGCGCGAGGTAGCTGAACACGAGGCACGCGACGACGGCGACGACTCCGTAGAGCGCCCACCACCGCCAGGTCGGGGATCGCCTCGCCAGGACGAGCACGAGGGTGAGCAGGGCGGCCAGGGCCGCACTGAGCGCGTACGAGCGCGCCTCGGTACCCATCCAGGTGGCCCGGGGCATCAGGCAGAAGATCATCCCGGCGAGGAAGGCCAGTCCGGGCCCACCAGCGTGCCTGGCCAGAAGCACCGTCAGCGCCGCACCGGCCCCGACGGCGATAGCGCTGGGGATTCGAATGATCGTCGCCGAGTAGCCGAAAACGTCGACGACGGCGTGGATGAACAGGTAATACGCACCGTGCACGGCATCGACGGTGCCGAGCATCTGCCAGAGCTGACCCCAACTCCGGGTCGTCGCTGTGACCGTCGCGGCTTCGTCGTACCAGATCGACGGCTGGCTGATGTTGATCAGCGAGATCAGGAGCCCGATCGCGCCGGCGAGGAGGGGCTGGGTCGCCGGATGCTGCCACACGCGCCGTGATCTCGTCATCTCGCCGCCGCCGGTAACGGCGATGCCGAGTGAGATGCCCATGTATCGAGGTTAAGCGACGGGCACGGGGTGTGCTGACGTGGTCGGGGAGGCGCCAGCGGCATTGCGGTCTTCTTCCGGTCGCGTTCGGGCAAAAAAATCGGCCTGTTGCGACGAACGCAACAGGCCGATTCTTTGGGGTACTTACGCGGCAGGCATGGCCGTGATCTTGGCGATACCGACGACGAGCTCGTCAGTGACGGCGTCCGTTCCGAAGGTGTCGTTCAGCAGGCCGGCTGCGTCGGGGCTGATGAGAACGGTGGTTCCTTCGAGAACCGCGTTGCCGTCAGCGTCTTCCGCCAGCGGGTTGAGGGTGGTGCCGTCGAGGGTGAAGATGAAGATGTCCTGGCCGACCTCTTCGCCGTTCGCGGTGACGGTTCCGAACAGCTGCGAGGTTCCCGGGTCGATGCGGAAGTCGGTCAGTTCGACAACGGTCTCGCCGGCGGTGAGGGAGATTCCCGAACCATCGTGCTCGACGGAGCCCTGAACGTATGGGCGGTAGTCCTCTTCGGGGTCGTAGTAGTCGACGTTGCCGCCGGTGATCGGGAAGGCGAGAACGCCGTCCGTCAGAGTCGCGGTTCCGAGGACGCCCGGGGTGAGGCCGAGGCCGGTGATGGCGTCGAGGAAGCCCTGGTCGAGTGTCACCTGGGTGTCGACACCGGCAAGCTCGGGGATCGAGGCGAGCGGCTCGGGCATCTCGGTGGTGGTGTCTTCCGTCTCGGAAGAAGTGTCGGGCTCGTCTGCCGGCGCCTCGGTGCTCGAGCAGGCTGCGAGGCCTCCGATGAGGACTACTGCTGCTGCGATTCCGATGGTGGACTTGTAAAACTTACGCATGATGTTCTTACCCTTCACTGCTGTTGGTTACCCATGGTCGAGAAGGGATTCGCCACCAGCCATGAAACGGTTTGGATCAGTTTGTTTCCGTTACCTGTTCGTTACCTCGCGCACAGCCCGCACACAGCTAGGGTTCTCTGGGCACCGGGATCGTGCGGTCCGGATTCGCCGTCCTGAACGGATGCCGTAGCCACCGCGCGAGGCGCGGGAGCGCTCCAGGACCGGCGCGCTGGATCGACACGGCGACGATGAAGACGATGGCGACCGCGGCCGACAGCCTGGCGACGTCGACCGACGGGTTGAGCAGCCGCTCTGTCAGAGCGAGCGGAACGGCCAGCCACTCCCAGCGCCCCGTCATCGCGATGAACGGCACGAGCAGCAGCGCGTACCAGGGGTATCGGGGCGTGACGACGAGCAGGGTGACGCCGATCATCACGAGTTGTCCGAGCCAGGGATCCGCCGGGTCGGTCTTCCACCAGACCAGCGCTGCGGTGAGCGCGAGCAAAATGACCGCAACGACGAGGGCCGCCCCGCCTGGCGCGAACGGGGAGAGCAGGATGAACCGTGAACCGCTCGAGTAGCCCTCTTCGGTGAGGTACCCGGGCAGGTAACCGAGCACGCCGATCCCGCTGATCAGGATGTATGGAACGTAGAGGACGAGGAAGGTCGCGATGGCGGCGAGGACGATCTTCCACGGCTGTCGCCGCAGCAGGGCGGGCGCGGCGATGACCGGAATGAGTTTCACCGCGATTGCGGCCCCGATGGCGATGCCCCCGCTCCACCGGCGCCCGCGGGAGACCAGCAGACTGGCCACGAGGATGAGGAGCGCGCCGAGCAGGTCGACGTGCGAATTCGTGATTCCTTCTGTTGCAACGAGGGGGCACCATCCCCAGAGAGCGGCCCAGCGCGGGTCGAGCCCCCGGGAGTGCAGCGCGCGCAGGAGAATCACGGTGATGCCGAGGCTCATCACGAGTCCGGCCAACTGGAGCGGCCAGTACTCCGGTGAGGAGCCGGTGAGAAAGCGGACCCCGGCGAAGAAGAGTTCGGATGTCGGCGGATAGATGGTCGGCACGGTGGCGCGATTGATGGCGGTGCAGAGCACGTCGCCTGTGCCGACCTCCGTGCTCGTGAGAATCCGTTCGCCCTCGCACACCGCTTCGCCGCCGGCGTCGACCGTCGGAGCCGGGAAGAGCCAGTCCGGCCGGAGGTCCTCGAGCACCGGATCGGCAGGAACATAGTCGTACGGTGAGACCCCGGCGTTCTGCACGATCCCGTCCCAGGCATACCGTGCCGAGTCAGTGCTGGTGTTCGGAGGGCCGGCCAGGGCCGCGGCGCCCACCGCAACCGAACCGATCAGCACGAGCACGGTTGCCGCCCTCACGGGGACACGGCGGAGTGCGACGACGGCGAGAGCGAAGAGTGCCCACAGTGCTCCGGTCGCGAGGAGCATCCGGGCCAGGCTCTCGCCTTCCTTGTCCTGGTAGTACGGAAAAACCGCCACCGTCACCGCCGTCGCGACCGCGAGAGCAGCGAGAAGGACGGCAGTGAGGAAAATACGCACGAGACCCATCCTGTCTGATTCGCCGACGGTTACGAATAACGAAGGTGAAACACGAAGAGGCACGGTCAGCGCCAGGCAGGGTGGCGTGGTGGAATGAGTCCATGCAACGGATGCTGCACGACCTGCGACACGCGTTGCGTTCCCCATCACGCAATCCACGGATGGCAACGGTGCTCGGCCGGTTGCTCGGGATCGCTTTCCTGGCCTGTTTCGTCACAGGAATTCTCAGCCACTACCTGCAGGAACCTCTGCAGTGGATGGTGTTCGCGACGAGGCCCGTGTGGCTGTACCAGATCAGCCAGGCTATCCACATCACGGCAGGGATCCTGTGCTTTCCGCTCATCCTCGGCAAGTTGCACGTGATCTACCCGTCGCTGTTCCAGACCCCGCCGGTGCGGTCGATCGGACATTTCCTCGAACGAGGGTCGATCGCGTTGCTCGTCGCCGCGTCGCTCGTGCAGATCACCATCGGCCTGCTCAACACGTACCAGCTGTATTTTCTGTTCCCGTTTCCGTTCAGGCAGACGCACTGGGCGCTGTCGTTCGTGGTCATGGCGGCTCTCGCCATCCACATCGGAGTCAAACTCCCGATCATCGCGCGGTACTGGCGCAAAAAAGACAGCTATGACGACGACGGCACGGTGATCCCCCTCGACGACGCGACCGACCGGTCACAGAACCCTGAGCGCCCCGAGGGCGCGACCATCCCCGACCTGCGCGAACCGGAGACGACCGGAGTGACCGGTCGCCTGTTCCGTTGGATCGACCGGGCGCCCCTCGCGGATGTGTCCGCAGGCCAGGCCAGAACGAGTCGGCGCGGATTCCTCGCCACGATCGGGGTCGCGGCCACCGCGCTCTTCGTGACAACGGGCGGGCAGTCCTTCCGGGCCCTCGACGCCACGAACCTGTTCGGGCCGCGCAAGCAGGGCGTCGGCCCCAACGCGCTCCCCGTCAATAGAACAGCCCAGGCAGCCGGGGTCGAGGAGTCAGCGATGGCGCCGGACTGGACCCTCACCGTGTCGAACGGTGAGACCTCACGTGTCTTCACCCGCGCAGAGCTCGAGGCGCTGCCGCAATTCGAGGTCGATCTTCCGATCGCCTGCGTCGAAGGCTGGAGCCAGGTCGCATCCTGGAAGGGGCCACGGATGAAGGACCTGGCAGACGCCGTCGGTGCACCTGTGTCGGCAGCGTTCCGGGCCACGAGCCTCGAGCAGAAGGGCAACTACGCGGTAATGGAGATGGGACCGGAATACGTGCGGGATGAACTCACCCTCGTCGCGCTCGAGCTCAACGGTGCGCCGCTCGACATCCAGCACGGGTACCCGGCGCGCATGATCGCGCCGGCCCGCCCCGGCGTTCTGCAGACCAAATGGCTCAGCACTCTCGAGGTGATCGCATGACCATGGATTCCCCCCGCATGATCCGCGCATGGCAGGTCGCCTTCATCGCCCTGGGCGTGCTCCTTCTGGGGCTCGGAGGACTCGTCCTCCTCGACGTCGTGAAACCGGAGAGATACCCAGGCATCCTGCTCTGGCTCGGTGGCGCGATTATCCTCCATGACCTGATCATCGCCCCTCTCGTCTTCGGGGTGGGGCTGCTGATGCGACGCGCGTCGAAACGCATCCCGCTCGGCGTCCTGATGATCGTCCAGGGTGCCATCCTCGTCGGCGCTGTCACCTCGCTCATCGTCCTGCCGCAGGTTCTCGGCAAGGAACGCGTCAGCGCGAGGAACGAGACGGTGCTGCCCCTCGACTACGCCGGCAATCTCGTGCTCTTCTACGTCGTGCTCGCCGCTCTCACCGCACTGGCGATCGTGGTCTACCTCAGGGTTTTGGCGAAGCGGCAGAACACGCGGCCGTCGCGTTCCCAGACCTGACACACACTCAGTCCGGCGTCGGTGGCGTGATCGATCAGACGGTTGAGCCCGATCTCCGCCCACGGGAACGAGGCGCTCCTGCCGCCGTCGGTGTCGAGAAGGCGGGCAGAGTAGACCCGGTCCATCTCGGGGTCTGAGTGCACCTCGACGACGAGGACGCCGTCGTCTGCCAAGAGTTCACGACAGCGGCGAAGCATGGCAGACACGTCACCCCCGATCCCGATGTTGCCGTCGGCGAGGAGGGCGCCCCGCCAGAGTCCCTCTGAGGGCAGCGGATCGAAGACAGAGCCGTGGATGACGTTGAGACCGGCACGGTTCGCCATGGCGACGGCCGTCTCGGAGACGTCGATACCCATGGCGTCGACACCCCTGTCCATGGCGGCCCGGACCATCCGGCCGGGGCCACAGCCGATGTCGAGCCAGGGACCCGACATGGTCTCCAGCACACTGAGATCAGTGGCATCCGCTTCGGCATTCCACCGTGAGATCTCGACGGCTTCCGCCCCGATGAGTTCGCCCCTGTCGGTCTCCCGCAGCAGAAGCACGTCGTCGTTGTTCTGCAGGAGTGCCCTGGCGTATGGTTCTGACCCGCCCGCACCGAACGAGCGCTCGCGCTCGCCGTCGGGCTGTCGCACCTGCGAGATGCTCATCGGGTGACCACGCCGCTGGAGTCGGTGGTTCCGTCGGCCGTCCCATGCGTCATTCGGGCGAGAGCGCCGGCGAACCGGCCCGACGGGGCGATCCTGGCAACGGACACGGCGTTGTCGAATGTGTCGACGTCTTCGAGGGCGTCGAGGGAACGCACAGACAATCCCGCGTCGCGCAGTCGTTCCAGCTGGATCCGGCCAGTGTCCGCACGGGACATGGGAACGCCACGCACGAGGTCGCCGGTCGGTTCGGCGAGGGCCAGGGCCCAGAAGCCACCGTCCGTCGCCGGGCCGAACCAGGCATCGACGTCTGCGGGCCACTCGTCGAACACCGGGGCGAGAAGTTCCGCGGTCACCTGGGGGGTGTCCATGCCGATGAGGATCGTCGGCCCGTCCAGCTCATCGAACATCGCACCGAGCCTCATGTCGAGATCTCCTTCTACCTGGTCCATTACTTCATACAGTTCGGAGCCCGGAGGAAGTCGGTTGCCATCGAAGAGAAGAATTCTTCGGGTGGCTGGGAGCTGCGCGACGGCAGAGAGAGTATCGGCGAGCGAAGCCGCGGCGAGTTCCGCTGCCTGTTCGAGACTCAGCGGAGGGTGCAGGCGGGTCTTCACCTTGCCTGGCAGGGTCTCTTTGGCGATGACCACGAGCGTTGTCACGACGTTCTCCTCGCGCGGTTCCTGGCGATAAGCAGTCCGGACATGTCGTGGATCGCCGTGAGCGTGCCGCGAATCGTACCGGTCACCTTCGACCGGCCGACACGTGGCGCATACGGCGTCTCGACTTCGCGGATGCGCCATCCGTCGTCGTGGGCCCTGAGCAGCATCTCGAGGGGATACCCGCTCCGGCGATCCTGCAGGTCGAGCGCGAGGAGAGCGTCGCGGTCGGCGGCTCGCATCGGGCCGAGGTCGCGCAGCTCGAGCCCCGTAGCCCGGCGCATCAAAAAGGCGAGCGACCGGTTGGCGATGCGCACGTGCAGTGGCCATGCCGCGGTGTTCGTCGGGCGTCTGCGGCCGAGGACGAGGTCGAGCTCGCCGGCGACAACAGGGTCGACCACGAGCGGAAGATCCCGGGGGTCCATCGAGGCATCCGCATCGCAGAATGCGACGATCGGTGCGGTCGCCGCCTGCAGTCCGGCGTTCGCGGCAGACCCGAAACCGCGTCGGCCTTCGTGCACGACGGTTGCGCCGTGTGCAAGGGCCACCTCGACGGAGCGATCAGTCGATCCGTTGTCGACGACGATCGCTCGATACCCGTCGGGAAGGCGCGTGAGAACGAACGGCAGAGCCTTCTCCTCGTTGAGGCATGGCATCACGACATCAACGCGGGGAATGGTCACTGTAGAACCCTAAGCGGAAAAATCTGGTCAGGATCCCGACTCCGTCGACCTGCCTTCAGCGTGTTATCCTGCGCTGTCGACGACTGCGGCGCGCAGGGTCGCTGTCGCGAATTCGCGCATGCCGTCGTCGAAGCTGACAGCAGGGCTCCAGCCGAGTTCGGTCCTGAGCCGTTCGGATGATGCGGTGATGTGACGCACATCGCCGAGCCGGTACTCGCCGGTCACGATCGGGTCCGGCCCGCCGAAATGACGGCTGACGCTCTCGGCGAGCTCGCCGATGGTGTGGACGTCGCCGCTGCCGACGTTGAAAGCGCGGGTCGTTCCCTCGCCTTGCGCCTGGGTCCAGTCGAGAGCAGCGATGTTGGCTGAGGCCACATCCCTGACGTGGACGAAGTCACGGCGTTGTCCGCCGTCCTCGAAAACCCGCGGCGCCTCGCCCCGCTGCAGCGCGGATCGAAACAGTGATGCCACCCCCGCGTATGGCGTGTTCTGCGGCATCCCGGGGCCGTAGACGTTGTGATACCTCAGCGAGGCGACGACGGCGCCGGTGCTCCTGGCCCAGGACGACGCCAGGTACTCCTGGCTCAGCTTGGTCGTTGCATAGACATTGCGGGGGTCGAGGGGTGCGTCCTCGCCGATCAGTTCGGGGGCGAGCGGCTCACCGTCGTCGGTGAGGGGATCGAACCGCCCCGCGTCGAGATCGGCGACGCGCCGCGGCGCCGGACGGGCAAGGCCGGCAGGACCGCGGTACAGGCCCTCGCCGTAGACGACCATCGAACTGGCCTGAACGAGCCGTGTGATGCCTGCGTCCGCCATCGCGGCGAGCAGTACCGCCGTTCCGAGCTCGTTCGAGCTCACGTAGTCGGGGGCGTCGCTGAAGTCGACACCGAGCCCCACCTTCGCTGCCTGGTGACAGACCGCGTCGACTCCGTCGAGTGCCCGGGCGACGGCATCCGGCTCGCGCACGTCACCGCGAACGACGTCGACGCGGACGTCGAGCGTCTGGCCTCCGCCGTGTACGTCCGACCGCATCGAGTCGAGCACGCGAACGTCCCAGCCGCGCTCGAGCGCAGCGTCGACGATGGCGCCGCCGATGAAGCCTGCGCCGCCGGTCACAAGTATTTTCATCGGATCACTCCGCGCGCGAGGACCGCGTCGACCTCTGCTGAGTCGATGAGATCGCGGGCTGCATAATCCTCGGGAAGCGCGCGGATGATGGCTTCGATCGCACCGATGATCCGCGGCTGGGCTTCGGCGAGGCGGCGGAACACCAGCCCGGCGCTCACCTCTTCTTCGTCTGACCCGGGGTCGCCGTCTGTGATGTACGACAGGTTCACTGTGCCGATGTTGAGCTCGGCAGCGAGGGGGACTTCGGGGTAGAGCGTCATGTTGACCGTATCGGCACCGATGCTGCGGAACCAGGCGACCTCGGCGTTGGTAGAGAACCTGGGCCCCTGGATGACCACGACGGTCCCGGTCTTCGTCACGGATTCCCCGATGCCGTCGAGCGCCCTGGCGGCGATCGTGTGCAGAGTCGGGCAGAACGGTTCGCTGCTTGCGAGGTGTTGAACCGAGCCCTCGTCGAAGAAGGTGTCAGCGCGGCCGTTCGTCCGATCGATGTACTGGTCGGTGAGCACCAGCGACCCCGGCGGGTAGTTCGGGTTCACAGCTCCAACCGCCGCACTCGACAGGATGGCTTTCACACCGAGCGACGCGAGCGCCCAGATGTTCGCCCGGTAGTTGATGAGGTGAGGAGCGGTCGCATGGTCGACGCCGTGCCGGGTGAGGAAGGCGGTCCTCCGCCCCCCGATGTCACCGAGCGTGACCTCAGCGGTACCGTACGGAGTCGCAATGCTTCGGCGCTCGGACTCGTCGGCGTCGAAGAGATTGTAGAGTCCCGAGCCGCCTATCACGGCGACGGATGCTGTGGCTTCGGTCATGTGTTCAGTCTTACAGGCCCCGGCGGGCCTCCGGACCGAACTCGCAGTTCGACGCTCCACAGGGGATGATGGGCAGATGCGAACGGTCGAAGAGCACCAGGACGCCGTCCGCGCGCTCCTCGCACCGTTGGCCGCCCGCCAGCCCGAGACGGTGAGTTTCCTGTCACCGGCGGATCTCATGCCGCTCGGAGCGGATCGCGTCCTCGCCCACGACCTCGTCTCACTCGTCGATCTGCCGCCGTTCGACAATTCGCAGATGGACGGATACGCCGTGCGATCGGTTGACCTTGTCGCCGGGGAGCCGCTCCGTGTCGCTCGACGCATCGTCGCCGGCCACGCAGCACCGCCGCTCGAACCCGGCAGCGCTGCTCCGATCATGACGGGCGCGCTGATGCCGCCAGGGGCCGACGCGGTCATCCCGATCGAGCAGGCGACCCCGGATTTCTTTCCGCCGGACGCTGGCGGCCAGGTCGTGTCGTTCTCCGACCCGGTGGCCGCCGGCACGTTCGTGCGCTCCATGGGCAGCGACCTCAGGGCGGGCGAGCTCCTGCTTCCGGCCGGCTCTGGTCTGGGCCCGGCGCAGTGGGGGGTGATCGCGGCATCCGGAGCATCGGAGATCCCGCTCGTCTCGCGTATCCGGGTCGTCGTGATCTCGACAGGTGACGAGCTCCGTTCACCGGGGGTTCCCCTCGAAGCCGGGCAGATCCATGACTCCAACGGCGCGTCGATGGCGGCAGCAATTGTCGATGCGGGTGCCACCTGCCTGGCCGCGTTCACGGCGCCGGACGATGCCGGCGTCCTCCGAGACCTGCTCACCCGCCACATCGGGGACGCCGACCTCATCCTCACCACCGGGGGAGTGAGCAAGGGCACGCGCGAGGTGGTGCGTGATGTGTTCGAGCAGAGTGTCGATTTCGTCAGCGTGGCGATGCAGCCGGGAGGCCCGCAGGGGCTCGGGACGGTTTCGATGACCGATGCCGCCGGTATCCCGGTAGCGAGACCCGTCGTCGCTTTCCCCGGGAACCCGGTGAGCGCGCTCGTGTCTTTCGAGGTGTTCCTGCGCCCCGTCCTGCGCGAACTGCACGGGCTTCCGGCCGACCGGCAGCACCTGCGCCTCCCGCTGGCGGCGACGGTCGATTCCCCTGGAGGCAAACACCAGGTGCGCCGCGGAGCGCTCGACGCCGACGGACGCGTGGTTCTCATCGGCGGTTCGAGTTCGCACCTGCTGCACGGCTATGCCTCGAGCACGCTGCTCGTCCACCTGCCGGTCGGAGTCTCGCGCTTCGACGCCGGCGACCTCGTCGACGTCTGGAGAATTCATGACTGACCCCGAACTCACCCACCTGCGCTCCGATGGCACAGCCCACATGGTCGATGTCGGCGACAAAGCGGTGACGAAGCGGCTCGCCGTCGCCCAGGCCGTGGTCGAAACGCGCACCGAGGTCGTCGCGGCCGTGCTGGCCGGCGACCTGCCGAAGGGTGAGGCGATCGGCACGGCACGTATTGCCGGCATCATGGCCGCCAAGCAGACGTCGTCGCTCATCCCGCTGTGCCACCCGTTGCCGCTGACGTCGATCACCGTCGACATCTCCTGCGTGGACGACCGGCTCACCGTTGTCGCATCGGTCGCCACCACCGCGCGGACCGGGGTGGAGATGGAAGCGTTGACGGCGGCATCCGTTGCGGCGCTCACCCTCTACGACATGATCAAGGCCGTCGACAAGACCGCGATGATCACCGACATCCGCGTGCTCGAGAAACAGGGCGGAGCCTCAGGCGACTGGAGTCGACCGTGACCCGCCGCGCTGTCGTTCTCGTGTCGTCGACACGGGCAGCGGCCGGGGTCTCGCCAGATACGACAGGCCCGGTCATTGTCGACTGGCTGCGCGCGCACGGGTTCGACACGGACGACGCCACCGTGGTCGCAGACGGCCCGGCCGTCGCGGCGGCGCTGGGTGCTGCGGTCGAATCAGGTGCCGACCTGATCATCTCGACGGGCGGCACCGGAATCGGTCACGGCGACGGGACCGCGGACGCGACGGCGAAGATTCTCAGGATCAGCCTGCCCGGGTTCCACGAAGAACTCCGGAGGCGCGGTTCGGCGAGCACCCCGTTCGCTCTGATGAGCCGCGGGGTGGCCGGTGTCGCCGGCAACTCGTTCATCGTGAACCTCCCCGGCTCGTCCGGCGGGGTGCGAGACGGTCTCCAGCTGCTCGGCGAGGTGATCGAGCATGTGCTCGACCAGCTCGCCGGTGGCAACCACGACGGCTGAAGCGTTCACTTCGGGCGTGCGGCAACCGCGGCGAGCGCCTCGGCCACTTCCGCGGCGTTCTCGCGCAGCATCCCGACGGTGACCCGCACGAACTGGCGGTCGTCCGACGCGGCGAGGTACGGTGTCCCTCCCGTCACCCGGATGCCGGATGCCGCCAGCTGCACGAGGGCCTGGCGTTCCTCTGCGACTTCGATCCAGGTGTTGAGCCCGTCCGTCTGCGGTACGGCGAACCCGGTGGCGAGCCGGGCGTCGGCAAACAGTCGCTGCCGCGAGTGGTAGATACTGCGAGCGGCCGCAACGGTGCTCACCGCCGCTGACGTCGTCAGGAGTTCGAACAGGATCGTCTGGACCATCCGACTCGTCCAGCCGGGGCCGAGCATTCGCCTGGCAACGACCTGGTTGATGAGCGACTCCGGGCCGCCGAGCGCAGCGATCCGCAGGTCGGGTCCGTGCGACTTCGAGTAGCTGCGGATGTGCAGCACCCGTTCGGGCAGCCAGCGGCCCAGGCTGACGTCGGCGGATGCGCTGATCCCGGCAGAATGGTCGTCTTCGATCACGATCATGGCGGATGCCTGCCTGCTGGCCGCGATCACCCCAGCGATCTCCTCGGCCCGCTCGAGGGTCATCGACACCCCGGTCGGATTCTGGGCCCGCGGCTGCAGGAGCAGCGCGGCCGGCCCGAGCGCGAGAGCACGGCGAAGTGCTTCGGGATCGAGTCCGGCGGCGTCGACCGGGACGGGCACACGAACGGCTCCGAGCTGGTCGAGCAGGTCGAAGAACGGCGGGAAGGACGGATCCTCGACGATGACCCGGTCGCCGAACCTGATCACCTGCTCGAGTGATCGGGAGAGGCCGTCGAGCGCCCCGTCGACCACGGTGATCTCTTCGACGTCGTACGGCCAGGTCGATCTCAGGTGTGCAAGAAGTTCGGGGATGACCGGGACCTCCTGGTAGCTGAACGTCTCGGCGTGCTCGGACACCCGGGTCAGGGCGAGGGCGAGGTCGGGCAGGAGGAGCGGATCCGGTGTGCCCCTGGAGAGGTCGATCCGGGACTCGCCGAGGTGACCGGCCATGCGTTGCACCCGCGGGGTGAGCCAGGGCATCGGGGCTGAGCGCACGAAGCTGCCGCTCCGGCCCCGCGACACGATGAGGCCGACACTGCCCATCGCCTGCCAGGCCTGGCTCACCGTCGCCGGGCTGACTCCGAGCTCCGCACCGAGCTCGCGTACCGTCGGCAGGCGGTCGCCCGGAGCGAGGACTCCGGCGGTGATGAGGCGTGAGATCGCCGCAGCGATGCCGCGAGGGGAACGGTCGTCGATGAGTTCGCCGTATGCCGGTCGCATGGTCGGCCTTCCCGAAATTCAGATTGGGTATTTACGAATGCGTCACAGAGGGAAACAATGGAGAAATGTTCAACTCGAATAATAACAAATGAGCGGGAACAGCAGAACAGCTCCAGGCCTGACATCCGATCCCGGATGTCTCGACCGAAAAGCGCCCACCGCTCAATGACGATACGGAGGCTAGATATGACGGTAGTCCGCGCCGCAATCACCCAGACCACCTGGACCGGCGACAAAGAATCCATGATCGCGAAACACGAGCAGTTCGCCCGTGATGCAGCCGCAGACGGGGCGCAGGTCATCTGCTTCCAGGAACTCTTCTACGGTCCATACTTCGGTATCACCGAAGACAAGAAGTACTACGCGTACGCCGAGCCAGCTGACGGCCCGATCGTGCAGCGGTTCGCACGGCTGGCGAAGGAACTCGACCTCGTGATGGTTCTCCCCATCTACGAGGAAGACATGCCTGGTGTGTACTACAACACCGCCGTCGTCGTCGACGCGGACGGGACGATCCTCGGCAAGTACCGCAAGCACCACATCCCGCACCTCGACCGGTTCTGGGAGAAGTTCTACTTCCGTCCTGGCAACCTCGGTTACCCCGTCTTCCAGACCGCTGTCGGACCGATCGGCGTCTACATCTGCTACGACCGTCACTTCCCTGAAGGATGGCGTGAGCTCGGACTCAACGGCGCACAGATCGTCTTCAACCCGAACGCCACGAAACCCGGCCTCTCGAACCGTCTCTGGGAGATCGAGCAGCCGGCGGCAGCAGGCGCGAACGGGTATTTCGTCGCCGCAGCGAACCGTGTCGGCCGTGAAGACAACGAATACGGCGAACTCGCCGTCACGTTCTACGGCAACAGCCAGTTCGTCGACCCGCAGGGCAACGTGATCGGCGGCTACGGCAGTGGTGAGCACGAAGAGATCGTTATCCGTGACCTCGACATGGACATGATTCGTCAGGTACGCGATGACTGGCAGTTCTACCGCGACCGTCGCCCGGACTCCTACACCTCGATCCCGAAGCCCTGAGCGCGACGACCACAGGAGGAACGATGAAGACCCTCATCAAGAACGGCACCGTGGTGAACTCCACCGGCTCAGCCCCCGCCGACGTGCTCATCGACGGCGAAACCATCGCCGCCGTGCTCGCACCCGGTTCGACCCTGCTCGGCTTCGACGTCGAGAGAAACGTCGACACCGTCATCGACGCCGCGGGGAAGTATGTCATCCCAGGGGGGATCGACGCGCACACCCACATGCAGATGCCCTTCGGCGGTACCGAAGCCAGCGACACCTTCGAGACCGGGACGCGTGCCGCGGCACACGGCGGCACGACGAGCATCGTCGACTTCGTCGTGCAGTACGCAGGTGAGCACGTGCTCGACCAGTTCGCGCTCTGGCACGAGAAGGCACGTGGGAACTGTGCCATCGACTACGGATTCCATCAGATCCTCAGCGACGTGCAGGACTCGTCGCTCACGGCGATGGACGAACTCGTGAAAGAGGGTGTCTCCAGCTTCAAACTCTTCATGGCGTACAAAGGGGTCTTCCTCTCCGATGACGGCCAGATCGTCAAGGCCATGCAGCGGGCGAGTGACAACGGGTCGATGATCATGATGCATGCCGAGAACGGCAGTGTCATCGACCTGCTCGTGCAACAGTCCCTCGCAGCAGGGAACACCTCGCCGTACTACCACGGCATCACACGGCCGTGGCAGGCCGAGGAGGAAGCCACCCACCGCGCGATCATGCTCGCGAACCTCACGGGCGCGCCGCTGTATGTCGTACACGTCAGTGCCAAACAGGCGGTGGAACAGATCGCCGCTGCCCGCGACAACGGGCAGAACGTATTCGGTGAGACCTGCCCGCAGTACCTCTACCTCTCACTCGAGGACCAGCTGGGTGCCTCGAGCGACGAGTGGGGCGACTTCGAGGGAGCGAAGTGGGTGTGCTCGACACCGTTGCGGTCGAAGGCGGAGGGTCACCAGCACCACATGTGGCAGAGCCTGAGGACGAACGATATCCAGATGGTCTCCACCGACCACTGCCCGTTCTGCATGAAGGGGCAGAAAGACATGGGTCTGGGCAACTTCTCGAAGATCCCCAACGGTATCGGCAGTGTCGAGCACCGCATGGACCTGCTCTACCAGGGTGTCGTCGACGGCAAGATCTCGCTCGAACGCTGGGTCGAGGTCACGTCCACCACCCCGGCCCGCATGTTCGGCATGTACGGCAAAAAGGGTGTGCTCCAGCCCGGCGCAGACGGCGACGTGGTGATCTACGACCCGAACGGTCACACCTCGATCGGAGTAGGCAAGACGCACCACATGAACATGGACTACTCCGCCTGGGAGGGGTACGAGATCGACGGTCACGTCGACACCGTTCTCTCGCGCGGCAGGATCATCGTCGACGACAACCAGTACCGGGGAACCAAGGGTGACGGAAAATACGTCCACCGCGGCCTCAGCCAGTACCTGATCTAAGGGCACCCATGGATTTCGGAGCAGTACTTCAAACCAACCCGCCGGCCTCACGGACCGTTCACCTCGCGAAACTCGCTGAACAGCACGGCTTCAGTCACGTCTGGACCTTCGACTCCCACCTCCTCTGGCAGGAGCCGTACGTGATCTACAGCCAGATCCTCGCCGAAACGAAGCGGATCATCGTCGGGCCCATGGTCACCAACCCGGCGACGAGGGACTGGACAGTGACGGCATCCACGTACGCGACGCTCAACGAGATGTACGGCAACCGCACGATCTGTGGCATCGGCCGTGGCGACTCGGCGGTGCGGGCGACCAACGGTGCTCCGACGAACCTCAAGACGCTCCGCGAATCGATCCATGTCATCCGTGAACTCGCCAACTCACGACCGGTCGAGTACCAGGGTGCCACCGTTCAGTTCCCGTGGAGCGTCGGATCGACCCTCGACGTCTGGGTGGCGGCATACGGCCCGCTCGCCCTCAAACTGACGGGTGAGGTGGGAGACGGGTTCATCCTGCAGCTCGCCGACCTCGACATCGCCGCCTGGATGATCAAGACGGTTCGGGATGCCGCCGAGAACGCCGGACGCGACCCGATGTCGATCAAGTTCTGCGTCGCAGCACCGATGTACATCGGTGACGACTGGGAGCACATGCGCGACCAGTGCCGCTGGTTCGGTGGAATGGTCGGCAATCACGTCGCAGACATCGTCTCCAAGTATGGAACGTCCGGCGCGGTCCCGCAGGCCCTCACCGATTACATCAAGGATCGCGAATCGTACGACTACAACGAGCACGGGCGGGCCGGGAACACCCACACCGCCTTCGTGCCTGACGACATCGTCGACCGGTTCTGCCTGCTCGGCACCGCCGAACAGCACATCGAGAAGCTCGAGGCGCTCAAGGCGCTCGGCGTCGACCAGTTCGCCGGCTACCTGCAGCACGACAACAAGGAAGAGACCATGCGGGTCTATGGCGAGACCGTGATGCCGGCGCTCAGGGAAAAGATCGTGGCGACGGCATGACGGCCGAGAACCTGGCCCCGGCTATCAGGCGGCGCCCCGGGGCGCCCGCCAGAGAACTGGCGCGCTGGGGATACGGGCTGCTCGGCATCCTCATCCTCGCTGTGGTCTGGGAACTGTACAAGTTCCTCGGCCCGGCAGACGGCGTGGTGATCGGCGACGCTCGGGTGCTCCCGCGCACGAGCGACCTCGCCATGCCGCACACCTGGGACATGGTCGCGCGCCTGTTCGAGCCGGTCACCCGGTCTGATACGGCGAACCCGCTCTGGCTCGAGGTGGCGCTCGCCGCCGTCGTCACACTCGGGATCGCCGCGGTCGGCTGGCTGGTCGGCGTGGTCGTCGGGTTCGCCCTCGCGCTCGTCATGCAGCGCTGGCGCCTCGCCGAATGGGGGCTGCTGCCGTGGATCATCCTCAGCCAGACCGTTCCGCTCATCGCTTTCGCGCCCGTCGTGCGCAGCTGGGGCTCGCGGATCGAGATCGGGGCATTCGAATGGCAGGACTGGATGAGCGTCGCCGTCATCGCGTCGTACCTCGCGTTCTTCCCGATCGCCGTCGGGGCACTCAAGGGGCTTCAGTCTCCTGACATCATCCACACCGAACTCATGCACACCTACGGCGTCGGCTGGTTTACGACACTGCGCAAACTGCGCATCCCCGCATCCGTCCCCTATCTTCTTCCCGCGTTGCGTCTCGGTGCGGCGAACGCGGTCGTCGGCGCTGTCGTCGCCGAGGTCTCGACGGGCATGCAGGGCGGCATCGGCCGCATCCTCATCCAGTACGCCGGCCAGGCCAGCGGCGACCCGGCGAAAGCCTGGGGCCCGATCTTCGGATCGATCGTGCTCGGCCTCGCCGCCGCCGGTTCCGTCGCCATCCTCGGCGCCATCCTCAAGAACTACCGACGTGTGGAGATCACCGCGTGACTACCCAGACACAACCCCAGGCCGCCGACACGACTGATGCCGTCACCGTGCGCGGAGTCGACAAGACCTTCGAGACCCGCTCGGGCCAGGTCCATGCTCTCCAGTCGATCGACCTCACGGTCTCGGCAGGCGAGTTCGTCTCGCTGATCGGTCCATCCGGGTGCGGCAAGTCGACGCTCATGCGGCTCATCGCCGACCTCGACCAGCCGACGGCGGGGAGCGTCTCGGTCTTCGGCAAGACGGCGAAGCAGGCGCGGCTCGACCAGGATTACGGGATCGCGTTCCAGCAGGCCGGCCTGCTGCCGTGGCGCACCGTTTCGGCGAACGTCGGTCTGCCGCTCGAACTCCACGGCACGAGCTCGCGTGAGCGCACCTCCCGGATCACCGAACTCCTCGACATGGTCGGGCTGAGCGACTTCTCCGACCGGTACCCCGACCAGTTGTCCGGGGGCATGCAGCAGCGCGTCGCGATCGCCAGGTCGCTGGCCGAGAAGCCCGATCTCCTGCTGATGGATGAGCCGTTCGGCGCCCTCGACGAAATGACCAGGGAACGGATGCAGACCGAGCTCGTGCGGATCTGCGCCGAGACCGGTGCCGCCGTCGTCTTCGTCACCCACTCCATTCCCGAAGCGGTGTACCTGTCCGACCGCGTGGTGGTGATGTCGCCGCGACCCGGCCGCATCCAGGAGATCATCCCGATGGCGCTCGACCGGGCACCGGCCGCTGCCGACGGGTTGCGCGAGGAGCGGGCGTTCTTCGACATGGTGACCGCGGTGCGTGAAGCGCTGCACACCGGCTCACCGGTGCCTTCCGGTCCGCGAGGCGTGGAGAACCGCTGATGACCGCTGTGATCCCTGGGCGCTCAGCGACCGACCGGCGCGAGAGCGTTCTGCGCGTCGTCGCGCCGGTGGCCGTCGGAGTGATCGTGCTCGGCGTCTGGCAGTTCCTCGTCAGCGTGGTCGGGGTGAGCGACTATCTGCTGCCGAGTCCGGCGGCGATCGTCGAGCAGTTCGTCGAGTTCTTCGGTTCGATGGTCTCAGCCACCGGAATCACCGGACTCAACGCCCTGCTCGGGCTCGTCGTCGGGTCGCTGCTCGGCATCCTTCTCGCGGCTCTCGCTGCGGGCTGGCGGCCGATCGATCACATGAGCGCCCCCGTCGTCGCGTCGCTGGCTGTCATCCCCATCGTCGCCCTCGCGCCAGTGCTCAACTCCATGTTCGGCGCTGACAGCCAGTTCGGGCGGCAGGCCATCGCCGGCCTTGCCTCGTTCGTTCCCGTCTTCATCAACACGCTGCGCGGTTTTCGGCAGACACTGCCCGTTCACCGTGACCTCATGAAGGTGTACGCGGCGTCGTCGGGTCAGATCGTCCGCACGGTCACGCTGCCGACCGCCGTCCCGTTCGTCTTCACCGGCATCCGCATCGCTTCGTCCCTCGCCGTGATCTCGGCACTCGTCGCCGAGTACTTCGGCGGCCCGCGAGGAGGGCTCGGCGGACTCATCTCGACGTCGGCGGCGTCGAGCGCGTACCCGCGCGCCTGGGCATACGTTGTGGCGTCGATCGTTCTCGGACTCGTGTTCTTCCTCGCGATGCTCGCCCTCGAACGCCTCGCCACTCGCGGACGACGGCACTCCTGACTCCTTCCGCCCGCCGGGCGCAAGGCGCACCACAGCACAACACGCACCACGAGAGCAGAAAAGGACTGACATGAAACACAGCACACGTCGTCTCGCGACGATCAGCGCGCTCGCCGCTTCGGCAGCGCTCGTCCTCTCGGCCTGTTCCGCGCCGGCCGACAACGGTTCAGGCTCCGGCGGTGGGGACGACGAACTGACCGAGGTCAAACTGCAGTTGCAGTGGCTGCCGCAGGGACAGTTCGCCGGCTACTTCGCCGCTCAGGATCAGGGCTTCTTCGAAGAGGAGGGCCTGGACGTCGAAATCATCCCTTCCGGTGGTGACATCGTTCCGCAGGATGCTCTCGCGAACGGAGACGTCGACTACGCGATCGCCTGGGTGCCCAAGGTGCTCGGGTCGATCGAAGCAGGCGCCAACGTCACCAACATCGCTCAGATCTTCCAGAAATCCGGAACGCTGCAGGTGTCGTGGGCCGACTCGGGCATCGAGAGCGTCGCCGACTTCGAAGGCAAGAAGATCGGCTCGTGGGGCTTCGGGAACGAGTGGGAGATCTTCGCGGCCATGGCTGCTGAGGGACTCGACTCATCCACCGTCGAGATCATCACGCAGGACTTCAACATGAACGCCTTCCTGCAGGGAGACATCGATGCAGCGCAGGCGATGACGTACAACGAGTACGCCCAGCTGCTCGAGACCACCGATCCGGAGACCGGGGAGCTGTACACCGAAGACGACTTCAACGTGATCAGCTATCAGGACACCGTCGGCGCCATGCTCCAGGATGCCATCTGGGCCGACACCGAGAAGCTGGAGAGCGACGAGGACTACCAGGAGACAACCGTCTCGTTCCTCAAGGCCGTCATCAAGGGTTGGATCTACGCGGCTGAGAACCCGGAAGAGGCGGCGGACATCACGATTGCTGCCGACTCGGGCTGGGGCCCCAGCCACGAGCTGTGGATGGTCAACGAGACCAACAAGCTCATCTGGCCGGCGCCGAACGGCATCGGCTTCATCGATGAGGCGGCGTTCGACCAGACGGTCGACGGCGCGCTCTCGGCGGTGAACGAGACCGGGGCTGCACTCATCACCGAAGAACCACCCGCGGGCGTCTGGACGAACGACTACATCCAGCAGGCGCTCGACGAGTTGAGTGAAGACGGCGTCGATGTGACGGGCGAGAGCTTCGAACCGATCGAAGTCACTCTCAACGAGGGCGGCAACTAGCATCACCCGCCCGGGGCGGTCAGGCCGCCCCGGGCACCCAACCAGCACCATCGCACCGAAGGAGTATGCCGTGGCCCTTCAGCTCACGTCAGACAACAACCAGACAGCACTCGACCTCGACCGGTCACACGTCTTCCATTCGTGGTCGGCCCAGGGCGCGCTCAAACCGCTCGTGCTCGCCGGCGGGCTCGGCACGCGGGTCTGGGATTTCGAAGGTACCGAGTATCTCGACTTCTCGAGCCAGCTGGTGAACGTGAACATCGGGCACCAGCATCCTGCGGTCATCGCCGCGATCAAGGCGCAGGCAGACCAGCTCACCACCATCGCACCGTCCACCGCTAACCTCACCCGTGGCGAGGCGGCCAAACGCGTCACCGGCCTCGCGCCTGACGGCTTTCACAAAGTCTTCTTCACCAACGGCGGTGCGGATGCCAACGAGAACGCCATCCGGATGGCCCGACTCCACACCGGGCGGGAGAAAATCCTCTCGACCTACCGCTCGTATCACGGCAACACCGGGGCGGCGATCGTCGCGACGGGAGACTGGCGCCGCATGCCGAACGAGTTCGCTCGCGGCCACGTGCACTTCTTCGGTCCGTACCTCTACCGCACCGAGTTCTGGGCGACGACGCCCGAACAGGAAGCCGAGCGGGCCCTGCGCCACCTCGAGCGGGTGATCCAGGGTGAGGGTCCGGCATCGATCGCCGCGATCCTGCTCGAATCGGTCCCGGGAACTGCGGGGATCCTCGTTCCGCCGCCCGGCTACCTTGCCGGTGTCCGCGCGCTCTGCGACCGGTACGGCATCCTGCTCATTCTCGACGAGGTCATGGCCGGCTTCGGACGCACCGGACGGTGGTTCGCCTTCGAGGGGTACGACGTCGTGCCCGATCTCATCACCTTCGCGAAGGGCGTCAACTCGGGTTACGTCCCCGCCGGCGGAGTGATCATCCCCGACGCGATCGCGGCCGACTTCGACGAGACGGTGTTCCCCGGAGGACTGACGTACTCGGGGCATCCGCTCGCCATGGCGTCGATCGTCGGAGCTCTCGACGCGATGCAGGACGAGGGGATCATCGACAACGCGGCCCGCATCGGCCGCGAAGCCATCGGCCCGGCACTCGCCGCACTCGCGGACAAGCACGACGTCATCGGCGAGGTTCGCGGTGAAGGCGTGTTCTGGGCGATGGAACTCGTGGCGGACCGGGACACCCGTGAGCCGCTGCCTGCGGCAGCGATGGGTCGGCTCAAGTCCGGGCTCGTATCGCGCGGAGTGTTGCCGTTCGTCCAGGACAACCGGATCCACGTGGTGCCTCCGTGCACCGTCACCACCGACGAGGTCGCCGAAGCCGTCGTGGCATACGACGCGGTCCTCACTGAGCTCATGGAAGGAACAGCATGACCACATACATCAACCACTTCATCGGGGGAGCGAGCGCCGAAGGCGAGTCCACTCGCACTGCGCCGGTCTACAACCCGGCAACCGGAACCGTCGAGAAGGAGGTCCGACTCGGCAGTGTCGCCGATGTCGACACCGCCGTCCAGGCCGCGGCCGCGGCTTTCCCCGGCTGGCGCGACGCGTCACTGGCCAAGCGGCAGGCCGTCATCTTCGCCTTCCGCGAACTCCTCAACGCACGCAAGGGCGACCTCGCCGAAATCCTCACGGCCGAGCACGGAAAAGTCCTCTCGGATGCCGGCGGTGAGATCGCCCGCGGACTCGAGGTCGTCGACTTCGCCGCCGGGATGCCACACCTGCTCAAGGGCGAATACTCCGAAAACGTCTCAACCGGCGTGGATGTCTACTCGGTGAAGCAGCCGCTCGGCGTCGTCGGGATCATCAGCCCGTTCAACTTCCCGGCCATGGTGCCGCTCTGGTTCTTCCCGATCGCCCTCGCAGCCGGAAACACCGTCGTGCTGAAGCCGAGTGAGAAGGACCCGTCGGCCGCCGTGTGGATGGCCGAACTCCTGAAAGAAGCGGGACTGCCCGACGGGGTGTTCAACGTCGTGCACGGCGACAAGGAAGCGGTCGACGCGATCCTCGAGCATCCCGTCGTCGAGTCCGTCTCGTTCGTCGGCTCGACCCCGATCGCCCGCTACATCTACGAGACGGCGGCGAGGAACGGCAAGCGGGTGCAGGCGCTCGGTGGTGCGAAGAACCACATGCTCGTGCTTCCTGATGCCGATCTCGATCTCGCGGCTGACGCAGCAGTGAACGCCGGGTTCGGTTCTGCGGGGGAGCGGTGCATGGCGATCAGCGTGCTGCTCGTCGTCGACACGGTCGCGGACGACCTTGTCGCGCGGATCGCCGAACGGATGTCGACCCTGCGAACAGGGGACGGCAGGCGGGGCTGCGACATGGGCCCGCTCATCACCGAAGTCCACCGCGACAAGGTGGCCTCGTACGTCGATGTGGCACTCGCGGACGGGGCGACGGTCGTCGTCGACGGGCGCGATCCCGAGGTCGACGGCGATGCCGGCGGATTCTGGTTCGGTCCGACGCTCATCGACAATGTCGCCACCTCGTCCGCCGTGTACTCCGACGAGATCTTCGGCCCGATCCTCTCCGTGGTCCGGGTGTCGAGCTACGCGGACGGGCTGAGGATCATCAACGGCAGTCCGTACGGCAACGGAACGGCGATCTTCACGAACGACGGTGGAGCGGCCAGGCGGTTCCAGCGTGAGGTCACCGTCGGCATGGTCGGCATCAACGTGCCCATCCCCGTTCCTGTGGCGTACCACTCGTTCGGCGGCTGGAAAGCGTCCATGTTCGGTGATTCGAAGGCATACGGGCCGCAGGGCGTGTCGTTCTTCACCCGCGAGAAGGCGATCACCAGCCGTTGGCTCGATCCCAGCCACGGTGGAATCAACCTGGGCTTCCCCGAACACGACTGATCACTCTCACTCGCAAGCTCACGGCTCCCCGCCGCTATACCCAGCGGGGAGTCGTGAGCGGTGTCGGGTCTTCGACCGGCTGATGCGCTCGCTGCACCGCCACCGCCTCACGCTGAAGGGCGTCTGCGACCGTGCGGACGGCGAGCCGCTCCGCCTTGTCAGGGCGCAGCAACGCCACGATGTGGCGAGACATGTCGACGCCGGTCAGCGGTCGGGTAACGATTCCGCGCTCATGACCGGATGCCGTGAATCGCGGAATCATGCTGATCCCGATGCCGGCAGCAACCAAAGCCTCGGTGATTCTGTTGTCTGTCACCCGTTGCACGACGTCGAGCGCGGCACCGGTGACGGCTTCGATCTCGTGCAGGAGCCGGTCGAACGGGTACCCCTCCGGCACGCCGATCCAGGGTTCGTCGACGAGATGTTCCGGCGTGAGCACATTCAGCCCGGCCAACCGGTGACCGACCGGAAGCGCGATGTCGAGCGGTTCACTGAGAAGGTAGACGTTCCTGAGTCCCCGACCGCTCCATGACCGGCTCCCGGGTACCGAGTGGGCCAGGACGATATCGAAGTCGGCGGTCAATGCAGGAAAGTCCTCCGTCTCCGGGTCGCGGTCCATCAGCGTCACGGCGAGACCGGGAGTGGATGCGAGGGAGGCGAGGACATTGGGCATGAGCATTTGCCCTGCGGTCGGGAAGGTCGCGACGCTCACCGTCCCTGTCGGGTCATTGCGATAGCGGTCCCAGACCGCTCCTGCCCTGTTCAGCGCGACGGCGATGTCTGCTGCGCTCCTCGCCAGTGCGCGCCCCGCGTCGGTGAGGACGATGCCACGACCGCTGCGCTCGGTCAGCGGAAGGCCGGCTTCACGCTCGAGCACCTTCAACTGCTGGGAAACCGCAGACGGGGTGCGGTGGGTGGCGACCGCGACGGCGTGAATGCTGCCGCGATCGGCGAGCTCGCGGAGCAGATCGAGGCGGCGCACATCCATGTAGAAATACTACCGAATTGTCCAAGATATGTTCGCTTGTGCTGAACGATCGCATCCGGTTGTCTAGAGAGGTATCCAAACGGTCGCTCTGCCCGTTCACCCCGAGAAAGGACTGGAATCCTATGTTCGTATTCTTCGCTGGAATTGCAGCCCTCAGCGTTGCCGCCATCGTCGGCAGCCTCGTGGTGGCGAAGCGGGACGGCTACCGCCAGGTGCCGTCGCGCACCTACGCTCTGCTGCCGTAAAGACAGCACGACGCGGATTCCGCGCCCTTCCCTTGATCCCGCAGCGCCAGATGCGGTCGTATCTCGGGAGCGGCGCGGTTCTCGCGTTAACGCCCGTTCGGCGAGTCCTCGCTAAACTTGCCTGCGTGACCGACGCTCGCAAGCAACTCATCGAATACATCGCGGCAGATGCCGTGTTCCACGGGGACTTCACCCTGACCAGCGGAAAGAAGGCGACCTACTACGTCGACCTCCGCCGGGTCAGTCTCGATCACCGTGTCGCACCGCTGATCGGCCAGGTGATGCTCGACCTCATTGCCGGCGTGCCAGACGTCGTCGCTGTCGGCGGTATGACGATGGGGGCGGACCCCGTCGCAGCCGCCGTGCTCCACCAGGGTGCAGTGCGTGGACTCGCATACGACGCGTTCGTCGTGCGTAAGGAACCCAAGGATCACGGCAGGGGCAAGCAGGTCGAGGGCCCCGAGCTCGCGGGCAAGCGCGTGATCGTGCTCGAAGACACGTCGACCACCGGAGGTTCGCCGCTCGCCGCCATCGAGGCGCTGAAAAAGGTCGGGGCCGAGATCGCCGGAGTCGCCGTCGTCGTCGACCGCAACACCGGTGCCCGCGAGATCATCGAAGCGGCCGGGTACCCTTACTTCGCTGCAATCGGTCTCTCCGACCTGGGGCTCGAATAGTGTCAGACGATACCCGCCGTCCGGGGCAGGACGACGAGAACCCCACCGATCCGCCGACCGGCGAGGGAGAAGTCGTCGGGGCCGACTGGCTGCTCTCGGAGCTCGACCGGGAACAGACCGGGGAGATCGACATCCCGCGTCGCGCGGCCGCGGAATCGGGCGACGACCGGCCGGCCAAAGCCGGCGACAATCCCGTTCTGGCCTGGTGGCGCGAAAAACTCGTCGCTGCCGATGGCCTGGTGAATCCGGACCCGCGTCCAGACCAGACGGACGACGACGACGTGGTGTTACCCGAGCCCGGGTGGACCGCGCGATCCAGCTCTGACGGCACCGAGCCCGGCCTGTTCTCGACTCGGCGCAGGAACTTTGAACCTTCCTCCGTCGACGGTGACCGTCACAGTGACGACGACGGTCGTGATGACGTCGACGGCAGCGCCGACGACCAAGGTTGGAGCCTCGGCGCTGAGACCCCGGCAGATGAGCCTGAGACCGGACTGATTCCGGCCGCAGATCCGCCTCTCTTCAAACCACGATCGGCTCGCGAGCACATCGTGGAAACGCCGGAACCGGTTTCGGCTGCATCCGTGGTCCCTGAACCGGTCGCGTCCCAACCGGTCGCGTCTGAACCGGTCGCGCCTGAACCGGTCGTGCCTGAACCGGTCGTGCCTGAACCGGTCGCGTCTGAACCGGTCGCGTCTGGCGGAACGGACGATGACGAGAACGACAGCGACGAGAACGACGAGGAAACTGCGCCGTTCAGCTGGGCGCTGACCCCGAATGACGAACTCGATCCGGTCGTTCACCGGGCAACGGGCGGCGAGCAGCCGCCGGTGGAATCCCCGGCGCGAAAGCAGCCGGCACCGGTGCCGCTTGAGACCGGGCAGCCGGACACCGAGGGTGCCGCCGAACCGACCGCGGTGCTCCCGACCGTTGCAGCCGCATCCGCGTCGCAGGACGGATCTGTGGCCGATGCTGACTCCGGCGAGTCCGCCCCGTCGCGCCGCCGTGCACGCCGGCAGGCCGAACGTCCGGAAGCGCAACCCATCGTCATCGACGCGGTACCGGACAGCCGGGTCACCCCGGTGAAGCAGGCGAAAGCGCCGAGAGCGGCGCAACCGCCGAAGCCGTCGACATCGCCTGCTCAGGAGGGGAACGGTCCCGGCAGGAGGAAGCCTCCCCGCGCCCTCGTTCTCGGGGCACTCGCACTCGTCGCGGTCCTCATTCTCGGCGGACTCTTCTTCCTTGGTTCCCGGCTCCCCGCCCTGCTCGCCGCACCGACCCCGACCGCGTCTGAGACGCCGCCGCCGACGGCATCGGCCACCCCGACTCCGACGGTTGCGCCCCCGACAGGACCGGCTGCGCTCGGCGAACAGAAATGGACCGCCCTCGCCGGCGGCGAGTGCCTCGATCCGTATTCGACCCCGTGGGCCGAGACCTTCACGGTCGTGGATTGCGCAGCGGCGCACCCCGCCCAGATGGTGTTCTCGGCACCGGTCAACACTGATCCGGAGGCGACCTACCCGGGTGAGGACGCGATTCTCGCGCAGATCAACCTGTGGTGCAGCGCACCCGGAGTGCTCGATGCAGACGCTGCGGGCCAGTACTCAGACCTGCAGGTCCAGGGCACGTACCCGGTTTCCGAGGAGCAGTGGGCAGCTGGCGAACGCACCTATTACTGTTTCGTCAGCAGGTCGAGTGGTGAACCTCTGACCGGTTCGCTCGCTGTGGCGCAGGGCTAGCGGACATCCGGATCCGACCCGAACGGACTGAACAGACCCGCGAGGGCGGACACCGCAGAAGACTCAGACGACCTCGGACTCGATCGGGTGGTGCTCGAGAAGGTCGACGACACCGCCGAGGATCTCCGACGGCCGGAACGGGTACTTGTTGATCTCGGCTTCGTCGCTGATGCCGGTCAGCACGAGGATGGTGTGCAGCCCCGCCTCGATTCCTGCGACGACATCGGTGTCCATCCGGTCACCGATCATGCCGGTGTTCTCGGAGTGCGCGCCGATCTTGTTGAGTGCCGAACGGAACATCATCGGGTTGGGCTTGCCGACGATGTACGGTTCCTTACCGGTTGCCTTCGTGATCAGCGCGGCGATCGCGCCTGTTGCCGGCATGGGCCCGTCGGAACTCGGGCCGGTGGCATCCGGGTTCGTGGCAATGAATCGTGCGCCCTTGTTGATGAGCCGGATCGCCTTCGTGATCGCCTCGAACGAGTAGTTGCGTGTTTCGCCGACGACGACGTAGTCCGGTGCCGTCTCGGTCATGATGAAACCGGCCTCGTGCAGTGCGGTGGTGATGCCGGCCTCGCCGATGACGAAGGCCGAACCGCCGGGCATCTGGTCCTTGAGGAACGCGGCTGTTGCGAGCGCGGAGGTCCAGATGAACTCCTCGGGTACGTCCAGCCCCGAAGACCGCAGTCGTGCACTGAGATCACGGGGAGTGAAGATCGAGTTGTTCGTGAGCACGAGGTAGGGCTTGCCCTGGTCGCGCCACTGCTGAAGCAGGTCTGCTGCACCGGGGAGCGGCCGGTTCTCGTGGACGAGAACCCCGTCCATGTCGGTCAGCCAGCATTCAACTTCATCGCGTCTTGTCATGAAGCAACTCCTTCGCTCACGGCCAGTTTAGGGGGACGGCCCGTCTCTCAGGCGCTGAGCCAGATTGCGGTTCGAGCCGGGGCGGCAAGCGAAATCCGTTTCGAGCCGACGGTGAGACCGTCCCCGTTCAACGCGACGGTCGTGCCGACATCGATCCCGGATGCTTCGAGCTCGCGCAGCAGGGACGGGTCACGATCGCTGATGCGGACGATCGAGCCGACATGCCCGGCGTCTGCGTCCGCGAGGAGGACGGCCTTCTCGCGACGCACCGATCCGTCTGCGGCAGGAATCGGATCGCCGTGCGGGTCGCGGTCAGGAAAGCCGAGACGCTCGTCGATACTCGCCAGCAGTCGGTCGCTGATCGCGTGTTCGAGGACTTCGGCTTCGTCGTGAACGGCGTCCCAGCTGTAACCCATCTCGCGCACGAGCCAGGTCTCGACCAGTCGGTGGCGCCGCACCACGGCGACGGCAGCAGAGACACCGGCCTCGGTGAGGGTGATGGCCCCGTAGCGCACGTGGGTGACGAGGCCAGCTGCGGCGAGTTTCTTCACCATCTCGGTGACGGTCGACGGCGCGAGACCCAGCCGGCTTGCGAGCGCTGAGGGCGTGATCGCATCCGACTGCCATTCGGTGTGGGCATAGATGCACTTGAGGTAGTCCTCGACCACCGGCTTCGACTGCTTCATGGGTTGTCCAGACTATCGGGAGGGTCAGGCTGCACCGGTGAACACGAGAACGAGGAGCACGCCGTTCAACGTGACGAGAAGGATCGACGCGATGACGCCCGCCGCGGTGGTCTGCCACCGGTTGGCGAAGCTCCCGAGGACACTCGAGCGCGCGGTGAGCACGACGAGCGGGATGAGCGCGAACGGGATGCCGAACGACAGAACAACCTGGCTGAGAACGAGTGACGTCGTGGGGTCGAAACCGAGCCCGAGAATGGCGAGCGCCGGGATAAGCGAGATGACCCGGCGAGTGAGGAGCGGGATGCGGATATGGAGCAGACCCTGCATGATCTCCGCGCCCGCGTAGGCGCCGACCGAGGTCGACGCGAGACCGGATGCCAGGAGGCCGACGGCGAAGAGGGTGGCGACCACGACGCCGAGTGATGTCTCCAGCGCCTGATGGGCTCCCTCGAGACTGTCGGTGCCCGGCACCCCGGCGAGGTTGGCTGCCGCGAGGAGGAGGATGGCGAGGTTCACGCTTCCGGCGATCACCATGGCGATGGAGACGTCCCAGCGGGTCACGGTGAGGAGCCGCTGCGTCGTGAGGCCGGCCGCCCTGACCGCGAACCGATCCCGACTGAGTGCTGAGTGGGCGTAGATGGCGTGCGGCATGATCGTCGCCCCGAGGATCGACGCGGCGAGCAGGACAGAGTTCGCGTCTTCGAACCGCGGGATGAGACCGGAGGCGACACCGCTGGCATCCGGGGGTGCGAGAAAGACCCCGACACTGAACCCGACAGCGATGATGACGAGCAGGCTCATGATGACGAACTCGAATGCCCGTGGACCGCGTCTGGACTGGACGGCGAGCATCACCATCGACACCGAGCCGGTGATGAGGCCCCCGACGAGAAGCGGCAGGTCGAAAAGCAGGTTGAGCGCTACGGCACCGCCGATCACCTCGGCCAGGTCTGTGGCCATCGCGACGAGTTCCGCCTGGACCCAGTACGCGAGGCGCACGCGGCGTGAGCGCAGCCGTTCGCCGAGGATTTGCGGAAGACTCTTGCCTGTGACGATTCCGAGTTTCGCCGACAGATACTGGATGAGCCACGCCATGGTGTTTCCGGCGACGACCACCCAGACGAGCAGGTAGCCGTACTGGGCGCCTGCGGTCATGTTGCTGGCGACGTTGCCCGGGTCGAGGTAAGCGACTCCCGCTACAAGGGCCGGACCGAGCAGCCACAGCAGCCGCGGAGGGCGGGGGAGAGGGTGCGTTTGCGGATCGGCGAGAGCCGCCGGAGATTTCGGCATACCGAAACCTTAGCCAGATTTCGGTTCGCCGAAAAGAACCGGAGGTAGAAAGGCCGGGTGGGTTGCCTGATCAGCAGCGCGGTTAGGGTGGGAACGTGCCAGACCTTCCATCGAATCCCAGCCACGAGCGTTCGACCCACGGCGTCGGTCCCTGGCAGGGCGACTGGCCGGAAGACGAGTACTTCGACCCGGATCTGCTGATCCACGGAGACACCCGCAACGTCATCGACCGCTACCGGTACTGGAAGCTCGACGCGATCGTCGCCGACCTCGACGAACATCGGCATCCGTTCCACGTCGCGATCGAGAACTGGCAGCACGACATGAACATCGGGTCGATCGTGCGCACGGCCAATGCCTTCGGTGCCGACACGGTGCACATCGTTGGCCGCCGCCGGTGGAACAAGCGCGGAGCGATGGTCACCGATCGCTACCAGCACGTCGTCCACCACGAGGATGTGGCGGCTCTCGTCGAGTGGGCGCACGGGGAGACCCTTCCTGTCCTCGGCATCGACAACGTGCCGGGATCTGTGCTGATCGAGACATTCTCCCTGCCCGAACGCTGCCTCATGCTGTTCGGTCAGGAAGGCCCTGGCCTTTCGGCCGAGGCGCTCGCCGCGTCTGATGCCGTCCTCGAGATCAGCCAGTTCGGATCGACGCGGTCGATCAACGCATCTGCGGCGGCGGCCGTCACCATGCACGCGTGGGTTCTGCAGCACGTCAGCTTTCCTCCGGCAGGCGGCTGAGCGACAGCAGAGGGGGTAGCGTGATGCCATGACTGAGATCACCGACGATCTGCCCGCCATCCTTCTCCGGGAGGAACACGCCGGTTGGAAGGCCATCCTCGCCGGTCACGGCGGCGACCATTTCACGCGAGCCATGACCCGCGACGCCCTCATGATCGTCGATGGTGCCGTCCTCGGGCGGAACGAGGTCTCCGCCTCGTTCGCCGGTGTCACGCCGTGGGACTCATACGAGATTCACGAGCCGGCTATCGTCCGGCTCGGCGACCGGGCCGGCGTCGTCGCCTACCGGGCGGTCACCACGCGGGGTGATGACACCGTCGAGATGCGGATGACGACGACTTACCTTTACGGGGGAGGAAGCTGGCACGTCGCCCTACACCAGCAGACGCCGGCGTGACAATGCGAACACCCGATCTGGCGCAGTGCCGGTGGGGTTGTCTACGCTGAAGCCAGGTGTGGCCTCCCGACCGGCCTCGACCCCAGGGGGACGTTCGACATGATCAGGTTCGATTCGGTATCCAAACGATTCCCAGACGGCACGCTCGCCGTTGATGACTTCAGCCTGACGATTCCGTCGCGCACCACCACCGTTCTCGTCGGCTCGAGCGGTTCAGGCAAGACGACCCTGCTCCGGATGATCAATCGAATGGTCGACCCATCGAGCGGCAGCATCCACATCGACGACGATGACATCGCGACCCTTGAGCCCGTGAAACTCCGCCGGAGCATCGGTTACGTCATGCAGAACTCGGGCTTGCTGCCGCACCGGACTGTTGCGGACAACATCGCCACCGTCCCGCTCCTCTCCGGTACCAAGCGTGCTGCGGCCCGCGAGGGCGCTCTCACTCTGATGGACACCGTCGGTTTGGATCGGTCGCTCGCCGAGCGGTATCCCTCTCAGTTGTCCGGCGGCCAGCAGCAGCGCGTCGGTGTCGCACGCGGACTCGCCATCGACCCCAACATCCTGCTCATGGACGAGCCCTTCGGCGCAGTCGATCCACTCGTACGCAGCGAACTCCAGCAGGAACTCCTGCGGATCCAGAAAGACCTGGCCAAGACGATCGTCTTCGTCACCCACGACATCGACGAAGCCTTTCTCCTCGGCGACCAGGTGGTCATCCTGAAAAAGGGTGGCCAGGTCGCACAGGTCGGATCGCCTGCCGAGATCCTCGCCAACCCCGCAGACGACTTCGTCAACACATTCATCGGTGCGGACCGGGGACGCCGCGCCCTGCGGATCGAAGAGGTCTCCGGCCGCCAGGTCGTCGTCGACGGAACCGGCCGTCTCGCCGGCGTCCTGTCCGAAGGCACCCTTACATGACCTGGGTTCTGGCGAACCTCGAGCAGATCTGGGGACTCACCGTCGACCACATCCTGCTGAGCATCCTTCCGATCATCGGCGGCTTCGTTCTGGCTGTGCCGATCGGCTGGCTGGCGCACAGGTACAGCCTCTCTCGCGGCATCCTGCTCACGGTCTGCGGCCTGCTCTACACGATCCCGTCGCTCGCCCTGATCGTTGCCATGCCCACCGTGCTCGGCACACAGATCCTCAACCCGGCCAACCTCATCGTCACCCTGACCATCTACGCCATCGCACTGATGGTGCGCACGGCGACGGATGCCTTCGACGCGGTGTCGAAAGATGTCGCGCAGTCCGCAACCGCGGTCGGGTTCGGCGGCTGGCGTCGGTTCTGGCAGGTCGAACTGCCCCTCGCCGGCCCCGTGCTGCTCGCCGGGCTGAGGGTGGTATCGACGAGCACGGTGAGCCTTGTCACCCTGGGCGCCCTGGTAGGTATGTCCGGGCTTGGTTACCTGTTCACCGACGGCTATCAGCGCAATTTTCCGACCGAGATCCTCACCGGAATCGTCGGCACCGTGCTCATCGCCGTCGTCTTCGACGCACTTCTCGTGCTCATCGGCCGGATGCTGCTGCCCTGGGCGCGCGTCGACGCCGCAGCGAGACGTGACGCCAGGTCGGCGCGAACCAAGGCGGTGGCCGCATGAACGCGTTCCTCGAGGCTTTCGCCTGGATCGCCGACCCCGCCCACTGGAGCGGACCAGACGGCATCCCGACCCGCGTGGCCGAGCACCTGGGCTACACCGGTCTCACCGTTCTCATCGCCGTTCTCATCGCGGTGACTCTCGGCCTGTACATCGGTCACACCGGGCGCTGGCGCGGCATCTCGATCGGCGCGACGGGAGCCCTGCGGGCTCTTCCGACGCTCGGCCTTCTGACCTATCTCGCCATCGCGTTCGGTTTCGGCATCCGGCTCGCACTCATTCCGACCGTGATCGTTCTCGTCGTGCTGGCCATCCCGCCGCTGCTGGCCGGGGCTTACTCCGGCATCGAGTCGGTCGATCCGCGAACCGTTGACGCTGCACGGTCGATGGGGATGACCGAGTGGCAGATTCTCTGGAAGGTGGAGGTGCCACTTGCGCTTCCTCTCATCATCGGGGGAATACGTTCGGCGGTCCTGCAGGTTGTCGCAACAGCGACCGTTGCCGCGTACATCTCGCTGGGAGGGCTTGGCAGGTACATCATCGATGCACTCCCGGTGAGGGACTACACGAAGGTGCTCGTCGGAGCACTCCTCGTGACCCTCCTCGCGCTCGTTCTCGAAGGCATCCTCATTCTCATCCAACGACTCACCGTCCCAGCAGGCGTCCGGGCAATCCGTACGGCTGCTCCACTCCGAACCTCTCGGAAATCCACCCGCGTCCCTGTCGCACCAACGGGCACCAGCGGGCAGATGGCGAAGCAGCACACCCCCACACAGTAAGGAAGATCGATGTTCACTTCACGACGCGGCCGTTTCGCCGCAGGAATCATTGCAGCGGGAGCAGTCCTCTCGCTCGCCGCCTGCGGATCAGGCGACCCACTCGAGCCGGCAGACGAGGCGTCTGGCAGCAGCGAGACCATCACCGTCGGATCGGCCGGCTTCGCCGAGTCCGAGATCATCGCTGAAATCTACGCACAGGCACTCGAAGCCAACGGTGTGACGGTCGAGTTCGCCGGGCAGATCGGCCAGCGCGACGTCTACATCCAGGCCCTGGAAGATGGCTCGATCGACCTGATCCCCGACTACAGCGGCAACCTGCTGCAGTTCTTCGACGAGGAATCGGAAGCCAAGTCCAGTGACGAGGTCTTCGCTGCCCTTCCCGACGCGCTGCCGGAGGGCTTCGAGGTCCTCGACCAGTCGCCGGCTGAAGACAAAGACAGCTACAACGTCACACAGGAGTTCAGCGAAGAGAACGGCGTGACCAGTCTCGCCGACCTGGCCGACCTCGACGTGCCGCTCATCGTCGGCGGTAACCCGGAGCTCAACGAGCGCCCGTACGGCCCGCAGGGCCTGACCGATGTCTACGGCGTCGACGCAGCAAACATCAGCTTCGTGCCGATCAGTGACTCGGGCGGACCGCTCACCACCGGTGCGCTGCTCGACGGCACCGTGAACATCGCCGACATCTTCTCGACCACCCCGTCGATCAAGGACAACGGCTTCGTCACGCTCGAGGATCCCGAGAACATGATCCTCCCGCAGAACGTTCTGCCCCTGATCAACTCCGACAAGGCATCTGACACGGTCAGAGACGTCCTCAACACCGTTTCGGCCGAGCTGACGACCGAGGATCTCATCGAACTCAACTCTCGCAACCAGGGCGACGAGAAGGCCTCACCCGAGGCTCTGGCCACGGATTGGCTCGCTGACAAGGACCTTTTCTAGTCCCTCAGACCCAAAGCGGGTGCCGGGTGGCACCCGCTTTGGGTCTATGCGACTCGCCCTCACCCTCCAGACAGAACACTCTTTTTCTGCAACGATGAAAGTATGCGTTTGCGTTTTCGTTCCCTGATTGCGGCCGTCACCCTGGCCGTTGTGCTGGCAGCGGGCGCCATCGCCGCGCCGGCCACAGCCGCAACGAGCTACCCGAGTTGGGACGACGTTCAGAACGCGCGCGCCAGCGAGTCGGCCAAGAAAGCGCAGATCGATCAGGTCAAGCAACTGATCCAGCAACTCGCAGACGCCTCCGCCGCTGCAGAGGAAGCCGCGGCCGTCGCCGCGTCCGAATATCAGGATGCTCTCATCGTCGCGCAGGAAGCCGAACAGAAGTCGGCAGATTTGAAGACCCGGCTCGACGAAGCCCAGTCGACAGCCGACGCCTCCGCCAAGCAGGCCGGATCGATGTTCGCCCGCATGGGGCGAACGAGCAGCTTCGACGTCACCGCCAGCCTTCTCGTCGACTCGCAGAACGCCGATGACACCCTCTACAAGCTCGGCGCTATCGACAAACTCACCGGTCTGTCGTCTCAGCTCCTCGCCGATGCGGAGCAGGATGCAAACCAGGTCACCTCGCTGAGCGAGCAGGCCGTCGTCGCCGCCACAGTGCTCGAAGAAGCCCGTGCTGCGTCTGAGGACAAGCTCGCAGCTGCGGAGACCGCTGCCGCCGCCGCCGCTGCCGCAGTCGCCGAACAGCAGGAACACGAAGAGACCCTCCTCGGTCAACTGTCGTACCTCGAAGGCAAGACCAACACTGTCGAGGCCGGTTACGCGGCCGGTGTCGCCGCGGCCAAGAAGGCCGAAGAAGAACGCATCGCCCGTGAGCGCGCTGCTGCGGCTGCTGCTGCCGCAGCGGCAGCAGCCTCAGGCGGAGGCGGAGGCGGCGGCGGAGGCGGTGGCGGTGGCGGTGGATCGAACGCCGGCGCGACAGGCACCTACTTCCACCCGTCATCGCAGGGCTGGTGGCGTCCGCTACCCGGTTACATCAGTTCCTGGTACGGCCCTCGACCGATCATCTGCGCCGGCTCCGGTTGCTCCAACTCGTTCCACAGCGGCATCGACTTCGCCAACCCGTGTGGCAAGGGCATCCGTGCCGTCGCCGGCGGCACCGTCGAGTTCGCCAGTTACTCCGGCGGCTTCGGCAACCGCGTGATCATCAACCACGGCGGCGGAATCAAGTCGATCTACGGTCACCTCAGCGCATTCAAGGTGCGCGCGGGCAGCTGGGTCAGCGCCGGTTCACTCATCGCCAACGTGGGTAAAACCGGTGTAGCCACCGGCTGCCACCTCGACCTGAAAATATACGTCAACGGCAACCACACCAACCCGGCGCCGTTCCTCCGCGCCCGCGGCGTCTCGATCTAGCCCGCCTCCGCGCGCCACCTGCCGCGCGGCTGCCCCGCCGCGCGCGAGGTGACGCGGTAGGCTGGTCGGGTGACTGGAGACAACCTGCTTGGTGTGCCCGAGACGCGCCTTCCGGCTGAGCCGGAGGTCGTCGACGCCCTTGACCGCTCAACGACGGTGGATGACATCGCCGCGGTCGCCGCGGCTCATCCGACCTCGTCGCTGGCGTGGGCCCGGCTGGCCGAAGCGACCGTCGACCTCTCCCATCCGGTGACGGCATACGCCTACGCGCGAGTCGGATACCACCGTGGCCTCGACGCACTGCGTAAGGCCGGGTGGCGGGGACAGGGACCGATCCCGTGGTCGCATGAACCGAACCAGGGGTTCCTTCGGGCGCTTTACGCCCTGCGCAACGCGGCGGATGCCATCGGCGAGGTCGACGAAGTCGCCCGGCTCACCGAGTTCCTCCGTGACGCAGACGAAACCGCTCCCGCCCGGATCGAAACCGAGAGCCTGCCGCTCGAGCCGCCACCCTCGACTGAAGTCTTCTTCATTCGAGGACAGGACTAGGCTCACCGGCCCGCGGCCCGACCGCGTAACGATTTTTTCCCAGCCAATGAAGGAGCATCCGCCATGCCAGCAATCGTGATCGTCGGCGCCCAATGGGGCGATGAGGGCAAGGGGAAGGCCACCGACCTGCTCGGCAGCCGGATCGACTACGTCGTCAAGTTCAACGGCGGCAACAACGCCGGGCACACCGTCGTCGTCGGCAACGAGAAGTACGCGTTGCACCTGCTGCCCTCCGGCATCCTGACCCCCGGGGTCACCCCGGTGATCTCGAACGGCGTCGTCATCGACCTCGAGGTACTGTTCCACGAACTCGAGGCGCTCACCGCGCGCGGTGTCGATGTCTCACGGCTGAAGGTGTCTGCGAACGCTCACGTCATCACGCAGTACCACCGCACGCTCGACAAGGTGACCGAGCGGTTCCTCGGCAAGCGTCAGATCGGAACGACGGGGCGAGGAATCGGTCCGGCGTACGCCGACAAGATCAACCGGGTCGGCATCCGCATCCAGGACCTGTTCGACGAGAACATCCTGCGGCAGAAGGTCGAGGGCGCGCTCGACGTCAAGAACCACATGCTGCTGAAGATCTACAACCGCAGGGCCATCTCTGCCGATGAGATCGTCGAGGACCTGCTCTCATACACGGACAGACTGCGGCCGATGGTCGCCGACACCGCACTGGAACTGCACGAAGCGCTCGAGCGCGACGAAATCGTGTTGTTCGAAGGTGGACAGGCGACGATGCTCGACGTCGACCACGGAACGTACCCGTTCGTCACGTCGTCGAATGCGACCTCGGGCGGAGCGGCGACGGGTTCGGGTATCGCACCGAATCGGATCGACCGCGTCATTGCGATCGTGAAGGCGTACACGACACGCGTCGGTGCCGGGCCGTTCCCCACCGAACTGTTCGATGCATCGGGTGATCACCTGCGGTCGCGTGGTTTCGAGTTCGGCACGACCACGGGTCGCCCGCGTCGGGTCGGCTGGTATGACGCCCCGATCGCACGGTATGCGGCGCGCATCAACGGGGTGACCGACTTCGTTCTGACCAAGCTCGACATCCTCGACGAGCTCGAGACGATCCCGGTCTGTGTCGCCTACGAGGTCGACGGTGTTCGATACGACGAGATCCCGGTCTCGCAGTCGGACTTCCACCACGCGACGCCGATCTACGAGGAATTCCCGGGCTGGAAGCAGGACATCTCCGGCTGCCGTACCTTCGAAGAGCTTCCGAAGAACGCCCAGGACTACGTGATTGCGCTCGAGGGCATGAGCGGGTCGCGGATCTCTGCGATCGGGGTCGGACCAGGACGGGACGCGATCGTCGTCCGCCACGACCTGATCGACTGAGTCGTGGTCGAGCCCGGTGAGGGTGCCGTCGATCCTGAAGCTGCAACTCCTGGCACGGATGCTGCCAGGAAGCACGGCCGTCGCGGTCTGCCGGTGAAGCGGCGGGCGTCTGTCAGACAGGTCGTCGCCGCCCTGGTCAAAGTCGTCAGCTGGGTCGTTCTGATCGTGTGCGGTGCCCTCATCATCGGATTCGTTCTCGTGCCGAGGCTGACCGGCTCGACGCCGTACACCGTCTTGACCGGGTCGATGCGGCCGAGCATGCCCCCAGGCACGACCGTGGTCGTGAAGCCGATCGATTTCGCCGACATCCGCGTCGGTGATGTGATCACGTATCAGATCGCTTCCGGAGAACCCGAGGTCGTCACGCACCGGGTGATCGCGGTCAATGTCACCTCCGACGGAGTGCGGCTCGAGACCCAGGGTGATGCGAACCCGTTACCGGATACGGAGCCGGTCCGCGAAGAGCAGGTGCGCGGCAAAGCCTGGTACTGGTTGCCGGTGATCGGCTACGTCACCAATGGAGTGACGAGCGACACCCGGACCTGGCTTGCGCAGGGCTTCGGAGTCGCCCTCATCGGGTATGCCGTCGTCACCCTTGTCGTCACAGCGGTGCGGGGTACGAAGCGCCGCACCGACACGGATGCTGTCGCTCACGATGACACGGAAGCCGATGTCTCCGAGGAAATCGATGTCTCCGAGGAAACCGACGTCGCCGGCACCGAAAAGGATGGCCGACCCGCCAGTTAGAACGGCGGCGGATCCGCTTCGATGAGCGGGGGAGTGTCTGGACCGCGCCGCGCGAGATCGTGCCGCTGGGCAGGCGAGAAGTTCGTACCAACGGTCACGACGGCGTCTTCCGTCATCAGCGCGATGCGCCGCGCCTGATCGATGAACTCGGCCTTCCATGCGGACTGCCGAGCATGAAGCCGGTCGATCTGCGTGACCGCGCCGAGGAGAGCTCCCGAGATGTCGGCGATCAGCGCAGCGGTGCTGAACAGTGGGGACTCGTCGCCGAGGGTGGTCGGGATGCCCGTGTCGTCTGTGGACTCAGCGCCTGTGCCTTCCATGGTTCACGTAGACACCAGGCCACCGACATTTCTTCGAAGGTTTTTGGTCGTCTGGGCAAAGTCTTTCGTGCGTTTGTCTGTGGAAGGATCGATTTTCCCGCGATCCCTCCACAGCACATCACCACCGATGAGCGACGTCGATGACGAGTCTGCTACCCGTGCCCGGCCCATCGAGGATGAAGGTCCGGAACGGGAGTCGTGCTCGTACTCCAAGGCCCAACGTCGTCTGCCCCTCGAAGCTCCCGGCGTATGCCACCTGGCGGAACGTGGAGAACCCGCTCAGCCCGACAAGCTCCCGCGGGTTGGCCGGCGTATACACCTGCCCTGCTGAGTTGTAGTTGGGAACAAGAGCGACGACCTGCAGGTCGGCTGCTCCTCGCAACGGCACCGGGGTTCCTGACCCGTCCTGCCGTACGACACTGACATAGCGAACATCGAAGCCACGGATGTCGCCCCTCACATCGAGAACCAGGCGGTCGAAACACGGATGCTGTCCGGCCCGAACACCGGTGAGGGTCGCGTTCACCGATCCGATCCGCTGGGTGTCCGCGAGCGATCCCCAGGTGATGCCGCAATACGGAGCTGCGGTCGCAGCAGGCCCGGTCGACACCAGAAAGACGGCGCCGAGAAGAATGCTGATCAACAATGCCAAGGAACGCTTCATCGCGGTTCCCTCCTTAGAGTTCAGGCCCCACGCGGCACATCGTACGCCGCTGATCGGCGAGAGGGGAGAGGTCGAATGTCACGGATCGGATGTCATTTCGACGGCCGGAAATCGCACACTCACGACCACATCTGCCAGTACTGCGGAAATCTTGAGCGAACCTTGTGCGGCAAGCCGAGAATTCTTGGAACCTTGCGGATCTCCGGGCTTTTTCTTGACCCGGGTTGGGAAATATCAGTGTTGTTCGAAGCGCAAGGCAAGAACATCCCAGCCACTGAGTAGCTCCTCCGCTGCCAGGCCACAGAAGGAGAATCCCATGAAGAAGTTCAGCATGAAGAAGACCACAGCAGCAGCCGTCGCAGCAGCCGTCGGTGCAGCACTGCTCCTCGGTGGAGCCGGCACCCTCGCCTACTGGTCCGACACCGCCGCCAGCTCGACCCAGATCGTCAACGCAGGCAAGCTCGACCTCGGCGCAACCGTCACCGCCGGCACCTGGAAGGTATCGAACGGCACAACGATAGTCGACCAGCCGCTCACCGGAAAGGTCGTCCCGGGCGACCAGCTCAAGGCTGAGTTCCTCGTTCCCGCCGAGCTCGTCGGCCAGAACCTGAAGTCAGAACTCAAGGTCACCCCGTCCGTCCCGGCAGGCACGCTCTCCAGCAAGGTCACCGTCAAGGTTGCCATCGCCACTGACGCCGCGACCACCGTCACCTCCAGCTCCACCCCGATCGTCAAGGAATTCACCCCGACGACCCTCGCGGCAGCATCCACCGGCGGCAACGTCAAGGTCACCGTGACCGTCGACTTCCCCTTCGGCACCGCGGTGGACAACACCTCGATCGACACTGCACTCTCGGCAATCTCGCTGGCCTACGAGCTCAAGCAGATCGCCAACAGCTAGAAAAGCTCCACCTTGCAGCGGAGGCGGGATCAGTCCCCGAGCTGATCCCACGGGCCCTGTCGTGTACCCGACACGGCAGGGCCCTTTTTCCTGCAAGCCGCACCACCCGCACCACCCGCACCGCATCACAAGGACCGCACGGAAGGAGTCACCATGAAGAAGCCAATCCGCACTCTTCTCGGCCTCTCCGTCGCAGCAGTCCTCGGCTCCATCCTTCTCCTGGGCGGCGCCGGATCCCTCGCCTTCTGGTCGGACTCATCAACCAGCGCGACGCAGCAGATCCAGTCCGGGTCCCTCGACCTCGGCACCAGCAGCCAGATGACCTTCGCCAACGCCACGATCAAGCAGTGCGCACCGACCTGCACTTCCTCCACCCCGAGCGTCGCGTACGCCGGCGGCCCTCTCGTCCCCGGCGACGTCGTCACCGCAACGGTGAACGTTCCCGTCACTCTCGTCGGCCAGAACCTGAAGGCGCGCTTCGCGGTCACCCCGACCAAGAACCCGACGGTCGCCTCCGCCGCGGCAGACGTCGCGCTCAGCAACGCGATGTCGATCACCGTGAAGCAGATCAACGGCGCGACCGCAACGTCACCGGCAGCCCTCACCCTCACCCCGGCGCAGATCGCCAACGGCACCGTCCCGGTTGTTCTCGAGGTGGCATTCCCTTGGGGAACTGCCGGCCAGTACAACGACGCCATGGGCGGAAAAGTCTCCCTCGCGGCCACATACACGCTGACGCAGATCGCCGCCGGTTAGACCCGTGACGACAACAGAGCCCCGGCACGAACGCCCGACCTTTCTCACCAAGCCCGTGCTCTTCGCGTGCGTCGCACTCGTCGCGGCTGCCTCCCTTCTCGGCGGCCCGGTCTCGTTCGCTCTCTGGAACGACCAGGTGGCTCAGCCGGCACAGCTCATCGATTCGGCCAGTGCAATCTCGCTGGATGCTTCGGTGACGTCATCGGCATACGCTCTCGGCTCGCTGAGTTCGACGGTCGCCACCTCCAGCTCAGGAATCATCCCGGGAACCCGCGGTCAGAAACTCACCTTTGCCATGACCGGCGGAGCCGGCAACGGTGTTCAGGGCTACATTTCGGGAACCGTCGCCGCCTCGCCCAAATCTGCCTGGGCAGCCGTCTACACGGCGGGCTACCTCACGGCGACTGCCACCTCGACGGGTGCTTGCACCGTGAACCCGGCCCCCGTTGTCGTCTCAGGTGCCCTGACCTGGACCTTCTCGACCACCACAGGTCAGACCGTCAAGGCCGGCCAGTCCTGCACGGTCGTGCTCGACCTGTCGATCCCCGCCGTCAAGAACGGCGTCGACGTTTCCCGAGTCCTGCGCGGCACCCGCGGGACGACCACCGTGCTCAACCCGTTCGCCGATTTCACCGCGAACGCCACACTCTCCCAGGTCCCCCGGGCAGAGGAGAAGCCATGAGAATCCAGTTCCGGATGCCGTCCGTCGCCGTCCTCGCGGCGCTCGCTGTGACGGCGATGATCGCCGTCGGGCTCCCTGCGTCGACCACCGCAGCCTCCCTCACCGCGAGTGGCTCGGCCACGACATCGGCGGGGATGGGCAGCTGGTGCTCGGTACCGAACCCCTCCGTATCGGGCAATGTCTACTCGCTCAGCGACTTCACCGAGATCCAGGCCCCCGAGAGCACCACCGACACCGGTGCCGCGAAGACCACTGTCCGGATGCTCGTGCTCCCGGTCGTCAACGACGGGAGCTTCGACCCGGTGGAGCCGCTGCCCGCCCAGGTCGGTGGAGTCGACAACCAGCTCGGCGTGCGGCTCTGGAGCTGCACCCCCGGCATGAGTTCGACCCAGTCGATCAAGCTCACCGCCTGGCGCGGGAGCTATACCGCCACCGCAGCGAGTGCGTGGGTCTGGGACGTGGCTCCCACCTCAGTCTCGTTCGCGCAAGCGCGCCTGAACGCTGGGGCCAACCTCGCGATCAACGGCGCAACGACCACGACGACCCGGCCGGGCACCGAAGTGCGTGACGCGCACCGCGGGATCAACAATCTCGGCGGACAGTCCGGCGCGAACGCCGACCCGGTGACGATGCGCTACAGCTGGATGCTCACCAACGGGCGCACGAAGAACGCCGACTTCACGAACGACCCTGCATGCGCGAGCAAGACCTGTCACGTCGACGGCGGGGCAGGGGTCACGAACTACAACAACGTCTTCTCGGGCGTCGACACCGCAGCGGCATCCAACGCCGTCTTCCAGAACTCGACCACCTACCTGGCGGAGAAGTATTACTCGGGCGCTGGCACCTGGCCGTCGACCACGACGACAACCACGCAGTTGCAGTGCAGCTCCCAGACCCGGGAACGGATCTGGTTCTGGTACACCGACTGGAGCGCATGGTCCGCGTGGACCGATGCAACCGGCACGGCCTGCCCGGCAAACACCGACCTGCGTCAGTACCGATCTCAGACGGTCCCGCGGACCGTCACGGTCGACTCCGTTCCGACCGTGACGCCCACCGTGATCGCGCCGAAGGGCTCGAACACCAACGACGCACTTCTTCGTGACACGACAGGAACCCTGATCCAGTACGTCGTTCTCGAATGGTGGGGAACGGGCACACCGCCGGCCGACCTCGAGGTGGAGGTGTTCGTCAAGTGACCGCACATCTCCTCCGCCGCATCTCCCGGCTCGGAAAGGCCTCCGTCGGTGTCGCCGTCGCTGCGGTGATCGCCTTCTCCGGTGCGTCGAGCGCGGCCGCAGATCCGATCGACAGCGATACCGATCGGACGCTGTCGCTCACCCGTGCAGACGGATCGCCGATCGGGACCCTCTTCAGCGACTGGACCATGGTTCCCGGCGACATCGTTCACACCACCGTCGTTGCTCACCGCACCGGTGGCGGTGAGTCCAGTCTCATGATCACGCTCGGAGACGGCGACGAGCAGCGTACGTCCGGCCCGACCGCCGTCGAGCGCGATGTTCTCATCACCGTCGCAGGCAACGGCATCGAGGTCACCTCCTCGGCAGCAGACCTCAAGCACACGGATGCTGTCTTCGACCTCGGCAGAAGCTCCGCAGCGAGCGTACCGATCGATGTCACATTCGAACTGCCGTTCAGCTCGGGCAACGGAACCCAGCTGCAGTCCCTCGACCTGGGTCTCGTCGTCATCGCTGCAGATATGGAGATCCCGGCTTCGACGGACGGTCTGGCCAGCACCGGAGCATCCGTCCGTGATGCGCTGATCGTGGCCGCCGTCGTCACCTGTTTGGGTCTGCTCCTCATTGGGGGGCGTAACCGTCGTGTTGAAGCAGGAGAGCACGACTAGAGTGGCAGGGGTTCGAACCCATCGAACCTGACAGCGCTCGGTGGAGTGCGCCGCATTTCCGGGGGGAACCGCACGATATGGCTGAGGACGTACGCCGCACCGCTGTGGTCATTGAAGATGACGCCGACATCCGTGGACTCGTCGAGACCGTCCTGCGCCAGGCCGGATTCGAGGTCACCTCGACGGCGAGCGGCACCGAGGGTGTCGAACTCGTTCGGACCATCAAGCCGACGATCGTCACCCTCGACATCGGGCTCATCGACATCGACGGCCTCGAGGTCGCGCGCAGGCTGCGGCTCTTCACCGACTGCTACATCGTCATGCTCACTGCCCAGTCAGACGAGGCCGATCTTCTCTTCGGGCTCGAATCCGGGGCCGACGACTATGTGATCAAGCCGTTCCGTCCGCGCGAGCTCCGCGCGAGGATCGAGGCCATGCTCCGTCGGCCGCGCACCAGCCCGCTCGCGGTCCCGGATGCCGTTGCTCCGGTGACCGCGCCGGTCGCGCAGGCTGCCGCGTCGGTGTCAGCCCCGGCAACCGCCGTGATCACCGCCGACGTCGATGAACTCGTCTACGTGCACAACGGGCTGCTCCTGAATGCGGACACCCGCACCGTCGAGCTCCAGGGCGCCGAGCTCGACCTCACCCGCACCGAGTTCGACCTCCTGCGGTCACTGCTGAACAGCAAACGGCGCGTGCGGTCGAAGGCGGACCTCGTCCGCGAACTCCGCGACGAGGTTTACGTCGCGAACGACTTCGTCAGCGAGTCGGAGGAGCGATCCATCGAGGTCCATTTCGCGAACCTGCGACGCAAGCTCTCTGACGACCCGAAGCATCCGCGCTGGATCGAGACGGTCCGCGGCGTCGGCTACCGGCTCTCGCCCGTGCGCGACTGACGCCGGCGTACTCAGGCCGCGTGCTCCGTTGAGCGGCTGCGGCTGCCTGCCATCAGAACGTCGACCGTCTCGGTGCCGATCTGTCTCAAGGCGTCGACGATGCACGGCGCCTCATCGATGCGACCCGCGCGGACCAGTGATTCGAGCTGGCCACCACAGGCGCTCAGCCTGACGGCGCCGATCATCTGAGCGGCGACCTTGATGCTCAGGGCACAGTCGTAGATCGCGGCGCGATCGCGGGCAGCGACGCTCGCCTCTGCCCGGTGCAGCCGCTCGGGCCAGTGGGCGACGAACGTGGCCACGAACCCGTCGACGGCATCCTGATCGGAGTCCAGTGAGAAGAGCAGTGCGTCGAGGGCGGAGTGATCGAGAAGGGGCAGATACCCGGTGTCGTCAGGAGGGAGCGGGGTGTCTAGGGGGGAGTTCACCGCGTTCACCAGTCCTGAGTTGTCCACCGGGTATCTGCCCGTGAGCGGTATTCGGGTTGCCGCTGGTTCGATTCTGGTCGCCGATGATCAGGATTAGGCAGCAGCAAAGCTCAAGTTTTCGCTAATTTTGTCGACACCCCTTCGGGGGGTGCGGCCGGATGGGCGAGGAACCGTCAGCGCGACGTGACCTGCGAGAACCGGCGGATGCTCAACGGCACGAAGATCCCGAGAATCACGACCACCCCGATCAGCACGGCGAGCGCCGGGTTCTGCTGGACCCAGCTGTCACCGACCGGGGTTCCTGCGGGCACATTGCCGAATAACTCGCGCGCCGCCTGCACGAGCGAGGTGACCGGATTCCACTCGGCGAAGGCTCGGAGTGGACCGGGCAGGGTCTCGGCCGGAACGAACGCGTTGGAGATGAAGGTGAGCGGGAAAAGGACGAGGAACGACACGTTGTTGATTACCTCAGGGGAGCGCACCAGCATGCCGAGGAACGCCATCACCCACGACAGCGCGTACGCGAAGAGCAGCAGGAGGGCCACGCCGGCGATCGCCTCGGCGAGGCTCGACCGCACCCGCCAGCCCACGATGAAGCCGGTGGCCATCATCACGGCCATGGAGATGCTGTTGATGAGCAGGTCTCCGTTGGTCCGGCCGATGAGCACCGCGGATGGGCTCATCGGGAGGGTCCTGAACCGGTCGATGATCCCGTCCTTGAGGTCCTGGGCCATCGCCGAGCCGGAGTAGGTCGAACCGAAGACCACGGTCTGGGCGAAGATCCCGGCCATGATGAACTCGGTGTACGTGCTGCCCGGGATGTCGATGACACCGGCGTAGACGTAGGTGAACAGCAGCACGAACATGATCGGCTGGAGCGTGGTGAAGACGAGGATGTCCGGCACTCGCTTGATCTTGATGAGATTCCTGCGTGTCGTGATCCAGCCGTCGTTGAACCAGCGCGCGACAGGCCCAGGACTCTCGCGGACCTCGACGGGCCTCGGGATGGTGGAGGTCACGTCGCCTTCTCCCTCGCCGTTTCGACTTCCGGTTCGCTCGTCGCAATGTGACCGGTGAGTCGGAGGAACACGTCGTCGAGGGTCGGGCGCCGCATCCCGGCGTCGAAGAGTGCGACGCCGTGCTGTTCGAGGTCACGCAGGACGAGTTGCAGGGCTTCCGGGCCGCTGGCCACGCTGACTGTGACTGTCCGGGAATCGTTCGACACGGCCGGCTCCGCCGTGCCGTACTGGCGGAGGACCTCGACGGTTGCCGCGCGATCGTCCGGCGTGACGAGGTTGAGTTCGACCCGCTGGCCGCCGACGGATGCCTTCAACTCATCCGCAGACCCGCGAGCGATCACCTTCCCCCCGTCGATGACATTGATGTCGTCGGCGAGCTGGTCGGCTTCTTCCAGGTACTGGGTCGTCAGCAGCACCGTGGTTCCTTCGCTGACCAATGACCGGATGATGTCCCACATGCCGAGGCGGCTTCGCGGGTCGAGTCCTGTCGTTGGCTCGTCGAGGAACAGCACCTGGGGTTGGGTGACGAGCGCTCCGGCGAGGTCGATTCGTCTCCGCATGCCGCCGGAGAATCCCTTCACCGGCCGATTCTGCGCTTCGGACAGGTCGAACAGTTCGATCAGCTCCCGTGCGCGGGCCCTCGACGCTTTCGCCCCCAGGTGATAGAGCCGGCCGACCATGTCGAGGTTCTCGAAACCGGTGAGGTTCTCGTCGACCGCCGCATACTGGCCAGAGACGCCGATGATCGGCCTGACCGCCTCCGGGCGCCGCAGAACGTCGATGCCCCCGATCGATGCTGAGCCGGATTCGGGGGTGATGAGCGTGGTGAGCACTTTCACTGCCGTGGTTTTCCCCGCTCCGTTCGGTCCGAGAACAGCGGTGATCGTGCCGCGCGGCACAGAGAGGTCCAGCCCGTCCAATGCGTGGACCGGGTCTGCCCCTTTGGGTGTGTACGTCTTTCGAAGGCCGACGGCCTCGACGAAATTCATTGTCCGACAGTACTCCCTGACCGGCTGATCCCAACAGGTCCCCCGGGGGAATTTCAGACGACGCTGAATCCCTCCTGAAGACGTTCACGACCCGTCAGGGCCATCAGCAGCTGCTCGCCGTCACCCTTTCTCGCAGCGATGCCGGCAGCAAGCGCGGCTGTCTCTTCGATGAGGTCGGGGTCGAACTGCGCCACCTGCCCGGTGGCGCGGGCGATGTCGATGGAGTGGACGACGAGCTCGAAGACCCGGGTTTTCAGGTACTCGTGGAGGGGGATGCCCATTCCCCCGAGCGACACCAGCCGCGACGGTTCCTGAGCGAGGATCAGCGTGAGTGCGCGGTCCTTGAGCGCCTCGATCCGCGTGACCTGGTCATCGCCGAGCGCGAGTCCGGCGTCGACGCCGCGCTGCGCGATGGCCTCCGGATTCGTGTAGACGAGGTAGATCTGCCCGTAATAGTCACCGGCGGTCTCCATGTCGACCTGGCTCGCCGGATCGAGTTCGAGGTAGTCGCCGACGGTGATCAGGGCCCGCGCGGTGTGGCCGACGAGCGAGCGAACGCTCCAGACGCCGAGGCCGAGCGTTTCCCACTGATCGGGGCGGATGCCGCGGACGAGGGCGACGAAGACGTCGGCCGCACGCGAGAAACTGGACGCTGTTCCCATGGTTCATGCTTGCATGATCTGCTGCCAGACTGAAGAGCATGGCGCAGCTCGATGTCCCCAATCCGCTTTTCTGGCTCGGCTCGTACACCGACGAAGCCGGTGGTTCGGGAGCGGGTCTGAGCGCGCTCCGGCAGGAAGACCGGGGAACGTTGCATCCTCTCTCGTCGTCTGCGCTCCCCTCGCCGTCGTTCGTGGCCATCCACCCCACCCTTCCTGTCGTCTATGCCGCGCTCGAACCGTCAGGGACGGTCGAGGCGCTGGCACGCCGCGGAGAGTACGGCCTCGTGCCGCTCGGCCGGCCGATCGAAGCGGGAGAGGCCGTATGCCAGCTGACGGTGACGCCGGACGGCGCTGCGCTTCTCGCCAGTTGTTACGGCGACGGCCGCATCGTGGTCTTCCCCCTCGCCGCCAACGGTTCGTTCACCGCAGACGGCATCATTGCCGCTGCCTCGAACGACCCGTATGGCAACCCGCTCGCTGCCCAGGCCGCCGCAGACGAACCCGTTGATTTCGGGGACGATCCGTTCGCCGATCTTGCCATCCGCAAGGCGGTATCGGACGCCGCCGTCGACCGACCGTCGCGCGCGCACGCCTCCCTCGTCCTGCCCGAGGGGCGGATCGCCACCACCGACCTCGGGCACGACACGGTGCGGATCTGGAGTCGAAACGTCGCCAGGCTGTCGCTGAGCCAGGAGATCGTTCTGCCGTTCGGCGTCGGCCCCCGTCATCTCGTCGCCCACCCGTCCGGGCATGTGCACGTTGTCACCGAGTACTCCAATGAGGTCTTCACCCTGTCGAGGGCGGATGACGGGCGGTGGCGTGTCGTCGCATCCGTTCTCGCCACCGCTGACTCGATCGAGGATGGCGACAACGCGTCCGAGATCACTCTCGCCGCTTCGCGCGAGCAAATCCACGTCTCCATCCGAGGCACCAACCGGGTGGCGACGCTCACCATCTCAGGAGACGGTTCGGTGCTGCGCCCGATCGCCGACGTGGACAGCGGCGGCGACTGGCCGCGGCACCACGCGGAGTCTGGCGGGTTGCTCCACGTCGCGAACGAGAAGTCCGGCCAGGTGTCGAGCTTCCGCCTCGATGCCAGAGGGGTCCCCGCGAAGCGGATCGGGTCGGTCGAGACCGGCTCGCCCACCTGCCTCGTCCCGGCCGACCGATGACCGCGGCGATTCCGGCCCCTGCAGCGCTGATCGGGCGGTTCATCCGACTCGACCCGATGACTCCGGACGACCACCCCGGGCTGTTCGATGCCATTGCCGTGCCCGAGGTGTTCGCCGGCGGGTACGGGGGAGGGCCGGCGGGGCTGCCGCGCGACCTCGACGGCTTTGCCACGTTCGCCGCCGGCTACTACAACACAGGGTCCAATCAGACCTTCACGATCCGGTTGATCGGTGGAGAGGCCGACGGCCTCATCGTCGGTACGTCGACGCTCGGCGACTTCGACCCCAGCCGGGAACACGCGCACATCGGCTGGACAGCATACGACCCGAGGGTGTGGGGCACTGCGGTCAACGCCGAAGCGAAACTGCTGCTGCTCGGTCTCGCCTTCGACGCCGGCTTCGGTCGGGTGAAACTCCAGGCAGACGAGCGCAACGAACGGTCGCGCGCAGCGATCACGAGACTGGGCGCCACCTTTGAGGGACTCATCCGCCGGGACCAGAAGCGGGCAGACGGCAGCTGGCGCACGACGGCGGTGTTCTCGGTGATCATCGATGAATGGCCGGCTGTTCGCGCGGAACTCGAGGCGAGAGTCGCCAGCGCAGACGGCCCCGTCACTCTCGGCCGCGACTGACGGCAGGATCTCGCGGTTACGTGACCGATTTCCGCCAGTGGCAATGTTTCAGCGGCGGTAGATTTGCCCGGTGACCACACAACAGCACCCAGCTCCGACCGCCGTCCAGCCGACACAGGCGGCCGGCCAGCCACGCATCATGCTGCAGTTCATCGGGATGGGCCTGATCTGGGGGGCCAGCTTTCTGTTCATGAAGGTCGCACTGACCGGCGTCTCATTCGGGCAGGTCGCCTGGAGCCGCATCATGCTCGGGGCGCTGACCCTCGCGATCGTCGCCCTCGTCACGCGGGCCAGGCTGCCACGACAGCCGATCATCTGGCTGCACTTCACCGTGATCGCCATCACGTTCTGTGTCGTGCCGTACCTTCTCTTCGCCTGGGCAGAGCAATACATCTCGTCGAGTCTCGCGTCGATCCTCAACGCGGTCACTCCGATCACGACCGCCGTGATGGCCACCCTCGTCTTCCGGGTCGAGAAACTCAACTGGGGTCAGATCCTGGGGGTGCTCGTCGGCATGGGCGGCGTCATCGTGATCGTCGCACCATGGCAGATGGGTGCCCTGCTCGGGGACTGGCGCGGACAGGTCGCCTGCCTCGGCGCTGTCACCTGTTACGGCTTCGCGCTCGGTTACCTGCGCCGTTTTCTCGGACCGTACAAGGTGCCCTCGATCACCTCCGCGTTCATGTACATCTCCATTGCCGCCGTCGTGATGCTGATCCTCACCCCGGTGGTCGCATCGCAGCCCGTGCAGCTCGATCTGTGGGTGATCCTCAGCCTGATCGGCCTCGGTGCGCTCGGCACCGGCGTCGTCTACATCTGGAACATGAACGTGCTCACCGCCTGGGGCCCGACGGCGACGAGCGGGGTGACCTACGTGACCCCTGTGGTCGGAGTCCTCCTCGGCTCGCTGCTCCTGCAGGAGTCGCTGAGCTGGCATGAGCCGGTCGGCGCGGTGCTCGTCTTCGTCGGCATCCTGCTCACCCAGCAGCGCATTCGTCTCGGGCGCCGCGTTCGCGCCTGATTCGGGCAACAAGACGTCACCCGGAAGGATGACGGCGGATCAACCTCAGGCACGATGTGCGGATGCCGTCACGCGGCGATGCTGGACACATGAACATAGATTCTCCTCTCCTGTCCGGGTCCGCCCTCGTGAAAACATACGGATCGAGCACTGCCCTCGCCGGGGTCGACATCTCGATCGGAGGCGGCGAATCCGTCGCGATCATGGGCGCATCCGGATCGGGAAAAACCACCCTTCTGCACGCACTCGCCGGCATCACCGCACCCGACTCCGGGCGGGTCGAGTTCCAGTCGCCATCCGGTCCGGTCGACGTGACCAGGTTGAACGAGCGTGAGCGCTCGCGGTTGCGCCGCGAAGCCTTCGGCTTCGTCTTTCAGCAGGGGTTGCTGATCCCCGAGCTCACCGCCATCGAGAACACGGCCCTGCCGCTCATGCTCGCAGGCTACCCCCGCCGTGAAGCGGAAGGCCGCGCTCAGCACTGGCTCGCCGCTCTCGGCCTCGCCGGAATGGAAGCTCGACGGATCGGCGAACTCTCGGGTGGTCAGGCTCAGCGCGTGGCCATCGCCCGTGCGCAGGTCACCGGCGCGACCGTGGTGTTCGCCGACGAGCCCACAGGGGCTCTCGATTCCACGACGAGCGACGAAGTCCTCACCGCGCTTCTTGAGTCGACGGTCGGGCAGGGCCACGCTCTCCTCATCGTCACCCATGACGAGACCGTCGCCGCCCGGTGTTCGCGGGTCATCCGTCTTCGTGACGGTCGCGTTCTTCCCGAGGTCGTGGCCGCATGACCGCGACGACGTTCCCGCGACCACCGGCATCTGTTCGTTCCCGTCCGGATCGGGCACCGGTTGCACGCCTGACCTGGCTTCTGGCCCGCCCCAGCGCTCAGAGCGCCGCGGTGCTCCTGCTCCCAGGCATAGCGTTTGCGGTGACAACCGCGTTGGTGCTGATCGTGCTCGGCGGAGGGCTGATGTTCTGGCGGTGGACACCCGAGGACAACACCGACGCGATGGTCTACCAGACGCTGAGCGTGCTCGCGCTCGTTCTGCTCCTCGTGCCACTCGCCTCCCTCGGCGGCGCCGCGGCGCGGTTGTCGGCTCGACGTCGGGATGACCGGCTCGCCACGTTGCGGCTGCTCGGCGCGACCCCCGCGGTCGTGACGCAGATGACCGTGCTCGAGTCGACAGCGATCGCTGTGCTCGGCTCTCTCGCCGGCATCGTCCTGTACCTGATCTCGATGCCGTTCGTCGGTCTCATCCCCTTCGCAGGCGCCGCCATCGGTGCGGGTGAGCTCTGGGTCGGCCCGGGTGTTCTCGCGCTCGTCGTCGTCGCCGTCGCCGCCCTCGCCGCGATCAGCGCGGCGATCGGCCTCCGTCAGGTGACCGTGTCGCCGCTCGGCGTTCGTACCCGCCAGACCGCGCCGCGGATGCACTGGATGCGGATCGTGATCGGAAGCGTCGCCATTCTCGGCGCATACGTCCTGCTCGGATCGATGTCGGAGGTCGCAGACGCCGCGCTCACGATCGCCGTGCTCGGTACCGGGATCGGAATCGGGATCGGTGTGCTCAACCTCATCGGACCGTGGGCACTCGGTATCGCCGCGAAGCTGTCGCTGGGTCGAGCGAAAACCGCTGCCGGCCTGATCGCCGCCCGCGGGATCCTCGAATCGCCCAAGGCCGCGTGGAGGCAGGTCTCCGGTGTTGCCATGACGAGCTTCATCGCTGTCGTCGCAGGAACCGGTATCGCATTCGTGGACACGCTCACCGGCGATTACGACGAGGACACGATGCTTCTCCTCGCTGACGTCCGCACCGGAATCATCATCACCGTCGTCGCGAGTTTCCTCATGGTCGCCTGCTCGGTTGGAGTGAACCAGGCCGCGAGCATCCTCGACCGGCGCGACCTCTACGTCAGCCTCGACCGGTTGGGCATGCCCCGCGAGGTGATCGAGAGTTCGCGGTCGCGCACGATCATGGGCCCGCTGCGCTTCGTCGCATTCGGCTCGGCGCTTATCGGGGCCGCTCTGGTTCTGCCTCTTGTCGGGATCACCTTCATCGTGGCCCCGGCGTCGCTGCTGATCATCGCCGGATGCCTTCTCGGGGGAGTTCTCCTCGTCTGGCTCTCGCTCAAGGCCACGAGCCCGGTGCTCACCCGGGTACTCAGTCAGCCGGAGCGGCTGTAGAGCAGGTGCTGCCGAGCGCCGTTCGGGTCGGTGCCCGGCACACACCACGGGCGGGCACGGTAAGTTGAGAGCATGGCCGACGGTGAAGTAACAGCAGAGCTTCTCAGCTTGAGATCCAGCATCGACAACATCGATGCGGCGCTCATCCACATGCTCGCCGAGCGGTTCAAGGCCACCCAGCAGGTCGGCAGGCTCAAGGCCGAACACGACCTCCCCGCCGCAGACCCCGAACGCGAGAAGCGCCAGATCGCCCGCCTGCGGGCACTCGCCGAAGATGCGCACCTCGACCCGGCGTTCGCCGAGAAGTGGTTCAACTTCGTGGTCGCAGAAGTCATCCACCACCACGAACAGATCGCCAACGGCGAGCGATGACCTGGAACGCTCACGACCTGCCTCCACAGACCGGCAAAGTCGTCGCGATCTCCGGTGCGAACGCGGGCATCGGATTCTGGTCCGCCTACCGGCTCGCCGGCGCGGGCGCATCCGTTCTTCTCCTCACCAGGAACGCTCAGCGAGCGGATGCTGCGGCGCGAGCGATCCGCGCCCAGGTGCCGGCCGCGGACCTCACGGTGGTGCCGCTCGACGTCGCTGACCTGGCATCGGTGCGCGACGCCGGTGCGCGGCTCGCCGAACTGCCGCGGCTCGATGCTCTCGTGAACAACGCCGGTGTCGTGCACCCGCCTCGGCGTCGAGAGCACACCGTCGACGGACTCGAACTCGTCACAGGAACGAATGTCTTCGGTTCGTTCGCCCTCACCGCAGCCGCCTTCCCGGCGCTGGAGCGCACTCCGGGAGCGCGAGTGGTTTCGCTCGGCAGCCTCGCCACTCTTCTGGCCAGGCTCAACACCGACGACCTGCAGCAGCGCGGCAGGTACTCCAGCTGGAACGCGTATGCCTGGTCGAAGATCATGCTCTCGTCACTCGGCTTCGAACTCGACCGGCGCCTGCGTGCACGGGGGAGTTCGACGCGGTCGTTCGTCGCCCACCCCGGCTATTCGATCTCGGGCAGGACGCCGACGGTGCCCGGAGTGAACGAGCCCACGAGGTGCACCCGTTTCGTCGACAGCCTGCAAACGGTTTTCACGCAGGGCAAGGACCGGGGTGCCGACCCCGTCGTTCGGGCGATCACCGACCCGGACGCCGATGGCGGAGCGTTCTTCGGCCCGAGGTTCCTGGTGAAGGGCGCCGCCGTTCCGGCGAAACCAGCAGCCGTCACCACCGATGAACGCGTGGCGAAAGCGGTCTGGGCCGAAGCCGAAGTGGCGACAGGGATGCCGTTCCTCTAGAGCCGCATCGCACCCTCACCAGGTCATCGCACGATCTTCAGGAGAGTTCTTCACGTGTCGTCCTGCGAATCGTGCGATGTCCTGTTGCGCGGTTGGCCGAGGCTCAGGCTGCGTGCGGAACCAGCTTCCGGACCGACACCGTGCGCGAGCGGGCGATGGCCAGAGTGGTCGCCGCGAGCGCCCCGACGGTCCACAGCACAAGCCCGGTGAGCGCTGCCGGAAGACCGGCGCCCGAACCGATCACCGCGTGGACGGCATCCACTGCCGGCTGCACCGGAAGCACTGCGGCGATGTCGCCGAGCACGGTGGGGGCCGTCGCGATGATGCTCGTGCCGATGAGTACGAGGGCGACGACCATGGCGATGAAGCGTCCTGCTCCGCCGAACACGGCGTTGAGCGCCTGGTTCGTTGCCGAGAAGGCGACAGCGATGACGACGGAGACCGCAGCGAGCCCGATCCAGCCGCCCGCATCCAGCTCGACCAGCGGCTGGAGGATCGCGGCGAGCAGCACGCCCTGGACAGCGCCGACCGCGGCTGCGGGCAGCCAGGCCCTCAGGGCGAGCACGGCTGACGGCCTGGTCGAGCCCAGCACGCTGACCGGCTTGGCGCGGAGCACGAGCAGGCTCGCGAACGCACCGAGCCAGAGCGCCAGGGCGGCGTAGAAGGGAACGCCGCTCGCCCCGAACGCCAGCGCGTCGTCGCCGTCGGCGACGACCGGCTTGGCGACGACCTCGGCGAGGTTCGTGCGCTCCGAGTCCGAGTACGTCGGCAGGGCGTCGACGGCGGTCGAGAGGCCCGTGGCGAGTTCAGCGACGCCGTCGGAGACGCCGGTGGCGCCGTCGGCGATGCCAGTGGCACCCGTGCTGAGTTCTGAGACCCCTCCAGCCAGCTGGGATGCACCCGAATCGAGCTCGGTGCCTGCTCCGGCGAGCGTGGCCGCCGCTCCGGCGACCTGGGAGATACCGCCGCTCAGGGCGGGGATACCGTCTGCGAGCGACTGCGATCCGGTGGCGACCGCCTGCGCTCCTGCGCTCAGCTGTGCCGCGGCATTCGGGTTCGCTGCTGCAGCCTGCTGGGCCTCCTGGAGGTAGGTCAGCACGGCGGCACAGTATGGGTCGAGCACGGGGTCGCAGCCCTGGGCGACCTGCACGAGCAGAGCGCTCTGCTCGTCGATCGTGGAGATCAGGCTGTCGACGCCGGTGGAGACCCCGGCGGCACCGGTCGCGAGACCCTGCGTCTGGGTGGGCAGGTCTGCGGTCTGGCGTGACAGTTCGGCGAGACCCCCGGAGAGCTGGCTGACGCCGTCGGTGTATGACGAGACGCCTGAGGCCAGCCCTGATGCTCCCGTCGACAGTTCGACGGTGCCGTCTGCGAGGTTGGACGCACCGTCCGCGAGTGCCGAGGCGCCGTCGCCGAGCTGGGACGCGCCGTCTGCAGCCGTACCGAGTTCGTCGCCGAGCGTATTGAAACCGAGGTAGATGTTCTCGAGGTAGCTGGTGGTCAGTTCGTTGCCGACGAGGTCGGCGGCCGTCGTCGTGATGACCTGGCTGACCGCGTCGTCGACGAGCCGGCTCTTGTCGCTCGTTGTGACGTCGATGGTGGCTTTCTCGGCATCCGCCGCGTCACCCGAGAACGACGTGGCTGCGGCGGAGAAGTTCTCGGGAATGGTGACGACTGCGGCGAAATCCCCCGATGCCAGTCCGGCGTCTGCGTCGTCTTCGTCGGTGAGGACCCAGGTGTAGTTGGTGTCGGCATCCGCGCTGTCACCCGCTCCTCCGACGAGGCCGGCTGAGAGCTGGCGTCCGAGCGGGACGGTCTGGCCATCGACCTCGACAGGGCTGTCATTGTTGACGATCGCACCCCTCACCTGGTCGAGGCGGTCCTGCGGGTTCCAGAACGCCCAGACGAGGACGCCGGCAACCACGAGGGGGACGAGAACGATGCCGAGGACAGACAGCCAGGTCACACGGCCGGATGCGCGGGCGGATTCGAATCGTGCCAGGGGGGTGGTCATGCGGATACCTCTGCTTCGTGCGACAGGTCTGAGGACAGGAGGGAGACGCGGGAGGCGCCGAGAGCCCCCGGTATTGCGTCGGAGATGGCGTCGGGGGAGAGCGTGCCGACGATCAGCGCGAGCGGCCGATCGTTCTGCTGAGCGGCCTGCTGGCCTGACAACAGCGCATCGTGGATGTTGCGGCGCGTGACGGCATCCGTCACCTGGTCGAGTCCATCGAGCGTGAGCATGCGGGGTGATTCGGAGAGGGCCCGCGCGACGGCGCGGACGGGATCGAGTGACTCACTGAGCGAGACGAAACCGACCCGGGCACGGACGGCTGCCGCGCGGACAGGGAGAACGAGTCCGGCCACCTTGAGGTTGCCTGAGTCGGCGTGCATGCGCCCTGAGAGCGTGAGCAGCAGTGCGGTGACCGCGGTCTCGCGCTCGCCGTCGACGACGAGGGTGCCGCCGTCCGGAAGGGCGATGGAGACATCGGCGAACAGCGGGACGGGACCGCCGTCGAGGGTGAGGCCCTCGGCGGAGACGATGTCGGTCGAGTCGGCGATCGGCCAGTCGCGCAGGGCGATCTCGCGGTGCAGGCCTTCACCTTCGACGTCGAGCGACGGCAGTGCGCGATCGAGCCACTTCGGGATCCACCAGGCTTTCTCGCCCAGCAGGGCAAGAACGGCGGGGACGAGGGTCATCCGCACGATGAAGGCGTCGACGAACACACCGACGGCGAGGCCGAGGGCGATCGGCTTGATGTTGACGTCACCCTCGGGGACGAATGCGACGAATACGGCGAACATGATGATGGCGGCCGCGGTGACGACCTTGGCTGAGCCGAGGAAGCCGGTCTCGATCGATGCACGGGCCTTGCCGGAGTGCACGAAGTCCTCACGGATCCTGGCGACGAGGAAGAGCTCGTAGTCCATGGCGAGCCCGAACAGCACACCCATCACGATGATCGGCATGAAGCTGATCACCGGGCCCTGCTGCGGTACGTGCAGGGCGTCGGCGAACCAGCCGTACTCGAACACCAGCGACACCACGCCGAAGGCGGCGACAACGCTGAGCAGGTAGCCGAGCGTGGCCTTGATCGGCACCCAGATCGACCGGAACACCATCGTCAGCAGGATGAGCGAGAGCCCCACGACGACGAGGGCGAAGGGGAGCAGGGCGTTGCCGAGCTTGTCGGAGATGTCGATGCCGACGGCGGTGAACCCGGTGACGGCGAGGTCGATGTCGTACTCGTCGAGGAAGTAGCCGTGGAGCGACCGGATCTCGGCGACGAGCGCCTTGGTCGACTCCGAGTCGGGAGCGCCCTCGGGGATCACCTGGATGATGCCGGTGTCTGCGGTCTCGTTCGGGGTGGCGAGCGGAACGGCAGCAACTCCGTCGAGGTCCTCGATCTCGCTCTTCAGGTCGGCCATCAGACCGAGCGGATCCGTCGAGGTCACGATGCTGCCCGTGACGATGAGCGGGCCGTTGAAGCCTTCACCGAAGTTGTCTGAGACGAGGTCGTATGTGACGCGGGCTGGGTCGTCTGCCGGCAGCCCACCGGCATCCGGGAGTGCGAGTCGGAGGCCGAGTGCGGGAACCGCGGCGAGGCCGAGGACGGCGACCACCGCGAGGATCGTCACGATCGGGAACCGGGTCACCGAACGAATCCACCCCACGAAGAAGCGGTTGGGTCTGTGCGTCTGCCGGGGAGCGTCACCGGTCTCACCTGAGGCGGCGTGTGCACGACGCGCCTTGCGCGATGTCGAGGGGCGAAGGCGGTCGCCGGCGAAGCCGAGGAGAGCAGGGATGAGGGTGATCGAGATGAGCACGGCGACGGCGACGCCAACGGCGGCTGCGGTACCCATGACGGTCAGGAACGGGATGCCGGCGACGCCGAGACCCAGCAACGCGATGATGACGGTGAGGCCGGCGAAGATCACGGCAGAACCCGCCGTCGCCGTCGCACGGGCGGCCGATTCCTCGGCGGTGAGGTCGCCCCGCAATTGTTCCTGGTGCCTCGAAATGATGAAGAGGGCGTAGTCGATACCGACAGCGAGTCCGAGCATGAGAGAGAGCATCGGCGTGGTCGAGGTGATCGACCCGAATGCCGTTGCGACGAAGATGAGGGCGATCGAGATGCCGACGCCGAGCAGGGCGGTGAGCAGCGGCATCCCGGCGGCCAGGAACGATCCGAAGGTCAGGAGAAGCACGACGAGGGCGACGCCGACACCGATGAGTTCGGTGGCGGTCAGGGTGGGCATGTTCTGGCTGAACAGCTGGCCACCGAGCGCTGCCTCTGAGCCGGCCGGGAGCGCGGCCGACAGGGCGGCGACCTCGTCGGCGAGCGCGGTCTTCGTGCTCTCGGTGATGTCAGCTGTGACCCCGTCGAACTGGACGCTGATCAGGGCGGCAGCGTCGTTGTCGCTGATCGCGCCTGAGATGTTCTCATCGAATGGCGAGACGGCCTGCGCGATCTGGTCGAACTCGTTGACGGCGTCGACGGTGTCGGAGATTGCGTCGACGATGTCGTCGTCGGTGACGGCATCCCCATCTGGCGCGACCACGACGATCTGTGCCGTGGCGCCGCTGACCTGCGGGAACGTGGTGGAGAGCGAGTCGAGCGCTTCCTGCGACTCGGTTCCCGGGATCGAGATGTTGTTGTCGAGGCCCTGGTTGAAAAGCAGGGCACCGCCACCGGCCAGTGCAAGGATGAGGATCCAGGCACCGACGACGACCCCCCGGGCGCGGAATGCCCAACGACCGAGCGAATACAACAGTGAAGACACGGGGGCTCCTAGGGAGAGGGGTGCGAGGCGGGGCGCGATTCGCGCGCTCAGTACACCAATGTATCCGCTACACGAATGTATCCGATACACTGATGTATCGCAAAACGTTCCCAGTAAGGTGTCAGGATGCCCACGGAAGTCGAATCCGCCGAGACGGCGCAGGTCGAGAGTGCCCGCAGACGTAAAACCCGCGACCGCCTCATCGATGCGGCGTACGAGGTCTTCGCCGAGACCGGAGTGCATGCGGCATCCGTCGAAATGATCACGGAACGGGCCGGGTTCACCCGCGGCGCGTTCTACTCCAACTTCGACACGAAGGAAGAGCTGTTCTTCGCCCTCGCGGAGCGCGAGAACCGGCTGCGGTTCGAGAGATTGCAGGAAGGGGTCGACGCGATCCTGCCCGAATTCGACCCCACCGCTCTGACCGAGGAGACCCTCAGCGACCTCGTCACCCAGTTCCTCGTGCTGCAGGGCGACGACCGTCGCTGGTGCCTCGTGCAGTCAGAGTTCAAACTGCTCGCCATGCGGGATGCCGCCGTCGCCGCCAGCTACCTCGCCTACCAGAACGGCTTTCTGAAACAGCTCGCCGACCGCATCGACGCCGCGCTCCACTCCGTCGGGCTGCGCTTCACCGTTGACCCGCTCGCTGCCGTGCGCATCATCGTGAACGTGTACGAGTCTGCGATGCAGGAGGCAATACTCGAGGGAAGCACTGCGGGCAGCGATGCGGGCTCGGTTTCGGCGCCGCCGCTGGCCAGGGACACACTGCCCGGCCTCGTGCACGCGCTCACCGAACCGCTCGACTGAACGCCGCGCGCGTCAGATCAGGCTGCGGAGCAGTTCCTCGGCGCTGACGCCCTCTTGCCGCGCGCGCTCGTGCAGGCGGATGTGCTCGTCGTCGGTGAGCCAGAGGGTGACCTCGTGCTGGTCTGGGTCGTCGAGCGAGAAGAGCGTCGGCGCGCCAGCCGCGAAGTCCAGCGCCGGGTTCACGGTGTCGTCGCGTTCGGCTTCTTCCGCGGTCTCGGTCTCTGTGGCTGTTGCGCCGGCGTCTGGCGTTGGGATCGACGTCGGAGCGGCATCCGCCTCGGCTCCCGGCCAGCCGGGACCGCCAGGAACGGGGCGACCCGCCTGGAAGGCTTCGGACACCGATCGAGCCCGCACATCTGCGGCCTCGTTGAGCGGATGCCCCGCGTGGCCGCGGACCCACTCGAACCGGTAGCGTCGACCGGCCATGGCCTCGTCGAGTTCCTTGATGATGTCGAGGTTCATCACCGGTTTGCCGTCGCCCTTGCGCCAGCCCTTGGCCTTCCAGCCGCGCATCCACTTGGTGACGGTGTTGATGACGTACTGGCTGTCGCAGAGCACGAGAAGGTCGTCGTCGAGATGAGCGGTCGCACGGAACAGCTCGAGCACGGCTTTGAGCTCACCCATGTTGTTCGTGGCGTGCTTCCAGCCGCCGGCATCCCAGTGCTCGTCATCGACGTACCAGGCCCAGCCGGCCGGGCCGGGGTTTCCCAGGGCGGAGCCGTCTGCGGCCGCGGTGATCGTCATGTGTGCCCTTCGGTGTGGAAGAACCCATCGTATCGGCGGTGTCGGACCCTCGACATCGCAGTTGCGCCCCCACACCGCCCAAGACAGCCATGTGTGGGTGCGCAGATGCTATCTCGCACGCCAGCCAGCCCTGATCAGCGCCTGACGGATCGCGCGGATGCGTCCCTGCGCGCCGTTGCCCATATGCTCCCGGTGCACGCGGATCACTCGCCAGCCATCGGCCATGAGCAGGTCGAGCCGGTCGACGTCGTGGTGGCCCTGCCGTTCCGAGCCGAAATGGTGGGCTCCGTCGTACTCGACGAGCACTTTCCAGCCCGGGTAGACGAGGTCGCCCAGCGCGAGGAACCGCCCGATCGCATCGCGGATCTCGACGTTCACGAGCGGTTCGGGAAGCCCGGCTCTCACGATCAGGAGCCTCAGCCTCGTCTCCTGGCGCGAGTCGGTGCCCGGACGGACGAGGGCGAAGGCAGCGCGGAGTGCACGAGACCCGCGCCGCCCTGCCGACCGTGCGACGGCATCCGCCAGTTGATCCATCGTGGCGATCGGGTGCACGCGCCGCACGAGTCCGTCGCCCATTTCAACGAGTTCAGGGACGGTGAGCATCGTCGCCAGCTCGCGCCAGGTGTCGACGGCGGATGCCACGGGGATGCCCGTGACGGCGACAACATGTACCGTGCCCGGCTCGACGTGGTGGCCGACGAAGCCGCCCGCCCGTGGGGCGACCGCTGGTCTCACGGCGGTGACGTGGAACTCAGCGACACGATCGAGACGAGGGGGGAGGTAGAGTCCGTGCAGCCTGGCTGCGGTGACGTGCGAATAGAACTGGCCGGGGCGGAGTCGAAGAGCGGCTGCGGCGATCACGTCGATGGTCCGGTCGGCCGATGCGTAGACGCCGCGGACGATGCGGGTGACATCGTCGCTGCGCAGCCGTCCTCTGCTCAGGCCACGTCCGATGGCCTCGCGGCTCGTGAACGCGTGCGATACCAACTCGGGTGGGAGGGGGACGCGTCGCGGCATCCCGGAAGTGTGCCGTATTCGAGCTCTTCCCGTGCTCCTTCTCCACAGCCGCAGCGCACACGAACGCGAGATGGCAGTTGCGCACTCAAGGTCAGCACAGCGGCCTGTCTTGGGTGCGCAACTGCCATCTCGGCAGAGCGCAGGGCGATTTACGCGAACGCGGCCGGAAGCGTCGCCGTGTGCGTCGCACGCAGCTCGTCGATCGAGGCGGTGAAGAGGTCCTGGATCTCGAGCGATTCCGACTCGTTGTCGGTCACGCCGATGCGCAGCACCGGATAGTTGCGACCATCGCAGAGGCCACGGAACTTCACGTCGTCCTCGCGCGGGACGGACACGATCACGCGACCGGTCGACTCCGAGAACAGTGCGGTCGCGAGGTCGACGCCATCGCGCTCGAGGATCTCACCGAGCCAGACCCGCGCGCCGACGCCGAAGCGCAGCACGCTCTCGGCGAGGGCCTGGGCGAGGCCGCCGTCGGAGAGGTCGTGTGCCGAAGCGATGATCGACGACTGCGAGCCGGCGTGCAGCAACTCGGCCAGGTCCTTCTCGCGCTCGAAGTCGACGGCCGGCGGGAGACCACCGAGGTGGTCGTGGATGGTTCCCGCCCACGCTGACCCGGAGAGCTCTTCGCTCGTGACGCCGAGGAGGTAGATGTTGTCGCCCTCGTCCTGCCATCCGCTGGGGATGCGACGGGCGACGTCGTCGATGACCCCGAGCACGCCGACGACGGGCGTCGGGAAGATGGGGGTGTCTCCGGTCTGGTTGTAGAACGAGACGTTTCCGCCGGTGACCGGGACCTCGAGGGCGAGGCAGCCGTCCGAGAGTCCCTCGACGGCCTGCGAGAACTGCCACATCACCTCGGGGTTCTCCGGCGACCCGAAGTTGAGGCAATCGGTGACGGCGGCCGGAACGGCGCCGGTGCACGCGACGTTGCGGTACGCCTCCGCCAGCGCGAGCTTCGCACCGAGCGACGGGTCGAGCTGGCAGTAGCGACCGTTCGCATCCGTCGCGATCGCGAATCCGAGGCCGGACTCCTCGTCGACACGGATCATGCCGCCGTCGTCGGGGAACGCCAGCGCCGTGTTGCCCATGACGTAGTAGTCGTACTGGTCGGTGATCCAGCTCTTGTCGGCGAGGTTCGCCGAGCCCAGCAGGGTGAGGAACTGCGAACGGAGCGTCGCGGCATCCGTCGGTCGTTCCAGAGCGGATGCCGTGTCGGCCTGAAGCGCGTCGAGCCAGGCGGGATACGCGACGGGTCGTTCGTACACCGGGCCGTCGACGGCAACCGTCGACGGGTCGACGTTCACGATCTCTTCGCCGTGCCAGTTGATGATGAGGCGGCCGGTCTCGGTGACCTCGCCAAGAACGCTGGTCTCGACATCCCACTTCGCGGTGACGGCGAGGAAGCCCTCGAGTTTGTCGGGTTCGACGACGGCCATCATGCGTTCCTGCGACTCAGACATGAGGATCTCCTCAGGCGTGAGCGACGGGTCGCGGAGCAGTGTGTGCGAGAGCTCGATGAACATGCCGCCGTCGCCGTTCGCGGCGAGCTCGCTGGTCGCACAGGAGATGCCTGCTGCGCCGAGGTCCTGGATGCCTTCGACGAGCTTGTTCTTGTACAGCTCGAGGCAGCACTCGATGAGCACCTTCTCGGCGAACGGGTCGCCGACCTGCACGGCCGGGCGTTTGGTCGGGCCCGCGGCGTCGAACGAGTCGGAGGCGAGGATCGAGGCGCCACCGATGCCGTCGCCACCGGTGCGCGCGCCGAACAGCACGATCTTGTTGCCGACGCCTGAGGCGTTGGCGAGGTGCAGGTCTTCGTGGCGGAGCACGCCGACCGACAGGGCGTTGACCAGTGGATTGCCCTGGTACACCGTGTCGAAGTAGGTCTCGCCGCCGATGTTCGGCAGGCCGAGGCAGTTTCCGTAGAACGAGATGCCGCTCGTGACGCCGTGCACGACGCGGGCGGTGTCAGGGTCGTCGATCGCACCGAAACGCAGCTGGTCCATGACGGCGACGGGGCGGGCGCCCATCGAGATGATGTCGCGGACGATGCCGCCGACGCCGGTTGCAGCGCCCTGGAAGGGCTCGATGTAGCTGGGGTGGTTGTGGCTCTCCACCTTGAAGGTGACGGCCCAGCCCTCGCCGACGTCGACGACGCCCGCATTCTCACCCATGCCGACCATCAGGTTCTTCTTCATCGCCGGGCTGACTTTCTGGCCGAACTGGCGCAGGTAGATCTTGCTCGACTTGTACGAGCAGTGCTCGCTCCACATCACCGAGTACATGGCGAGTTCACCCGAGGTCGGGCGGCGTCCGAGAATCTCCTTGATCTTCGCGTACTCATCGGGCTTGAGACCGAGTGCCGCGTACGGCTGCTCCTTCTCGGGGGTCGCGATGGCGTTCGAGACGGTGTCGGCGACGTTCGTTGCGGGGATGCTCACTGGGGAAGGCTCCTAGATCGAGGGATGCCGGAATACCTCGATTCTATCCGGGCGAACGGATGCCTCCTGCCGTGCCCGTCCGGGTTAGCGATCGCCGCCGGGAGGGCCGATCACGAGCAGGGTGGCGAAGATGGCGACGAGCGCGACGACGAAGAGAACGGCGAGGAGCACGGGGTGGTTGAGGAACCACCGCAAAGTCCTGTCCACCCAGGACGAGTCGCGGGGGTCGTCGCCGGCCGTGCGTCGCCACGGGCCGTCGAGGCGCCCGGTGCGATCCGCCCACAGGTCGAACGGGATCGTCGCGTACGGCACGACGGCGGTGACGACACCGAGCCCGATCAGCGGGATGCTCCACCGCTGGTTCACCCCGACGAGAACGGCGGTCATGGCGTAGGCGAGGAAGACGAAACCATGGATGGATCCGCCGATCCGCACGCCGAGATCGCCCAGCTCGCCGAGCTGCCAGACGTACTTCATCAGGAGGCCGATGATCAGGAGCGTCCAGGTCACCGCCTCGGCGAAGGCGAGGGTGCGGTAGAAGATGCGGGGAGACACGGGAACTCCAGGAGGGCAGGCGCGGGCAGTGGCGGATGCCTCGCGGACGGTCGGGATTCCTCCATCCTCGCAGGAGCGCGACATGGTCTCGTCGTCCGAAAGACGTAAGCGCTGGCATCCGCTCATCTCCGCCGGAAGGAGGATGCCGCTCACACGGTCGACCTGCCACAGTAGGGACTACGCCCGCCCATCTACTTCAGGAGCAGCATGCCAACGGGAGTCCCCATTGAATTCGCCGGCCTCACCAAGAGGTTCGGCCCGGTCGCCGCGGTCTCAGACCTGAGCTTCACGGTCGAACCCGGTCGCGTCACCGGTTTCCTCGGTCCGAACGGCGCAGGCAAGACCACCTCGCTTCGGATGCTTCTCGGTCTCGTGAGTCCGACCTCCGGCTCCGCGACGATCGGAGGCGTGCGCTACGCCGACCTCCCCTCGCCGCTCAGCACGGTCGGTTCGGCACTCGAAGCCGCAAGCTTCCACCCGGGGAGGAGCGCGAGGAACCACCTCCGCGTGTACGCCCAGGCGGCAAAAATCGACCCGAAGCGGGTCGACATCGTCCTCGAGACCGTCGGTCTTCGTGAGCATGGCGGGCGCAGGGTCGGCGGCTACTCGCTCGGCATGCGCCAGCGCCTCGGACTCGCTTTCGCCCTCCTCGGGGACCCGGGCGTTCTCGTCCTCGACGAGCCGATCAACGGCCTCGATCCTGAGGGCATCAAATGGATCCGGGGATTCCTGCGCCAGCTCGCTGCGGAGGGCAGGACCGTTCTCGTGTCGTCTCACCTGCTCAGCGAGGTTCAGCAGAGCGTCGACGAGGTCGTCATCATCGCCCGTGGCACGCTCGTGCACCGCGGCCCGTTGTCGAGCCTCGAGATCGACGGAGCTGCGACCAGGGTGATCGTCGATTCGCCTGACCGTGGCGCGCTCGTCGCGGCGCTCGCCGCAGCATCCGTCACATTCGAAGACGCTCGTGCCGGTGTTCTTGTTTCCGGCCTCGAACCGGGCGAGGTCGGCCATATCGCCTTCGCGGCCGGAGTGGAGGTGAGTTCCCTGCATCGGCAGAAGTCGGGGCTCGAAGACTCGTTCCTGGCACTCGTCGGAGAGGGGGGATCGCTGTGAACATGTTCGTCCCGGCCGTCCGCGCCGAAATCTCGAAGCTCACCACCACACGTACCTGGTGGATCCTGGCGATCATCCTCGTCGTGTACATCGTTCTCATCTCCGGAGGCCTCGGCGCTCTGTTCGGGTTCTTCACGACGCAGGGCGGTGAGGCCGGGCAGGAGGCGCCACCGACCGAGTTCCTCGCCCCGATGCTCTACGGATCGGTCAGCACGTTCGGATACGTCTTCCCTGTGCTGCTCGGTGCCCTCGCCATCACGAGCGAGTACCGCCACCAGATGCTCACACCGACATTCCTGGCGACTCCGAAACGCGGAATCGTTCTCGGCGCCAAGTGCGTCGCGCTGCTGATCTTCGGTGCCATCTACGGCGTTCTCGGTGTGATCGCCTCGGTCGGGGCGGGTGCAGGGGCGCTCTCCCTGTTCGGACTGGACACCCAGCTCGACAACAGCGACACCTGGGCGCTCATCGGCCGGGGCGTTCTCGCCCTCGCGCTCTGGGCACTGATCGGAGTCGGCCTCGGCGCCCTCATCCCCAACCAGGTGGCCGCGATCGTCGTGATCCTCGCGTTCACGCAGTTCGTCGAACCGACGCTCCGTGCCGTCGTTCTGTTCGCCGACTGGGCGGCGTCCCTCGGGCGGTTCCTGCCTGGGGCGGCGAGTGACGCACTCGTCGGCGCTCCCAGTCTCTTCAGCGCTGGTATGGCGGTCGGGGCCGATCCGCTCGAATGGTGGCAGGGTGGGCTGCTGCTCGGCGGACTCGCCCTCGTGCTCGCGGTGCTCGGCTACTTCGTGTCGTGGAAACGGGATGTGACGTAGGCCGTCATCGACGCGGGTTCCGCGAGAAATCAGAAAGGGCCCCTTCCGGCCGCGCAAGCGACCGGAAGGGGCCATTTTCGAAATGTCGCGGGTCAGACCGCCTGCAGCGCGCGGACCGCGCTCGTGAAGAAGGTGAGTCCGTCGATCCCCGAGCGCATGGCATCCGCGGTGTCAGGACCGAATCCGGGCTCGACCGCGTGCTCCGGGTGCGGCATCAGGCCGACGACGTTGCCACGCTCGTTGGTGATGCCGGCGATGTCGCGGAGCGAACCGTTCGGGTTGCCGCCGACATAGCGGAATGCGACGCGCCCCTCACCCTCGAGGCGGTCGAGGTCGTCTTCGGCGGCGATGAATCCACCTTCGCCGTTCTTCAGCGGGATGATGATCTCCTGGCCGGCCTCGAAGCCGTTGGTCCAGTCGGTGGACGTGTTCTCGACGCTCAGTACCTGGTCGCGGCGCACAAAGGTGCCGCGTTCGTTGCGGATGAGCCCTCCGGGCAGCAGGTGCGCCTCGGTGAGCATCTGGAAGCCGTTGCAGATGCCGAGCACCGGCATCCCCTTGCCGGCGGCGTCGATGACCTCGGACATGATCGGCGAGACGGATGCGATCGCTCCGGCGCGCAGGTAGTCGCCGTAGCTGAAGCCGCCGGGAAGCACGAGCGCGTCGACGCCCTTGAGGTCGTGGTCGCCGTGCCAGAGCGCAACCGGCTCGGCGTCGGCGAGGCGGATCGCCCGCTGAGCGTCACGCTCGTCGAGGGAACCGGGGAAGGTGATGACGCCGATTCTCACCGCTACTCCGCTTCGGGGTAGTGAATAGCGACGACGTCTTCGATCACCGAGTTCGACAGGATGTCGTCGGCGATCTTCGCAACGGCGGCACGGGTCTCGTCTGTGACGGGACCGTCGACGGTCAGTTCGAATCGCTTCCCGATGCGGACACCGGTGAACTCCGTTCGACCGAGGCGCGTGAGCGCCCCCAGGACGGCCTTGCCCTGCGGATCAAGCAGTTCAGCCTTGGGCATTACTTCTACGACGATTGTGGGCACCGATGTCTCCCGGGTGTCAGGGGTGGAATGGTCCCATCCTACCGGCAGGTCGTCCTTTCGATGGATGCCCGTTCCCTGACAGCGACGTAAGCTGACGGCGAGAGAGAGAACGATGAATCATTCTGCCCTGACGCCCGTTTTCGCCGGGTTGCGCTGGTCGTTGCACCTGCTCCTCATCGGTCTTCTCGTGCTCGTGATGGTGCGGGTCACCCTCGCTGACGCGCCGAATGTGGCCGCCGTTCATGGGGCATCCGTCGTCATGCTCGCCGTGTATCTCGGCGGCGCCTGGCTGGCACACCGTCGGCAGCGGTTCGTCAGTGCGGCCTGGGCCGGACGGCTGTGGGTGCTCGCGCTCAGCATCAACTGGCTGGTGCTGGTTCTCCTGGCGCAGGATGCCGCGTTCGTCGTGTTCCCGCTCTTCTTCCTCTACCTGCAGCTGTTGCCGACCCGGATCGCCGTCGCCGCCGTGCTTGCCTCCACGGCGGTGACCATCACCGCCGTGGGCATGCACGCCGAGTTCTCGATCGGGGGTGTCCTCGGGCCGATGATCGGCGCAGGCGTCGCCGTCGCCATCGGGCTCGGCTATCGGGCGCTGTATCGCGAGGCGGAGGAGCGGCAGTCGCTCATCGCCGAGCTGGTGGAAACCAGGGATGAACTCGCTCTCGCCGAGCGGGCCGCCGGGGTCCTGGCCGAGCGCGAACGGCTTGCGCGCGAGATCCACGACACTGTGGCGCAGGGCCTGTCGAGCATTCAACTCCTCCTGCACGCCGCCGAACGCCTCGACAACGAACGCCCAGGCATCGACCAGTTGCGCCTCGCCCGAGAAACCGCGGCGGACTCGCTCGTCGACACGCGCCGCATCATCGCCGAACTGACGCCTCCCGCACTGGACGACCGCACCCTCCCCGGCGCGCTGCGCCGACTCGCGGCAGCCACCGAGCACACTCTCCGGGCGGCGGGCGCGAGCACGTCCGTTCACTTCCAGCTCGTCGGTGACGTCGTGCCCCTGCCGATGAGCGTCGACGCCACGCTGTTGCGGATCGCCCAGGGCGCGATCGCGAACGTGGTTCGGCACGCAAACGCCCGTCGGGTCGAACTCACCCTCACCTACCAGCCGGACAGCGTCACTCTCGACGTCGTCGACGACGGCACCGGTTTCGATCCGGATGCCACAGCGGGCACCCTCCGGAACACCTCATTCGGGCTCACCGCCATCAGGCAACGGCTCAGCGCACTCGGCGGCACACTCAGCGTCGAATCGGCGCCGGGGGAGGGAGCAGCCCTCGCCGCGACCATTCCGATCACGGATGCCGCCGCGACCGCCCGGCCGCTGACGGCGGCAGACGTATGATCCGGCTCCTCATCGCCGATGATCACCCGGTCGTCCGCGCCGGGCTGCGCGCACTGTTCTCCACCGAGCCCGACCTCGAGGTGGTCGGCGAGGCGGCGACGGGAGCCGAGGCCGTCGAGAGAAGCAGGCCGGGCGTCGACATCGTGCTGATGGACCTGCAGTTCGGGGCCGGGATGCAGGGCGCAGAGGCGACGAGGCGCATCCGGGCAGCGGCAGACGCGCCGCACGTGCTGATCCTCACCAACTACGACACCGATGCCGACATCCTCGGGGCGGTCGAAGCCGGGGCGAGCGGGTATCTACTGAAAGATGCGCCGCCGGCCGAACTGATCGCAGCAGTGCGCGCCGCCGCGCGTGGGGAGAGCGCGCTCGCCCCCCGGGTGGCCGGCAGGCTCGAAGCGCGGCAGAATGCGTCTGATGAGGCCCTGAGTTCTCGCGAGACCGAGGTGCTCGGCCTCGTCGCCGACGGCCTGTCCAACCGTGACATCGCGCGCACGTTGTTCCTCTCCGAGGCGACGGTGAAGAGCCACCTCGTGCACATCTTCACGAAGATGCAGGTGTCGTCGCGGACGGCGGCGGTGGCATCCGCCCGCGATCACGGTTACATCCGCCCGGCGTGAGACCCGCTGCCGTACAGGGTGGCAAGCGCGGCGACGACGTCGGCGTGCCAGCGGCGCGCGAGCGGCACGACTTTCGTGTACATCGCGGCCTCGTGTGTTGCACCCTGGTATCGAACAGCGCTGGCTTCAACACCTGACGCCCGGAGGGCGGCGGCATACGCCTCGCCGTCGCGCCGGAGCGCATCGTATTCCGAGGTGAGAATGTATGCGGGCGGCAGGCCGCGGTGGTTACCCGCGTGCAGGGGGGACGCGTACGGTTGCCTCGCGCGAGCCCTGTCGCCGAGGTACGCGTCGACGACCTGCACGAGCTCGCGTCTGGCCAGGAAGCCGGGAATCCGCATCTCGCGGATCGGAGCGAAATCGACGCTCGAGCCGGTGAGGTCGGTCACAGGGACTTCGAGGATCTGAAGCCGCAGGGGGTGGTCGGCCCTGTCACGGTTGACGAGGGTCACCGCCGCGGCGATGTTCCCTCCGGAGGACGTACCGTTGATGCCGATCCTGTCGCGGTCGATGCCGAGTTCATTCGCCGTCGTGAACAGCCAGTCGAGTGAAGCGTAGCCCTGCTCGATCTGGGTCGGGTATCGGTGCTCGGGGGCGAGAGCGTAGTCGACAGCGACGTGGACGACCCGGGCATCCGCCGTCCGCATCCGGAATGTCGCGTCGACGCTCGTGTAATCGACCCCGCCGAGCTGAAACGAGCCGCCGAAGAACGCAAGGACCGCGGGGAGCGGTTCGCCCGTAGTTCCCGCCGGGCGATAGACCCGCACGCGAACGGAGGGGAACCGGGGAACGTCGACCCGGAAATCGATGATCTCAACCTCGGGGGGCGTTTGGCCGACCCGGCCATAGAGCTTCGTGTCCCACTTCTTCGCGTTCCTGCGCTTCCACGCCGGCGTGCGACGCCGAGCTTTCTCCTCGGGAGAGAGCGATTTCTGCGCGGCTTTCTGCCCGGCCGGCGAACGCGCACCCGCTGCCGCGGTTCCGCTCGCCGCCGTTCCGACCGTCCCGGTCGTTTCGGCCGACGTGTCGGCGCCTGGCATCGTCGCTTTCGGCGGTCGCGGTGTCTTCGACGGTGTCGTGCTGCTCGCGACCGGGCCGGCGGCATCCGTTCGCCAGGGCACGATGCTCGCGACGAAACCGGTGATGGCCCCCCGGGCCTCGGCGATCATGTCGCGCCGCCTGGCCAGGTACATGTCACGGAAGTACGGATCGAGCGGCACGGATGCTCCCCTTCAGGTCAGGGGATGAGGCTACCAAGTCGACGCTGAGACCGCAGCCGGTCGCACCGGTCAGGCGGGCGCCCGGCGGATCTCAGGTGGGTGTCAGGCGGACCGCACCCGGATGAGGTTCGCCCACGGGTCGTCGAAGCTCACCGTCTGGCCGTCGTCGCGGGTCTGCACGCGGGCGTGCGACAGGCGCTCCTGCAGTTCGCCGAGCGCATCGCTGCCGGGCACTTCGATGTCGACCCGGCCGAGGCCCAGCGTCGGCATGCGCGGTCCGGCTCCGCGGGAGTTCCAGACGTTCATCGCCATGTGGTGGTGGTACCCGCCCGCCGAGACGAAGAGCGCCTGGTCGCCGAGCGATGCCGTGGAGTCGAACCCGAGCGTGCCGACGTAGAACGCGCGGGCGGATGCCACGTCGCCGACAGACAAATGGACGTGCCCGACCCGCGCACTGCCGAACACCGTTTGGTCTGCGGGGGAGGTCTGGCCCTGCTCGGTGAGGTGGGTGGCCAGGTACTGGTTCGGGTCGAGATAGATCGTGGCCATCTCGACCTGACCGTGGGCCCAGCTCCACGTGGTGCGTGCGCGGTCCCAGTACAGCTCGACGCCATTGCCCTCCGGGTCGGTGAAGTAGAACGCTTCGCTCACGAGGTGGTCGGCACTTCCGGTGAAGGTGCCAGGCGCGGCTCGCGCGACCGAGTACAGTGCGGCGGCGAGGGCGGCCTGGGTCTCGAAGACAATGGCGGTGTGGAACAGGCCAGCGGAACCGGCGGCGGCGTGCCGCAACTCAGGGGCGTGCTCGAGGATGACGGCGGGCGTTCCATTGCGGCCCAGAGTGACGGTGTGCTCCGTCGCGGACAGCGTACGCAGCGGGACGGCATCCGTGTAGTAGCGCGTCATGGCGTCGAGGTCGGCCACCAGGAGGGTGACCGGGCCCATCGTCGTGTCTTCGGCCAGCTTGTCTGAAGAGTTCGGGTTCATGAGTGCTACAACTATAGTTGTAGCGACAACATTCCCGCCAGTGCTCCCGAATGAGAAACAAGCTGAAGGGTCGCCCGCAGCAGAGGGCGGTGATGCTACACGCGGGCCGTCGCCCGCTTGCGGAGGTCGAGCAGGCTGAGCACGAGCCCGACCAGCACAAACGCCACAATGATGATCAGGCTCCTGCCGATGGCGTCGCGGTGGATGAGCACGACGTCCCCACCGGTCTGCTCGGCATACAGCGTGGCGAAGAAGGTGCTCGACGCCACCGCGACGCCGATCGCTGTTCCGACCCGCTGGCCGACCTGGGCGACAGAGCCGGCCACCCCACCCTGCGTCACCGGAACGTCGGCGAGGGTGAGCGTCTGGTTGGGTGAGATGACGATGCCACCGCCGGCGCCGGCAATGGTGAGCGATGCGGCAAGCAGCCAGGGCATCGCATCGACCGGAGCGAGTGCGGTGATCGGATAACAGGCACCGATCCCGACGGCCGCGAGGATCAGGCCGAGCACGACGAGCTTGCGACCGTACTCATTCACAAGTCGCCCACCCAGCCACGACGTCACAGCGGATGCCAGTGCGAACGGAATCGACACCATCCCGGCGAAAACCGCCTCGAGTTCCAGCCCACGCTGCAGAAACAGGGTGACGACGAGGAACATCGCGGGTATCGCCGCGAAGTACGCGGTGCCGATCAGGATGCCGTTGCGGTACGACGACAGGCGGAGCAGGCCGAAGTGCACGACGGGTGACTTGCCCACCCGGAGGTAACGACGTTCCCACCAGACGAACGCCACGGCTGAGACGACGAACGCGACGAGCCAGAACCACCGGTTGGGGTCGTCTGACGGGCTTCCTGTGGTCAGAACGAACGGCAACATGAGACTGAACGTGGCGATGCCGAGCAGCAGAATGCCGATCAGGTCGAGGGTCTGCGCCCCGTTCTCGCGGACCTGTGTCTTCGGCAACAGTCGCCAGGCGAAATAGACGGCGATGAGGCCGAGGGGAATGTTCATCCAGAACAGCAGGCGCCAGCCGTCGGTCTCGCCTCCGATGGCGATGAGCAGGCCGCCGAGTGTGGGGCCGAACGCCGTCGACAGCCCGATGACGGCACCGAACAGTCCGAACGCCTTGCCGCGTTCCCTGCCCTGGAAGAGTTGCTGGATCAGCCCGAGGACCTGCGGCATCTGGATGCCGGCCGCAACGCCCTGCAGGATGCGTCCGATCACGAGGATCTCGATCGTGGGTGCTACAGCGCAGAGCAGGCTGGCGAGGGTGAACGACGTCAGGCCGATGAGGAACATCCGCCTGCGTGAACGGATGTCACCGAGCCGGCCCGACGGGACGAGCGCGAGTCCGAAGGCGAGCGCGTAACCGGCGACGATGAGTTGAAGCTCCGTCGCACCTCCGCCGAGGGAGTCTTCGATCGACGGCAGCCCGACGTTGACCTTCGACAGGTCGAGGATGGTGAGGCAGGCGACCCCAACACACACCCAGAAACTCTCCCACTTGACCCGGTTGGCGTGGGTGTCGTCGGCGGAGGCGGGCTGGGGGGACGAGGGTGAGGATGGCATCCTGATGAACTTTACGCCGTCAGTCGCTCCAGCAATTCCCGGTAGCGCGCGGCCGTTCGCTCGACTATGACGGGCGGAAGTTCCGGCGGCGTACCCGTCTGGTCCCAGTTGGCGGCGAGCCAGTCGCGCACGATCTGCTTGTCGAAACTCGCCATCCGGGCCTCGGCAGTCTCTTGTGTCTCGTAGACGTCTGCATCCCAGTACCGCGACGAATCCGAGGTGAGAACCTCGTCTGCAAGCGTGATCAGGCCGGTCAGCGTGTCGCGTCCGAACTCGAACTTCGTGTCAGCGAGGAGAACGCCACGCTTCTCGGCAATCGCCGACGCCTCAGCGTAGATGGCGAGCGAGGCGTCGCGGAGCGCAGTGGCATCCGCTTCACCCACGAGCTCGATGCTCTGCTCGAACGAGATGTTCTCGTCATGCTCACCCATCGGCGCTTTGAAGGCCGGCGTGTACAGCGGCTCGGGGAGCCGGTCGCCGTTGGAGAGCCCCTCGGGGAGCGGGATGCCGCACACGCTGCCGTGTGCAACGTATTCCTTCCAGCCGGAACCGGTGAGATAGCCGCGGACGACGCACTCGACCGGGAACATGTCGAGCTTCTTCACCAGCATCGCCCGTCCAGCGACCGCGGCGGGGATGATGCCGGCGACGCCACCGTCTGCCAGCAGCTCGTGGTCGGGGAGAAGGTGGTTCGGCGCAGCGAGCTGATCGAACCACCACAGGCTCAGCGTCGTCAGAAGCTCCCCTTTGCCGGGGATGCCCGGGGTGAGCACGTGGTCGAACGCGCTCACCCGGTCGCTCGCCACGACGAGGAGAGCGTCGGATGCCGCATCCGCCCGTTCGTACAGGTCACGGACCTTACCCGAATACAGGTGGGTCCAGCCGGGCAGGTTCGTCGATGCGCTCACCGCTCCATTATCGCGCGGCGGATGGTCGGCGGTTCGCCGGGGGCGAATTCCGGGTGGTATATTCCAGGTGGAATAGTTCCAGCCACCGGCCATATCCGGCCGTTCCGTCACAGAGAAGATCCCGTGCCGACCAAACCCCTCGCACCCCTGGGCATCGCCGTGCTCGGATTCCTCGTCGAACGACCGATGCATCCGTACGAGATGTACCAGCTGGCGATCACGCGCGACGAGTCGCGCCTCATGGCGGTGAACGCCGGCTCGCTCTACCGCGCCGTCTACGCGCTCGACGCGGCGGGGCACATCCGCGCGGTCAGCTCCGACCGCGACGGTGCCCGCCCGGAGCGAACGATCTTCGAGATCACCGAATTGGGCAGACGCGAGCTCAGCGACCGGATCCGTGACCTGCTCGCCGTTCCCCAGCGGGAGTACCCGAAGTTTCCCGTCGCTGTCGCCGAAGCGCACGCGCTCCCGAAGCGCGAGATCGTCGCAGCGCTCGAACAACGACTCGCAGCGCAGCGAGACGATCTGTCGACGATCGTCGCACGCGCCCGCGATCTGACGGATCGCGGTGTCCCGCAGCTCTACTGGATCGACGTGTCGCTTCTGCGGTCGTCGCTCAGTGCGGAGATCGAGTGGATCGAACGCACCATCCATGACCTCACCTCCGGTGCTCTCCCGTGGCAACACGCGACGGCACCAGACCCTCACATCTCTGAACAGAAATGACCTCCGTGGAAAACATCGCCAAACCCTGGCCGGCCCTCTGGGCGCTCGTCCTGGGCTTCTTCATGATCCTCGTCGACTCGACGATCGTCTCCGTCGCCAACCCCGCCATCATGGAAGGTCTCGGCGCGGGGATCGGAGACGTGCTCTGGGTGACCAGCGCCTACCTGCTCGCCTACGCCGTTCCCCTGCTCGTCACCGGAAGGCTCGGCGACCGGTTCGGCCCGAAGAACCTCTACCTCGCCGGACTCGTCGTCTTCACCCTCGCCTCGGTCTGGTGCGGGCTCTCCGGTGACATCGGCACGCTCATCCTGGCCCGGGTGTTCCAGGGCCTCGGCGCCTCACTGATGACGCCGCAGACGATGGCAGTGATCACTCGCATCTTCCCGCCAGACAAGCGCGGAGCCGCGATGGGTCTCTGGGGTGCTGCCGCCGGTGTGGCCACGCTGGTGGGCCCGATCCTCGGAGGTGTGCTCGTCGACAGCCTGGGCTGGGAGTGGATCTTCTTCATCAACGTGCCCGTCGGCATCCTCGCATTCGTGTTGGCGTGGCGTCTCGTTCCTCGGCTCTCGACCCACCCTCACCGGTTCGACGTCCTCGGCGTCGTACTCAGCTCGGTGGGACTGTTCCTGCTCATCTTCGGGCTGCAGGAGGGTGAGACGTTCGAGTGGGGCACGATCGCCGGGCCGATCACCGTCTGGTCGCTCATCATCGCCGGCATCGTCGTGCTCGTCGCCTTCGTCGTGTGGCAGGCCGTCAACACGGGCGAGCCCCTGCTTCCGCTCGCCCTGTTCCGGGACCGCAACTTCGCGCTCGGCAACGCGGTGATCGCTACCGTCGGGTTCGCGATCACGAGCATGAGCCTGCCGATCGTGTTCTTCTACCAGATCGTGCGGGGGCTGGCTCCGACACAGTCCGCTCTCATGCTCGTGCCGATGGCCGTTCTGTCCGGGGTGCTGGCGGCTCCGGCCGGCAAGCTCGTCGACAGGATCAACCCGCGGCTCATCGCCACAGCAGGGATGACCCTGTTCGCAGTCGCACTGTTCTGGTATTCGACGCTGATGACGCCGGACCAGCCTCTCTGGATGCTGCTGTTGCCGAGCGCCCTGCTCGGTGTCGCGAACGCCGGCATCTGGGGACCGCTGGCCTCGATGACCACCCGCAACCTCCCGCCGCAGCTGGCCGGCGCCGGTTCGGGCGTCTACAACACGGTCCGCCAAGTCGGTGCCGTCTTCGGCAGCGCCTCGATCGCGGCTCTCATGCAGGCTCGGCTGGGCGCTGAACTCCCCGGAGACGGTGCCGGATCGACCGATGCGTTCGGTGGCGGCGCGCTTCCCGAGTTCCTGCACGGCGGGTTCAGCACGGCGATGGGCCAGTCGCTGCTGTTGCCCGCAGCGATCGCGATCATCGGTGCGGTTCTCACGCTGTTCTTCGCGAAGCCGAAGCCGACCGCGTGGGGCAGCCCGGCGGCAGCCGTCGCCTCGGATGCGGCGCCCGCCCCGCGGCATCCATGATGTGACATGGCAGTTGCGCACTCAAACCCCGCATCTCTCGAGGTTTTGGGTGCGCAACTGCCATTTCGCGGCTTGCGGAAAGAAGGACCTAGCCCTTCACCGCCCCAGCGGTCAGGCCCTGCACGATGTATTTGCTCGCGAAGGCGAACAGCACCATGGTCGGGATGATCGTCAGCACTGCAGCCGCTGACATGGAGCCCCAGTCGATGTTGTAACTCGAGATGAACCCGTTGAGCGCCGTCGGGATCGTCTTGTTCGAGTCACGGTTCATCAACGTCACCGAGAGGAACAACTCGTTCCAGCAGTTGACGAAGTTGAAGATGAACGCGGCGACGATCCCGGGCTTCATCACCGGAACGATGACACGGAAGAGAGCTCCGATCCGCGAGCAGCCGTCGATCATCGCTGCTTCCTCGAGAGCATCGGGGACGTTCGCGAAGAACCCGCGCAGCATCACCGTCGAGAACGGGATGCACACGGCGATGTAGATGAGGATGAGCCCGAACTTGTTGTCGACGAGCTTCAGCTGAACCATCATCAGGTACAGCGGCCCCAGTGCGATGAACGACGGAATCATCTGCGTGACGAGGAACGCCATCAGCAGCGCACCCTTCGTGCGGAAGTCGAACCGGGCGAGAACATACGCCGAAAGCATCGAGATGAGCGTCGCGAAGATCGCGGCGACCGTCGAGATCAGGAGGCTGTTGAGGATGTACGTGCCGAACTGCGCCTTCTCGAACAGGCCGACGTAATTCTCGATCGAGAAAACTTCGGGCCAGTAGGTGAGCGGGTAGCTGAAAATCGCACCTGGCGTCTTGAAGCTCGTCACGATGATCCAGTACAGCGGGAACACTGTGATGATGAGCCACACCCCGAGGAACAGGATGCGGGTCACCCGCGCGGGCATCGTCTCCTGGTTGATCATGACAGCACGTCCTTCTTTTCTCGGATGGCGACCAGGTAGAAGGCGGAGAACACCATGAGGATCGCGACGATGATGAGACCGAGAGCGGATGCCACGCCGTAATCACCCCGCTGCGTCGTACTGATCATCCACGTGGTCACGATGTGCGTCTGGTTCGCCGGTCCACCGCCGGTCATCGCCCAGATGATGTCGGGGAAGTTGAAGATCCAGATCACCCGCAACAGCACGGTGAGGGCGAGCGTCGTGCGGATATAGGGGATCGTGATCTGGAACAGCATCCGAACTTTGCCTGCGCCGTCGAGCGCTGCCGCCTCGAACAGTTCGTCAGGAACGGACTGGAGCGCGGCGAGGATCATGATCGCGAAGAATGTGACCCCGTACCAGACGTTGGCGATCGTCACGGCGAGCATGGCCGTGCTGGGGTCGGCGAGCCAGGGGATCGGGGTGTCGATCAGCCCGACCTTGGCGAGCAGGTCGTTGACGACACCGAATTCGCTGTTGAACATCCAGCGGAACAGGATGCCGATGAGGAAGCCCGAGATCGCCCACGGGAAGAAGATGAGAGCCTGGTACAGGCCGCGGAACGGGAACTTCCTGCGCAGCCAGAGCGCGATGGCGAAGCCGAGGATGAACTGCGGAATGATCGAGCCGATGACCCAGACGAGGGTGTTGCCGAGCACCGTGTAGAACACCGGGTCGGCGAAGATCTTCTCGAAGTTGCCGAATCCGACCCAGGCCGTGTCTGTGAGGTTGTTGAGGTTCCAGTTGCGGAACGCCATCTGTGAGCCCTGGATCATCGGGTAGTAGATGAAGATCGCGACGAAGATCAGGGCGGGGGAGAGGAACGCGAGGATCGAGAGGCCTTTGCGCAGCGTGAAGGTGCGGCGTGACCCGGCGCGGAGGCCGTTGTCCTGCCCCGCGGGAGCGCCCGCCGTCGTCGACGGGCGCTCCACGGGTGGTGTCTGGGATCGAGTCATGAAAGCGGGAAACCTATTCGGTCTTCCACTTGTCGGTCCAGTAGGCGTCCCAGCTCTCGAGAAGCTCGTCCTGCGTCATGTCGCCGATCAGGACCTGCTGCACCTCGGAGTCGGACTTCTGGATCCACTCGGTCCACCAGCTCGAGTCACGCGGCTGGACGGCTGAGATCCAGGTCTCCGGGTCCTCGTTCATGGTGACGTAGCTCGCCCAGGCGCCGGTCTTGTAGAACTCGCTTTCGGCGGCATCCTTGAGGATCGGGACGAGGCTGTTCTTCTCGGCGAAGGTCGTCGCCGCGTCACCCTCGCTGAGGAACGCGATCAGCTTGGCTGCCTCTTCCTTGTGCTCGCTGGCCTCGGCGGTGCCCCATCCGGCCGTCGCCATCGGCTGGATGGCTTTGCCAGACGGGCCGACGAGGAGGGGAGCTGTCGACCACTGCTCGGCCGTGATTGCGTCTGACTGCTCGACGGTCGCGATGACCTCGGGGTCCTGCAGGAGGAACGCGGTCGAACCGTTCGAGAAACCCTCGACCATCTCGGGGTAACCCCACGCGACGGATGACGGCGGGGATGCCTCCTCGAAGAGGTCGAAGTAGGTCTCGAGGGCGTCCTTCGCCTCGGGGGCGGAGAAGATGGTGTCCCCGTTGGTGAGCTTGAAGGCGTTTTCTTCGTCGATCTGGTCTGCGACGTAGGCCTCGATCGCGACGACGACGTTCGAGTTGGCGTTCGTGCCACCGCGGAATGCGTAGCCGAACTGGTTCTTCGCCGGGTCCTGAAGTGCTGTGGCCTGCTCGAGCAGGTCCTCCCAGCTCGCCGGCGGCCCGTCGAATCCGGCGTCCTCGACGAGGTCGGTGCGGTAGAACAGGCTGAGACCGTAGAAGCCGTACGGCACATAGAAGGTCTCGCCGTCGGCGTTCTTCGCGTACTTGGTGGCATTCTCGGTGAGGTTCGCCCAGCCGTCCCAGTCCTCGAGCTCATCTGACATGTCGGCGAGCCAGCCGTTGGTGGAGAACGGACCGACAGTGATGTCGCGGACCTCGACGACGTCGACGCCGCTTCCGGCCTGAAGCATCTGCTGGATCTTCTGGTCGGCCTGGTCGGTCGGGGGAGACACGAGCTCGACGGTGATATCCGGGTTCTCCTCCTCGAAGTCGGCGATCAGTCCCTTGAGCACCTCGGTCCGTGCCGGGTTGGTCAGGGACTCGACCATCTGCAGGGTGACGGATCCGTCGCCCGCGTCTGCGGAGCATCCTGACAGTGCGAGTGCGGCGGTCAGACCGAGCCCGAGCCCGGCGAATGACTTTCGAATAGCCACAGCTTTCCTCTTTCCTGGGTTTTCTGAGTGGTGCGAAATGTGTTGGAACGGTGGTGCGTACTACGGCGCGGAGGTTGCCTCCCGCGCCCACTCGAGGAGCGCTGGAACACAGCGCTCGGCGAAGATGTCGAAATCGGTTGGGGTGTTGTAGACGTGCGTCGACAGCCGGAAATAGCCGATGCCGTCGAAGCTGGTGAACGCACCCTCGACGCCGAGTTCGCTGACGACCCGGTCGCGCAGGGCATCCGCAGACGGGTGGGTCGTCGCGATGCCGGCAGGCAGGCGCACCAGTCGGAGCGCGTTCACCGGCATCCCGACGTCGACGAGGTGGTCATCCCCGGTGACCGCGCCGAACGCGTCGGCGATGCGGTGCTCGGCATAGTCGGCGAGCTCGGACAGATACCTGCGCGCGGCATCCCAGCCCCAGGTCTCTTCGATGAAGTCGAGCGAGCGGGGTGTTGCCAGGTAACTCGTCTGGTCGAGGGTTCCCTGGGTGTCGAAGCGGTCGGGGTAGGGGTACGGCGCACCCCAGGAGTCGACGAGCGGGTACAGTTCATCGGCGAGGTCGCCCCTGGCGACGAGCGCGGCCGTTCCGCGCGGGGCGCAGGCGAACTTGTGCAGGTTGCCGACCCAGAAGTCGCAGTCGATTCCGTCCATCGGGCTCGCGTAGAGACCGGGTACGTGGGCGGCATCGACGAGGACCGGGATGCCGCGGCGTTTCGCTTCGGCCGAGATCGAGCCGACGGGGAGCACCCGGGCGGTCGGCGACGTGATCTGGTCGATGACGACGAGCGCAGTTCGGTCGCTGAACTCGACGACGATCGCGTCGTGCGCTTCTGAGGCGGTCGCCCCCAGCGGGATGTGGGCGGTGCGGACCGTTCCGCCCCACCGGCGGGCGAGGCGCTCGGCACCCATGGTGACCGCGCCGTACCCGTGGTCGGTGACGACGATCTCGAGCCCGCGGGTGACCGGCAGGCTCGAGTAGACGACGCTCGCCCCTGCCGATGCGTTCGGCACCAGCGCCGTGCGGTCGACGTCGACATCGAGGAATGCAGCGATCCTCGTGCGGGCCTCGCGGACCAGGCTGGGGAGGGCAGGGAACCAGGCGACCGGGGCGGCATCCATCTCGGCTCGCAGTGCATTCTGCAGCTCCTGTGTGACCCGCGGCACCGCACCGAACGAACCGTGGTTGATGTGCACAGACGATTCGTCGAGGGTCCACGCCCCGGCCGCAGCGCCGCCGTCGGGCAGAAGCAGGGGAGCCGGTGCGGCGAGAAGCGGAAAATTCATGGTGCCTGTGGTCTCCTGTCTGCGGATGTCGTGGTTCGACTCTACGAAGACATTGGATGACTTGGATTACATCTTTGTTTCCGGGCCGTGAATAAGCACTATATGACGAAATCCGCGTAAAGTCATCTAATGACTTAAGTGATCGGGTTGAACTCTGACGGCGCCCGACCCACCGACGCCTTCGTCCACTAACCTGTGCACAATCCCTGCGGATTGCGGTAGAGAGGAACTCCAGATGTCAGCGGTCGACGACGCCTTCCACGGGCTCCGCCACATGATCGCCTCCGGGCGCCTGGCCGCCAGCCAGAAATTTCCGCCGGAAGCCGAACTCTGCGAAGAACTGGGGGTCTCCAGGGGATCACTGCGCGAAGCTGTGCGGATGCTGTCAGCACTGGGAGTGATCGAGTCCCGTCACGGGTCGGGGACGTACGTCTCGCAGCTGCGCCCGGAGGAGATCGTCGGCAGCCTGGCGCTCACCGTCGACCTGCTGCCGCTCTCGGGTCTGCTCGACATGTACGAACTGCGTCGGGTGCTGGAATCACACGCTGCCGCTCAGGCCGCCGCGCGCATCTCGCCAGCCGACCAGGAGGAACTGCTCGGTCTGATCGAGGCGATGGAGGCGACCGCAGACCCCGACGAGGCTTCGGCGCTCGACGCGCGCTTCCATGCGGCCATCGCCGCGACCGGCGGGAACCCCACCCTCATGGCGTTGCTCGGGGTATTCCGTTCGCGCTCCCGGGCGTACCAGATCTTCGAACTGCCAGACGGCCCTGAGCTCAAGCGGATCAGCGATCAGGGCCATCGCGCCATCGCGGACGCGATCGTGAAGCGCGACCCGGTCGGAGCATCCGTCGCCGCAGCCGCTCACGTCGCCCAGACCGAGGCGTGGCTCCGGCTCTACCAGCCGCCGGTCAGCGAGCGTTGAGCGCGCCGAGCGCGCCGATTGCGCGCGAGATCGCAGTTACGCACCCATGAACCAGCCTGACGGATGATATGGGTGCGTAAGTGCATTTTCGCGGCCGTCTAGGTCGCGACGCGGGCCGCGATGTCTGTGCGGTGCTGAGCACCATCGAGCCTGATCTGCCCGAGCGCGTCGTATGCGCGTGATCGCGCTTCGCCGAACGTCGTTCCGAGCGCGACGACGCTGAGCACGCGTCCACCGGTGGAGACGAGATCGCCGGCCCTGGCGCCAGTCGCCGCGTGCGCGATGTGCACGCCGTCGACGGCATCCGCAGCGGTGAGCCCGGTGATGGGGCGACCCGTCAGTGGCGTGCCCGGGTAGTTCTCGCTCGCGAGTACGACAGTGACCGCGGCGTCGTTCGAGAATGTGGGCAGCTCATGGCTGCCGAGGGTTCCGGTGGCTGCCGCGAAGAGGAGACTCGAGAGCGGCGTCGTCAGGCGCGGCAGGACCACCTGTGTCTCGGGGTCGCCGAAACGGGCGTTGAATTCGATCACCCGGATGCCGCGATCGCTGTCGCCGTCACGCCTGGAGGTGAGGATGAGGCCGGCGTAGAGCAGGCCGATGAACGGCGTCTGCTCGTCCGCGAGCTGAGCGATGACGGGTTTCGCGATCGTCGTGAGGACCTCGTCGACGAATGCCGTCTCACTGCCGAAGGTCTCCTCGAGCCAGGGCAGGGGAGAGTACGCGCCCATTCCGCCGGTGTTCGGGCCCGCGTCGCCATCGGCGAGTCTCTTATAGTCCTGCGCGGGGGAGAGCGGGACCACGGTGTGGCCGTCACTCACGAAGAAGAGGCTGACCTCCTGGCCGTCGAGGAACTCCTCGACGAGGACGCTGCCCTGCTCGAGGTAGGTCCTGGCGTGGTCGATGGCCGCAGCCCGGTCGGTGGTGACGAGCACGCCTTTGCCGGCGGCGAGGCCGTCGGCCTTGACCACATACGGAGCGCCGAACAGGTCGAGCGCCTCTTCTGCCTCTGCCAGTGTGCCTGCACGGGAGGCACGCCCGGTCGGCACGCCGGCGGTGTCCATGATCCGCTTGGCGAACGTTTTGGAGCCTTCGAGCTCGGCCGCCGCGCGACCAGGGCCGAAGACGGGGATGCCCTGCTCGCGGAGTTCGTCTGCGACGCCGGCAACGAGTGGAGCCTCGGGACCGATCACGACGAGGTCGACAGCTGCGGCGATCGCGTGATTGGCGACGGCGACCGGGTCGTTCGCATCGAGGTCGACGGTGTCGACGACCCGCGCGATGCCCGCGTTGCCCGGGGCAGCGGTGATCTCGTGGGAAACACCCTCTGACAGGAGCGAGAGGATGATGGCGTGTTCGCGGGCGCCCGAACCGAGGACAAGGATCTTCACGCGTACTAGCCTAGAGCGCATGGCACGTGCCCGTATTCCTGACGACGTAGGGCGCGCGGCGGTCGATCGGGCCGTCCGCGAGGCCGCATCGCGCGACGATTACGCTGCCGCTGTGAGGTACACCCTCCAGCTGCTGGCCGAGCGGTCAAGCGGCAACACCCTCGAGGTGCGAGTGCCGCCGTTCGGCGCTGTCCAGTGCATCGAGGGTCCTCGCCATACCCGCGGCACTCCGCCGAACGTGATCGAGACGGATGCCGAGACCTGGCTGGCGCTCGCCACCGGGTCGATGTCGTGGACGGATGCCGTCGCGTCGGGCACCGTGCTGGCATCCGGTGGGCGCGCCGACCTCACCGGGCACATCCCGGTGCTTCGAGACCCCTGAGCGTCCGGGCTCGCCCGCGCTGCACCTGTGTGTCGATGCTGTCGTTGCAACCGCAGCATCGACGAGAAAGTGCAGCATCGATGCCGTTCGCGCTTTCCGCCGACGTCAGAGTCTGTCGCTCTCCCCGAGGGCGCGGCGTGCCAGCAGGGTCGCCCCGGCTGCGGCGGCCGGCATGGTGACGAGCGCACCCAGCGGCAACAGGAAGAGCAGGAAGACGCTGACACCGAAGCCAAGGGTCGTCGAGCGCTGGGCCGTGAGCAGCCGTCGCCGGTCGTCGAGCCGCAGCCCGCGGCGTTCGAACGGAACGGTGGTGAGCTCGAGAGCGAGGAACCAACCCCCGGTGAACGCACCGAGGACGGCCGCACAGATCGGACCGACGAGCGGGATGAACCCGAGCAACAGAAGTCCGAGTCCGATCAGCACGGTGAGCGCGAGGAGCCGGATCGACTCCCAGATCCCGCGACCGATGGACGGCCAGAACGGCACCTCGACCTCCGAAGGGACCCCGCCAAGAGACTCTTCGACCCGCTCCGAGATCTTCTCGAAGAACGGCTGGCCGAGAAGAAGCGTCACAGCAGCGAAGAGATAGACAAGGAGCAGGACCTCGGCCGCGATGAGTGCTGCGGCGACGAGGAACCGCAGCCCCGAGCGAAATCCCTCGTCCCACGATGCGGCGAACGGGGTGAGGAATGTCGCGACGTTTTCGAGGTTCAGAGCGAGAACCACCACGGCGACGCTGAACAGGGCGAGGGTGATGACGCCGGGAATCGCCCCGATCAGCATCAGGCGCGGTGAGGTGCTCCACAGCCGGAACCCCCGACCGAGCAGTCGAAGCCCCATCAGGAATCCCGCCACGAACCCGGTCTTCGTTCTCTCGTCCGTCATCCTCACAGGCTAGTGGCGACCTCGCGTGACGCACCGTTGCGTCGTCCCTCTGCCCAGAAAGGGGAGCGGGATGAACACCCAACTTTCTAAGGGACAATGGAGGTATGAACACTGAGCCGTCCCGCTCTGAGCAAGACCCCGTCTCCGCACCGTCCGTCCCGGACTCCGGGTCCGTTCCGGACTCCGGCCGCAGGACCGTGCGTGTGCGTCGCACCCCGAAGTTCGCGAACTTCGCCCTGCTCGGTGCTCTGCTCGGAGCCATCACCGCGTTCGTGCTCACGGTCGCGATCCCGCCTGACCCTGAATATGCCCGTTCGCGCGGCCTTCCGGAGTTCTCCCAGTTGCAAGTCTTCGGTTTCCTCCTGCTGATCGGGGTCGTCGTCGGCATCGCCCTGGCCCTCACCGTCGCCATCCTGCTCGACCGCCGCAACGACCGCAGGAGCCCGACGGTCGAAGCCGATAGAGTTGACGTGCGAGACGCCTCCGACACCGTCACGGTCGTCGAACCGGATGCCGAAGACACGGAATCCACGCCGGCACTCGAGTACAATCCCCGCACGACGAATGAGGGCAACGCGTGAGCACACACTCTCCGGTCGAGGACTCCTCCACGAGTTATCGGAAGGCCGGTGTCGACACCGCCGCCGGAGACCTCGCGGTCTCGCTGATGAAGTCAGCCGTCCTCAACACGCACGGCCCCGAGGTGCTCGGAGGAGTCGGCGGGTTCGCCGGGCTGTTCGACGTCTCGTTCCTCACCTCGTACACCAGGCCACTTCTGGCCACCTCGACCGACGGCGTCGGCACCAAGGTAGCCATCGCGCAGGCGATCGACAAGCACGACACCATCGGGCAGGACCTCGTCGGCATGGTCGTCGATGACATCGTCGTCGTCGGCGCGAAGCCCCTCTTCATGACCGACTACATCGCCTGCGGCACGGTGGTCCCGCAGCGAATCGCAGACATCGTCGCCGGGATCGCTCGCGCCTGCTCCGCAACCGGAACCGCCCTTGTCGGGGGAGAGACCGCTGAGCACCCCGGTCTCCTCGGGCCGGATGACTACGACGTGGCAGGCGCGGCAACGGGCGTCATCGAAGCCGACGATCTTCTGGGTGCACACCTGGTGCAGGACGGCGACGCCGTCCTCGCATTGGAGTCCTCCGGGCTGCACTCCAACGGATACTCGCTCGTGCGGCACATCCTCGCCGAACGCGGCATCGCATTCACCGATATCTCGGCCGAACTCGGTGGCGTCGTCGGAGAGGTCCTCCTCGAGCCGACCCGTCTCTACACGTCCCCGCTCCTCGACCTCATCGGCCGGCACCCCGGGACCGTGCACTCGCTCTCGCACGTTACGGGCGGCGGCATCGCCGCGAACCTCGCCCGTGTGCTTCCCGCCGGAAGCTGGGTCGAGGTCGATCGCAGCAGCTGGTCGCCTGCGCCGGTTTTCCGCACGCTGAGCGATCTCGCGTCGTCGAGCCTCGAGAGTGCAGAAGGAACCTGGAACCTCGGCATCGGCTTCCTCGCGGTCGTTCGAGCGGATGCCGCACCGACCATCTCCGCAGATCTCACTGCCGGTGGCATCCCCACCTGGCAGGTCGGAACCGTGTCGACGACCGCCCGCGACCTCAGCGGCTTCGAGCAGGGCGCAAAGGGTGTCGACGGCGGAGCCGTCCGCCTGGTCGGAAGCTACTCCCATTAACAACAGCGCAACGCAAGGAGCCCGCTAGGTATGTGCGGCATCGTCGGCATCGTTTCACCTGAGCCTGTCAATCAGCAGGTCTATGACGCACTGCTGCTGTTGCAGCACCGTGGACAGGACTCGACGGGTATTGCCACCGCTGACGGTCCGACGTTCCACATCCACAAGGCCAAGGGCCAGGTGCGCGAGGCGTTCCGCACCCGTGACATGCGCTCCCTGCTCGGCAAGATGGGCCTCGGCCATGTGCGTTACGCCACCAAAGGCATCGCAGACAACGAGCAGGAAGCCCAGCCGTTCTACGTCAACGCTCCGTACGGCATCATCCTCGTGCACAACGGCAACCTCACCAACACCCGTGAGCTCGCCGACGACCTCTTCCACATCGACCGCCGACACGTGAATTCCACGAGCGACACCGAGATGCTGCTCAACGTGCTGGCGACCGAACTGCAGTCGCAGATCACCGGACTCGAACTCGACCCCGACCAGGTCTTCACCGCCGTCTCGCAGGTGCACGAGCGGGTTGAAGGATCGTATGCCGCCATCGCCATGATCGCCGGGCACGGCCTGCTTGCTTTCCGTGACCCGTACGGCATCCGCCCCCTCATCCTCGGCAAGCGATCCGCCGGCCTGGTCGGAGAAGAGTGGATCGTCACCTCCGAGTCCCTCGTTCTCGAAAGCGCCGGATACGAGGTCGTGCGGGAGGTCGCGCCGGGTGAGGCCATCTTCATCACGACGTCCGGCGAGATGTACTCCCGTCAGTGCGCGAAGAACCCGCGTCTCGTTCCGTGCTCGTTCGAGTACGTCTACCTGGCCCGCCCCGACTCGGTGATGAACGGCATCTCGGTGTACGAGGCACGACTGCGGCTCGGCGACCGTCTCGCTGGAACGATCGCCGAACACACCCCGATGGGCGACATCGACGTGGTCATGCCCATTCCGGACTCCTCGCGGCCCGCTGCCATGCAGGTGGCCCAGAAGCTCGGCATCGAATACCGCGAGGGCTTCTACAAGAACCGCTACGTGGGTCGCACATTCATCATGCCCGGCCAGGCCCAGCGTAAGAAGAGCGTGCGACAGAAGCTCAATGCGATGTCGACCGAGTTCAAGGGCAAGAACATCCTCATCGTCGACGACTCGATCGTGCGTGGGACGACCTCGAAAGAGATCATCGACATGGCACGTGCTGCCGGTGCCAACAAGGTGACGTTCACCTCGGCGGCGCCTCCTGTGCGGTACCCGCACGTGTACGGCATCAACATGCCGTCGCGTGCAGAACTCGTGGCGCACAACCGCAAGATCCCCGAAATCTCGCGCGAGCTCGGAGCCGACCGCCTCATCTACCAGGAGGTCGAAGACATGAAGCAGGCCATCATCCAGGGCTCGAACGTCACCGAGCTCGAGATGAGCTGCTTCACCGGCGACTACGTCACCGGAACGGTGACCCCCGAGTATCTCGACTGGGTGGAGCGCAACCAGCTGTCCTGACCCTCAGGCACACCGCTCGCACGAAGTCAAGACTGTGCAGGCGGATCAGTCGACATCCTTCGTTCGTGACAGAGTTCACTCACGAAAGGGGTTCGACATCATGAGCATTGCACGCACAGGTCAGCGGCTATCCAGCCCGTTCACCGAGGTCCGTGAAGCAGCGCGCGATGAACTCCTGATGACCATCGCCGGGGTCACCGGGATCGTCGTCGTCGCCGCCGTGATCGCCGTCGTCGTCTCGGTCAGCGGCATCCTCTGAGTTGACGGGCTGACGGGCTGACGGCTCGGGGCAAAGTTCCAGCCTCACGCTCTAGCGTGAGGCCATGGTTTCCGAAGTCGAACTCCGTCGCGACATCGCCGAAGGCGAGAATCCCGCGCACCCTCTCCGCCGGATGCTGCGATCACTGCGCGCGTGGATCGACACGCGTCCGCGGCTGCGCAGCGTCTACCGACTGGTCGTCGGGGTCTTCGGCGGCGGAACGGCAATTCTCGGGCTGCTTCTCGTCCCGCTGCCGGGACCAGGGTGGCTCATCGTCTTTCTTGGACTTGCTCTTCTCGGCACCGAATTCCGCTGGGCGCGCCGACTCGCTGGCTTCCTCAAACGTTCAATGTCACGATTCTGGGCGTGGTGGAACAAACGCCGGGCAGCTCGCGCCGCGTAGAAACGTCGCTGGGTCAGGCCCGCTTGGGTTCTCCTGCGGGGTAGTCGTCGGTGTACTCCGACCACTTCGCTGCCTCGTCGCTGTAGGCGTCGTCGTGTGAATGACCCGTGAGCTCGCGCTCAAGAGCGTCGTAGTTCACATCAGGACTAAACGACTTCAGCTCACGCGCGATCTTGGTGTGCTTTGCCTTCTGACGGCCACGCCCCATGCGAGACCCCCTTACGAATTAGTAGCGGGGCGGTGAAGATCCGCCCTATGGTTTTCACCCACCAGGGAACGATAAAGACTAACTTCGATCTTAGCATGGTGCCCCACCGGGAACCGCCGTCGACGCGGGCGCCAGCCGGGCTCGTTCACGCGGCCTGTCGACGTGCTCATCGATGAGCGTGGCGGTCTCCCGGCGGCGGTAGCGGTGTGCGTGTGACGGCCCTGATCGGCTCACCGCGGCGCTCCTGGCCTGGCAGCGGCCGGGACCGGCGGCCGTAGATGAGTTCCGACGAGTCGAGCAGCCACGGCACGAGCGCGATGGCGACGCCATGGACAAGCATCAACTGGTTGCGCACCCGCTTCGCCCGGCGGTTGTGCAGCAGCGACTCCCACCAGTGCCCGACGATGTACTGCGGGAGGTAGACGGTGACGACCGTCGGGCCGTGCAGCTCTCGATAACGTTTGATGTACGTGACGATCGGCACGGCGAAGTCACGATACGGGGACTCGAGGATGACCAGCGGCACCCGGATGTCCTGCTGCTTCCATTGGTTTTCCAGCAGACGCGTCGCCTCCTCGTCGGTGGAGACGTGGACGGCAGCGATCGATTCGTGACGCGCAGCGAGAGCGTAGTCCAGGGCTTTCAGCGCCGGCTTCTGCATCTTGCCGATCATCACGATCGCGTGATCGCCCGCTGAGCCGAAGGTCGTGGTGTCGTCGACCTCGATCTCCCTGTCGACGTCGCGGTAGTACCGGTTGACCCCGAGCATGAGCGTGTACAGGACGGGCATGAGCACGAAGACCAGCCAGGCACCGTGGGTGAATTTCGTCACCGTGACGACGATGAGCACGACGGCAGTGAGGAGCGCGCCGCCGGAGTTGATGACCAGGCCGCGCCAGACTTCCCCGCGGTCGCCTTCGCCCGCGCGGAGCATCCTGACCCAGTGTCGCACCATGCCCGTCTGGCCGAGAGTGAACGAAACGAACACGCCGATGATGTACAGCTGGATCAGCTGGGTGAGGCTGGCCTGGTAGATGACGAGGATGGCGCAGGCTGCGAGCCCGAGCAGGATCATCCCGTTCGAGAAGACGAGACGGTCGCCGCGGGTGTTGAGCGACTTCGGGGCGTACGCGTCCCTGGCCAGGACGGCGCCGAGCAGCGGGAACCCGTTGAAGGCGGTGTTCGCCGCGAGAAGCAACACGCAGGCCGTGGCTGCCTGGATGATGAAAAACAGGATGCTGCCCTGCCCGAACACCGCGGCAGCGACCTGCGCCATCAGGCTCGGCTGGGGAGCGGTCTCACAATTGGCGAAGCCGTCGAGAGAACACGCGTTCTCGGCGTAGTGCACTCCGGAGACGAGCGCGACGGCGGTGAGCCCGGCGAACAGCACGATGGCCGTTCCGCCCATGAGAACGAGCGTCGATTGCGCATTCCTGACCTTCGGGCGACGGAACGCAGGGACGCCGTTCGAGACGGCCTCGACACCGGTGAGCGCACTGCACCCGCTGGAGAACGCACGCAGGAGCAGGAGGATGAACGCGGCTCGGCTGAGATCCTCTCCCTCGACGGTGAACGCCGCGCTCGACGCGACCGGCGCGTCGCCGAACGCCGTGCGGAGAAGGCCGACGACGATCATCACGAAGACGCTGCCGATGAACAGATAGGTGGGAACCGCGAAGGCCTTCGACGATTCGCGCACGCCTCGGAGGTTGACGGCCATGAGCAGCAGCACGAAGCCGACGGCGAGTTCGATCCGCCAGGGATTCAGGTCTGGCAGGGCCGAGATGATGTTGTCGACGCCGGATGCCACCGACACGGCGACGGTGAGGACGTAGTCGACGAGCAACGCGGATGCGACGACAAGGCCGGCTTTCTCGCCGAGGTTCTTGTGCGCAACCTCGTAGTCGCCACCACCGGACGGGTATGCCTTGATCAGTTGCCGGTAGCTGGCGACGACGACGACAAGGAGCACGACGACGCACGCAGCCACCCAGGGGGCGAAGCTCAGAAATGCGAGTCCGCCGAGCATGAGGATCATGAGGAGTTCCTGCGGCGCGTACGCGACGCTCGACAGGGCGTCGCTCGCAAAAATGGGGAGGGCGAGCTTCTTCGGGAGGAGCTGGCCGTCGAGTTTGTCTGTGGGGAGTGGTTCGCCGAGAAGAAGGCGCTTGGCCGATCGGCTGTCAGACCCGGGTTGTTTACCCTCTGTAGTCACGAGCGAGAACACTACTCTTTCGCCGGACGCTGTCAAGCAGGACGACAAGAAACGGCCCGCCCTGTCGGGTCGGGCCGTTTCTTCTCGTCGCTGATGCGGGCTATTCGGTGGTCGAACCGAACGTCGCAGTGATGCCCTCGCGCACGCGGTCGAGGTCATCACGGAGCTGCTGCACCGTGGCATCCGTCAGAGTTCCTGCCGCGGCTTGCGTGCGCAGGTCCGTGCGGAGCTGGGAACGGAAGGCGGAGATGACGACGTCTGCTTCGTGGAGCGCGATCCTGCCGGTCGTGCGGGGGTCAGCGCCCTCCGTGGAGACCGACGGCCCGCTCGACGCCGCCTGCTTGGCCTGCCTGGCCGCAGACGCGAGATCCGCCTTGAGGCTGCGCATGGCATCCGTCACCCCGATGCGAACGTCGTCCGCCAGCCGCCGAACCGAGTCGGTCAGCTCGAGTTCGATCGCCTCGAGGTCTCCCTGTCTGTTTGCGAGTTCCTGTCTGCCGGCATCCGTGATCGAGTAGACCGTCTTGCGGCCGTCACTCTCTTTGGTCACCAGACCGTCTTCCTCGAGCTTGCCGAGCCGGGGATAGATCGTGCCTGCGCTGGGGGAGTAGGTTCCGCCAAATCGTTCGGACAGCGACTGAATCAACTCGTAGCCGTGCTTCGGTCCCTCGGCGAGCAGACTGAGCAGGTACAGCCGGAGGCTGCCGTGGCTGAAGACGGGGGTCATGCCAGACCACCCGTGTGAAAAACGTCTGCGTCTTCGGCACCGTCAGCGCCTCGTGACTTCTCCGCCGCTGCCGCTCGGCGAATCACCGAGACGTTGCCTGAGACGGAATTCGCGAACACGTCGGTGTAGAAGTTGCCGTCGCCCTCTGTGGTGCTCGAGAACCCGCGACCGCGCGTGCCTTTGATCACCGAGTGGTCGAGCTGCAGTGTGCCTGAGACGGTGTTGACGACATAGCGGGCGCCGACGTCCGCGCTGAGACGCGCGGTGAGGTGGCCTGACACGGTGTTGGCCGAGATCTTGTCGCAGTGTCCGAGTGCGTCGACGAACACGTCGCCGGAAACGCCGTCACTCGAGAAGCGCGTGAGCTGCCCGGATGCCGTGATGTCGCCCGAGACGGTGTGCGCGTTGACTGCGCCGGTGTGCGACTGCACACTCATTTCGCCTGAGATGCTCTTGAGGTCGAGGTCCCCGGTGACGCCCTCGACCTGCAGCTCACCGTTCACAGTCGAGAGTCGCGCATCGGTGGTGAGGCCGGAGACGAGGGCGCTCGCCGACACCATGCCGAAGTTCAGGGCGACGGCACGCGGAACGAGAACGCTGATCTGCGCCTTGGCCGAGTTCTGTCCGAACGACTTGAAGACGTCGAGAAAGTTCTCCCAGCCGAGTTGGGGATGATCGATTTCGAGGACGTCGCCGTCGATCGAGATCTTGAGGTCACGGCCAGACACACTGTGCACTTCGACCCGCGCCGAGGATTCGTCGTGCCCGATGATGTCGATCTGACCTCCGACAAGGCCGACCTTGAGCTTGCGCACGAGCTCGACGTCGATGATGCGTGACTCCCCAGGGAGCACGATCCATTTTTCCAGAGCCATTGTTCTTCCTTCTCCCCGGCAGCCGCGAGGCCGCTCTCGGTTCGCGATATATCGCAATTGATCTGATCACGATATATCGCGTCTGAACGTGAGGCAAGGGTCGCTGAGAAACACTCAGGAAACGATTAGCCCTCCGTCACGGGCAACCCGGCGTCCCGCCAGGCGAATGTGCCGCCTTCGACGTTCACTGCCCGGTAGTCGTGCCCGGTGAGGTAGTCGGCGACGCTGGCGCTGCGGACTCCGGATGCGCAGATCAGGTACAGCGTCTCGTCGGCCGGAAGTTCGCCGCTCCGCTCGACGAACTGGCTCATCGGGATGCTGACGGCACCGACGGCACGAAGCTGGCGGAACTCATCTGCTTCGCGCACGTCGATGATGGCTGCGTCGGGAAGCTTCGCGAGTTCGGAGACGGTGATGGTGTCCATGGGGTCCAATCGAAGAGGGGTTCTCAGCGATTATTCGCTCCGCGGACGGCATCCGCAATTCGCCGCACCTCTACTGCTTGACCTTGACTACTGCTTGACCTTGACGCGGCGTCAACCTCTAGCGTGAGGTAGATCATCAACACGGGAAGAGGCGCAGTGGACTGGTCGATTCAGGAGGTCGCCCGACATGCGGGAACGACGAGCCGCGCCCTGCGGCACTATGGGCAGATCGGCCTGCTCGAACCGAGCAGGGTCGGCGCGAACGGGTACCGCTACTACGACGAGGAGTCGCTTGTGCGGCTCCAGCGGATCCTGCTCCTGCGGGACCTCGGCCTCGGGTTGCCGGCGATCGCCGACGTGCTGAGCCGGTCGGCCGACCAGGGCCCGGCCCTGCGCTCGCACCTGGACTGGCTCCGCCGCGAGCATGACCGCCTCACGCTGCAGATCGCAGCTGTCGAGGACACCCTCAACAAGCTGGAAGGAGGTGAACAACTGATGGCAGAGAACATGTTCGATGGCTTCGACCACACCCGGTACAAAGACGAGGTGGAGGAGCGCTGGGGCACGGAAGCCTACGCCAGCTCCGACGCCTGGTGGCGGTCGAAGACCGATACGGAAAAGCGAGAGTGGAAGGGGCTCGTATCCACGCTCCACTCCGACTGGACGGCGGCTGCCGGGTCAGGCGTCTCAGCAGCCAGCGCCGAGGCGCAAGTGCTGGCCGCGCGACATGTCGAGTGGCTCGGCTCGATCCCGGGTACGCCGGGAGCCGTGAAGGAATACGTGACGGGACTCGGCGAGATGTACGTCGCCGACGAGCGATTCGCCGCGAACTACGGTGGCCTCCACGGCGCCGAGTTCGTGCGCGACGCGCTTGCGGTCTACGCTGACCGCAACCTCTGAAACTGATGTGACGGCATCCGTTCATCATCCGGTGAGCGGATGCCGTCGGTCATGCCGTCGCTAATTGGCGGGGGAGTCCACGAGGGGCTGGCTGGGCAGGACGGTGCCCTCGAGGCGGTCGTCGGTCTGGTCGCCCGGCAGGCGAATGCGGAACCACGGGATCGTGACGTGGCACAGCGGCCCGATGAGAACGGCGAAGAGCACGGTTCCGATCCCGACGTTGCCACCGAGGATCCAGCCGATGGACAGGACGACGATTTCGATCCCGGTGCGTCCGACCCAGATCGGCCAGCCGGTGAGTTCGTGCACCCCGGTCATCAGCCCGTCGCGGGGTCCTGCGCCGAATCGCGCACCGATGTACAGGCCGGTGGCAAGCGCGAGCACGATCAGCCCGGCAGGAAAGAGCAGGATCCGCACCCACAGGTCGAGGCCATCGGGGATCAGCCACAGACCGAAATCGGCTGCCGGCCCGACGAGCAGAACGTTGAGAACCGTCCCGATTCCCGGCTTCTGCTTGAGCGGAATCCACAGCAGCAGCACGATTGCGCCGACCCCGATGGTGATCAGCCCGAAACCCAGTCCGGTCTTGAGAGCGATCCCCTGGGTGAGGACGTCCCACGGTGCGACGCCGATGGCGGCCCGCACGATGAGCGCGAGCGCGATGCCATACAGGAAGAGTCCAATCAGCAATTGGACGGAACGTCGAATCATAAGTGCAATCCAATTTGATAATTGGCCTTCTATCAAGAGGCCAATCTCTCTATAGTGGCCTCATGGCAGAGGTCCACATCACCGCTCGAGCCCTGTCCGCTCTTCTGGGGCGGTGGCGAACCGACGACGCCGCGTACCGCAGCCTCGCCGATCGAATTCGCCTGCTCATCCTCGACGGCCGCATCCCCGCCGACACCCGGCTACCGGCTGAGCGTGACCTCGCCGAACGGCTCGATGTGAGCCGCACGACTGTGACAGCCGCCTACCGGGAACTGCGCGACAGTGACTTCCTCGAAAGCACCCGCGGCTCCGGGAGCGTCGCCCAGCTCCCCGGCGCGAGACCGGGTCCAGGGCCGACCGCCGGGTCCGGCTACCTCGACTTCAGCAAGGCTGCTCTTCCCGCCGTCGACCAGATCACCGGGGCAGCACAGCGGGCGGCTGCACGGCTCACGCACTACCTCGACGACTTCGACTACGACACGATGGGGCTCCCCGAACTGCGGGCGGCGATCGCTGACCGGTACATCGACGCAGGATTGCCCACCTCCCCTGACGAGATCATGGTCACCCTGGGTGCGCAACATGCGATCGGGCTGATCGCGCGGACGCACCTGTCGCGAGGCGACCGGGCCGTCATCGAACACCCCACCTATCCGCACGCCCACGACGCACTCCGCATCGCCGGCGCCCGCCTCGTACCCGTCGCCGTAACGGCTGCTGACGGCTGGGACACCGACGAGCTCGAGCAGGCGATCGACAGGTCGTCGCCGACGATCGCGTATCTGATGCCAGACTTCCACAACCCGACAGGGGCGACAATGACGACGGATGCCCGTCGGCGGGTGTGCCGCGCAGCGGCGAGGCAGGGCACTGTGCTCGTCATCGATGAGACCACGGCCGAGCTCGACATCGACAGCGGCATCCCGTTTCTACCGTTCGCTGCCTCGGACGACGCCGGTGCGAAGATCCTCACCGTCGGGTCGTTCGGAAAAACAGTGTGGGGTGGGATCCGCCTGGGCTGGATCCGGGCCGAACGCGGTGTCATCCGCAAGCTGGTTTCTGCACGAACGGCGAGCGACCTGGGAACGCCGATCCTCGAGCAGCTCACCGCGCTCGAACTACTGCCCGAGATGCCGGAGATCCTCTTGGCGCGTCGCCACCAACTCGGCGCCACTCGCGATCGGGTCGAGCAGCTGCTCGCCGAACGGCTGCCGCAGTGGGAGGTTCCGCACGTCTCGGGCGGGCTCGCCGCCTGGGTCGGGCTCGGCGCCCCCGTCAGTTCACAGCTCGCCCTGGCCGCGCGCAGTCAGGGACTGCTCATCGCCGCAGGGCCACGCTTCGGAATCGATGGGGCATTCGAACGTTTTCTGCGCATCCCGATCACCTACCCGGTCGCAGACACCGAACTCGCCATCGACGCTCTCGCCTCCGCGTGGCGGTCGATCATGCGGGCCCCTGTGCCCGACTCCGCCCTGCTCGCCGGCGTGGTCTGATCCGCGGCCGTCGCCAGACTGTCTGTTCGCCGCGAATACGCGATCGTGGGGCTGTGGACTGTGACAGAATTTCACTGGCTGAGCGGCCTATCACCGCCTCGCTCGTCGCGATCGCGGCATCCATCGCCTTGGCTACAGGAGAATCGTGCACGCCCTCGCCGTCCTCAGCATGAGAAACCGTGCGCTCATCGCACTCGTCACCATCGTCGCGGCCGTGTTCGGCGGAATCGCACTGACCAGCCTCAAGCAGGAACTCGCCCCCAGCGTGCAGTTCCCGCAGCTCGCTGTGATCACCAACTACCCGGGTGCAGCCCCCGAAGTGGTGAACGACGACGTTTCCACCCCGATCGAGACCGCCATTCAGGGCGTCGCCGGCCTCGAGTCCACGAGTGCGACCTCGTCGACGAACCTCAGCCTCATCTCGGCCACCTTCACCTACGGCACCGACCTGGCCACCGCCGAGCAGAAAATCAATCAGGCCATCAACCGCATCAAGTCGCAACTCCCCGCCGACATCGACCCGCAGGTCCTCTCGGGAAGCCTCGACGATCTGCCGGTCATCCAACTCGCGGCGACCGGCGCCGACGGCGACACCGACGCGCTCTCCGAAGCGCTCAGCCGCACCGCCGTTCCCGATATCGAAGACGTCGAGGGCGTTCGCGAGGCTGCTCTCGTCGGTGATGTCGGTCAGCGGGTCACGATCACTCCGGATGCCGGTGAACTGCAGGATGCCGGTCTGGCCGCTTCAGACATCCGCCGCACGCTCCAACAGAACGGCGTGCTCCGCCCGGCAGGCGAGATCACCGAGAACGACAGCACCTTCGCCGTGCAGACCGGGTCGAAGCTCGGATCGGTCGACGACATCTCTGCACTCCCACTGATCGGGGCGACCCCCGGTGAGCTCCTCACCCTCGGCGACGTCGCATCCGTCGCCCTCACTGACAACCCGGTGACGAGCATCTCGCGGGTCGACGGAAAGCCTGCTCTCACGATCGCCGTGACGAAGCTTCCTGCTGCGAACACCGTCGACGTCTCGAAGGGCGTTCGGGCACTGCTTCCCAACCTCGAAGAGGCTCTCGGCTCCGACGTGGAACTGTCGATCGTGTTCGACCAGGCGCCGTACATCGAACAGTCGATCGAATCACTGGCGACCGAAGGGCTCCTCGGGCTGGTCTTCGCCGTTCTGATCATCCTCGTCTTCCTGCTCGACTTCCGCGCCACCCTGGTGACAGCCATCTCGATCCCCACGTCGGTGCTCATCACCTTCATCGGTTTGCAGGCCACCGGCTACACGCTCAACATCCTCACCCTCGGTGCGCTGACCATCGCCATCGGCCGGGTGGTCGACGACTCGATCGTGGTGATCGAGAACATCAAACGGCACATGAACGCGGCACGGGATCGCAGTGCAGACGGCCGTACCTTCTCCATCCTGACCGCCGTTCGCGAGGTCGCCGGTGCCATCACCGCGTCGACGGTCACGACCGTCGCCGTCTTCCTGCCACTGGCGTTCGTCGGTGACATGACCGGTGAGCTGTTCCGCCCGTTCGCGCTCACGGTGACGATCGCGCTGCTCGCGTCGCTCCTCGTCTCTCTCACCATCGTGCCGGTGCTCGCGTACTGGTTCCTCCGCGCGAAAGACGCGCGCCAGCCGAAGGAGCCGCGCACTGCGAGAGAGGCACGCCGGTCGAGAGCCGAGAAGGCCGCCGCGCTGGAATCCTCGACAGGCACGGGATCCGCCGGCACAGACGTGGATGCTCCAGCCGCCGTCGGCGCCGGCGACCCCGCGCCTGTGACCAGCGAGCTTCCCTCAGGCGTGTTCGCCTCTCCGGCGATCGTCGAAGCCCGCTACCTTGTCGCCCCCGATCGTGCTGACGCCGACCGTGTCGACGTCGCCGAAGCCGAAGCCGACACCGCCGCAGCGGAGACAGTGACCGAACCCGCTCCCGTGCTCGTGGCCGAGGCGGCATCGGTTCCCGCGTCGCCTTCGACCCGTCGTTCCCGCCGAAGCGGCACCGAAGACGAAGACGAACTCGACCACCCCACGCTCCTGCAAAAGGGCTACCTGCCGATCATCGCCTGGACGCTGAAGCACTCGCTCGTCACGATTCTGCTCGCGGTTCTCGTCCTCGGCGGAACCCTGGCGCTCGTGCCGTTCATGAAGACGAACTTCCTCGGCGACTCCGGACAGAACACCCTGACCGTCTCGCAGACGCTCCCGGTCGGCTCCAGCCTCGAAGCGCAGGATGCCGCCGCTGGACAGGTCGAGGAAGCCCTGCGCGGGATCGATGGCATCGAAACAGTCCAGCTCTCGATCGGATCGTCCGGGAGCAGCCTGCGCGACGCTTTCACGGGCGGCGGAGCCGGCAGCATCACCTACTCGATCACCACGAACGAAGACGCCGACCAGGAAGAACTGCAGTCCCGCGTGCGCACCGAACTCGCCGACGTCGACGGCGCCGGTGAGATCGAGGTGGCGGCATCCGGTGGATTCGGGGCATCGAGCGACATCGAGGTGGACATCACCGCCCCGACACAGGACGCACTCCAGGAGGCGACGGACGCTGTGACGGCAGCCGCAGAGGACCTCGACGGCATGCGCCAGGTCACCAACAACCTCAGCGATTCGCGCCCGTACATCGCTATCGAGGTCGACCGTGACAGCGCGGCTGAGGCCGGCTATTCGGAGGTGGCGCTCGGCAGTCTCGTCTCGGCAGCCATGCAGCCGTCGACCGCAGGAACCATCGTCATCGACGAGACAACCGTAAGCATCTACATCGCCACCGAGAACCCCCCGACGTCGATGGCCGAGCTCGCCGCACTGACCGTGCCGACCATACTCGGACCGGTGAGCCTCGATTCGCTCGCCACCGTCGAAGAGGTCGACGGTCCGTCGTCGATCACCACGGTGCGTGGCCAGCGTTCGGCCACCGTCGCGATCACCCCATCGAGCGACAACATCGGCACCGCGAGTGCCGAGGTCACCGCCGCACTCGACTCGCTCGATCTTCCCGGGGGTGCCAGCGCCAGCCTCGGTGGCGTCACCGCCGACCAGAGCACGGCGTTCGAGCAGCTCGGGCTGGCCATGCTCGCGGCGATCCTCATCGTCTACGTCGTCATGGTCGCGACCTTCCGGTCGCTCCGCCAGCCGCTGCTGCTGCTCGTCTCGGTGCCGTTCGCGGCGACAGGAGCGATCGGCCTGCAGGTCATCACTGGCGTGCCGCTCGGCGTGGCATCCCTCATCGGTGTCCTGATGCTCATCGGAATCGTGGTGACCAACGCCATCGTGCTCGTCGACCTCGTGAACCAGTACCGCGACAGGGGGATGAGTGTGGCTGAAGCCGTTCGTCATGGATCGAGCAGAAGGCTCCGTCCGATCCTGATGACCGCACTCGCCACGATCTTCGCTCTCGTGCCGATGGCGCTCGGAATCACCGGGCACGGCGGGTTCATCTCGCAGCCGCTTGCGATCGTTGTGATCGGTGGCCTGGTCTCCTCGACGTTCCTCACGCTCATCGTGCTCCCGACGCTCTACAACCTCGTCGAGGGCGCGCGGGAAAGGCGGCTTGCCCGCCGGGCCGCCCGCGAGGCTGCGGCGACGGCATAGGCGCGACGGCATCGGTTCCGGACGGCGACATCCGGTCCGGGATCCCGGACGCGCGCCCGCACGGATGCCTGTCGGCACCGGCACGTGCTTGCTAGCGTTCTCCCATGCCGATGCCGAATCTTCCTGCTGACCCCCTCTGGCCGCGAGCGGGAGACTGGCCTCTGCACCTCGGAGGGCCGGCCGACCTGGCGCTCATCGGCATCCCGACCTGGCGAACGTCGCTGTCGCCGACCTCCGCCCACGCGACCCCCGCTGCCGTGCGCGCGGCACTGCGGCGCTATTCCCCGTATGCAGCCTCTCTCGATGGCCGCAACCTCGACGAGCTCGTCTTCGCCGACGCCGGTGACGCTGTGGAACCGGACGGCGACGGCGAACCGATCGCAACGGCCCTCATGGCGGCTGCTGCCGCACCCGCGACCCTCACCGTGGCGCTCGGCGGGGACAACGCCGCGACCGTTCCGGCTGCGCTTGGCGCGTGGGGGAGTGACTTGCCCTCGGCGGGACTCGTCACACTTGACGCGCACCATGACCTCCGCGACGGCATCTCGAATGGATCCCCCGTGCGCCGTCTGATCGAAGCCGGACTCGACCCCCGGCGGATCGTGCAGATCGGGATAGCCGACTTCGCCAACTCCCGCGCATACACCGAACGCGCGCTGGATCTCGGTATCACCGTGGTGCCGAGGAGCGCGCTGCATTCCCGCCCGCTCGCCGACATCCTCGCCGAGGCGTTCGACGTAGCGGGGAGCGCAGGCGGTCCGATTCACGTGGACCTCGACGTGGACGTGTGCGACCGCACGGTGGCACCTGCCTGCCCTGCATCCGTTCCCGGAGGAATCGCTGCGCATGAACTGCGGGCCGTCGCACGGGCTGCCGGAGCTGACGTCCGGGTGCGCTCGGTCGACATCACCGAGATCGACGCGCTGCTGGATGCCCCGGACGGTCGCACCGTGCGTCTCGCGGCGCTCTGCGTGCTCGAGGTTGCTGCGGGCATCGCATCGCGGTGACATGGGGCTCTCTCCACAGTCAGGAGAGAGCTCCATGAGCAGGCGCAGGCTCAGCCGACGACGAGTTCGCCGTCCTTCCACACGCGCTCGACCAGTGGCACGCCGGGGCGATAGGCGAGGTGCACGACATCGGGCGCCCGCAGCTGCAGCAAGTCGGCCCTGGCACCCGGGATGATCCGACCGACGTCCGAGCGGCGCAATGCCGCCGCTCCGCCCGCTGTCGCCGCCCATACGGCCTCCTCGGGTGTCATCCCCATGTCCCGAACGGCGACCGCGATGCAAAACGCCATCGACGATGTGAAACTCGAACCGGGGTTGCAGTCGCTCGCCAGAGCTACCGTCACTCCCGCATCGACCAGTCGTCGCGCATCCGGATACGGCTGCCGCGTCGAGAACTCGACCCCTGGCAGCAGAGTGCACACTGTGTCGGATGCCGCGAGCGCAGCCACGTCGTCGTCGCTCAGCACGGTGCAATGGTCGACACTCGCAGCATCGAGCTCGACAGCCAGCCGGACTCCATCGCCCGGACCCAGCTGGTTGGCATGCACCCGGGCGCCCAGCCCCCTGGCGATGCCCGCCTCGAGCACCCGGCGGGCCTCGGCCACAGTGAAAGCACCGGTTTCACAGAAAACATCGATCCACCGCGAGTAGGGCGCGCACGCGTCGAGCATCTCGCCGACGACGAGATCGACATAGTCACCTGACCGGGCAGCGAACTCGGGGGGCACCACGTGGGCTCCGAGAAAGGTCACCTCAGACGACACCTCGGCAGCGAGTCGCACCAGTCGTTCCTCATCGCTCACGGTGAGGCCGTAGCCGCTCTTGATCTCCATCGTGGTCGTGCCCTGCGCGAGAAGTTCGGCACCGAAAACCCTCAGCCTGGCCCTCAATTCGTCGTCGGATGCCGCCCGCGTCGCCACGACCGTGCTGCGGATGCCTCCGGCTGAATATGCCCGACCCGCCATTCGCGACTCGAACTCGGCCGCGCGATCACCGCCGAAGACCAGATGGGTGTGGCTGTCGACGAAACCGGGGAGAACGGCAGACCCGGTCGCATCCGTCACGGTGTCGGCGGCAGGGGCGTCACGCGCCAGGCCCACCCAGAGAATCCGGCCGTCACCGATCACGACCGCGGCCTCGTCCACGACTCCGAGCAGGCCCTCGCGCCCCGCGTCGTTGGTGACGAGCTGACGGATGCCGGTGAGCAGGTGAGCGGTCATGATCGCGGAAGCGGGATCCGCAGCCCGCGTTCATGAGCGACCTCGATCGCCCGGTCGTAGCCGGCATCCGCGTGCCGCATCACCCCGGTGCCCGGGTCGTTGACGAGCACCCGGGCGATCTTCTCGGCAGCCAGGACGGTCCCGTCGGCGACGAGAACCTGGCCGGCGTGGATCGACCGACCGATGCCCACGCCTCCACCGTGATGGATCGAGACCCAGGTGGCACCCGATGCGGTATTGAGCAGCGCGTTGAGCAGCGGCCAGTCCGCGATCGCGTCCGAGCCGTCCGCCATCCCCTCGGTCTCGCGATACGGTGACGCGACCGATCCCGAATCGAGATGGTCGCGGCCGATGACAAGCGGCGCACTGAGCTCCCCGGACGCGACCATCTCGTTGAACTTCAGACCGGCGAGGTGACGTTCCTGATAGCCGAGCCAGCAGATGCGGGCGGGCAGGCCCTCGAACCGCACGGCGTCCTGTGCCTTCGTGATCCAGCGATGCAGATGCTCGTCGTCTGGGAACAACTCGAGGATGGCGCGATCCGTTGCAGCGATATCGGCCGGGTCGCCGGAAAGCGCCGCCCAACGGAACGGCCCCTTGCCCTCGGCGAACAGGGGACGGATGTACGCGGGCACGAACCCGGGAAAGTCGAAGGCCCGCTCGCACCCGCCGAGTTGTGCTTCCGCGCGGATCGAGTTGCCGTAGTCGAAGACCTCGGCGCCGGCATCCTGGAAAGCGACCATCGCATCCACCTGCTTCGCCATGGAGGCGCGGGCTCGGGCGGTGAAGCCCTCCGGGTCGCGTGCCGCCAGCTCAGGCCACTCGTCGACGCTGACTCCCTCCGGCAGATAGGAAAGCGGGTCGTGCGCGCTGGTCTGGTCGGTGACGATGTCGATCGCAACGCCGCGGCCGAGCAACTCGGTGAACACGGTGGCGGCGTTGCCGACGACCCCGACAGACAGGGGTTGCCTGTCGGTCTTCGCGGCAAGCACGCGCTCGACCGCCTCATCCAGCGAGGAGGACAGTTCGTCGAGGTAGCCGTGCTCGACGCGCCTCTGCAACCGGGCCACGTCGACGTCGACGATCAGAACGACGCCGTCATTCATGGTGACGGCGAGCGGTTGAGCCCCGCCCATTCCACCCGCACCTCCGGTCAGGGTGAGCGTGCCGGCCAGGGTCCCGCCGAAGCGCTTCGCGGCGACGGCGGCGAAGGTCTCGTATGTGCCCTGCAGGATGCCCTGGGTGCCGATGTAGATCCACGATCCGGCGGTCATCTGCCCGTACATGGTGAGCCCGAGCGCCTCGAGTCGGCGGAACTCCGGCCAGGTGGCCCAGTCCCCGACAAGATTCGAGTTCGCGATGAGAACGCGCGGCGCCCACTCGTGGGTGCGGAAGACGCCGACCGGCTTGCCCGACTGCACGAGGAGGGTCTCGTCGGATTCGAGCGATTCGAGCGTCTCGACGATCGCGTCGAACGCCTCCCAGCTGCGGGCGGCTTTACCGGTGCCGCCGTAAACGACGAGGTCGTCCGGCCGTTCTGCCACGTCGGGGTCGAGATTGTTCATCAGCATCCGCAATGGGCCCTCGGTCTGCCAGCTCTTGGCGGTGATGGCGGTCCCGCGGGCTGCGCGAACGGTGCGTGGGGCGCTCATTTCAGTCCTTTCGTGACGGCTGCCGCGACATCCCTGATCGCGCCGGAGCGCACGAGACCGGCGACGGCTTCGATCTCGGGGGAGAGATACCGGTCGGGGCCCGGTCCCGCAGCGACCGTCCGGACGGCGGCGAGTGCTGCGGCTGTTGCCGGTGCCGGCCGCAGGGGAGCCCGCAGGTCGAGCGACCGGGCAGCAGTGAGCACCTCGATACCGAGAACGCGGGCGAGCCCGTCGAGAGAGCGGCGCAGCTTGCGGGCCGCCGCCCAGCCCATCGACACGTGATCCTCCTGCATCGCCGACGAGGGGATCGAATCCACCGACGCTGGCATTGCGAGGCGTTTCAGCTCCGAGACGATCCCCGCCGCGGTGTACTGCGCGATCATCAGGCCCGAATCGACGCCGACCTCGTGAGCGAGGAACGGCGGAAGGCCGCGGTTGCGGGCCACGTCGAGGTGGCGGTCGGTGCGACGTTCAGACATCGATGCCACGTCGGCGGCGGCAATCGCCAGAAAGTCGAGCACGTAGCCGATCGGAGCGCCGTGGAAGTTGCCGTTGGACTCGACCCTCCCGTCGGCGGTGACGACGGGATTGTCGATCGCGCTCTGCAGTTCCCGCTCAGCCACCCTGGCCGCGTGGTCTGCGGTGTCTCTCGCCGCGCCGTGCACCTGCGGACTGCACCGAAGCGAGTAGGCGTCCTGGATGGCCGTGCACTCCGGGCCGGCGTGCGACGCGGTGATCGCCGAGCCGCTGAGCAGAGCGCGGAGGTTCGCAGCTGACTCCGACTGGCCAATCTGGGGCCGCATGGCGTGCAGGTCCGCCGCGAACACGGCATCCGTTCCCAGAAGAGCTTCCACGCTCATCGCCGCCGAAACGTCCGCGGTCTGGAGCAGCATCCGCAGATCGTGCAAGGCGAGTACGAGCATGCCGAGCATGCCGTCCGTCCCGTTGATGAGCGCGAGTCCCTCTTTCTCGGCAAGGAGCACCGGCTCGAGGCCGGCAGCGCGCAGAGCATCTGACGCCGGAACGAGCGTTCCGGTGGCATCACGCACGTCACCCTCTCCCATCACCGCCAGGGCGCAGTGGGCGAGAGGGGCGAGGTCGCCCGAGCAGCCCAGCGAACCGAACTCGCGCACTACCGGGGTGATACCCGCGTTCAGGAGGTCAGCGTATGCGTGCGCGGTTCGGACGCGCACTCCGGTGCGACCGGTCATCAGCGTCGACAATCGCAGCAGCATGAGGGCGCGCACGACCTCGCGTTCCACCTCGGGTCCTGACCCGGCGGCATGCGAGCGGATCAGGCTTTGCTGCAGCTGGCCGCGGCGTTCAGCGTCGATGAATGTCGTGGCAAGAGCGCCGAATCCGGTCGAGATCCCGTAGTGACCGACCGGGTCAGTGGCGAGGGCGTCGATGATGGCTCTGGTCGCCCTGACCTCGTCGAGCGCTGCCGGGTCGAGCCCGATCCGGGCGTCGAACCGGGCGACGGCGACAACGTCACCGTCTGTGAGGCCGGCGCGCCCGACAGTGACGATCGCCCCGGGAGCGAGGGCCGTCGTAGCTGTGCTGTTCATCCTCCGAGTCGACCATTCCGCTGCTCGGGCGGCAACAGCCGTACACTCGGATCAGTCCGGTATCCCAGACAGTTTGATTCGCAAGGTGGACACGATGGCCGACTCGAAGGTTCCAGCGGCGGATGCCACGCTCCGCATCCTCTCGCACCTCGCCGCCCAGCGTGGACCGATCGCCGCAGCCAGCATCGCTGGGGCGCTCCACCTTCCTCGCTCGACCGTGTACCACCTGCTCGGCGTTCTGCAGGATCGCGGGTTCGTCGTTCACCTGCCCGAGGCGCGGCGGTTCGGTCTGGGCGTCGCCGCGTTCGAGCTGTCGGGGGGGTTCGCGCGGCAACAGCCACTGAGCAGGCTCGGCCATCCCCTGCTGGCCGACCTCGTCGACCGGGTCGGCGAGAGCGCGCACCTCGCGGTGATGCACGGGCGCGATGTCCTCTACATCGTCGAGGAGCGAGCTCCCCGTCGGCCTCACCTCGTCACCGACGTCGGGGTGCGGCTTCCGGCGCACCTGACGGCATCTGGTCGGGCGATGCTCGCCGGGATGCCGCGTGGGCAGGTGCGGGCGCTCTTTCCCGATGCGGCGTCCTTCGTCGACCGCACCGGGATCGGGCCCACCCGTTACAGCGAGCTGCGTCGGCTGCTCGACGCCGTCCCGGCATCGGGTGTGGCTACGGAAGACGGGGAGGTGTCTCCGGGGATGGCATCCGTCGCGGTGGCTGTTCCCGACCACGTGGGCTGGCCCGCTGCCGCTGTTGCGGTGACATTCCCGGCCGGAACGGCATCCGACGCCGTGGTGCGTGAGGTCTCGGCGACGGCCGCCGACCTGGCCCGACGCATCCGTGGGCGGACCTGAGCGGCACGCCTGCGCGCGACCAGCTGCGTCACCCGGTCGAGAACGACCCCGAGCGCGACCGCGAGAACGACCCCGATCGCGGCGCCGAGAATCGGCTGATCAGAGACCCAGTGGCCGGCGAGTACTCCGATCGCCACGGAGTATGCGGCCCACGACGCTCCGGCGAGCAAGGTGAGTGGCCAGAATCGGCGATGGGGGAAGCGAGTGGCGCCCGCGGTCATGTTGACGGCGATCCGTCCGACCGGGATGTATCTCGCGGTGAGGATGAGCGCGGCTGGTCGCTGCCGGATTCCCTTCGAAGCCCTGTCGAAACCTCGTGTCATTCGTGGATGCCTCATCCAGCGGAAGCGGTCGACACCGATGCCCCGACCGATGAGGTAGGCGATGTTGTCGCCCAAGGCGGCACCGACAGCGGCAACAAGCACAATGAGCAGCGGGTGGGGGGTTCCGGCTGTCACTCCGATCGCCGCAGCGGCGACGACGATGGTTTCGCTCGGAATCGGAGGGAAGAACCCGTCGATGACGACAACAAGGAAGACCACCGCGAACACCCACGGAGAGGTCACGGTATCGAGGATGACCTCGGTGAGTTGGTGCATTGCGTCCGTCCGATCGTGGCGCACGATTGTGCGCCACGATCCGACAGTAGGCAACGGCACCGATCCGTCGCGTCCGCCGCAGGTATCGCAACGGGTCAGCCCAGAGGACGACTTCCAGACAGGGCGGGCAGACCACATCGGCCCTCAACAGCTGCCCGCTGAGCGGAGATCACCGAGTGCTGATCGCTCAATGCGACAGCATCTTCGCCATGCAGTAGCTGTACTTCTCGCCGATGTACTGACCGAATTGCGGAATGCTCTCATAGCCGCAGTGCAGGTACAGGGACTGAGCTGCCGTGTGGAGCGTGCCCGTTTCGAGCACGATCTGCCGGAGTCCGGCCGCCCGGGCGTCGGCCTCCATGCGTTCGAGGAGGCGCGCTGCGACCCCGCGCCCACGAGCGTCGGGGTGAACGAACATGCGTTTGAGTTCGGTCACGGCCATCCCCCACGGAACGAGGGCGGCCATACCGACCGCATCACCGCCCTCGGATCGAGCCACATAGACCTGCACTCCCGGGCGTTCGAGTTCATCGGTGTCCAGGAGGAAGTTGTTCTCAGGCCGGTACTGCGACTCGGCGAACTCGGTACCGAGGCGCAGGAGGGTGAAGACCTCGTCCTGCCTCGGGCTTTCGACGGCAACCGAAACGGATGCCGCGGTGTGCGTCGGTTCCGTAGTCGTCATGCTGCCAGTCAACCGCGGAACTGTTTCGCCGTGGTTACGACGTGCTTAATTCTGCAGCGGTGTCTGCTCGCCGATGGCGAACCGGACGGCACCGGCTTCGTCCACTTCGGCGTCGAGAATCTTGTCATCGAGCACGACGGCAGCGTTCTCTTCGAGGAAGACGCGAGCGCCTGCCACCTCGACGACGGAGTCGCTGGGCTCGGGGGAGCCGGCGACGGCGACCGACAGGTCGACGCTCTCTGCGGCGGGGCTCGAGATGCGAAGTCCGCCGGTCTCGGTGCCGGTGGTCTGGACGGTGATGGTCTTGACGATGGTGCTGGCGTTCTCGGTGAGGGTGAGCATGCTCTTCCTTCCGGTTGGCGAATGAAGTGTCCCACCCTTCCTGACCAGGCGGTCGATCTCAACATCTCAGCCCGGTTCGGAGGCCTTTCACATGTTGCCGACCGCTGGTCTCGTTAACGACGGATGCCTCCCCGACGAGCGGGGAGGCATCCGTGCGAACGCGAGTGGTCGGTTACGCCTTACGGGAGTTACGCGTGAACAGTCCGTACAGCAGAAGGACGATGATCGAGCCGACGATGGCGACGAGCCAGGTCTGGATGCTCCAGAACTCCTGCAGGTCGACTCCGAAGAGCAGGCTGCCGAGCCAACCACCGAGCAGGGCGCCCACGACACCGAGTAGCAGTGTGATGAACCAGCCGCCGCCCTGTTTACCAGGAAGGATGGCCTTAGCGATCGCCCCAGCGATCAGACCGAGTAGAAGAAACGCGAGGAAGCTCAAAGCTCCACCTCCATTTGTTCAGTACGTCGTCCCGAGCCCGGGACTCGGGTTCGCCGCCGGGTTAGGCGGGTGTAACTGAAGGATACTCCGGAGCGGGGGAACTCTGCGTATTTGCCGCGAATCTGGGCCATTTTGCTTTCTCCATAGACACAGGACCCGATCATGCCGTAATGTTGCCGGGTCGGCTCTGGACACCGCGGGATGTACCGCGGAAGGGTTTGTAAGTCTGGTGGGCCGGTTATACGTCGCGATAACGCGTACGTATTCACACGATGTGAAACGGTCCCGGCCATCGACTGCTCGGGTATGAGAATGCCGCAGTTTTGCTGCGCGCGCTTCGCGATTCATGCATACATACAACCCGGAAAGAACTATGCCCAAGAACAAGAAACCAGCCGGCGGGCGCCCTGCCAAGAACTTCGATCCCACCTACGCACGCAAGAGCGGTGGTCCGGCAGGTGCCGCGACCGGAAGCCGGAGCCCCGGACACCGCGGCCACCGCCCGGTCGAGGGCGATGCCCCCAAGAAGGCGCGCTGGAACGCCGACGAGCGTGCCGCTCGTCGTCACTCGGACGAGCCCCGTGAACAGCGTGCGCCCCGCGACGAGCGCTATGACCGCGACGTGCAGCCTCCCCGCAATGCGGAGCGCCCCAGCTACACGCGCGGAGAGCGCGCCCCCCGCAGCACCGAGCGTCCCGCGTACAACCGTGGTGAGAACCGTCCGGACCGCACCGACCGTCCCGCGTACAACCGTGGTGAGAACCGTCCGGACCGCACCGAGCGTCCCACCTATAACCGTGGTGAGAACCGTCCGGACCGCACCGAGCGTCCCACCTATAACCGTGGTGAGAACCGTCCGGACCGCACCGAGCGTCCCGCGTACAACCGTGGTGAGAACCGTCCGGACCGCACTGAGCGTCCCGCGTACAACCGCGGCGAGCGGACCGAGCGTCCCACCTATAACCGTGGTGAGAACCGTCCGGACCGCACTGAGCGTCCCGCGTACAACCGTGGCGAGCGGACCGAGCGTCCCGCGTACAAGCGCGACGACCGCCCGCAGCGCTCGTTCGGCGACCACCCCGAGCGTGGCTCGTACGACCGCACTGATCGCGAACCGCGTAAGGACTTCGGCAACGACCGTCCTCGCCGGGACTCCGGCGAGAAGAACTTCTACCCGAACCGCGACGCCAAGGGCAACTTCACGCCCGAGGACGACGTCGTGCTCGAGCGCCTCGAGGCACAGGCAACCCTGGCCACCGACGTCGAAGGCGTCTCGTTCGCAGACCTCGGTCTCGGCGGAAACATCGTCGCGGCCCTCGCAGAACTCGGAGCGGCCAGCCCGTTCCCCATTCAGGCGGCGACCATTCCTGACGTCATCGCTGGTCGCGACGTCCTCGGCCGTGGCCGCACCGGTTCAGGCAAGACCATCGCCTTCGGCGCTCCGCTTGTCGAGAAGCTGATGGAAAACGGCGGAGGCAAGAAGCGTGCCATGGGTCGCAAGCCCCGCGCCCTCATCCTCGCTCCGACCCGTGAGCTCGCCCTGCAGATCGACCGTACGGTGCAGCCCATCGCCCGCAGCGTCGGCCTCTTCACCACCCAGATCTACGGTGGAGTGCCGCAGGGCCGCCAGGTCGGTGCCCTCCAGCGTGGCGTCGACATCATCGTCGGCACGCCGGGCCGCATCGAAGACCTCATCGAGCAGGGTCGCCTCGACCTCTCCGAGGTCACCGTCACTGTCCTCGACGAGGCCGACCACATGTGCGACCTCGGCTTCCTCGAGCCGGTGCAGCGGATCCTGCGACTGACCGCCCCCGGTGGCCAGAAGTTGCTGTTCTCTGCCACGCTCGACAAGGGTGTTGCCTCGCTCGTCAAGGAGTTCCTGCCGAAGCCGTCCGTTCACGAGGTCGCCGGTGAAGACCAGGCCTCAGCGACGATCGACCACCGCGTTCTCGTGGTCGAGCACCGCGACAAGGACCGCCTTATCGAAGAGCTCGCCAACCGCAACGAGAAGACCCTCATCTTCTCGCGCACCCGTGCATATGCCGAGCGTCTGGCCGACCAGCTGGAAGATGCAGGCATCCGCGCCGTCTCGCTCCACGGTGACCTCAACCAGGCCCGTCGTACCCGCAACCTGGCGCAGCTGACCTCTGGTCGGGTCAACGTGCTCGTTGCGACGGACGTCGCCGCCCGCGGCATCCACGTGGATGACATCACGCTCGTCATCCAGGCTGACGCCCCCGACGAGTACAAGACGTACCTCCACCGTTCCGGTCGTACCGGCCGCGCGGGCAAGGTCGGCACCGTCGTGACCATCATCCCGAAGGCACGCCAGCGTCGGATGACCGACCTTCTCGGCCGCGCCGAGATCGAGGCGGACTACGTCAACGCCCGCCCCGGTGACGAAATCATCGAGGAGCTCGCCGGTCGCATGACCAACGCGAAGCTCACGCGCTAACCCGCTGCAGCCGACATCGGCGGATCGGACCTCACGGTCTGGTCCGCCGATGTCTCGTTAACGCGAGAATGGGCGGATGCGCATCCGCCCATTCTCGAAAAACGACCGGACCGACGACACCGAATCGGTCGTCGCCCTGTGGCGCGAGTGCGGTCTTACCCGTCCGTGGAACGATCCGTACGCTGACATCGTACGAAAGCTCAGCAGCCAGCCGGAACTGTTCCTCGTCGGCGAGACGGAAGCCGGGGTGCAAGCCTCCGTCATGGTCGGGTTCGACGGGCATCGCGGCTGGATGTACTACCTGGCCGTCGCATCCGACCGTCGAGGAACAGGTCTCGGCCGGGCTCTCGTCGCCGAGGCAGAGAGACTGTTGACCGAGCGTGGTTGCCCGAAGATCATGCTCATGGTGCGATCGACGAACGAGCACGTCGTCGCGTTCTATCGGACTCTCGGTTACGCGACTGACGAGGTCGTCGTGCTCGGCAAAAGGCTCATCGAGGACTGAGCTCGACGACGCCCAGCCGCCGGCGTGGCGCGTGAAGCCAGCCTCGGAGGAGCCGGGTGACGAACGGGAGCACCCAGAACGTCATGATCGGCGCGAGGGTGAGCGTCGAGATCAGAACGTGCAGAAAGACGCCGAGCTCGTCCCAGCCGGGGATGAACGCCGTGACGAGTACCGTGAACGCGAGGTTGAGCGGGAAGAAACCGAGCCAGATGCTCGTGGCCTGCTTCCAGCGTGGCGGGGTGACGGCCGAGGCCGCGGTCGCCTGCTGCTCGGATGGTTCGTCGAACCAGCCCTCGATCCCGGTGCGCTTCTCCACCCGGGACTGTTCCATGAACTCGCGGCCATCGCTGAGCCAGTGCGTGCGTTGGTCCGAGTCTTCCCACGCCTCGAGGGTGGACTCGTCGGTGAAGCGGTAGAGCATGTGCCAGGTCTCTGACCGCGCTCCGGCTCGTACCCAGCCCGACCCGAGAAAGCCGGGAAAAGCCCCGGCCATGCGGATGCCCGACTGGACCCAGGCGGTGGCCTCGGCGATGCGCTCGGGGTTCACCCGGCGCTCGATCGAGACGGTGATTGGTTGGTGTTCCATGCCCCAAGCCAAGCGCATAACTGTTTCGGCGACGTAACGCGGAGCATCCGCTGTGATGCCTGCCTCAGAACAGCATCGGCTCGGCGGTCGACGGCAGGATTCGCGCACCGGTCGAACCGTCGTCGCTCGCGAAGGCGACACGCTCGCCGACGTCGTTGCGCAGCATCCCGAGCGCTTTCGAGCGGATGCCGCCTGTCGACGGGTCTTCCTTTCCCCGCTCGAGTCCGTGCGCCCGGATCAGCGGGGAGAGACGGGAAGCGAGCCACTGCCGATATTCCTTAGGTGCGTACGACCCTTTCGCGTACAGGGCCCGGTACTTCGGCACGAGTTCCGGATGCTGCCGCTCGAGCCAGTGCATGAACCACGGCTTGACGCCGGGTTTGAGGTAGAGCGAGCTGAACAGCACGCTCGTGCCACCGGCGTCAGCCACGCGCCTGAGTGCCTCGTCGAGATGCGCTTTCGTGTCGGTGAGGTAGGGCAGGATCGGCATGAGGAACACGCTGCAGTCCAGCCCGGCCTCGCGCACAGCGGTGACCGTCGCCAAGCGCGCCTTCGCCGACGGGGTCCCGGGCTCGATGGACTTCTGCAGCTCGTCGTCGTAGATGGCGATGGACATGGCGAGGTCGACAGGCACGGTCTGCGCCACCTCTGCGAGGAGGGGCAGGTCGCGTCGGAGCAGCGTCCCTTTCGTCAGAATGGAGAGCGGAGTCCCCGAGTGGGCCAGCGTCTCGATGATGCCGGGCATCAGGGAGTATCGGCCTTCCGCCCGCTGGTACGGATCGGTGTTGGTGCCGAGGGCGACCGGGTACGTGCCCCAGCTCGGTTTCGACACCTCTTTCTTGAGGACGTCGGCGACGTTGACCTTGACGACCACCTGGTTATCGAAATCGTCGCCGGCGTTGAAGTCGAGGTAGGTGTGGGTGGGGCGGGCGAAGCAATACACACACGCATGGCTGCAGCCACGGTACGGGTTGATCGTCCAGCCGAACGGCATCTGCGACTGGCGCGGAATGCGGTTGAGGGCCGACTTCGCGAGCACCTCGTGAAAGGTCACCCCGGCGAAGTCCGGAGTCTGCACGCTCCGCACGAGGTTGTTGAGTTTCGCGAGCCCCGGCAGCGCCGACGGTTCTTCCGTGCCCAGTTGTTGTCCGTCCCACCGCATCTCTTCATTAGAACATACATTCGATGATTGCGGATGGCCGAGCCGCGCCTGTGGGCAAAAAAGGTGTGGTCAGCCCAGGCGGGCCGCAACGATCAGCAGAACGATGCCGATCAGCCAGAACGTGGCGACGAAGACGGCATCCCGCGCCCGGAGAGGAACGAGGTGACGCTCGGTTCTCGTGGGGTGAGCGCCGAACGCGCGGGAGTCCATCGCGAACGACACCCGTTCGGCGTGACGGATCGCTCCGGCGAGAAGCGGAACAACGTATCCGAACGACCGTCGGATGCTCGCGACCGGCCCGCGACCGCCCGCGACCCCCCGGACGCGGTGCGCCTGCGTGATGAGGTCGAGGTCGTGCCTGAAGCGCGGAACGAACCGGTACGCGGCAAGCGCCGTGTAGCCGATCCGATACGGCACCCGCAGGTGCTGCACCGCCGACCGCACAAAGTCCGGCCCGGTCGTCGTCAGCCCGGGGATCAGCGCGAGAGAGAGGATGGCAGCCAGGCGCAACGCCGTCGCGAGGCCGATCAGCCAGGCCCCGGCGAAGAAGCGGTACTCGCCGAGCTGGAACAGGACGGCGGTCGAATCGACGCGCGATGCATCCGTCCACAGGCCGAAGCTCAGCGACAGCACGAAGACACCGATCGGAATGCCGATGACCAGCGCCGCGCCGCGCCGCAGGCTGAGCCGGCCTCCGACCAGGACAAGGACCACGGCGAAACACAGAAAGAGCAGGGGCGTCCACAGGTCGCGCACCACGAGCAACCACGCCATGAACGGCAGGGGAGCGGCGAGCTTCGCGAGTGGGTTGAGCCTGTGCAGGAATGCCCGCGGTGGTGCATCGAGCGACGTGTACGGGTCGAGGGTCATGACGGTGCGCCCGGGAGATCGGCCAGGCGGGTGATCGACCGCCACTCCGGGTGGGCGGTCAGATTCCGCATCGCCCGTGCCAATGGAGGCGGGCGAAGGCCGGCGCTCTCGAGCAGATCGGTGTCTGCAAGGATCCGCTCCGTTGGCCCGGTGTCGAGCAGCTCACCGTCGCGGAGGACGGCGACGTGGGTGGCGTACTCGGCGACGAGCTGCAGGTCGTGAGTGGCTGCGACGATGGTCGTTCCGTCACGGTTGAGGCGCGACAGCAGCGACATCAGTTCGTCTGCGCGCTCGCGGTCCTGGCCGAAGGTCGGTTCGTCGAGCACGAGAACGGGTGGGCCGGCGATCAGTGCCGTACCGACGGAGAGCCGCCGTTTCTGGCCGCCAGACAGCAGAAACGGATGCTCGTCGCGCAGTTCTGCAAGTCCGAATCGTTCGAGCATGGCCGTGACCTGCGCGTCGATGTCGTGTGGATTGCTGCCACGCATCCGAAGCCCGTGCGTGAGTTCATCCACGACGGTGTGTGCGATGAACTGATGTTCAGGGTTCTGGAACACGAACCCGACGTGCGCGGCGAGTGCAGGGAGATCCCCTGTGGCCGGATCGAGGCCACCGACCGTGACCCGCCCCCTCGGGGGAGCGACGACGCCGGCGATCGCCTGGATGAGAGTCGTCTTTCCGGCACCGTTCGTGCCGATAACCGCAATGAAGTCTCCTGTCTGAACTGTCAACGAGATGTCGCGGATCAGGTCACGACGTCCGCGGTTCACCGTGAGGTGGCTGACCTCGATCGTGGTCGACGCCGCGTGGCTCGCTGGCGGGCGCCGCGGCAGATCCGGAAGCTCGCGGATGCCGTCGAGCGCCGCCGTCAACTCGCCACCGGTCATCGGGAGGGGAGCAAGCTCGACTCCTGCGTCTCGAAGCCTCAGTGCGGCGAGCGTCGAGGTCGGCAGCCACACCCCGAGTGCTGCGACCTCCACCGCCCGGTCGACGAGGACCTCGCGGGTCCGGCCCTCGATGGCGACACGGCCGCGCCGGTCGAGTACCACCACCCGGTCGACGAGATCGATGGACGCATCGAGGTTGTGCTCGATCAGAAGGATGGAGTGGTCGCCGTGCTGCACGAGATCCCGCAGCACGGCGTACACGTCGTCGATCCCGGCCGGGTCGAGGTTCGCTGTCGGTTCGTCGAGTACGAGGAGGGGAGACTCCATGGCTAGTGCAGCGGCGATGCTGAGCCGTTGCCTCTGGCCACCTGACAGCACATCGGGATTTTCGCCCCGACGGTCCCAGAGACCGACAGCCAGAAGTGCGGCCTGTGCGCGGGTCAGGATCACGTCGACGGGGAGCCCGAGATTCTCCGGTCCGAAACAGACCTCGTCGAGGATGGTGCCTGTGACGATCTGCGCGTCCGGGTCCTGGAAGACCATCGCGACTTCCTGGGACAGTAGCGCCACCGTGGCATCCGTCGTCTCGATGCCGCCGGTGACGACGGATCCTGTCAGTCGGGCAGGGACGGCGTGCGGCACCAGTCCGTTGACGGCGAGAGCGAGCGTCGACTTGCCACAGCCAGACGGACCGAGCAACAGAACGACCTCGCCCCTGGCGATGTCGAATGACGCACCGTCAGGGGTGTCGGCTGACCGACCGTGGTGGCGGATGCGCACATCGGCCAGGCGCAGGGGAACGGAGGGGGGTTCTCCCATGATGTTCAGCGGGTCACGCCGCAGCCATCAGAGCATTCATCGACTCCGAGCGCCCGGCACGTCGGTCGATCTCATACTGGAGCCCCCTGGCCACACCGGTCTTGTCGAGCCGGTCGGCGATGATCCGCCCGAGCCAGGTGACGACGACGGGGCTGATGGCGAACAGGCTGAAGTAGACGAGGTTGGCCCAGCCGGTGAAATGGCTGAGGCCGACTGCGATGAAAACGCCGAGGCCGAAGAGCAGGCCGGCGATCGCGGCGGCGAGGTAGAAGACCCAGGCCTTCCAGTAGCGGTACCGGGCGGTGACGAAAGGGAGCTCCTGAAGCAGCCCGATGGCGAGGCCGGTGCCGAGGTATCGGAAGAACCATTGCGGACTGAACGCTGCAGCGACGAGCCCGGCGAACAAGCCGGTGAGCAACGCGACTCCTCCGCGTCGGAGGAGGGATTGCGAGATGACCCCTGGGAGGAAGTAGATCCCGATGAGAGCGCCATAGAGGATCGGAACAGTCGCTGCGAGCAGGCCCTGGACGTAGCCGCTGACCACGAACGCGAGACCGCCTGCGACGCCGATCGCAGCGCAGGTCAGCAGAAGCCTGGTGCTGAAACGCATGGGTGCTCGCAGTCGTGGGTCGGGAGGGGTCGGGCTGTCCTGTTCCTCTCAACTTAGCTGAGCCTAGCCTCATCTCCAAGGTCGCCCGGGGCTCACACCCGGCGTCTCCTCGGCGTCAGACGCACGGACGGAAGAGGCGGAGCCGGGATGCGCTGCCTGCCGTGTCCGTCGACGTGCCCGAATCGTGGAGAGTTGTTCTCCCAGTCCTCCCTGGCGGCGACGATTTCCTCGTGGCTGCGCCCGACGAAGTTCCACCACATGATGATTTCGTCACCGAACGGCGCCCCTCCGAGAAGCACGAATCGTGCTCCGTCCGAGCTCGACAACTCCACCTGCTCGCGTTCGGTTCCGAGGTAGAGCAGCGGTCCGCTTGTGACGCGTTCGCCGGCGACATCGAGAGTGCCGGAGATCACCATCACCGCGTATTCGAAATGTGACTCCAGGGGCATGGTGACGGTTGCACCCGCTGTGATCACGGCATCCGCCCCGACGAGCGGGGTATAGATGGTGGCGTCGGCGACGACGTTCCCGAGCCTGCCGACAAGAACGGTGGCGACCAGCCCGTCGACGGTGAACACCGGCAGGGTCGTGTATTGCTCGAAGAACGGTTCGACTCCGGCCATCTCCCTGGGCAGGGCCACCCAGAGCTGGAGCCCGCGAATCGGTCCGCTCTCATCACCGACCGAGAACTCCGAGTGCGAGATCCCCGATCCGCTCGTCATGATGTTGAGCTCTCCTGGCTTCACCACGACATCGGATGCGACGCTGTCGCGATGGCGGATGGTTCCCTCGATCGGCCAGGTCACCGTCTGCAGACCCATGTGCGGATGAGGAAGTACTCGCATCGTGGTTTCTTCATCGTCGAACCGGTCGAGAAAACACCAGGCGCCGACCATCGGCAGTTCGCGCTGGGGAAGCGACCGGTGGACCAGGATGCCCCTGATCCCTCCGAGCGGAACCTCACGCGGCTCGAACCTGCGCACGGTCGGGCCGGACGACGTGACGGGGCCGCTCGTCGACTCCTCGACCGCTGCGTCCCACCTGGTCATGACCTGGTCCGTTCGGGCAGGTCGTCGATGTGATCGTCGAACTCGTGGTGGCTCTGCAGATACTCGCGGATGAACGGGCAACGCGGCACGATTCTCTTGCCCCGGCTGACCGTGTCCTCGAGGGCGAATGCGGCGAGCCTGCTGCCCAGTCCGTGGCCGCCGAAGGCCTTATCGACGATGGTGTGCACGAAGGTCACCCGGGAGTCCGACTCACGGTACGTCGCTATTCCGGCTCTCGTCTCACCGACCCAGACCTCGTAGCGGGACTCGGGCTCATTCCGAACGAGGCGTGGCTCGTCGCTGACGGCGCTGTCGGTCATCCCGGCTCCTGTTCCTTCGGTGTTGTTGAGTGCCAACCTACGCGCGGCCGGTTTTATTCGCGAGCATGGATGGGGAGCTGCGACCGACCCGGGGCACCGTCGGCTCCGAAGTAGAGTGGATGCGACAGGAGAACGACATGCAGGCCAGGCAAGCTCGAGTGACACGTGGTGTCCTCGCTGCCGCCGTCTCCACGTTTGCCGCCGCGTTCTCGCACGGCGTCGCCGCCTCCGAGCCGCCGAGCGTTCTGGCGCTCGCCGCGGCATCCGTCCTCGCGGTCGCCGTGTGCACCGCGCTGGCCGGCCGGGTGACCCGGCTGCGTCTCGCCGTCGCTGTCGTGCTCAGCCAGCTCGGATTCCACGCACTCTTCGCTCTGCTGCCGACCGCCAACGGTTCGATGAGTATGAGCGGCCACCACGGCACGGTCACGATGACGACGGATGCCGCCGCACACCTGCACACCTCAACGGACCCAGGCATGTGGCTGGGCCACGCCGCTGCTGCCGTTGTCACCATCCTGGCGCTCAGCCATGGGGAGCGCTCCTTTTCGGCCATCGTCGAGGTCCTGCGCCTGACGATCCGAGCGCTCGTCCGCGCCCTTGTCGCCCTGCCGGTCCCTCCGGTCGCCTGTGCCGCTCCAGAGTGGCTACCTGTACGGTCGGCGACGACGGTACTGCTGCCATCCGTCGTTCAGCGACGCGGCCCGCCGGTCGCGCTCTGCGCCTGAGCCTGCCTGCGGTCATCCGCACGTCAGGTCCTCCTGCCGCGCCTCCCTGGTTTCTCCCGGCCTGTCTGCGCCTCGTCGCGCTCGTCGGTGTTCCTGTTTCTCTCCTGTTCGAAGGATTCTTCCCATGTCGTCATCCCGAAACCGTTCCACATCTTCCCGTCGCAGAAGCACACTTGCGGCCGGTGTCCTCGCGGGTACCGCGCTGGCCGTCGCCGTTCCCCTCGCCGCCGTCGCCCACGTGACGGTGACGCCGTCCACGACAGCAGCCGGGGCCACCACACAGCTCACCTTCTCGGTCGGTCACGGCTGCGACGGTTCCCCGACCACAGCGCTCGCTTTCACGATCCCCGAGGAAATCGTGTCGGTCACCCCGACCGTCAACCCGAACTGGACGGCCGAGAAAGTGATGGTCGACCTCGCCGAACCGATCACCGATGCGCACGGCACCTCGCTCGTCGAGCGGGTCGGGCAGGTCGTTTACACGGCGAAGACCCCGCTCGCCGACGGATTCCGCGACACCGTCACCCTGCAACTCACCCTCCCCGCCGACTCCGACGGTTCGACGCTGGCGTTCCCTGTTCTTCAATCGTGCGAGGTCGGCGAAACCAACTGGGCTGATGTCGCCGACGAGGGTCAGGACCCCCACGACCTCGAAGCTCCTGCACCGACCGTGACCGTCACCGAAGCGGACCCTGGCGACGGAGACACCGCAGATACGGCAGCCGCCACCGGCGCCGCACCTGCGGCTCCAGCGGTGTCCGAACCCGACCTCGTCGCTCGCGGGCTCGGGCTCGGCGGACTCGTCGTCGGCCTCGGCGGCGTCCTTCTCGCCGTGCTCTCCCGTGGACGCGCCGCACCCCGCACATCGAAGAAAGGCACCCACTCATGAAACTCCGTATTCTGATCGGACTCGGCGGTGTGGCCGGCGTGGCGATGGTCGCCGTGCTGGGTCTCGCTCCCGCCCAGGCGCACAACTCGCTCGTGTCGACCAACCCGGCTGCCGGTGCGGTCGTCACCGAGCAGGTGGGAACGTTTGCGGTCACGACGAGCGATCTCCTCCTCGACTCGGGAACCGACAGTCCGACCACGTTCGTCCAGGTGAGCGGCCCAGGTGAGTCAGCCCTGTATTACGGCGACGGATGCGCCACCGTCGACGGCGCGACCCTCACAATGCCCGCCCAGCTCGGCGAGGCAGGCGAGTACACCGTCAATTGGGGAGTGGTCTCGGCAGACGGTCACCCGATCACCGGCGATTTCGCATTCACCTGGGCACCGGCGGAGGGCCAGGAGCTCGGGGAGGGATTCGCATCAGCACCGACCTGTGGGGCCGAGCCGACCGAATCCCAGACCCCGGCACCCGTGACCGCCACGCCCGAGGAACCAACCCAGACCGCAACCACGGCGCCGGTCGGTGAGGAGGGGACCGCCTCGGCGTCCGTCTCAGATATCGTGTGGATCGGAGCCGCCCTCGGTGTCCTCGTTCTCGCTGCGATCGTCGTGCTCGTGGTCGTCCGGTCGCGCGGCCGGTCCTCCGCGGCGACAGACGCAGGCGACGACGACACGCGGGTCGACCCGCCCGCAGCACGCTGACCGGCCGGCCGACGGAACGGATGCCCGTTTCGTCGGCCTGTCGGCATCCGCTCGGCCGCCTGAGTGATCGGCCGGCACAGGAATTACCGTTCTGTCGGGCGCTCAGGCTATCGTTCGTCACGTGACAAGCGCCTCGACCGTTCCCCCGACCACGTCAGCGACGCCCGGTGTCGCCCGCCCGTCTGCCGCTGAGGTGCTCCACCGGGTGTTCGGATTCGATGCGTTCCGCGGAGACCAGCAGGCGATCGTCGACCAGCTCGTCTCTGGCGGAGACGCCGTCGTGCTCATGCCGACAGGTGGCGGCAAGAGCCTCTGCTACCAGGTGCCCTCCATCGTCCGTGATGGCACCGGAATCGTCGTATCCCCCCTCATCGCCCTCATGCAGGACCAGGTCGATGCCCTGCTGGCCGTCGGGGTGAACGCGGCCTTCCTCAACTCGACGCAGGCAGCAGACGAGCGTGCCCGCGTCGAAAACGCCTACCTGGCCGGCGAACTCGACCTGCTCTACGTCGCGCCCGAGCGACTGAACACCGAGGCAACGAAACGGTTTCTCGGCAACGGCCGGGTCGCGTTATTCGCCATCGACGAAGCACACTGTGTGTCCCAGTGGGGTCACGATTTCCGCCCCGACTATCTCAGCCTCGGCGACCTGGCCGAGCGCTGGCCAGACGTTCCGCGCATCGCCCTCACGGCGACGGCGACCGACGCCACCCACCGCGAGATCACCGAACGACTCTCCCTGCACGACGCTCAGCACTTCGTCGCCAGCTTCGACCGCCCCAACATCCAGTACCGCATCGTGCCGAAGAACGAGGTGCGCAAGCAACTCGTCGACTTCATCCGACAGGAAGGAGCGGGGCAGGCCGGCATCGTCTACGCGCTCAGCCGTAACACCGTCGAGAAGACGGCAGCACACCTGCAAGCGCAGGGCATCAATGCCCTCCCGTATCACGCCGGCCTCGATGCCGCGGTTCGGCAATCCACCCAGTCCCGGTTCCTGCGCGAAGACGGCATCGTCATCGTTGCGACCATTGCATTCGGGATGGGCATCGACAAACCCGACGTCCGATTCGTTGCACATATCGACCTGCCCAAGAGCGTCGAGGGGTATTACCAGGAGACCGGGCGGGCCGGCCGCGATGGCGAGCCGTCGGTGGCCTGGCTGGCATACGGTTTACAGGACGTCGTGCAGTTGCGGCGGATGATCGACGATTCGCCCGGCGATCTCGCCCACCGCAGACGCATGTCCGCCCACCTCGACGCGATGCTCGCGCTCTGCGAGACCGTTGAATGTCGTCGGCAGAACCTGCTTTCCTACTTCGGCCAACCCTCCGAACCCTGCGGAAACTGCGACACCTGTCTCGACCCGCCTGAGGTCTGGGACGGCACAGTGCCTGCGCAGAAACTTCTCTCGACGATCGTTCGGCTCAAGCGCGAACGTAACCAGGAGTTCGGTGCAGGTCATCTCATCGACATCCTGCGCGGCAAGACGACGGCGCGCACCACCCAGTGGACCCACGACACCATCGCCACCTGGGGTATCGGAGCGGATCTCTCCGACCAGCAGTGGCGGGGAGTGGTTCGCCAGCTGCTCGCCAAACGCCTGCTCGCCACGCGCGGTGAGTACGGAACACTCGGCATCACCGAGGGCAGCGCCGCTGTGCTCTCCGGAACGAGCACCGTCCCGATGCGCAACGAGCCGGAGCGGCGTGCATCCTCCAGCTCAGCCCGTCGCGCTGCGGTCGCCGACCTGGCTCCCGCAGACGCCGGGCTGTTCGAAGCGCTCAGGGCCTGGCGGGCTGCCGAGGCGAAAGAGCAGGGTGTGCCCGCGTACATCGTGTTCGGTGACGCGACGCTGAGGGCCATCGCCACCGCGCGGCCCGGAACGGTCGACGACCTGGGCGGGATCAGCGGTATCGGCGAGAAGAAGCGCGCCAGCTACGGCGAAGCCCTGGTCGCCGTCGTGGCCTCGGCCGGCTGACGCCCCGACGATACCGCCCAGATACAGCAACGCTGCCCCGACCTGACGGTCGGGGCAGCGTGTGTGTGTCAGCAGGTCAGCCCTTGCGGGCTTTGTCCTCGCCCTTGGCCTTTTTGTCGGCGCGCTTCTCTTTCAGCGACTTCGCTGGTTCTTTCTTCGACGAGTTCTTCTGAGGTGACTTGTTCGGCATTCGTACTCCTTTGACCTGGCCAGCCACGCCGGCTTCGTCCCTCGACACTACGCTGTTTCTCGATGCCAGCGAGTGCTCCGCTGCCGTGCGCGTGCAACGAGCACCCGTCTCTGCGCGCTCTTTGTGGAGAGTATCCGTAGATCGACGGCTCCGACTGTAGCTTTCCTCAGTCCGCTCCGCTCCGGACCCGGTTGAGTTTGTAGCCCGGGAACGGGGCATTTCCGCGCGTCAAGCGACGCTCGTACCGTGGAGAACGACGTACTTCAGTGATGAAAGACAAGGGAACACCCATGGTTGACACCTCCATCCGCACCCTCGACGCCGACTCCGACGGCGTCAGCGAGGCAGAAGGCACCCGACCGGCGACGGGCGACCGCATCGACGTCTCCGAGCTCAGCGAGAAGCTCCTCGGCTCGTGGCCGGACGCACGTCGCGCTGCCCGCAGGCTCACTGCAAGGCCGGAGCTGCACCGTATAGAAGGCCAGACGCTGACCGAGCACCGCGACACGGTTTTCGGCCAGCTGAAACTGCTCGTCGAGAACGGGCAGGTCCACCGGGCGTTCCCCAAACACCTCGGCGGGATGGAAGATCACGGTGGCAACATCGCCGGGTTCGAGGAACTCGTCACGGCTGACCCGTCGCTCCAGATCAAATCCGGCGTGCAGTGGGGCCTCTTCGGTTCCGCCGTCATGCACCTCGGCACGAGGGAACACCACGACAAGTGGCTGCCTGGCATCATGAGCCTCGACATTCCCGGCGCGTTCGCCATGACCGAGATCGGTCACGGGTCGGATGTCGCGTCCATCGGCACGACGGCGACCTACGACGCCGGGACCGAAGAGTTCGTGATCCACACGCCGTTCCGCGCCGCGTGGAAGGACTACCTCGGCAATGCCGCAGTGCACGGCAAGGCGGCAACCGTCTTCGCCCAGCTGATCACCGATGGCGTCAACCACGGTGTGCACTGCTTCTACGTGCCGATCCGTGACGATGAGGGGAACTTCTTCCCGGGCGTCGGTGGCGAAGACGACGGCATCAAGGGTGGCCTCAACGGCATCGACAACGGAAAACTGCACTTCACGCAGGTGCGAATTCCGCGCACCAACCTGCTCAACCGCTACGGGGACGTCGCGGCCGACGGCAGCTACTCCTCACCCATCGCCAGCCCCGGCCGGCGCTTCTTCACGATGCTCGGCACTCTCGTGCAGGGTCGCGTGTCGCTCGACGGTGCCGCCGTCTCGGCATCCGCCGTCGCCCTGCAGATCGCGATCACCTACGGCAGCCAGCGACGCCAGTTCAACGCGGGCAGCGATGAGCAGGAAGAAGTGATCCTCGACTACCAGCGTCACCAGCGGCGGCTGCTGCCGAAACTCGCGACGACCTACGCGCAGAACTTCGCGCACGATGAGCTCCTCGTGAAGTTCGACGGCGTCTTCAGCGGCGAACGCGACACCGACGACGACCGGCAGGATCTCGAAACCCTGGCCGCCGCCCTCAAATCACTGTCGACCTGGCACGCGCTCGACACATTGCAGGAGGCTCGCGAGGCCTGCGGCGGCGCCGGCTTCATGGTCGGTAACCGTCTGACCAGCCTGAGGGCCGACCTCGACGTGTACGTCACGTTCGAGGGTGACAACAACGTGCTGTTGCAGCTCGTCGGCAAGCGACTGCTCGGAGACTACGGCAAGAGATTCAAGGGTGCGGATGCCACGACTCTCGCCCGTTTCGCCGCCGAACAGGCGCGCGGCAAGGTCGTGCACGGCACCGGGCTGCGTTCACTCGCTCAGACCGTCTCCGACTTCGGCTCGACGGCACGGTCGGTCGGACACCTGCAGGATGAGGACGCCCAGCGTGAACTTCTCACTGATCGGGTCGAAAGCATGATCGCTTCGATCGCCGGTCGGCTCCGCGTCGCCGGCAAGATGTCGAAGACCGAGGCAGCCGCGCTGTTCAATGCCCATCAGAACGAGCTCATCGAAGCGGCGAAGGCTCATGCCGAACTGCTGCAGTGGGAAGCATTCACCCGGGTGCTCGGAACCGTGACCGACCCGGCGACGAAGAAGGTCCTGACCTGGCTCCGAGACCTGTTCGGATTCGAACTGATCGAGAAACACCTCGCCTGGTACCTGATTCACGGGCGGTTGTCCGGGCAGCGTGCCCAGTCGGTGACGGCATACATCGACCGCCTGCTGGCGCGGCTGCGTCCCCACGCCGTCGACCTCGCGGACGCATTCGGGTACACGCAGGATCACCTCCGGGCGCCGATCGCGTCAGGGATCGAAGCCGAGCGGCAGGATGAGGCCGCCGCCTACTTCGCGGAGCTGCGGGCATCCGGGAACGCACCGGTCGATGAGAAGGCCGCAACGTCGGCGTTCGACGCACTGAACCACCCGAAGAAAAAGAAGAAGTAGCCGGGAACGGCGACGGCGGCGGTTCCCTAGCGGGAGCCGCCGCCGTTCTGTGTTGCCCCTCAGCGGCGCAACCGTCGGTATGCCCTCGCAGACAGCGGCAGGAACACGAGGGTCAGCGCCAGCGGCCAGGCGACGGCGAGCAGCACTCCGCCGTCAGCCATCCACCCGGACGTCACACCCGTCGGGTTGCCGAACAGCTGCCGCGTCGCTGTCGCCGTCGCCGAGATCGGATTCCACTGCGCGATGGCACCGAGCCACCCTGGCATCGTCTCCGGTGACACGAAGACGTTCGACAAAAAGCCGATCGGCCAGATCAGAACCTGCACCGCCATCGTCGCGCCGGGCCCGCGGAAGATGAGGCCGAGGAAGATACCGATCCAGAGGAGAGAAAAGCGCAACCACAGCAACAGGAGAACGGCGAGCAGGGCCGATCCGACGTCCGATGTGATCCGCCAGCCGATGAGGAGTCCGCCGCCCATCAGCACGGCGAGGTTCAGGATCGACGACGCCAGGTCTGCGCCGCTCCGCCCGAGCGCAACGGCTGAGCTTCCGATCGGCATGGATCGGAACCGGTCGGTGATGCCCTTCGCGGCATCCGTCGACATCGCCTGCAGCGTGCCCTCCAGGCCGAAGAGCATGGTCAACGTGAACATGCCGGGGAGCAGGAAGGTGACATAGTCGCCGCCGCCAGGCACGGCGATGGCTCCTCCGAACAGGAAGGCGAACATGAGCAGCAGCATGATCGAGAAGAGCAGGCCGAAGATCGGCAGGGCGGGCTGCCTCACCCAGTGCAGAAGCTCGCGCTGGGTGAGGATCCAGGCGTTCCGCAGAGCGGGCGACGGTGCTGGGGGCGTGGTCATCAGGCATTCTCCTTGCGGGTGAGTGACAGGAACACATCGTCGAGGGTCGGCCGGCGCAGGGCGAGGTCCTCCGGTTCGATCCCGGCCGCATCCAGCGCTCGCACGGCTCTGAGCAGGCCGGCGGCACCGGCCGGGGATTCCACGGTCACGGTGAGCGACGCGAGGTCGATGACGGGTTCACGGTCGATCCGAACGGATGCTGCCACGCGGTCGATATCGGCGGCATCCTTCACGGTGACGACGACACGGTCGGCACCGAGCTGCCTTTTGAGCTCGTCAGGGGTGCCGGAGGCGACGACACGTCCAGCGTTCATCACCGTGATCGTGTCGGCCAGCTGGTCGGCTTCATCGAGGTATTGCGTCGTCAGGAGAACCGTCGTGCCCGCCTCGGCGATCTGACGGATCGTCGCCCACACCTCGCTGCGCCCGCGAGGGTCGAGCCCTGTCGTCGGCTCGTCGAGGAACAACACGGCCGGTGTGAGGATGAGGCCGGCGGCGATGTCGAGCCGCCGCCGCATTCCTCCGGAGTAGCCGGAGACCGGGCGGCTCCCCGCCTCGGTGAGCCCGAACCGGTCGAGCAGCTCATCGGCCCGCGAGCGTGCAGCATCGCGGCCGAGTCCGAACAGCCGGCCGAACATCATGAGGTTCTGCCGGCCACCGAGGATCTCATCCACAGCAGGCGACTGGCCGATCAGACCGATACTTCGCCGGACAGACGCCGGTGCCGTTCGGGTGTCGTGGCCGGCGACGGTGGCCGAACCCGAATCCACGTCGATGAGCGTGCTGAAGGCGCGGACCACCGTGCTCTTCCCCGCGCCGTTCGGGCCGAGCAACCCGTGGATCGAGCCCGCGCGCACGGCCAGGTCGAATTCGTCGAGAGCGGCGACGTCGCCGTAGCGTTTCGTCAGCCTCTCTGCGATCAATGAGTAGGTCACAATTCTCCTTTTGCGTACAGTGTACGAAGTTCGGGACAGCATTAACGTACACCATACGGAGTACGTAGACTAGGCCCATGGCACCGGAGGATGCACCCGTAGACGCGACAGCGGATCGCACCCTCGCTTTGCTGTGGCGCCACAAGCTCCCGGAACCGACGGGCAGTCGAGGGCCGAAGCAGAAGACGACCGTCGACGCCGTCGTTGCCAGCGGAATCGCCTTGGCCGACGACGAAGGGCTGGAGACCTTCTCGATGCGCAAGGTCGCCGACCGGCTCGGTATCGGGGTCATGTCGGTGTACACGTACGTTCCCGGTCGTGAGGAACTCATCGGACTCATGATCGACCAGGCGACGGGGGAGAAGCCGCACCCGGCGCTCGAGGGGAACCTGCCCGCACGGCTGGAGATCGTCGCCCATCATCTCTGGGACGAGTACGGCAGGCATCCCTGGCTGCTGCAGGTGGACACCTCGCGGCCCTGGCTGGGGCCGAACATCGCCGATCGTTACGAGTGGGAGCTTTCAGCGGTAGAGGGCAGCGGGATCTCCGACATCGAGATGGACCAGGTCGTCACCCTGATCGCGGGATTCGTCGCCAGCGCGGCGCGGTCGGCCCGGGACGCGAAGCGAACAGCCGAGCGGTCAGGGCTGAGCGATGAAGCGTGGTGGGCGATCAACGCCCCACTGCTCGAACGGGTCATGGACGGGGCTGACTACCCGATCTCCGGCCGCGTCGGCCAGGCATCAGGCGAGGCATACAACGCAGCGAGCAACCCGCAACTGGCTTTCCGATTCGGACTCGCCCGGGTGATCGACGGGATCGTGTCGTTCGTCGAGGCTTCGCCTGCCCATGACTCGGGGGATCCACGCAGCGCGTGAATCCCCCGAGTGCGGTGTTTGTCTGTCAGCTGGTGGAGACGGCTGCGGCGATGGCAGCAGGAATCGGCGTCTCACCCGAGATGAGATCCCAGGAGTGCCCAGCCGAGTCCGGCAGTGTCAGCACCGCCGCGATCGTCGCGGCGACGTCTGCTCGCGGGATGGTTGCGCGGTCCGTCTCGGTTGCGAGCGTCACCATCCCCGTCGGCTCGTCGTCGGTCAGGCCGCCGGGGCGCAGGATCGTCCAGGCAAGACCCGTGCGCCGCAGTGCGATATCTGCGTCTCGCTTCGCGACGACGTAGGCCGTCCACTGCTCGTCGGCATCAGGGCCGGGTCCGTCGTCGACCCCGATGGCCGAGATCTGCACGAAGCGCGACACGCCAGCATCTTCGGCAGCGGCGGCCGACTTCACTGATCCTTCGTAATCGACGGTGTGCTTGCGCTCGGCACCGGAACTGGGCCCGGCGCCGGCGGCGAACACCACGGCATCCGCTTCAGCCATGGCTGCGACCAGCTCAGAAGCGGATGCCGTCTCGATGTCGCAGACGACCGGCTCTGCACCCAACGCCTCGATCTCTGCGCTGTGGTCGGGATTTCTGAAGATGCTGACGACCTCATCACCACGTTCGACCAGAAGAACGGTCAGCTGCCTGGCGATGGAACCGTGCCCACCGATGAGAACAATTCGACTCATGTCGTGCCTTTCGTTGAGCGGGGCGATCAGGACGGGCGCGATTCGGGCGAGACCGTCTGGCGCGGGTCACGCTCCGGGAGCGACCCGAGCACGTCGTCGATCCGGGTGAGGGTATCCGCAGAGAGCTTCACGCCCGCCGCCTTCACGTTGTCGCGTACCTGATCCGGGCGAGACGCGCCGATGATGGCAGAGGCGATGTTGTCGTTCGACAGCACCCAGGCGATCGCGAGCTGCGCGAGCGTCAGGTCCTGTTCGTCTGCGATCGGCTTCAGGTTCTGTACGGCCGTGAGCACGTCGTCGGTGAGGAACCGCTTGACGGCATCCGCCCCGCCTTTGTCGTCTGTCGCCCTGCTGCCGGCCGGGAGCGGCTGCCCGGGGAGGTACTTACCGGTCAGAACTCCCTGTGCAACGGGGGACCAGACGATCTGCGAAATACCGAGGTCCTTCGACGCCGGCACCACTTCATCTTCGATGACCCGCCAGAGCATCGAGTACTGCGGCTGGTTCGAAATGAGCGAGATGCCGAGCTCCTTCGCGAGAGCCGATCCGCGGCGCAACTGGTCGGCATCCCATTCGGATACTCCGATGTACAGCGCCTTCCCCTGCCTGACCACGTCGGCGAAGGCCTGCATGGTCTCTTCGAGCGGCGTCTCCGAGTCGTAGCGGTGCGCCTGGTACAGGTCGACATAGTCGGTGCCGAGACGCGACAGCGACCCATTGATCGACTCCATGATGTGCTTGCGGCTGAGACCAGAGTCGTTGGCGCCCTTCGGCCCGGTCGGCCAGTAGACCTTGGTGAAGATCTCGAGCGACTCGCGGCGCTCAGAGGCGAGCGCCTCGCCGAGCACCGTTTCCGCTGCCGTGTTGGCGTAGGCATCCGCCGTGTCGAATGTGGTGATGCCGCTCTCCAGAGCTGCGGCAACGCACTCACGGGCGGCGTCGTTCTCCACCTGCGAACCGTGGGTGAGCCAGTTGCCGTAGGTGATCTCTGTGATCCTGAGGCCTGAGTTTCCGAGGTATCGATAGTCCATACGGCAACGCTACGCCCGCTGAGGTCCCGGCCGCTAAATCAGTCCGAGCGATTGCACCTGGTCTCGTTCTGTGCTCAGTTCCCGCACGGATGTGTCGATCTGTCCGCGAGAGAACTCGTCGATCCCGATGTCAGGCACGATTCGCCAGGCGCCGTCGACGCTCTCGACCGGGAACGAGGAGATCAGGCCTTCGGGGATGCCGTAGCTGCCGTCCGACGACAGGGCCACACTCGTCCAGGCGCCACGCTGGCCGTGCACCCAATCTCGGACGTGGTCGATCGCCGCGCTCGCTGCGGAGCCGACCGAACTCGATCCCCGAACCTCGATGATCTCAGCACCACGTTTGGCGACGCGCGGGATGAAGCCGTCGCGCACCCATGCGTCGTCGACGAGCTCGGAGACGGCCCGACCGGACGCTGTCGCGTGAGAGAGGTCGGGGTACTGCGTTGCCGAATGGTTGCCCCAGACGGTCACCCGGTCGATGTCGCCGGTCGGTACATCGAGCTCGGCGGCGAGAAGTCCGACTGCCCGGTTGTGGTCCAGGCGGGTGAGGGCTGTGAAGCGCTCGCGGGGAACATCAGGCGCGTGCGCCGCGGCGATCAGGGCATTCGTGTTCGCGGGGTTGCCGACGACGACGACCCTGATGTCTGAGGCCGCGCCTGCGTTGATGGCGGCGCCTTGCGGTCCGAAAATGGCACCGTTCGCCGCGAGCAGGTCCGCGCGTTCCATCCCAGGGCCGCGCGGTCGCGAGCCCACGAGGAGGGCGACATTGGTGCCGTCGAACGCCGTCGCTGCGCTGTCCGTTACCGTCACCCCGTCGAGGAGAGGAAAGGCACTGTCCTGAAGTTCGAGCGCAGCTCCTTCGGCGGACGCCAGTCCGGCGGGAATCTCGAGCAGTTTCAGGCGCAGGCGGGTATCGGGGCCAAGCAGCTGCCCGGACGCGATCCGAAAAAGCAGGGCGTAGCCGATCTGCCCGCCAGCTCCTGTCACCGTCACTGTGGCGGTCGTTCCGGTCATGATTGCCTCCTCGAGGTCGTCTGGCACAGCCTACGGGCGGAGGATGCCCGGTGGAACCGCCCGCGATACGGTCGATGCATGCGCACTTTCTATCCCGAGATCGAACCGTACGACTCCGGCCACCTCGAGGTCGGCGACGGGCAGGCCGTCTACTGGGAGACCAGCGGCAACCCCGAAGGGAAACCCGTCGTCTTCCTCCACGGAGGCCCTGGCGGAGGCACGTCATCCGCTCATCGCCGCCTCTTCGACCCAGCCAGGTACCGCATCGTGCTCGTCGACCAACGCGGGTGCGGGCGGAGCACGCCGCACGCCAGCGAACCGGATGCCGACCTGAGCGCGAACACGACCTGGCACCTCGTTGCCGACCTCGAGAAGATCCGCGAGCACCTCGGGATCGACCGCTGGCAGGTCTTCGGTGGTTCGTGGGGGAGTGCGCTCGCGCTCGCCTACGCCGAGACCCATCCCGAGCGGGTGACCGAGCTCGTGCTGCGGGGCATCTTCACTCTCCGTCGGGTGGAACTCGACTGGTTCTACGAGGGCGGAGCCGCCGCCGTCTTCCCCGACCTGTGGGAAGGGTTTCTCGAACCGGTCCCTGTCGAGGAGCGTGCCCATCTCATCCGCGCATACTCGGTGCTCCTCAACGATCCGGATCCTGCGGTGCATGGGCCGGCGGCGATCGCCTGGTCGCGATGGGAGTCCTCGACGATCACGTTGCGTCCGAGCGAATCGACCGTGGCGAGGTTCACCGAGCCCGGATTCGCGGTTGCCTTCGCCCGAATCGAGAACCATTACTTCATGAACGGGGGGTGGTGGGACGAAGGGCAGTTGATCCGGGACGCGCCGAAGCTCGCTGGCATCCCGACGGTCATCGTCCAGGGCAGGTATGACATGTGTACGCCGCCTATGACCGCCTGGGCGCTCGCCGAGGCGATGCCGCACGCCGAACTCAGGATGATCCCAGACGCCGGGCACGCGTTCGACGAGCCAGGCATCCTCGACGCCCTGATCGACGCCACCGACCGGTTCGCTTCCTAGCCGTGACGGGCACGATGTCGCAAGGTGCTGGCCCCGTCATCGACAGGGCAATACGGTAATGCGGTGACCTTCAATCCAGATTCAGACATCTCCGGTGGCAATGTCAAGCGACGCGGTCGCGGTGCGGCCATCGGTGGCGGCGTCGGCATCGTCGGCGTGATCGTCGTCTTCGTCATCTCGCAACTCACCGGGGTCGACGTCGGCGGGCTCCTGGGCGGCGGCGCCCAGCCAGGGCCGGCGGCGTCCGACGAAGCGCTCACCGAATGCCAGAGCGGAGAAGACGCGAACGCGAGCGTCGACTGCCTGATGAAGGGCTCGGCGGCGTCGATCTCCGACTACTGGGCCGAGGCTTATCCGACCGTGGCGAGCAACGAGTATGCAGACCCGTCGTTCGTCCTGTTCGACCAGTCGACGACGACCGGGTGCGGCGCAGCATCCAGTTCGACTGGGCCGTTCTATTGCCCGCCCGATCAGACCATCTACATCGACACGAGCTTCTTTCAGCAGCTCAGGCAGCCGCCATTCGACACCACGGGTGGGACGCTCGCGCAGATGTACATCGCCGCCCATGAGTGGGGTCACCACATCCAGAACATCTCGGGAGTGATGGAGACAGCCGATCGCTCGGGGACCGGACCGGATTCAGACTCGGTTCGCATCGAACTGCAGGCGGACTGCTTCGCGGGTGCCTGGGTCGCGGCGGCGTCCGCCACCGAGGACTCCAGCGGTGAGAACTTCCTCGAGGTACCCACCCGCGAACAGGTCGCCGATGCGCTGGATGCCGCTGCGGCTGTCGGCGACGACCGCATCCAGGCTGGATCCGGTCAGGGAGTGAACTCCGAGGCGTGGACGCATGGCTCGAGCGAACAGCGCCAGCGGTGGTTCACCTCCGGGTATGAGAACGGCGCCGGCTCCTGCGACACCTTCGCGGTGGACGGCGCTGGCCTCTAACGCACAACCCGGTTTGCGGCGGTGACAACACCGCTGTGCCCCTAAGGGGGGCGCGCACTCCTCAAACGTGAGGAATACTCTGATACCACTAAATGAGGAATCATCACATTAAGTCGGTGGACGATTCCGTCAGCCTGCTGAGCTGGTTCGTCACCGAGCGCGGTATCGAGGGATCACGTTATGAAGTTGTCGTCACAGGGTCTGTCATGACGAGACTCGAAGCCCAGCCTACGCCGCTGGACGTCCTCCGCGACGTCTCGCTTCGTTTCGGCGAACGCGGCCGCCGGGCCATCTCGGCTCCCGGGGTCGCCTGGACCCGGCGTTACCGCGCGAAGCTTCTTCTCACGGACTGCGTCATTGTCTTCGCGGCGATCGGCGTCAGTGCCTTCCTCCGGTTCGGTGCCGACGGGCCAGCGATCTCTGTCGGTGGCGTCGCCGTCAACGAATGGCTGATCGCACTGGTCATGTCCCTCTGCTGGATCGGGGCACTCTCGCTCTACCGCACGAGGGAAAGCAGGGAGCTCGGAGTGGGAGCCGCCGAATACAAGCGTGTCGTCTCAGCGAGTGCGATCACCTTCGGCCTGCTGGCCATTGCCTTCCTTCTCCTGCAGGTCGACATCGCGCGGGGCTTCTTCCTGATCTCGCTACCGATCGGCGTCTCAGCCCTCCTGGTCGGTCGCTGGTCCTGGCGGCGCTGGCTGACGCACCAGCGGCTCTTCGGCAACTACCTCAGCCGGGCTCTCGTCGTCGGCGACCGGACCGACGTCGGGTACGTCATCCGACGGATCAACCACAGCAGTGGAGCAGCGTACACCGTCGTCGGCGCGGCCCTCTACGGCGACGCGATGGCTCCGATCGTGGAGGGCCGGTCGGTCATTCCCGTCGTCACCACGCCGGACAAGGTCGCGAGAGTCGCCGACGAGATCGGTGCAGACACCGTCATCGTTGCTGGCGACTACGCGAGCGAATCCCACTACATTCGCGACCTGGGCTGGGAACTCGAGTCGACAGGGGCAGAGCTCGTCGTCGCTTCGCGGCTCACGAATGTCGCCGGACCGCGGATCCATTTCCGTCCGGTCGAGGGTCTTCCGCTCATGCACGTCGAACTCCCGAACTATGAAGGTCCGAAGCACACGTTCAAGCGCGTCCTCGATGTTCTCATCTCGGCCAGCGCCCTGATCGTGCTCGCGCCGGTCCTCACCGCCATTGCCATCGCCGTGAGGCATGACGGACCCGGACCCGTGCTCTTCAGCCAGGAACGGGTCGGCCGTCGGGGCGACACCTTCCGCATGCTCAAATTCCGATCGATGGTCGAGACGGCGGAGGACGACCTCGCCGCCCTGCTCGACAAGAACGAGGGCTCGGGGCTTCTCTTCAAAATGAAAGACGACCCGCGCGTGACGAAGGTGGGCCGATTCCTTCGCGCATACTCGCTCGATGAACTGCCGCAGCTGTGGAACGTGCTCGTCGGTGAGATGAGCATCGTCGGCCCGCGGCCGCCGCTCCCGCGCGAGGTCGCCGACTACCAGGGTCACGTCAACAGACGCCTCTACATCAAGCCAGGCCTCACCGGCATGTGGCAGGTCAACGGACGTTCCGATCTCGACTGGGAGGAGAGCGTGAGGCTCGATCTCTATTACGTGGAGAACTGGTCACTGACCGGAGACCTCATGATCATCTGGCGCACCTTCCGGGTGCTGATTCGACCGGTGGGAGCGTACTGATGTCTCACATCCCCGCCGGCGCGCGCGTCGGATACGCGGCCGGTGCCTTCGACCTGTTCCATGTCGGGCATCTCAATATTCTCAAACACGCCAGGAGCCAGTGCGACTTCCTCATCGCCGGGGTCGTCTCAGACGAAATGCTCGAACTGACGAAGGGCCGGCCGCCGATCGTCCCGCTGTCCGAGCGGCTGGAGATCGTGCGTAACATCCGATTCGTCGATGACGCCGTCGCCGAAGTCGTCCCGGACAAACTCGAAACCTGGCGGACCATCGGGTTCGATGTGTTCTTCAAGGGCGACGACTGGCGGGGAACAGAACGGGGCGAGCGGCTGGAACGCGAGTTCACCGCCGTCGGTGTCGACGTCGTGTACTTCCCGTATACCGTCAGCACATCGAGCACCCAGTTGCGTCGGGCACTCGACTTCCTCGAATCCGACCGTCAGGTAGATGCGGGCGGCGCCCGTGAATCGTCGGTGAACCGATGACTGTCCCGGAGGTTCCAGACACCGCACCACGCGGCCGTGGCCCGATCCCGCGTTTCGCGGCCGCTGTGGCCGTCTTCGTCGTTGTCGTCGGCCTGGTGCTCGCGCTGGGACTCGCCAACGGCTGGTTCGATTTCACCGGCGGCGCATCGAACAAACCGGCAGCCACATCCACACCGACCCCGACCGCGAAGCCGCTCACCCTGCCAACCGCGACCCCGGGCCCAATCGGGAACGAAGACGAATCCGTCGACGCCGTCGACACCACCCTCGACTCGTTCATCCTGGCCACCAACCAGGTCCTGCAGCGTGGTGACGGGAGCATCGACGGAGCAGAAACAGTCGCTGCCGGTTTCGTCCTCGGAGAGTTGCAGGCACTTGCGGCTGAACGCAAATCCCTCGGATACAAGCAGGTCGGGGACGCCGAGATCACCGAAGTCACGGTCGGGGCGGTCGATCTGACCGCAAGCCCCCCGACCATGACCCTCACCGTGTGCGTGGACACCTCCGATGTGGATGTCGTCGACGAGAGCGGAACCTCCCTGAAGGACCGGATGTACACGCCGGGCCACCCCGTCCAGCACACTTACGGCGCCCAGTTCCTGAACGGGCTCTGGAAGATCGTCACCCATGAAATACCCGAAAAAGGAACGTGCTCATGAACCCCTATGGAGCTCCAGCGACCATCCGCCCGATCGACGCACCCGGCGCGCGAAAGCGAGCGGGGCGGGCCAGGGCGGCCGCGATCCTCGCGACGGTGCTTGCGCTCGGAGCATCCCTCCTCACTGCGACTCCCGCGACGGCAGCAGACCCACTGCCGACCGGCCAGTCGATGTCGACTGCTGCCGGCTCGTGCTGGGAGGTCAAACAGAACGTCCCTTCGTCGGCGAACGGCACGTACTGGCTGCTGACGCCCGCGCTCAAGGCCCCTGAGCAGTTCTACTGCGACATGACGACCGACGGCGGTGGGTGGGTGCTCGTCGCTCGTGGACGTGAGGGCTGGAAAGAGCTCTACAACGGATTGCGCCCCGGCGAGGTCCGCACCACAGTCGACGGCACTGGCGCGTTCAAGACCGCGCAGCTGCAAGCGTCGAAGGTCGACAAGCTGCTCAACAACGGCAGAGTCGACGCCCTCGCAGACGGTGTGCGGGTTCGTCGGGCAGCGAACGCTACAGGCACCGTCTGGCAGGAGGTGCGCTTCAAGTACCAGGTTCGGGACCGCTGGGTGTGGACATTCGCGGCTGAGCACCGGGTGTCGACCTACAGCTTCAACGGCGTGACCGGAACCGGTGGACAGACCAGGAACTTCGGCAACAACAGCGGTCTGAACCGTGTCGACACGACATACACCGCCGCACAGGGGTGGACGGCCGGCATGGCGTACGGATCGCAGATCACCGGCACCAACAGCGCGACGACGTACCTCTACACGAGCACGAACGGCAACGGCGGAGCCCGCCCGTTCGCTCAGATGTACCTGCGGCCCCAACTCAGGATCTCGCAGATGGATTTCGGTACCATCCCGGATGCCGGCGCTCCAGCGACCGCCCAGGTCGCCCTCGCCGAGAGCGACGCACAGCGCACCGTGTGGGGAGTCTCAGGGCTCGCCAACGGACGCACCGGTGAACTCAACACCGAGGTCAGCGCGTTCGGCCAGTCAGGTACGAGCGTGTACGTCGGTGGCAACTTCCGCTACGTTCAGCGGTCCGAGGCAGCCACGGGAGCGGACAAGGTCGAACGACCGTATATCGCCGCCTTCAACGTCGCCGACAGTCAGTTCCGTCCGGCATTCGCTCCGGTGCTCAACGACCAGGTGAAGGCCATCGCGGCTCTTCCCGACGGTCGCGTCGCGCTCGGCGGCATGTTCAGCACAGCGAACGGCGCGAGCCACACCGGCATCGTCATCGTCGACCCGACGACAGGGGCCACGACCGGCTGGCAGGTCGACGCTGAGAACCGGACCACTGGCGGTGTCGCTCAGATCAGAGGCTTCTCTATCCAGGGCAACTGGCTCTACGTCTCCGGGTCGTACACACATCTGACGCGTCAGGGCGGGATCACCGCCTCCAGTTGGAACGGTGGGCGGATCAACCTGACCACCGGTGTTCCCGACGTGGACTGGAATCCGATCATGAATGGCACGAGCGTCGGCGTCGATGCATCGCCGACCGGAGATCGGACCTACTTCTCGGGTTACTTCCGCCAGACCGAGGAGACCCAGACGCTCAGCGCAAACGCGTTGTCGACAGCTGCAGGGGCCGACCCGGTCACCCCGCTGTGGGCACCGATCTTCTCCAAGCCCGGCGTCAACAACACCGGAAACATCTGGCAGCTCGGCATCAGGGAAGCAGGCGGCAAGGTATGGACCGGCGGGTCTGAGCACAGCCTGTTCAGCTACGACCGGACCGACTTCACCCGCAAGAGCGGTTCGATCACCAAGGCGGGTGGTGATTTCCAGACGGTGACCTCGAGCGGCAACGTGATCTATGCCGGGTGTCACTGCGGAGACTGGGTGTACGAGAACGCCTTCATCTGGGACGGTGTCGGAACCAACTGGACGCAGGCAGACAAGATCAGCCTGGTGGGCGCCTGGGACGTCGCGACCGGTCAGGTCCACGAGGACTGGAGCCCGTTCATTCAGGCGCGTGCCGGTTACGGCGCGTGGGGTCTCTTCACCGACTCCACCGGGGTTCTCTGGACCGGCGGTGACTTCTCCCGCACTCTCAGGGCCGGGGAGGTCAGCCAATGGTCGGGAGGGTTCGCGCGATTCGCGCCGCGGGATATCGCCGCTCCGACGCGACCAGGCACGCTGACAGCAACCGCAGTCGACGCCGAGTCCGCTCGACTCGACTGGGGAGTCTCCACCGATAATCGTTCGGTCACCGGTTACGAGGTTCTCCGGAACAACAAGGTCGTCGCGGTCACCACCGCTCGGACGGCGATTGTTCCGGTGGAATCAGCCGCCGTGCGCTATTTCGTCCGGGCAGTCGATGCGGCGGGGAACCGCTCAGCGACGACAGCCGTTGCGGTGGTCTCGCCGCCGTCTGCCACGCAGTTGAGCTTCGTGAACGCGTCGTCGTCGTGGAAGTGGCGCTTCGACAGCGCGGCACTCCCCGCAGCGTGGGCCTCACGGACGTTCGATGACTCAGGCTGGGCGACCGGTGCGAGCGTGCTCGGCTTCAACACGGCAGGCCTCGGAACCGACATCAGCGTCGGAGCTCCGACACCGCGTCCGCTCAGTGCACAGTTCCGCACTGCGTTCACCGTCAGCAGCCCGTCGACGGTGACGAACGGCACGATCAGTGTGATCGCAAACGACGGGGTCATCGTGTACCTGAACGGCACCGAGATCGGCCGGGCGAACCTGCCAACCGGTTCCATCACTCAGAACACCTACGCGACGGCAGCACCACGCTCAGCCGCAGCGGCGTCGAGCCCCGTCACCTTCACGGTGCCGAGCTCATTGCTCGTCTCCGGGACGAATGTGATCGCTGCATCCAGCCACGTGAACTATCGTTCGACGCCGGATGTCACGTTCAACCTCTCGTTCAGCGCGGAGCGGGGAACGCCGCCAGCAGTCCCCGCTCCGGTGACTGTCACCGGAACAGCCCCTGACAGCACGAGCGTCGATCTGGACTGGTCGCACCCGTCCGGCTCGACGGCCGTCGAGTACCGGGTGTCACGCAACGGGAGCCAGATCGGAACGGTTCCGGCATCCCAGACCTCATACGCCGACTCGGGTCTGACCCCGTCGACGAGCTACGACTACAGCGTGGTCGGTGTCGATTCGATCGGACAGACCGGCACACCAGGCACGGTAACGGTCGCAACGCCTGCCGGCCCCCCGGACCCGCAGGTCACGCTCGTGGCGACAAACGACGACTGGAGGTGGCGCTTCCTGTCTGATGCCCTCCCGGCCGGCTGGCAGACGCCGGGATTCGATGATTCCTCGTGGGCATCCGGTGCAGGAGTGCTCGGTTTCAATACACCAGGGCTCGGCACCGACATCAGCGTCGGAGCTCCGTCACCCCGGCCGTTGAGTGCGCAATTCCGCACGACATTCGAGACGCCAGACCCCGGCGAGTTCGAGAGCGTCGCTCTCACCGTGCTCGCCAACGACGGCGTGATCGTCTATGTGAACGGAACGGAAGTGGGGCGCGCCAACCTGCCGGCGGGAACGATCGGACAAAACACGTACGCCACCGCGGCACCGCGATCCACCGCGGCAGCGGCGAACCCCGTGACGTTCACGGTTCCGATTGCGCTGCTGAATGACGGCACCAACACGATCGCGGCCCAGAGCAACGCCAACTACCGCTCGACACCGGACATCACGTTCGCCGTCGGCCTGGTCGGTACCCGCGGCTGATGAACAGATATCAGGTCGCCACGGCGGAACTGGCCTCGTCGCAGAAGTCGGGCGCCGGCGTGCCCGCCTACCTGCGCTGGGTCAACCGGGGGCTCGGGCGTCGAGCGGCAGCCGTCGCTTACGTCGCCGGGCTCTCACCCAACGCCGTGACCCTGATCAGCGGAATGTTGTCGGTCGGAGGGATGGTCGTCCTGGTCTTCCTGCCGATGTCAGCCCTCTCCGCTGTGGCCGCGATGGTGCTCTTCCTCGCCGGGTACGCGCTCGACTCCGCAGACGGGCAGCTCGCCAGGCTCACCAATCGGGGCAGCATCGCGGGGGAGTGGCTCGACCATGTCGTCGATTCACTCCGGCTTCCTCTCGTGCACCTGGCGATCGCGCTGTGCCTGTGGCGGGCGGGTCTTCCCGACTGGTCTGTCGTCGTCGCCCTCCTCTTCCTCGTGCTCTCGTCTTCCTGGTTCTTCGCTCAGACGCTCGCCGGCAAGTTGTCGGCGAAGGCAGCGGACGACGGATCGGCGGCCGAGGGGACACCGGACTGGGTGTCATTCGCCAAGATCCCGTACGACGTCGGCACCCTCTACGTCGTCGTCGCCGCCCTGGCATACCCGCCGCTGTTCCTCGTGCTCTACACGGGGCTCTTCGTGGTCACTGCTGCCGTCGCCGCTGCGTCACTCCGCCGCAAGTATCGGGCGCTACTGGCGGAACAACGCGATTACGCACCGGAGAACTGAGCGATGACACTCGCCAGACTGACCAAACGTCAGCCGGCTCCCGTGGTGGCCGGCGGCTCTGCGCCGCTTCCCGAACTCCCGGCCTGGCCTGTACTCGTCCTGTTGTGGGGAATGGGAGCGTGGTGGGCGCTCGGACTGCTCCCCTTCTATACGGCGATCATGGCCGTACCGATGGTGGCGTTCCTCTTTCAGCGTGGCCGGGTGGAGATCGTGCCGGGTTCACTGTCGTTCTCGGTCTTCGTCGCATGGATGTTGCCGTGCGCGCTGATGCTCGACTCCGCGGGCCGCCTTCTCGGGTTCGGTGTGCGGTTCGCCCAGTTCGCGGCGGTCGCGGTGATCATCGTCTACGTCGTCAACGCGCGAACGTCGCTGACGGCATCCCGTCTGCTCGCCGGACTCACGGCGATGTGGGCGTTCGTGATCGTCGGAGGCTATCTCGGCCTGCTCTGGCCCGAGGGTGAGCTTCGGAACACTATCGGGCTGCTTCTGCCGGATTCGGTGCTTCAGAATGAGTACGTCAGCGACCTCGTCTTCCCCCAGTTCGCGGAGATCCAGAATCCGTGGGGAGCGGTCGAACCCTTCCTGCGCCCGTCTGCGCCGTTCGCGTACACGAACGGCTGGGGCGCTGCCATCACGATCCTCACCCCGATCGCCGTGGCGAACGCCATCGCAATCCGCACGGCGAAGGCAACGATCCTGCTCATCATCGGAATCGCACTCTCCATCCCCCCGGCGATCGCCACGAGCAACCGCGGCCTGTTCATCGGGATCGCGGCCGTCGTCGGCTACGTTCTCCTCCGACTGCTGTTCCGGGGCAAATGGGTTCCGTTCCTCTGGCTGTCATTCCTCGGGGCGGCGCTCTCCGTCATCCTTTTGCTGTCCGGGATGCTCGATCGCATCACCGAACGCCAGGACACGGTCGACACGACGGCCGGACGCGGCGACCTGTATACCGAGACCTTCGAGCGCACGCTCGTCTCCCCTCTGTTCGGCTACGGGGCGCCGCGGCCGTCATTCACCAGTGAGATCACCGTCGGCACGCAGGGCACCCTGTGGAACCTGATGTTCTGCTTCGGTTTCATCGGGCTGGCGCTCTTTGCCTGGTTCCTCATCGGAGGAGTCGCCCGCACCTGGGCCGCGCCCAACGTGTCCGCTCTCTGGCTGCACGGGTCTCTCGTCGGCGCCGTCGTAATGAGCGTTTTCTATGGCCTGGACCGTCACCTCCTGGCGATCGGGATCGTGCTGGCGCTGATGCTCAGGGAGAGATACGCGGCGTCCTCGGACTACTGGACGGCGCACCCCAGACCGTTCGGTATTCCTCATGCTCGCTGAACGCCTCGCCAGGAGCGGATCGATCAGTCTGTTCGGATCGGTCTTCGCCGCTGTGGGTGCGTTCGTCCTCACCGCGCTGGTCGGCAACGGGGCAGGTGCGTACGGCACCGGTCTGTTCTTCCAGGCGATCGCTGTCTTCACCATCGTCAGTCAGATCCTCCGGCTCGGAACGAGCACAGGGATCGTCAGGCAGCTGGCCGGACAGGATGCATTCGAACGCCGCGGTGAAGCCTGGCGTACCGTCGTGATCGCCGTCGTGCCGGTAACGGTCATCGCGGCAAGCGTCTCAGCCCTCCTCAGCCTCAACGCCGTGCCTGTCGCGAACTGGCTGGCGTCGCCGGGGGAGGAGGAATCGCTCACGGCTCTCCTGCGCACGATGGCACCGTTCATCGCGATCGCTGCCGTCCTCGGAGTGCTCCAGATGGCGGTGCGGATGATTCGCGGGGTGACGGTGTTCACCATGCTCCAGAGCATCCTGCTGCCGGCCTCACGACTCGCCGCCGTCGCCGTCGTCATCTGGCTGACCGGAACGGTCTCACAGTACGTCCTGGCGTGGATGATACCCCTGCCGCTCTGGCTCGTCGTGACCTGCGTCGTGCTCGCCGTGCCGCTCGTGCGCGACTGGAGACGCCGGCACGAGACGACCACGCGATTCCGTGACGAGGCGGCCTCGTTCTGGTCGTTCAGCAGTGCGCGCGCTGTCGGTGCAGGACTCGAGACCGCGCTCGAATGGGCCGACGTGCTCATCGTCGCTGCCCTGGCATCGCCGGAGGCCGCCGGCATCTACGCGGTCGCGACTCGGACCATCCAGGCCGGGCAGGTGGTCGACCGATCGATGCGCGTGGCCGTCAGCCCAACGATCTCGGCGTTGCTCGCCCAGGGAAGGCACGCCGAAGCGAGCACCCTGCACACGCGGGTGACGAGGGCCATGATTCTTGCTACCTGGCCTTTCTACCTGCTCCTCGCGACACTGGGCCCGGCTGTCCTCGGCATCTTCGGACCCGAGTTCCGCGAAGGTGCCATCGTGCTTGCGATCCTCGCCGGTGCCATGATGGTGCAGTCGGCCGCCGGAATGCTTCAGAGCATCATTCTGCAGGGCGGCAAAAGCTCGTGGCAGATGTACAACAAGTCCCTCGCACTCGGCCTCAACATCGGGCTCAATCTTCTTCTCGTTCCCGTGCTCGGAATCGTCGGTGCCGCCATCACGTGGGCGGTGGGCATCATCGCCGAAACGCTTGTTGCCGCGTGGCAGGTCCACCGGCGGATGGGGGTGAGCCTCGCGCCTCGCCGCCTGCTGTTTGCCATGGCGCTCGCCGCTGTGATCTACGGAATCGGTGGTCTGGCGGCGCGTGTCGCCTTCGGCGACTCGCTGCTCGTCCTGGTGGTCGCCGGCACTGCGCTCACGGCGGTCTACGCCGTCACGCTCTGGGCTCTGAGGGTCCGCCTCGATATCCGGACGCTCTGGGCGCAATTGCCCGTGCTCAGTCGATTCGCCTGAACGACCGGCTCAGGCCGACTGGTGACGGTGCAGGATGAGGTTTGCCGCGGCGATCTGTCGGCGGAACCGGACCCGGGCGTCGAGTTTGCGGGGTGGCCGCGTCAACAGGCCGGCGACGCCTTCGACACCGGGTGTCGCCTCGGCGTGATCGACATGGGTGACAAGCGACCCGGCCACGGCCCCGTCCAGTCGCGACCACAGATCATCCCGCGTCGTCACCCGATGAATGAGGCCAAGCTCGGCCATCTCTTCGGTGAAGAGCAACTGGTGGTCGTCGACGACCTCGTCGTCGACCGGGATGCGAGGGACGACGATGGGCACGCGGCCCAGGGCGCGCATGTCCATGATTCCTCCTGCGCCACCCTGCAGGACGATCGCCTCGGCGGTGCCATACAGCTCGAGAAGCTCGTCGTACGGAAGGATGCCGTGATTCTCGGCTCCCCGCACAGGGCTGCCTGGACCGTGCTGCATGACGATCCTGACCTCCGGGTGGGCGTCGGCCCATGGCTGCATCCACTCACTCAGACGGTGGAACGGAAGGTGGTAGGTGCCTGCACTCACCACGACGGTGCCGCCGGCGTTCACAACACCACTCCGGTCCTGGCGGCATCCGGGTAGATCTTGGTCAACTGGGGCCACTGCACCAGGATCTCGTCGGCGAAGGGATAGACGAGCAGCCCACTCAGAGACGGGGTGGCGATGCGATCGACCGGCTCGAGAAATGCGGTACGTGCACCGAAGTGACCGGCCTGGAGGAAGAACGGCAGGGCGATGGCAGCACCGGTGCTGAAGACGAGGTCAGGCTTCTCGGCGGCGAGGACGTGCCTGGCCAGGCCGAAATTGCGGAGGAGGTTGGGGATGTTCCTGACGGTGGGGTAGTGCGCCTCAACCATTCGCTCGTCCGCGAGCCGAGACCTGGCGTCCTCAGTCGGGAGAGTCACCCACGAGCGCTCGTGATTGCCCCACCACGACCGCAGTGCCAGCGCCTGGGTGAGATGCCCTCCAGACGAACAAACGATGAGAATACGCATCTCAGATCCCTTTTCCGAAGCGCCTGACGACCCGGATCACCTGGGGGGCGGTCACAAGCCCCGTGGTGATGGCGAGCGCGAGAGCTGCCTTGACCTGGCGCGGGTTGTTCCGAAGCGCCTTGACGGCCCACGCCCTGGCATCCGTCTTCTGGTCGCTGGCCGCAAGGGCGAACGCCACCTGAGACTGGATCCGTCCGATGGCCTTCCTGTTCGATGCGAAATCCGGGTGCTTCGTCAGGAGGTATTGGAGCGCCTCCGCGTACACCGCCCACTGACCGAAGAAGAAGGACTGCCCCTTCCACGTCACACTGACGAGAGGCCGGTTGACGACGGCAACCGGGTGAAGAGCAGATGCCCGAAGAAGCAGGTCGTAGTCTTCGCCGTAGCTGCGCGGCAGCTGTTCATCCACGAGCCCGAGGTCGCCGAGGAGTCGCTGCCGACGAAAGAGGAGGCTTGACGAGTGCAACCCTGCGAGCCCGTTCTGAATGAGTTCCGCGTGACTGATGACGTCACTGGACATCAGGCGCTCGTGGGTGCGCTCACCGGCGTCCACGACCATCGCTGTTCCGACCAGGACAGCCTCTGGCTGGCCGCGGAGGAGCTCCATCTGCGCCTCAAGTTTGCCCTGGAGCCAGAAGTCGTCGTCATCGAGGAAGGCGACGTAGTCCGTGCCGGCCGCCAAGATTCCAGTGTTCCGCGCACCGGCAAGACCTCGGGATCGGGAATTGTTGATCCCGCGGATGGTCCGACCGTGTCGAAGTTCGATGTCTGGCAGCTCGACGTCGCAGGCATCGAAGACCACAACGATTTCAAGGGGGCCGTCGTAATCCTGCCCAGCGATGCTCTCGACCGCACGTTTCATGAGCTCAGGGCGGTTGTGTGTCGGCACCACCGCTGTTACCGCTGGGGCTGTCATCGCCGGCTCCGATAGGTGAGGGCGAACGCCCACTGAGTGGTCTATGTCGGTGGTGCGTCTGGTCATCACACGACCTCCAAAGTGCGCCCCGAATGGGGCATGCTGTCCGTGTCTTCTGATGGCTAGCATAATGTGAGGAATCCACACTTTCTAGAACCTGACCCGTCTTGGGGGTACGTCAATGCTCAGAATCGCGATCGTAGGAGTCGGCAAAATGGGACTGTCTCATTTGGCCATGGTGAACTCCCACCCTGGCGTCCAGGTTGTGGGGGTCTGCGACTCGATGACCTACATCCTGGATGTGCTCTCGAAGTACACAGGGGTGCCCACCTTCACCGACTATCGGAGGATGCTTGACCGAGTCGATGCGGATGCCGTCATCATTGCGACGCCGACGTCCTCGCACTATTCGCTGGTGTCAGAGGCGCTCGACCGTGGCATCCATGTGTTCTGTGAGAAGCCCCTGACGCTCTCCTCGCGCGAATCGGAGGAGCTCGCCGCCCGGGCGCAGGCGGAGGGTCTCGTGACGCAGGTCGGCTACCACAATCGTTTCGTGGGAGCGTTCCGTGAGGTGAAGCGGCTGCTCGACCTCGGTGCGATCGGCGACGTCACCCATGTCACCGCCGAAGCGTACGGCCCGGTCGTCCTCAAAGAGAAAGGGAGCACCTGGCGAAGCAAGCGAGCCAGCGGAGGAGGCTGCGTCTACGACTACGCCGCCCATCCGCTTGATCTGCTCAACTGGTACTTCGGAGCTCCGACCGGCGTCGGTGGGACTGTCCTCGGCAGTGTGTTCTCTGCCGAGACGGATGACGAGGTCTTCACCACTCTCTTCTTCGGGACAGGGATGACCGGTCAGCTCTCGGTGAACTGGTCGGACGAGTCCTTCCGCAAGATGACCACGCAGCTGACGATCTACGGCAAGAAGGGCAAGATCTCGGCCGACCGTCAGGAGTGCCGCATCTACCTCAACGAATCGGCCGATGTCCCGGACGGTTTCCGCCACGGCTGGAACGTCCGCTATACGACGGAGCTCACCGATCCGGTGTGGTTCTACCTGCGCGGCGAGGAGTACAGCGCCGAACTCGACTACTTCGTCCAGTCGGCCAGTGAGGTGCCCGTCGTCGAACGGGCGCACCGGGAGAACAACTTCGCCGTCGCGGCGAACACTGATCGCGTGATCGAGATGCTGGTTGCGGACGCCGCTGTTGGCCCGTCGACCCTGCGTGAGCAGGCGGTGCCGGCACCGGCGCCACTGGCACGCTCATCCATCTGGCACCGCAGGACCCGCGCGTCCGTCGCCTGACGACGCGCCGTAGCTTCAACCAAGGAGGATCCGTGGATCGTTTATTGCTCGGAGACAACCAATTCTTCGGAGTCAACCACATGTCCGAGGAGAAGGCGCGGGCGCAGGCCGTGCGCTTTCAGGAGACCAGTGCCATCATCGACGTGATCGATGCGGCGTACGCCGAGGGCATCCGTACCTTCATGTGTACGACGCACGAGCGCATCGCTGAGGTCGCCGACCACGTGCGTGCCCACCCGGAGCGTTACCCCGACTACCAGTTCTATCCGTGCATGCCGTACGCCCACAAGTACGCGAACGCGGTGTCCGAGTACGGCATGCTCGGGGCGCTCAAGGCCTTCCTCCCGGACGAGGGTTTGCTGAACGCCGCCATGAGGGGCGGCAAGTCCATCGCCACGAAAGACATCGAGGGGATCATCACCCTTCTGGTTGACGCCGAGATGAAGATGTTCCGCGGGCTCTCCACGCCGGTGATCTTCCTTCAGAACGTCGTGGTCGACCTTCTCCTCGGCCTCGGTTTCGTCGATGCCTTCCGGATGTTCGCCGATCACGTGCGGTCACGCTACGGTGCTGAGCCCGGCTTCATCACCATGAACCTGCCGCGGCTCCTCCAGATCCTCGACCGAGCCGGAATCGAGCAGCCCATCGTCAGCTCGAACATCAACAAGATCGGCTTCCGGGTGTCTGGTGGGGCCGAGGCATACGACACCGCGCTGGCGAGCGGGCGGTTCCGTCCGATCGCGATGTCCGTTTTTGCCTCGGGGGCCATCCCGCCGCGTGAGGCGCTCGAGTGGATCCACGAGCAGCCGGGCATCGAGTCCATCGTCTTCGGAGCGTCATCGGCTACCCACATCAAGAGCACCGTCGACATCGTCCGAGAGCTGTGGCCGGAAGACCACGCCGTATCCGCGGCCGGGTTTGCCCGGGCCTGACCCGCCCCTGCACGCAGACGAGGCGCCGCGTCCGGTGGACGCGGCGCCGCTTGTATCGGTGTCTGTCCGCGCTGTCAGGACGCCACAGGAGCGGCGACATCGCAAACGACGGTCCTGGCTTTGCCCCGGTCATGGGCGATGAACTCGACAGGCTCGAGGATCACCGGGACAGCGTGCTCCACGATCACGGCGAGCCGCTCGGCGGCATCAGCCACGGCCGACTCGGCGTCGGCACTGTCCCCCTTCACATAGCGGAGGGCGATCGTGTAGTCGGCGCGCTGGTGGATCTGGAACTGGCGGACGGCATCCGGGCGGGCGTTGAACAGAGCATTCAGCCCGCCGGCGACGCTCAGCCCGCTGGGCAGGCGCAGCACGTCGGAGATGCGCCCCGAGATCGGCGCGATGCGGGTCAGGGACATACCGCAGGCGCACGGTTCGTCGATGATGGATGTCAGGTCGCCGATCTCGTAACGGATGAGGGGGAAGACACGATTGCAGAGGTCGGTGATCACGACGTTGCCCAGAGTGCCTGGCGGGACCGGTTTCCAGTCGTCGTCGGTGATCTCGAGCGTCCTGAGGTCCGACAAGACGTGGAGCGCGGATCGCTCCGAGCACTGCGCGGCAATCCACGGCACCTCTGCCGTCCGGTACTGGTCGTACACCGGGGCGCCGAGGACTGATTCGATGAACGTCCGCTGCGACGGCGTGATAGGGGCAGAGGTGACGCCGATCGCGTGTGGCGCATGGATAGACAGCGAGTGTTCGAAAACGTAGGAAGCGAACTCGTGCACGCCGCCGATGTACCCGTTGAGAAGCCTCGGCATGACCTCCGTCCAGGTCTCGTGGAACTGTTCCATTGAGGCCGGGGACATTGCACGGGAGTCGAGCACGAGATGACGGCTCGGCCACCACTCCAGGGCTTCCCGTCTCTGCGTTGCAGCTGTCCGGCGCTCCCGGTGGATGAAGGCCATGTCCTCCCACGGTTCGATCCCCCACCAGCGGTAGACCCGCCACCACATGGCGGCCACTGGGGCCCGTCGGTCGTGCAGCAACGCGACAGGGACGCCGGTGCTCCCGCCTGTCGCGCTCGTCAGCCGGCGTGACGGCGGGACACCCTCGGCGAGGAAATCGCCCTGTCGCTCGCGCAGATCTGCCTTTCGAACGACCGGGAGGCTCTCGAAGATGTCGGGGTCGAAGAGATCCCGACGGTTGATCCCCGCCTCTCGATAGCGATCGCGATAAAACGGGGTGGTGTCGAAGGCGTATCGGACCAGGTCCATCGTCGCTGTGTGTTGCCGTCGCGCGGCCATCTCGGGGTCGAGCCGCTCGCCGGTGCGCAGGGAGCGGTCGACCGCTCGGATGCCCCGCTGAGCGACTCGGGTCTTGAGGCCGAAAGCGGTCGATGCGAAACGTGCGGTCACGGGGGCCTCCGGGTGCGATGAGTGTGGAGCGGTGCCAGGTGTCAGCGCGTGGACCCTGAGCGCGGAAGGATCAGCTCGGAGCGGTCGGCCCCGGTCTCCAGCCGATCATCGCCGAGGATCAGGGTCCGTGGCGGTACCCAGTTCGTCTTTTTCGCGTCACCCGTCGTGCGGTCGGGCGTGGTCCTGGTGGGGCGGATGCCCGGCATCGGCCGCTTCGCGGTCACCGGTTCTGGTTCCGATACCTCGGGTTCTTCGGCGCTGGCACGGAGCCGACGCCGACCGTACAGCAGGGCGCAGAACGATCCGAGGAACAGGCCGATGAAGAGACCGCCGGCGACGAAGACGGGCAGCGACGGCCGGGTCGATGATGACGGCTCGACGGCGGGGCTGATCAGCGCGCCGGAGTAGAAGGTCGTCGAGGTCAGCGACGCCTGATTGTTTTGGAGAGACGCGATCTGCGTTTGCAGCGTCTGGGTGTTTTCGCTCGTCGGATCGGTCGTTGCCAGTTGCGTCTCGAGCTCGGCGATGCGACCGGACAGGAACGTGATGGCATCCGCTACGACGGCCTCAGCGTTGGCGACGCGTCGCTCGCTGTATGCGTTGGCGATCGCATTGGCCTGCTGGGCGGCAGTCATCGGGTCCTCGGCTGTGACGGTGAACGCCAGAACCTGTGATCCTTTGGGGACGGAGACGACGACGCCATCGGACAGTTCGCTGATCGTCGTGGCGCCAAGCTCTTTCGCTGCCAGGGCGAGCACCTCGCTCGACGTGGCGACGACGCGTTCTGTTTCCATATTCACGCCGCTGCCTGTTCCCTGGGTCGTTGAACTGACGGTCAGGGGTTCGACGGTCATCATGGCCGTCGCCTCGAACTTCTGCGGCCACATCTGGAACGCACCGAGCGCGATGACGGCGAATGCGAGAGCGCAGGCGACAAGCAGAAGCCACCCGCGCGCGATACTGCGGTACAGGTCTTCCAGCGTCCATGCATTTTTCATGGGACGTCCCCTCGATCGATAAACATGACTATACGTCACGTTTTGAGGCGGCCGTGCCCCCAGATTGCGGTGCAAAATCCGGAAAATGCCTGACGCGCCACCCGTTCGGGGGTCGGGATCGTGCGTCGCGGGTCAGGCGCCGATGTAGCTCGCCAGGTGGGTACCCGTGAGAGTCGATCTCGCGGCGACGAGATCGCCAGGGGAGCCCTCGAAGACGACCAGTCCGCCGTCATGGCCTGCTCCTGGGCCAAGATCGATGATCCAGTCGGCGTGGGCCATGACGGCCTGATGGTGCTCGACCACGATGACGGACTTGCCTGAGTCGACGAGGCGGTCGAGCAGGCCGAGCAGATTCTCGACGTCGGCCAGGTGGAGGCCCGTCGTCGGCTCATCGAGCACGTAGATCCCACCCTTCTCCGCCATCTGGGTGGCCAGCTTGAGCCGCTGCCGCTCACCGCCGGAGAGCGTCGTGAGGGGCTGGCCGAGGCTGATGTAACCGAGCCCGACGTCGGCCAGCCTGGCGAGGATCGCATGGGCAGCCGGTGTCCGCGCGTCACCGGCGCCGAAGAACTCTTCGGCTTCGGTGACCGACATCGCGAGGACCTCGCTGATATCGCGTCCGCCGAGGCGGTACTCGAGGACCTCGGCCTGGAACCGTTTGCCTTCGCACACCTCACACGGGGACTCGACCGTGGCCATCACGCCGAGGTCGGTATAGATGACTCCTGCACCGTTGCAGTTGGGGCAGGCGCCCTCGGAGTTGGAGCTGAACAGGGCGGGCTTCACTCCGTTCGCCTTCGCGAACGCCTTGCGGATCGGCTCGAGCATCCCGGTGTAGGTCGCCGGGTTGCTCCGGCGCGACCCGCGGATGGCTCCCTGATCGATCGAGATCACGTTTTCGCCCGCCGGGATCGAATGATGAACCAGTGAACTCTTGCCCGATCCGGCCACACCGGTGATGACAACAAGGACGCCGAGCGGGATGTCGACGTCGACATTCCGCAGGTTGTGCGCGGTCGCACCTCGGATCCCGAGTGCGCCGTTCGGCGTTCGGGTGGACGATTTCAGGGCGACCCGGTCGTGGAGATGGTGCCCAGTGAGCGTATCGCTGCCCTGGAGGGCGTCGAGGGACCCCTCGAAAGTGATGGTGCCGCCGGCGGTCCCTGCACCGGGGCCGAGGTCGATGACATGGTCGGCGATTGCGATCATCTCCGGTTTGTGCTCGACGACGAGCACCGTGTTGCCCTTGTCGCGCAACTGCAGGAGCAGGCGGTTCATGCTCTCGATGTCATGTGGGTGGAGGCCGATGGTCGGTTCATCGAACACATACGTCACATCAGTGAGCGATGAGCCCAGGTGCCGGATCATCTTGGTGCGCTGGGCCTCGCCGCCGGACAACGTTCCAGCCGGGCGGTCGAGGGACAGATAGCCCAGCCCGATCTCGACAAAGGAGTCGAGCGTGTCCTGCAATGCGACGAGTAACGGAGCGACCGATGGCTCGTCGAGGTCGCGAACCCACGAGGCGAGGTCGCTGATCTGCATTGCGCAGGCTTCCGCGATGTTGATCCCCGCGATTTTCGAGGATCGCGCACCTTCGTTGAGCCTGGTCCCGCCGCACTCCGGGCAGGTCGTGAAGGTGACGGCGCGGTCGACGAAGGCGCGGATGTGCGGCTGCATAGCCTCACGATCCTTTGAGAGCATCGACTTCTGCACCCGGGGAACCAGCCCCTCGTAGGTCATATTGATATCGCCGATCTTCACCTTCGTCGGCTCGTGGTAGAGGAAGTCATCGAGCTCCTTCCTCGTGTAGTTCCGAATCGGCTTGTCCGGGTCGACGAATCCCGATCCGGAATAGATCTTCACGCCCCAGCCGTCTGCCGTGTAGCCGGGGATGGTCAACGCGCCGTCGTTGAGGGACTTCGAATCGTCATAGAGCTGGCTCAGATCGATGTCATTCACCGTGCCCATGCCTTCGCAGCGCGGGCACATCCCGCCGGTAATCTCGAAGCTTCGGCGTTCCTTCGTCGTCCGTCCGCCGCGTTCGAGCGTGACGGCTCCGGCCCCGCTGATCGATGCGACGTTGAACGAGAATGCCTGTGGCGAGCCGACATGCGGCTGACCGAGCCTGCTGAAGACGATCCGCAGCATCGCGTTCACGTCTGTCGCCGTGCCGACCGTCGAGCGGGAGTTTGCTCCCATGCGTTCCTGGTCGACGATGATCGCTGTGGTCAGACCTTCAAGCACATCGACATCCGGTCGGGCCAGGCTCGGCATGAAACCCTGCAGGAAAGCGCTGTACGTCTCGTTGATCATGCGCTGGGATTCGGCGGCGATGGTCCCGAAGACGAGAGAACTCTTGCCGGAGCCGGAGACACCGGTGAAGACGGTCAGTCGTCGTTTCGGAATGACGACACTGATGTCTTTGAGGTTGTTCACCCGGGCGCCATGCACCCGGATGAGGTCGTGGCTGTCGGCGGCGCGACGCCCGGCCGACCGGGGAGAGGACTCCTCGTCGGTCATCGCATCCGTGCTCGTCGCATCCTCGCTCATCGTGCCTCCATCTGTGTGTGCGGGAGGAACGACGTCGACTGTGACGGCGATGCCCGCTCGAACTCATCAGGTCGAGCATACGGGGGCAGTTAACTGAAGAAACCCCCATCATGTAGAAGCTAGACAGGGGTTTCCGTGGCTCCGACGGGCGTCGATCCCGTGACCTCACGATTTTCAGTCGTGCGCTCTACCAACTGAGCTACAGAGCCCAACGGCTATTGGCCGCTGGAAGGGAAAAAGCCCTCCCTTTCGGAAGGGCTCTTGCCTCAGCGACCCTGACCGGACTTGAACCGGCGACCTCCGCCGTGACAGGGCGGCGCGCTAACCAACTGCGCTACAGGGCCTTACTTTTTACTTGTTTACACTCTAGTAGCTAACGTGACCCCAACGGGATTCGAACCCGTGCTACCGCCGTGAAAGGGCGGCGTCCTAGGCCACTAAACGATGGGGCCGTGAGCCTGTGAGGGCTCCGTAACTACCGAGAAGTAAGCATACGGGTCGATTCGCGATTTGCCAAAACGAGCTCGGTCGGTCGGAAAAGCCAGCTCCTGACGCACCGAAACCCCACGGCCGGAGAGGCAGTGGGGCTTCGGTGTTCGCGAGAAAAGCGGATGCCTAGTGGCTTCCTTCTTCACGGAGCTTCACGATGCCGGCTTCGACGATCGCCTCGGCTTCGGCGGCGTCGCCCCAGCCCTCGATCGTCACCCATTTGTTGGGTTCGAGGTCCTTGTACCTGGCGAAGAAGTGCTCGAGTTCCTTGCGGGTCTGCTCGGGGACGTCGGTGATGTCCTGGATGTGTGACCAGCGAGGGTCCTTGTACTGGACACAGACGACCTTCGCGTCTGAGCCGGCCTCATCGGTCATGTTGAGCACACCGACCGGGCGCACCTTGATACCGACACCCGGGAACACCGGGTACTCGAGAAGGACGAGCGCGTCGACGGGATCACCGTCGAGTCCCAGCGTGTTCTCGAAGTAGCCGTAGTCGACCGGGTAGCTGAAAGCGGTGAACAGAACGCGGTCCAGGTAGACGCGACCGGTTTCGTGGTCGACCTCGTACTTGTTGCGGCTGCCCTTGGGAATTTCTACGACGACGTCGTAATCGGCCATGAGTGGTTCTCCCTAATCTGAAAGTCTGCAATAACGTTACTTGATGCCTCCACAGGACCTGCCACACCGCCCACCGCTCAGCCCGGCGGTAGCCGCCGTGCGCCTCGCGGTGCGCGAGGCGGTGCAGGCGGCGGTGAGCGAGGGCGACTCCGTGCTCGTCGCTCTGAGCGGTGGGCCCGACTCGCTCGCGCTGGCCGCGGCCACGGCCTTCGAGGCGCCGAAGCTCGGTGTCCGCGCCGGAGCCGTCATTGTCGACCACGCCCTGCAGGACGGGTCGGCGGAGGTCGCTGAGCACGCCGCTGAGACCGCTCGGGCTCTTGGATTGTCTCCGGTGATCGTGAGTCGCGTCGAAGTCTCGTCGACGAACGGTCCCGAAGCAGCAGCACGGGACGCGCGTTACCGTGCGATCGCCGCCGTCGCGGACGAGGCTGGGGCAGACCGGGTCCTGCTCGGCCACACCCTCGACGACCAGGCCGAAACCGTGCTCCTCGGACTGGCCCGTGGCGCAGGCGCCGGAAGTCTCAAAGCGATGGCGGCCGTCTCAGGGCGCTACCTGCGGCCGCTGCTCGGCATCCGTCGGTCGGTCACCACCGCTGCCTGCGCCGCTGACGGGATGCTGCCGTGGACGGACCCGCACAACTCCGATCCCGCTTTCACCCGAGTGCGCGTCCGCGATACCGTGCTCCCTGTCCTCGAGCGCGAGATCGGACCTGGGATCGCTGAGGCGCTTGCCCGGACGGCGGAGCAGCTCCGTGAGGACGCCGAAGCGTTCGACGCGATGATCGATGAATTCATCGAGGAGATCTGCGAGCCGGCAGAGGCCGGTATCGCGGTATCCGTGGCGTCGCTCGCTGCGAACCCCGCGGCGATCCGCAACCGCATCATCCGTCTGGTGGCCCGCAGCGAATTCGGCCAGTCCCTCTCCCGCGTCCACACCGTGACGATCGCCGGCCTCGTCACGGACTGGCATGGCCAGGGACCGATCGACGTGCCGGGCATCCGCGTCTCCCGCCAGGACGGACGCCTTGTCTTCACGGCGAGGGGTGAGCAGGCGGATCCGTCGCTGGAGCAGGGGGCGGCGGACGAGGGTGCATCGGGCGGCGCGAAGCATCCGTAGACTCAAATCATGGAATCGAGCGACATCTCACGCGACCTCACGACCATCCTCGTCACCGAGGAGCAGATCCAGGAAAAGCTGGCCGAACTGGCCGCCAGGATCGATGCGGACTATGCAGGCAAAGACCTGTTGCTCGTCGGTGTTCTCAAGGGTGCCGTCATGGTCATGGCCGACCTCTCCCGCGCGCTGACCAGCCACGTGTCGATCGACTGGATGGCCGTCTCGTCGTATGGTGCAGGCACGAAGTCGAGCGGCGTCGTCCAGATCCGCAAGGACCTCGACTCCGACCTCACCGACCGCCACGTACTCATCGTCGAAGACATCATCGACTCGGGTCTCACCCTGTCGTGGTTGCTCGACAACTTCGCTTCACGTGGGGCAGCATCCATCGAGGTGTGTGCGTTGCTCCGAAAACCGGATGCCGCGAAGGTCGAGATCGACTGCAAGTATGTCGGTTTCGACATTCCCACCGACTTCGTCGTCGGGTACGGCCTGGACTTCAACGAGCGCTACCGAAACCTGCGCGACGTCGCCGTTCTCGCTCCGCACGTCTACGCCTGAGCCCGGGGCGTTCCCCCTGCGGCGAACATAGAGGCGTCGCCCAGCATTCTGGCGATAGCCTTGTCGTCACGGGGCGTCAGACGCTTCGCCGTCCCTTCAGAAAGGTCTTGGGCATCCGCTCATCCGCACTATGAATTTCAAGCGCATCTTCAAAGGCCCGCTGCCTTACATCCTGATCGCCATCATCGTATTCTGGGTCGGCTCGAGCCTGCTCAACGTGAACGGTTTCCGTGAGGTGTCGACCGACCACGGGCTGGAACTTCTGCAGGACGGCAAAGTCGACGAGGTGATCCTGACCGAGGGCGACAACCGTGCCGACCTCACTCTGGCGAAGGCCGACGGTGACAACGGCACCATGGTGCAGTTCTACTACCTGACCGCGCGAGCAGACGATGTCGTCGCCGCCGTCGACGCTGCCGCCCCGAGCGAGGGCTTCACCGACAAGGTGCCCCAGCCGAGCTGGTGGCTCTCCGCGCTCGGGCTGCTTTTGCCGCTCCTGCTGATCGGTGTCTTCTTCTGGATCATGCTGTCGAGCATGCAGGGCGGCGGATCGAAGGTCATGCAGTTCGGCAAATCGAAAGCCAAGCTTGTCTCGAAGGAATCACCGAAGGTCACCTTCGCGGACGTCGCCGGGAGCGACGAGGCGATCGAGGAACTCGAAGAGATCAAGGACTTCCTCAAGGAGCCCGACCGGTTCCAGGCCGTCGGAGCGCGGATCCCGAAGGGCGTCCTGCTGTACGGCCCTCCCGGAACCGGTAAGACCCTTCTCGCCCGCGCCGTCGCCGGTGAGGCCGGAGTTCCCTTCTATTCGATCTCCGGTTCCGACTTCGTTGAGATGTTCGTCGGTGTCGGCGCCAGCCGGGTGCGCGACCTGTTCCAGCAGGCGAAGGAAAACTCACCGGCGATCATCTTCGTCGACGAGATCGACGCTGTCGGTCGTCACCGCGGCGCCGGCATGGGCGGCGGGCACGACGAACGCGAGCAGACCCTCAACCAGCTCCTCGTCGAGATGGACGGCTTCGACCCCAAGGCGAACGTCATCATGATCGCCGCGACGAACCGCCCGGACATCCTCGACCCTGCCCTGCTTCGCCCCGGCCGCTTCGACCGTCAGATCGGCGTGGACGCGCCCGACCTCAAGGGGCGCACAAAGATCCTCGAGGTGCACGCCAAAGGCAAGCCCATGGCCGAGAGCGTCGACCTCGACGTCATGGCGCGCAAGACGCCAGGCTTCACCGGTGCAGACCTGGCCAACGTCCTCAACGAAGCGGCGCTGCTGACCGCGCGATCCAACGCGCAGATCATCGACAACCGCGCCCTTGACGAAGCCGTCGACCGCGTGATGGCCGGCCCTCAGCGTCGCAGTCGGGTGATGAGGGACCAGGAGAAACTCATCACCGCCTACCACGAAGGCGGGCACGCTCTCGCTGCAGCGGCGATGAACAACACCGATCCGGTCACCAAGGTGACCATTCTGCCGCGTGGCCGTGCGCTGGGCTACACCATGGTGCTGCCACTCGAAGACAAATACTCCGTCACCCGCAACGAACTTCTCGACCAGCTCACCTACGCCATGGGCGGCCGCGTCGCCGAAGAAATGGTGTTCCACGATCCGACGACCGGGGCCTCGAACGACATCGAGAAGGCCACGGGGATCGCCCGCAAGATGGTCACCGAGTACGGCATGAGCGCCAACGTCGGAGCGATCAAGCTGGGCCAGTCGAGCGGTGAGGTCTTCCTCGGCCGCGACATGGGACACCAGCGCGACTACTCAGAGCAGATCGCCGAAACCGTCGACTCCGAGGTGCGCGTGCTGATCGAGCAGGCGCACGACGAAGCGTGGCAGGTGCTCAATGACAACCGCGTCATCCTCGACCGTCTCGCCGCCGAGTTGCTTGAGAAGGAAACCCTCGACCACAACCAGCTCGCCGAGATCTTCTCCGACATCCGCAAGCTCCCGCCGCGACCGCAGTGGCTGTCGAGCACCAGCCGGCCCGTCTCCGAGCAGCCGCCGATCGCGGTCCCGGTCTCCAAGGCACCCATCGATCCCGGAGTCACAGACGGTGGCGTTCAGAGCGATTCGACGCCAGCCCGTGCCCCGCAGGTGAACCCCCGCCCGGCGACGGCCTGACCTCGATGAGTGCGGCCGAGGAGAACGGGATGGACACCGGCAGGATCGAACGGGCCGTCACCGAACTCCTGCTGGCGATCGGTGAAGACCCTCACCGGCCGGGCCTGGTGCGCACCCCGGCGAGGGTCGCCGAGGCATACACGGAGTTCTTCGGCGGGCTGAACACCGACCCGCTCGTACACCTGGCGGATGCCGTCGCGCTCGGCGACGGCGGACCGGGCGAAGCGGTCGTGGTACGAGACATCGCCTTCCGCTCGGTCTGTGAACATCACCTGTTGCCGTTCCTCGGTGTGGCACACATCGCCTACCTCCCCAGCGACCGGATCGTCGGCCTCGGCCGGCTGCCCGCAGTGGTCAGCACGCTCGCAGCGCGGCCGCAACTGCAGGAACGGCTGACGGAAGAGATCGCTGACGCGATCGAGAGCGGTCTCTCCGCCCGCGGCGTCCTCGTCGTTCTCGACGCCAGCCACGGCTGCGTCGTCGCGCGCGGTTCGAGGCAGACCGGGTCGTCGACCCTGACCCTCGCAAGCAGGGGCGAACTCACCGATCCGGTCAGGCGGGCAGAGATCGTCGCACTGATGGGCCGGGGCGACGCCGCGCTCCATGACTGAGCCCACCGGGCGAGACCGGATGCTCGTGATGGGCATCCTCAACGTCACTCCCAACTCGTTCAGCGATGGTGGTCGTTACCTCGACCACGCTGCCGCCATCGACCACGGCAGGCAGCTGGCGGCCGACGGCGCCGATGTGATCGATGTCGGCGGCGAGTCGACCCGGCCGGGCGCCTCACGCATCGGCAGTGCCGAAGAACAGCGTCGGATCCTGCCGGTGATCCGCGCGCTTGCCGCAGACGGCATCCGCATCTCGGTCGACACGATGAACGCGGACACGGCCGCAGAAAGCGTCGCTGCCGGTGCCGCGATCATCAACGATGTCTCCGGCGGGCTCGCCGACCCGCTGATGGCCGGAGTCGCCGCACGGACAGGCGCACTGTTCGTGCTCAGCCATTGGCGGGGGCACAGCGCCGAGATGGAGTCGCAGGCCAGCTACGGCGACGTGGTGTACGACGTGATGAGCGAACTCACCGCACAACTCGCCGCCGTGGTCGCCGCAGGCGTCGATGCGAAACAGGTCGTTCTCGATCCGGGCCTGGGCTTCGCCAAGACCGCGGAGCACAACTGGGAGATCCTGTCGCGGCTGCCTGAACTTCAGGCCATCGGATCGCCCGTCCTCGTCGGAGCGTCCCGCAAACGGTTCCTCGGCGCCCTTCTGCCCGAGTCGGCGTCGATTCTCGACCGCGACCTTCCCACCGCCGTCGTCAGTGCGTTGCTCGCCGACGCCGGCCTCTGGGGTGTCCGTGTGCACGATGCTCGGGCGACGGTCGTCGCTCTCGACATCCACCGGCGGCTGGGAAGCACGCGTGGTCGGTGATTGTTGGAGGAATCCTTCACAGATCTCCGGCTTGCTCTGCGTCGACCTGACAACCCGGCAGGCGCGCGAATGCGGATAGTGTGTTCAGCGGTGCCACATTCCCGGCCCCAGCGCACACAGGAGAACGAATGACGACTGCAACGCTTGCCTCACCGAAACTGACCCTCGCCGACCGCGTCGTCCCGCGCAGCGTCGTGAACAACGTCGCTCTCATCGCGACCGGTGTCGCGGTGGTCAGTGCGACAGCGCTCATCGAGATCCCGATGTGGCCGGTGCCGGTATCCGGGCAGACGCTCGGTGTCATGATCGTCGGCGCAACGCTCGGCGCGTGGCGCGGAGCGGCCTCGCTCCTCAGCTACATGCTCCTCGGACTTGCCGGGCTCCCGATCTTCGCCGGCGGGACCGGTGGGCTCATCGCCCTCGCCAAGCCGTCGTTCGGCTTCATCATCGGATTCATTGCCGCTGCAGCCTTCATCGGCTGGCTCGCCGAGCGCAACTGGGACAAACGACCGGGCCTCTCCCTCTTCGCCTTCCTCGGTGCGAGCCTCGTGCCGTTCCTCTTCGGCATCCCATACATGGGCATGATTCTCGGCACGATGGGGCTCCCGACCGACATCGGCTCACTGCTCGCCTTCGGCTTCTACCCGTTCATCCTCGGCGGAATCGTGAAGTGGCTCATCGCCGCGTCCGTTCTCCCGCTGGCGTGGCGCATCGTGAAGTCGGTCGACGACCGCAAAGACGCGTCAGCGGCATAAGCGGCGCGGTCAGCCCGACCCGGCGTCAACCCGCACCGTAGAGTGGGCTCTGTGACTACCGGCGACACCATCACCCTGACCGGGCTCCGGGTGCGCGCGCACCACGGCGTCTATGACTTCGAGCGCGAGAGCGGCCAGGAATTCGTTGTCGACCTCGTCGTCGGCATCGACCTGCAGCCTGCGTCGACGAGCGACGACGTCACCACGACGATCCACTACGGCGAACTCGCCGAGAGTGTGGCCGCGGCCGTCGCATCCGACCCCGTCGATCTCATCGAGACGGTCGCTGAACGCGTCGCAGCTCTCGTTCTCGCCTACCCGGCGGCGCTGAGCGTGCGCGTCACCGTCCACAAGCCGGATGCCCCGATTTCAGTGCCATTCGACGATGTCGCGGTGAGCATCCTGCGATTCGCTGACGTCGACGTCGACGCTGGCAGCCTGCGGGCCGGACCATCGTGACTCCGGTTCCGAAACCCCACATCCACCCGCCGGTTCGAGGGTTGCGCGGCGAACGGGCGGTGCTGGCGTTTGGGAGCAACCTGGGCGATCGAGAGACGACGATCCGCGCCGCCGTCGCCGCACTGCCCAGGCACGGCATCCGGGTGGCCGCCCTGTCGACGTTGGTCGACTCGGTCGCCGTCAAACCGGGCGGGGAGGATGCCACAGCGCCCGGCTACCTCAACGGCGTCGCGCTGGTGCGTACAGCGCTCGATCCCCATGCCCTCCTCAGGGTCGTCAACGCCATCGAGGTGGATTTCGGCCGGGTGAGGGCCGAACGCTGGGGAGACCGGACGCTCGACATCGACATCATCACCTTCGGCAGCCTGCAGGTCGACGAACCCGACCTCGTGCTCCCGCACCCCCGCGCCGCCGAGCGCGCCTTCGTGCTGACGCCCTGGCTGGAACTCGACCCTGAGGCCGTTCTTCCCGGGGTGGGACGTGTCGCCGACCTGAGTGCAGAGCTGGCAAAGCGTTCGGGGACCGACGCGTGAACCGAACGCGTGCCACCCCGCTGATCGGACTCGCGGTGCTGGGATTCGTTGCCGGGTTCCTGCTCGAATACGGTGTGGAGGCGTTCGGGCGCGCCCTGATCATTCCGCCGATCACCCTCCCGCTCACCCTGCTCGCCGCGGCAGCGATCGTGCTGGGCTTCGCCATTCCGATCCGGCGGACGGTGACAGGAAAGCGCGTCGCCCGGATCGATCCGTTCCAGGCCATGCGGGTCGTTGTGCTCGCCAAGGCATCCAGCCACGTGGGCGCTCTCCTCACCGGAGTCGGTCTCGGCGCCGTGATCTACTTCTCGACCCGCCCCGTGCTGCCCGCGCTAGGCTCGATGTGGCTCGCGATCGCCACCTGCATCGGCGCTGCCGTGCTGACAGCCGCTGGGCTCGTGGCCGAACACCTCTGCACCCTGCCGAAGGACGATGATGACGACGCACCCGGACGACCCAACGACTCCTGAGTCGATCAGTTCACCAGCGTCACCGCTGCCGACACCTCCGCCGCAGGAGAATCCGGCCGCGGAAGCGCCACGCCGTCCGGACTTCAGCGCGGGGGACTGGCGTCGCGTCTCTCCGAAATACGTCGTCGTCGACCTCATCGGCGCCGCCATCTTCGCGGCCGTGATCGTCGCAGCGGCGATCGTGTTCGCTGTCGTCTTCGAGCAGGCCTGGCAATGGTGGGTGATGTCCGCGCTGTTGCTGGCGATCCTGATCGGGGCAGCATTCACCCCGCGTCGCATCCGGTCGATCGGGTACCAGCTCCGGCAGGACGACCTGCTGTTCCGTCGCGGGATCATGTGGACGAGAATCGTCGCGGTTCCCTACGGGCGCATGCAGCTCATCGACATCAACCGCGGCCCGGTCGCCCGTGCGTTCGGACTCGCCGAACTGAAGTTCGTGACAGCGTCTGCGTCGAGCGCCATCGTGCTCCCCGGGCTTCCTGAGACGGAAGCCGAGGAACTGCGCGACCATCTCGTCACCGTCGCCGAGAGCAGGCGGACCGGCCTATGACCGGCGAACCGGATGCCGCGGCCCTGCCGGCCGACGAGCTCGTTCCCCACCCCGGCCAGCAGTCTGCCGGCCAGCAGCCGGCCGGCCGGCCTTCCGATCCTCGTCGCAGCCTGACGGACGGGGAGTGGCACCGGCTGCACCCGGCCACTCCGCTGCTCCGCGGAGGCATCGCCTTCCTGGCCATCACCGGTTTCGTGATCGCCAACCTGCGTGAGAGGCTCCTCGAGTTCTTCGTGCCGGGGGCGGGGGAGTACGACCCCGATGACTACGACCCTCTGACCTACGTCTGGGAGCACGGATTCATCGGTTTCGCGCTCCTCGCCGTGCTCGTTGTGTTGTTGATCGTGATGGCCGCGTTCTTCGTGTCATGGCGCATGCACACCTTCCGAGTGACGGACGAGGCCGTTGAGGTGCGCAGCGGGATCCTGTTCCGCACCCACCGCAAGGCAAAACTCGACAGGATCCAGGGCGTCAGTATCTCCCGGCCGTTCCTGCCTCGGCTGTTCGGTGCCGCCAAGATGGAGGTCAGCGTCGCCGGTCAGGATGCCAGCGTCAAGCTCGAGTACCTCTTCTCGCGCGACGCCGACGACCTGCGCCGCGACGTGCTGACTCTCGCGTCAGGAGTCCGTCTCGCCGAGCAGGGACTCGCTCCGGCGCCGACCGTCGGTCCTGACGGCGTCGTCGGAGCGAACGATCCGGCGATCAGCCGGGTCGTCAACGAACGGGTCAACGAATTTCTGGCGCCGGAACTCGATCCATCGGCGGCACCGCCCGAATCCGTCGTGCGCATCCCCATTCCCCGCCTCATCGGTTCCACGATCCTGGGCTGGGGCACGGTGTTCATCGTCGTACTCGCCGTCGTCATGATCGTCTCGCTGGTGAACGGCGCCGTCTGGGCGTTGTTCTGGTTCGTGCCGAGCGTCATCGGCATCGTCAGCTACTTCTGGACGACCGTGACGAAATCCCTGCGGTATTCGATCGCCGGAACGCCGTCGGGAGTCCGGATCGGATTCGGACTGTTCTCGACCAGTAACGACACCCTCCCACCCGGCCGTGTGCACGCCGTGGAGATCTCGCAATCGATCCTCTGGCGCCCGTTCGGCTGGTGGCAGGTCAAGATCAACAAGGCCGGCCTGTCTGCCGAGGCCGCAGCAGGAGGAAAAGGCAACACGACGGTGCTCCCGGTCGGCACCCTCACCGATGTGGCCCGCGTGGTCGAACTGCTCCTCGGTTCCGTCTCCACCATCGATCTGCATGACGAGCTCGACCGCGCCATCCGCGACCCCGGCCACTCGGGCTTCGTGCTCGCGCCGCGACGGGCCCGCTGGCTGGACCCGTTCGCCTGGCGACGCACGGGCTACGCCCTCCACGATGGGCTGCTCCTGTTCCGGCGCGGTGTCGTCTGGCGCAAGATCGACCTGCTCCCGCTCGCGCGCATGGTGAGTTTCGCGGTGTCCCAGGGCCCCGTCGAACGGATGCTCCGTCTTGCGTCCGCCCGCGCCCACACCGTCATCGGCCCGATCACTGCGACGCTCCCGGTGATCGGAACGGCTGAGGCCGTCCAGCTGTTCGGCGACGTCTCAGCCGGCATCGTTGCGGCCTCGCGCGCCGATCACAGCCACCGCTGGGCGGAGAACCGCGCGGAAAGCACGGGAACGGTCCTCCCAATCCCACCTCCGGCGGCACACGCCGACCCCGAAACAGGGTTGCGATGAGCGGTCGGGCCGGACGCCTCGGCATCGGCATCATCGGGGCAGGAAAGGTCGGGCCGGTTCTCGGTGCAGCGCTTGCCGGAGCCGGGCACGCCATCACCGGTATCAGTGCCGTATCGGATGAGAGTCGTGACCGTGCGGAAGCGATGCTCCCGCAGGTGCCCGTTCTCGACATCCCGAGCATCGTCGAGCGCAGCGAACTCGTTCTCATCGCCGTACCTGACTCCGAACTCGAGTCGCTTGTCGCCGGGCTGGCCGCGACATCCACCTGGCAGCCAGGTCAGCTCGTCGTGCACACCGCTGCGGCATTCGGTGTGGCCGTGCTCGCACCTGCCCAGGCGCTCGGCGCGATTCCGCTGGCCATTCACCCCGCCATGGACTTCACCGGAACGAGTATCGACATCTCCCGTCTCGCCGAGAGCTGGTTCGCCGTCACCGCACCTGCCCCCGTGCAGCCGATCGGGCAGGCCCTCGTCGTCGAGATGGGTGGTGAACCGGTGATCGTCGCAGAGACCGACCGCGCCGCGTACGCCGAGGCGATCGACATCGCGACGGCGTTCTCCCGGTCGATCGTCGCGCAGGCCGCCGGCCTGCTCTCGGGAATCGGTGTCGAGCATCCCGGTGGATTCCTCTCCTCGCTCGTGCGGTCGTCCGTCGACAACGCCCTGCAGGATGCCGGTCGTCCGCTGGTCGAGCCAGGAGCCTTCGGTCTCGACGACGACGGAGCGACGCCGACCGGTACCATCGGTGAGTGACGAACAGTATCGCTGACATCCGTTCAGGCATCGCCGAAGCCCGCAGGGAGGCGATCGCGAACGGAATCGCAGAACCTCGAGTCGTGCTCGTGCCGACCATGGGAGCGCTGCACGACGGACACCTCGCCCTCGTCGACCGCGCGGCCGAACTCGGCGACATCGTCGTGGTGTCGATCTTCGTCAACCCGCTCCAGTTCGGGCCGAAGGAAGACCTCAGCAGCTATCCGCGCACCCTCGAATCCGACGTGGCCCGGCTGGCCGACCGCGGGGTCACGCTGGTGTTCTCCCCGTCGGGTGACGACATGTACCCGGACGGGGATGTCTCCGTCCGGGTCAGGGCCGGTGACATCGGAACGAGGTACGAGGGGCGGACGCGCCCCGGGCATTTCGACGGGGTGCTCACCGTCGTGGCGAAGCTGTTCCACATTCTCAGACCGGACGCAGCCGTCTTCGGTGAGAAGGACGGCCAGCAGCTCTTTCTCGTCCAGCGGATGGCGCGCGACCTCAGTTTCGATGTCGAGGTCCATGGCGTCGAGACCGTCCGGGCCGACGACGGACTCGCGCTCTCGAGTCGTAACGTCTACCTCGATGACGCCGAACGGCGCTCGGCGCGCGTTCTCCCCGCCGCTCTCGACGCTGCCGCTGCCGCTGGCGACCGCGGCATCGACGCCGTCGTCGCCGCCGCGCAGTCGGTGATCGTCGGAGAACCGAGGGTCGAACTCGATTATCTGGCCGTCGTGGACCCGGCGACGTTCCTGCCCGTCGACGGTGACCACCATGGCAAGGCCGTCGTGCTCATCGCCGCGCGGGTCGGCACCACGCGGCTCATCGACAACCGCAGGATCTTCGTCAACTGACGCGGTGAGGGCCACCGCCTCTGCCCCGTAAACTGGGACGACCCCACAAGGAGACGTTTTTTCGATCATGACAGCCCCCACCGCAGAGCAGGCCACGCCGGCCGAGCCGACCGCAGACGAGATCTTCGAGCAGAAGGCCGTTCGACTGGCCAAGCGGGAGCGGTTGAACGAGCTCGCGACCGACGCGGCCGGAGGTGCCTACCCGGTCGCCGTGCCGATCACCACGACGATCCCCGCGGTGCGTGAGGAATACGGATCTCTCACGGCAGACGAAACCTCCGGTGTCGTCGTCGGCGTCGCCGGCCGGATCGTCTTCCTCCGGAACACCGGCAAGCTCTGCTTCGCCAGTCTCCAGTCCGGCGACGGCAGCCGTATCCAGGCCATGGTCTCGCTCGCTGAAGTGGGTGAGGAGTCCCTCGCCCAGTGGAAAGACCTCGTCGACCTCGGCGACCACCTCTTCGTCTCCGGCGAGGTCATCTCGAGTCGTCGGGGCGAGCTGAGCATCATGGTGGCGGAGTGGACGGTCGCGTCGAAAGCGATCCTCCCCCTGCCAAACCTGCACAACGAACTCAGCGAGGAGAGCCGGGTCCGCAGCCGATACCTCGACCTCATCGCGCGTGACCAGGCCAGGCAGAACGTGATCAACCGGTCGAAGACGGTTGCCAGCCTCCGCCGTACCTTCACCGATCGCGGATACCTCGAGATCGAGACCCCGATGCTGCAGGTGATGCACGGCGGAGCATCCGCCCGCCCGTTCGTCACCCACTCGAACGCGTTCGACACCGACCTCTTCCTCCGCATCGCTCCCGAGCTCTACCTCAAGCGAGCGATCGTCGGAGGTATCGACCACGTTTTCGAGATCAATCGCAACTTCCGCAACGAGGGTGCCGACTCGACCCACAGCCCCGAGTTCGCCATGCTCGAGGCGTACGAGGGCTACGGCGACTACAACTCGATCGCCGAGCTCACGCAGACTCTCATACAGGATGCCGCGCTCGCAGTCGCCGGGTCGCACACCGTCACCTGGGCAGACGGCACCGAATACGACCTCGGCGGTGAGTGGGACCGGATCTCCATGTTCGACAGCCTGTCGGAGGCCGTCGGTCGCCCGATCACGCCGTCGACCCCTCTCGAGGAGTTGAAGAAACTCGCCGACCGCGAGGGTATCGTCGTGCCGCACCCGATCCACGGCAAGTACGTCGAGGAACTCTGGGAGCACTTCGTCAAGGGCGGCCTCGTCCGCCCCACCTTCGTGCTCGACTTCCCCGTCGACACCTCCCCACTCGTGCGCGCCCACCGGTCCGTCCCCGGTGTCGTCGAGAAGTGGGACCTGTACATCCGCGGCTTCGAACTCGCCACCGGCTACTCGGAGCTCGTCGACCCTGTCGTCCAGCGTGAACGCTTCGTCGAGCAGGCGAGGCTCGCAGCCGGAGGCGACGTCGAGGCGATGCGTCTCGACGATGAGTTCCTCCGCGCCCTCGAGCACGGCATGCCGCCGACCGGTGGGATGGGAATGGGCATCGACCGGCTCATGATGGCGCTCACCGGGCTCGGAATCCGCGAAACCATCCTCTTCCCGCTCGTCAAGTGAACCAGGTGCCCAGATGAACGACTACCTTCCCAAGAGCGAGCTCGACCCCCAGGACCCGAAGAAGCCTTCGACCAACCGGATCATGGTGTGGATCGTCGTCTCAGGCGTCGGGTTGTACCTCGTGATCTCCGGCATCGTCGGCATCGTCACTGCAGGCTGACCCCCAGCCTCGCCGGGGTACTCTTAACTCGTCATGGACAATTTCTGGTTGAACGCGCTCTGGTCGGTCGTCCCGACCATTCTGGTCGGTCTCGTCTTCTGGGTCGTCATGCGTGGGATCATCCGCGCGGATCGTGATGAGCGTGCTGCATACGCGGCGCTCGAGGCCGAAGAGCGCGCGAGGCTCGGGCTTCCCCCGGCACCGGTCACGGGCCCGGGCGGTTCGGTCGAGGGCTAGTCCGCGCGGCACCCGTTAGGCTGGCAGCATCCTCCCAGACGACAGGAGCCGGTGCGTGGATCTTGGTGCCGTCCTGGCCGCTGTCTTCACGGACTGGTGGGTCGTTCCCTTCTTCGCGATCGACTTCGTCATTCGGGTGATCGCCGTGATCGTCGTGCCGCGTAACCGCCGTCCGACCGCAGGGATGGCCTGGTTGCTCGCGATCTTCCTGATTCCCTATGTCGGCGTCCTCGCTTTCGTGCTCATCGGCAACCCGAAGCTCCCACGCAAGCGACGCAAGATCCAGGACGAGATCAACGGCTTCATGAAGATCGCCGCGGACTCCCTGCCGGCGCAAGATCTCCAGCCGGGTGCGCCTGACTGGCTCAAATCGCTGGTCACCCTCAACCGGAATCTCGGAGCGCTTCCGGTGCTCGGCGGCAACGAAGCCACCCTCCTCGGCGACTACAACCGGACACTGGCGTCGATGACCGACGCCATCGACGGGGCGAAGCGGGTCGTGCACGTCGAGTTCTACATCCTCAGCCTTGACGACACCACCGCCGCGTTCTTCGACGCGATGGAGCGCGCCATCCAGCGCGGCGTCACTGTTCGGGTCTTGCTCGACCACGTCGCCAACCTTCGATCGAAGGGTTACAGGAAGACAAAGCGGCGCCTCGCCGACATGGGCGCCGACTGGCACCTCATGCTTCCGCTCCAGCCCTGGCGGGGCAAATATCAGCGCCCCGACCTCCGAAACCACCGCAAGATCCTCGTGGTCGATGGCGTCGTCGGTTTCATGGGATCGCAGAACGTCATCGACCGCAGCTACAACAAGCGCGGGAACCTGCGGCGGGGATTGCAATGGCAGGAGCTCGTCGCCCGGGTCGAGGGCCCCGTCGTCGGTGGAATCGATGCGATCTTCGTCAGTGACTGGTACAGCGAGACAGGCGAGCTGCTCTACCGTGACGTCGATGTCACCGATCCCGACCTCGAGAACGGAGACCTCGACTGTCAGGTCGTGCCGAGCGGTCCTGGCTTCTCCGGCGAGAACAACCTGCGCCTCTTCCTCGGGCTGTTGTATGCAGCGCAGAAACGCATCGCGATCACGAGCCCGTACTTCGTGCCAGATGAGTCGATGCTCTACGCCGTGACGACCGCCGTGCAGCGCGGCATCCCTGTCGACCTCTTCGTTTCTGAGATCGGGGACCAGGCGCTCGTCTACCACGCACAGCGGTCGTACTACGAGGCGCTGCTCCGTGCCGGCGTACGAATCTATCTGTACCCCGCCCCGTACATCCTGCACGCGAAGCACTTCACGATCGACGACGAGGTCGCCGTGATCGGATCGAGCAATATGGACATGCGGTCGTTCGGCCTCAACATGGAGGTGTCATTGCTTGTGCGCGGTGCCTCGTTCGTCGATGACATGCGCGCCGTCGAGGACGAGTACCGGCTCAAGAGCCGGGAGCTCACACTGGACGAGTGGCTGAAACAACCGCTGCGGTCCACGGTGCTCGACAACCTCGCCCGTCTCAGCTCTGCACTTCAGTAGGCGTCAGTCCAGGACGAGAAGGTCGCCCACCTCGCAGTCGAGTGCGCGGCAGATCGCCCGTAGCGTCGAAAACCGGATCGCACGTGCCCGGTCGTTTTTGAGGACCGACAGGTTCACGACGCTCACGCCGACTCGCTCACTCAACTGCGTCAGGGTCATCGACCGCGCAGAAAGCAGCTCGTCGAGTCGGCAGTGGATGCCCGTCGGCTCGTCATCCGCCCCGCCCACTAGACCAGTCCGTCCGTCTCACGCTGCAGGCGCTCCCCGACAGCGAATGCCATAGCGACGAGGGCGAGGACGAAGCCGATGACGAACGGTGTGGAATCGATGTGCATCATCATCGGGAACGCGGTGCCGATGGGATCGCGGTTGAGCTCGGTTGCGACCTGGAAGTTCCCGAAGCCGTAGAGGGCCTGGCCGATCATGCCGCCGGCAAGGACGACGACGGAGAGCGCGGCGACGAGCCGGCCGAGCGCACGCACGAACGGGCGCCCGGCGAGCAACTGACGGCAGAGGACGACGACAGCAATCGCGATCATCACCTGCACGAGGGTGAGGAGGAGCATCCCGCTTCCGAGGAGCAGGCGGGCGGCCATGCTCAGGCCGTCGACCGTCAACTCGGCGAAGGTCGTCTCACCACTCGTGACGGATGCCGGTCCGTCGGTGGCGACATCGGCCACAGGCAGACTCACCGGCTGCGTGACCGCGACCGTGTCGTTGGTGAGGGTCTGCACGAACCCGAAGAACCCCCAGACGAGACCCCAACTGGCGAAGAGAACGCCGAGGACGGAGAGCACTCTCAGCGAGATGGTGTCCAGCATGGTGGACCGTGTCTGATTCTTCATTCGATCACCCAACCGATTATCGATAATAACGAATATCGATACGTTAGGCGCTCGCCCGCCCCACCGTCAAGTGTGGAGATCGAATCGGGCCAGCGGGCCTAGTCTGGCCGCATGGCTGGATGGTTGGCTCTCGGTGCCGGTGCGCTCGCGGGTGGCGCGCTGCTCGTTGGCGCGTTCATCGCGTGGTTCGTCGACGTCCCCAGGCGGGTGGTGGCAACGGTAATGGCCTTCGGCTCCGGCGTCCTTATCTCTGCGCTCGCATTCGACCTCGTCGCGGAGGCCGCTGAACTGGGGGGATTCTGGCCGGCGATGATGGGATTCATCGCGGGTGCCGTCGTCTACGTCGGCGCGAACCTGCTCCTCGACCGGGCGGACGCCCGCAACCGTCGCGGTGCGGGGGAGTCGCCTGGCACCGGAACGGGGATCGCCGTCGGCGCCCTGCTCGACGGCATCCCTGAGACGGCCGTCCTCGGCCTGAGCATGGTCGCAGGTGGCCAGGTCTCGATCCCGGTGCTGGTCGCCATCGTGATCTCGAACCTGCCGGAGGGGCTCGCATCGACAGCGGAACTGAAAGCATCCGGGCGTGGTGCCCGCTATGTCTTCCTGCTGTGGACGGGCATTGCCGCCGCATGCGCCCTGTCGTCGTTCGGCGGATTCGTGCTGCTCGAGGATGTGTCGGTGGGTGTGACGGCATTTGTCACGGCGATCGCCGCCGGCGCGATCCTCGCCATGATCTGCGACACGATGATCCCTGAAGCGTTCCGCGATGCCAAAGCGTTCACCGGACTCATCGCAACGCTGGGTTTCTTCGTCAGCTTCGGGGTGCATCAGTTGAGCTGAGCGCGGTTGCTCACAGGGTGAATGCGGCTGCCGTCCGAGCAGAGCGGTGGCTGCGTGGCTTCGCGCCGTGAGCGAACACCGGCCTATTCAGGAGCTGCGGTGGTTACTCTTTTTGTACGGCACCCCCATCCCTGCCCGGTTGCCCAAGGAGCGAACATGTTTGAGAGATTTACCGACCGCGCCCGTCGCGTCGTCGTCCTGGCCCAGGAAGAGGCCAAGATGCTCAACCACAACTACATCGGCACAGAGCACATTTTGCTCGGCCTCATCCACGAGGGTGAAGGCGTCGCAGCGAAGGCCCTCGAATCGCTCGGAATTTCGCTGGACGCCGTCCGCGAGCAGGTCCAGGACATCATCGGCCAGGGCCAGCAGCAGCCGACCGGTCACATCCCGTTCACGCCCCGCGCCAAGAAGGTGCTCGAGCTGTCGCTGCGCGAGGCACTGCAGCTCGGCCACAACTACATCGGCACCGAGCACATCCTGCTCGGCCTCATCCGCGAGGGTGAAGGCGTCGCCGCACAGGTCCTCGTCAAGCTCGGTGCGGACCTCAACCGGGTGCGTCAGCAGGTCATCCAGCTCCTGAGCGGATATCAGGGCAAGGAGACCGCGGCCGTCGGCGGCAACACGACCGAGACGACCGCGCAGGGCGGATCCCAGATCCTCGACCAGTTCGGGCGCAACCTCACCCAGGCCGCGCGTGACAACAAGCTCGACCCCGTGATCGGTCGCGAGAAGGAGATCGAGCGGGTCATGCAGATCCTCTCCCGCCGGTCGAAGAACAACCCGGTCCTGATCGGTGAGCCCGGCGTCGGCAAGACCGCCGTCGTCGAGGGTCTCGCCCAGGCTATCGTCAAGGGCGAAGTCCCCGAGACCCTCAAGGACAAGCAGCTCTACTCCCTCGACCTCGGTTCGCTCATCGCCGGAAGCCGCTACCGCGGTGACTTCGAAGAGCGACTGAAGAAGGTCACCAAGGAGATCCGCACCCGCGGCGACATCATCGTCTTCATCGACGAGATCCACACGCTGGTGGGAGCGGGAGCAGCTGAAGGCGCGATCGACGCCGCCAGCATCCTCAAGCCCCTCCTCGCCCGTGGTGAACTGCAGACCGTCGGCGCGACGACGATCGACGAGTACCGCAAGCACTTCGAGAAGGATGCCGCGCTCGAGCGCCGGTTCCAGCCGATCCAGGTCGCTGAGCCGTCTCTTCCGCACACGATCAACATCCTCAAGGGGCTCCGCGACCGGTACGAGGCGCACCACAAGGTGTCCATCACCGACGGTGCGCTCGTCGCAGCGGCGAACCTTGCCGACCGATACGTGGCCGACCGGTTCCTGCCCGACAAGGCGATCGACCTGATCGACGAGGCCGGCGCACGCCTGCGTCTGTCGATTCTCTCGAGCCCGCCCGAGCTCCGCGAGTTCGACGAGAAGATCTCGGTCGTCCGTGGAGCCAAGGAGACGGCGATCGAGGACCAGGACTTCGAGAAGGCGGCATCGCTGCGAGACGAGGAGAAGAATCTCCTCGGAGAGCGCCTGCGCCTCGAGAAGCAGTGGCGTTCAGGAGATGTCAAGACCACGGCTACCGTCGACGAAGGTCTCATCGCCGAGGTACTCGCCCAGGCCACCGGCATCCCGGTCTTCAAGCTGACCGAAGAGGAGTCCTCGAGGCTCGTCTTCATGGAGAAGGCGCTGCACCAGCGTGTCATCGGCCAGGAAGAAGCCATCTCGGCGCTGTCGAAGACCATTCGGCGCACCCGCGCGGGACTCAAGGACCCGAAACGTCCTTCCGGCTCGTTCATCTTCGCCGGCCCGACCGGTGTCGGAAAGACGGAACTGGCCAAAGCGCTCGCCGAGTTCCTGTTCGACGACGAAGACGCGATCATCTCGCTCGACATGAGCGAGTACGGCGAGAAGCACACGGTTTCGCGACTGTTCGGTGCTCCTCCCGGATTCGTCGGCTTCGAAGAGGGCGGGCAGCTGACCGAAAAGGTCCGCCGCAAGCCGTTCAGCGTCGTTCTCTTCGATGAGATCGAGAAGGCTCACCCCGACATCTTCAACTCCCTGCTCCAGATTCTGGAAGAGGGCCGGATGACGGACGGTCAGGGTCGACTCGTCGACTTCAAGAACACCGTGATCATCATGACCACGAACCTCGGATCCAAGGGCATCGCCGGCGGACCTGTCGGGTTCCAGGTCGAGGGTGACACCACGGCGACGTACCAGATCATGAAAGCCAAGGTCAACGAGGAGCTGAAGAAGCACTTCAAGCCCGAGTTCCTCAACCGCGTGGACGACACCATCGTGTTCCCGCAGCTGTCGAAGCCCGAACTGCTTCAGATCGTCGACCTCTTCGCCAAGCGGCTGAGCGACCGACTTCTCGACCGCGACATGACGATCGACCTGACGCTCGCGGCGAAGGAACGTCTCATCGAGGTCGGCTTCGACCCCGCACTCGGAGCGCGTCCGCTGCGTCGCGCCATGCAGAACGAGGTCGAAGACCGACTGAGCGAGCGGATCCTGCACGGCGAGCTCAACTCAGGTGACCACATCCACGTGGACTTCGCCAACAACGAGTTCGTGTTCGACACGAAGCCGCGCGGCGAAACCGTCGGAGCCGGACTGAACGCCGGTCGTTCGCTCGGCACAGGAACGGCGACGCCTGACCTGGCGATCACCAGCGAGTAGCTCACACTCGAAGACAGGGCCGGGGAAATGATTCCCCGGCCCTTTTTCTCTGCCCTGATGACGTCGTTGCCGTCAGTCGACGAGGCGATCGAGATACCGCAGCAGGATGCCCTCGCGTGTGGCCCACGGGCAGACGTCGAGTTCGCGAACGCCGAACGCGGCCATCGCCTCACTGAGGACGATGCCTCCTGCGACGATCTGGAAGGTCCTGTCGGTCGTGATCCCCGGAAGGGCGGGGCGGGAGTCGGCGGGGATACGTGCAAGACGCGGCACCCAGTCGTCCAGTCTGCCGCGGCGCAGGGTGAGCCGGTCGTCGTCGCCGACACCGTCAGCGACGGAACCGGCGAGACGGGCCAGGGACCGGATGGTCTTCGACGATCCGACGATCTGGCCCGGTTTTGCGAGGTGAGAAAAGGCACGTTTCGCTTCGTCGAGGACACCGCGGGCATGGTCGCGCAGCGCGTCCTGCTGTTTCTCGGTGGGCGGGTCCTCGTGGAGGAACCCGATCGTCGACCGGCCGGCGCCGAGTGGAAGCGAGAGGGCGACATCCGGTTCCTCGTCCTCGCCCATCGCGATCTCGAGCGACCCGCCACCGATATCGAACAGCAGAACGTTGCCGGCCGACCAGCCGTACCAGCGCCGCACCGCGAGAAAGGTGAGCCTGGCTTCCTCCTCGCCGCTGAGGACCTGCAGGTGCAGGCCGGTCTCCTTCTCGATGAGCGCGAGGACCTCCGGCCCGTTCGCCGCTTCACGGATCGCGGAGGTCGCCATGGGGAGGAGCTCGTCGAGGTCACTTTCCCTGGCGATCCTCGCGGCGTCGCCGACACCGGCGACGAGCAGTGAGATGCCCTCGTCCGTGATCGCCCCGTCCTCGTCGATGTACCGCATCAGCCTGAGCACGGATTTGTGCGACGACTGGGCGACCGGGCGGGCGCCACGGTGTGCATCGACGATGAGCAGATGGACGGTGTTGGATCCTACATCGAGCACTCCGAGTCGCATTCGAACAGGGTACCGCTCGGTAGGCTGGCGGTCATGATGTCTTCTGCGAAGCCCGGCTTTGTCATCCGCCGTGCGCGCACCTCGGATGTCGCCGCCATCCGTGCCCTGATCGAGCCCCTCGTGCAGGAGCGCATCCTGCTGGGCAAGGAACGGGTCGTCTTCTACGAGTCGGTCCAGGAGTTCCGGGTCGCAGAGACCCCGGATGGCACGATCATCGGTTGCGGGGCCCTCCACGTGATGTGGGAGGACCTCGGCGAGGTGCGGACGCTCGCCGTCGATCGGGGCTGGCTCGGCGCCGGCGTCGGACGTGCTCTCCTCGAGCGTCTGGAAACGGATGCCAGAGAGCTGGGACTGTCGCGCCTCTTCTGCCTCACCTTCGAGGTCTCGTTCTTCACGAGGAACGGGTATGCCGAGATCGGAGACGGCGTCATCGATCCCGAGATCTACTCCGAGATGGTGCGTTCCCCCGACGAAGGTGTCGCCGAGTTCCTCGACCTGGCGCGGGTGAAACCCAACACGCTCGGCAACTCACGCATGCTCAAGAGCCTCTGACGCCGTCAGCGACGGGCTGTACGGATCGTGCGCGTCGCGAGCCGCGTTCATCCGTCTCATCTGCCGGGTAACCCGCCCCATAACGACTCTTCAGGACGGACGAACTGTTCACCGGGAGCGAGAAGCGGGTGCGCGACCCGAAGTGACCGCCTGACCACGTGCATTGTCGTGCTCATTTGTTGGCCCTCTTGTGAGGGTCACAGGCTGCGGATAGCTTTTTACCCACTGTTTACTCTTCGGGTGAGTGAGTGTCACACGGTGTCCCTAGCCTTGCTGGGTCGTCGTTACTTTCCCCGGTCAGTGCCGCGATGAGGCGCACTGCCGGTGCGCCGCATTCATCCCTTGTCAAACTTCGGGAGACCAATGTTGCTGTCCAAGCGCCTCTGGCGCACCACCGCCATCGCATCCCTGCTCGGACTCGCGGCCGCACCCCTCGCGGTGCTTCCCGCGTCCGCCAACACAGACGGGACAGGGGTGGTGATCAACGAGGCGTACCTCTCCGGAGGCAGCGCTGGGGCGGCATATAACGACAAGTTCGTCGAGCTGTACAACCCGACGAATGCAGCGATCGAACTTTCCGGGTGGTCGCTCCAGTATCGGTCGGCCACGGGCACCGAGGCGTTCAACGGTGTTGCAGCACTCGCCGGCTCGATCCCCGCTGAAGGGTACTTCCTCATCGGGATTGCAGGAAACGCTGACAACGGCGCCGACCTGCCGGCCCCTGACGTGACGGCCGGGATCAATCCGAGCGGTACGAAGGGCTCCATCGCCCTGGTGTCGTCGACCACGGCGATCGCCCCGGCCGCAGGCTCGACCGTCGGAAACACCGATGTCATCGATCTGATCGGCTATGGCACGACGAACACCTTCGAAGGCGCGGCAGCAACTGCTCCGACAAGCAACACCGACGTCAAGAGTTTGAACCGCACGGCATTCGCCGACACCGACAGCAACGCGGCAGACATCACGCTCTCGGCGACGATCACGCCTCAGAACGCGGCGGGCACCGCGACCGAACCCACCGACCCGCCAACCGACCCCGAGGAGCCGACGGATCCCCCGGCCGAACCCGGAACCTTCAGCATCGCTGAGATCCAGGGAACCTCAGACACGAGCGGCAAGGTCGGCGATACCGTCACCACCACAGGCGTCATCACCGCCGCCTATGCGACCGGTGGTTTTCAGGGCTACTACCTCCAGACCGCCGGGACCGGAGACTCCGTCTCAGGACAGACGGCATCCGACGCGCTCTTCGTCTACTCACCGGCCACAGCGGCATCCGTCGCCATCGGCCAGTACATCGAGATCACCGGTGTGGTGTCCGAGTACTTCGGCCTGACCCAGGTCACCGTCGCCGACACGTCCGGACTGACCCAGCTCGACGCGTCAACCGTCGGCGCACCGGTTCCTGCCGTCATCGGGTACCCGGGAGACGACGCCGCGCGCGAGAAGTTCGAGGGCATGCTCATCGCTCCGACCGGGGACTTCACCGTCACCGACGTGTACTCCACCAACCAGTACGGCGAAATCGGCCTGGCGGCAGCAGGCACCCCGCTGGTCAACCCGACCGTGCTCGGAGCCCCCGGCTCTCCGGCCCATACGGCCGCCACCGCCCGGTTCGCGTCAGAACTCGTCACCCTCGACGACGGTTCCAGCGTCAACTTCCTCAGCACGGCGAACCAGGGAGCGAACAAGAACATCCCCCTGCCGTACCTGTCGACCGACGCGCCCGTGCGTGTCGGAGCCGCGACCACGTTCACGACGCCGGTCATCCTCGACTACCGCAACAGCAGTTGGAAGTTCCAGCCGACCGAGCACCTCACGGCTGACAACGCCGACGAGGTCCAGCCGGCCACGTTCGAGAACACCAGGACTGCTGCGCCTGAGGACGTTGGTGGCGACATCACGCTCGCGACCTTCAACGTGCTCAACTACTTCGCGACCACAGGAGCCGACCGCTCCGGCTGCACGTTCTACACCGACCGCGCAGGCAACAACATCACGGTGAACAACTCGGATGCTGCCGGTTGCGGTGTGCGCGGAGCAGCAGATACGGAAAACCTCGCCCGTCAGCAGGCCAAGATCGTCACGGCGATCAACGCTCTCGACGCCGATATCGTCTCGCTCGAGGAGATCGAGAACTCGGCTGCTGTCGGCAAGGACAGAGACTACGCTCTCGGAATTCTCACCGACGCCCTCAACGCAGATGCAGGCAGCGACGTCTGGTCGTTCGTTCCGTCACCGGATGCCGTCCCCTCGAACGAAGACGTCATCCGCACCGCCTTCATCTACAAGGCGGCGTCTGTCGAGACCGTCGGTGAGAGCCGGATCCTGATCGACTCGCCGGCATTCGGCAACGCCAGGGAGCCTGACGCACAGGCATTCCGCGCGGTCGACGGCGCGGCATCCGACACCTTCCTCGTCATCGCCAACCACTTCAAGTCGAAGAGCGGCTCAGGAGCAACCGGAGACAACGTCGACAGCGGTGAAGGCGCATACACCGGCGACCGCACCCGCCAGGCTGCTGCTCTGGTCGACTTCGCTGACGAACTCAAGACCGAATTCGACACCGGACGGGTGTTCCTCGTCGGTGACTTCAACTCCTACGCCAAGGAGGCCCCGATCGGAGTGATCGAGGCAGCAGGGTACGTCAACCAGGGCGCCAAGACCGGCGAGGAGACCTACGCGTTCGGCAAGGCCATCGGTTCACTCGACTACGTCTTCGCCTCCGAGGAGGCCAACGAGCAGGTCGTCGGGGCCGACATCTGGAACATCAACTCGGTCGAATCGATCGCACTGGAGTACTCGCGGTACAACTACAACGCCACGAACTTCTACGAGGCAGACCAGTACCGGTCGAGCGACCACGATCCGATGATCATCGGTATCGACGCCAGCGCCACCACGTCGATCGTCAACCTGCTGAACATCAACGACTTCCACGGCAGGATCGACGCCAACACGGTCAAGTTCGCCGGCACGATCGAGTCGCTGAAAGCCCAGTTCGGTGAAAACCAGTCGCTGTTCCTCTCCGCAGGCGACAACATCGGCGCGTCGCTCTTCGCATCGTCATCGCTGTTCGACCAGCCGACGATCGACGTTCTCAACGCCCTCGGACTGGCGGCTGCCGCCGTCGGCAACCACGAGTTCGATCAGGGTTACGACGACCTCGTCGACCGGGTCATGAACGACGGCGCCAACGCGCGGTTCCCCTACCTCGGTGCGAACGTGTACCTGGAGGGGACGACGACACCGGCACTCGAGGAGTACGCGATCTTCGATGTCGACGGTGTCGACGTCGCAGTGATCGGCGCAGTGACCGAGGAGACACCCACCCTCGTCTCGCCGGACGGCATCGCGGACCTGGCGTTCGGTGACCCCGTCGAAGCGGTGAACCGCGTGACAGCGCAGCTCACAGACGGGAACGAGTCGAACGGCGAAGCCGATGTGATCGTTGCCGAATACCACGAAGGAGCCGGCGCGGGAATCCCGGACGGCTCGACTGTCGAAGAGGAGATCCTGGCCGGAGGTGCCTTCGCGGACATCGCCACCAAGACCAGCGCTGAGGTCGACGCGATCTTCACCGGTCACACGCACAAGCAGTACGCGTGGGATGTCCCGATTCCCGGAACCGACGGCGAGACCCGCCCGATCCTCCAGACCGGGAGCTACGGTGAGAACGTCGGTCAGATCACCCTGACCGTCGACAACGCGACCGGCGACGTCACTGACTACGACGCACGAAACGTGGCTCGTCTGGCGACAGCTGACGCCGACCTCATTGCGGCATACCCGGCCGTCGCCGAGGTCGACCGCATCGTGAAGGCCGCCATCGCCGAGTCGAACGTCATCGGCAACCAGGTCATCGGAAACGCCACGGCACCGATCACGACCGCATTCGCCAACGGAGTGCGCGATGACCGGGCGTCGGAGTCCACCCTCGGGAACTTCGTGGCCGACGCGCTCGTCGAATCGCTGAAGTCCGAAGACCGGGGAGGAGCCGAGATCGGTGTCGTCAACCCGGGCGGGCTGCGGGCCGACCTGGCCGCTGGCGACATCACCTACGCCCAGGCAAACGCAGTGCTGCCGTTCCTCAACAACCTGGGAACGACATCTCTCACCGGTGAGCAGTTCAAAGAGCTGCTCGAACAGCAGTGGCAGACGAACGCTGATGGCAGCATCCCGTCCCGTCCGTACCTGCAGCTCGGCCTGTCCGACAACGTGTCGTACACCTTCGACCCGACGAGGGCGCAGGGGGACCGCGTGACGAGCATCACGGTGAACGGCGCAGCCATCGATCCGGCAGACAGCTACCGGATCGGAACGTTCAGCTTCCTTCTTGCCGGTGGCGACAACTTCCGCGTCCTGACCGAAGGCACGGACCTTCGCGACTCGGGTCTCGTCGACCGGGACGCCTGGATCGATTATCTGACGGCCAACAGCCCGGTCTCACCGAGCTTCGACCGTCGGTCCGTTCAGGTGACCGGGATCCCGACGGCTCCGGTGGTCGAGGGAAGCACTGTGACACTGAACCTTGCGAAACTCGACCTCACGTCGACAGGAAGCCCGGTGAACACCTCGGTGACTGCGGCGATCAACGGAACGACCGTCGCAACAGCGCCGGTCTCGGCCGGTGCCGCCACGGTGTCGTTCACGGTTCCGGCCGGCAGCGGTGCGAAAACCCTGACGGTGGTTGCGGCGGAATCAGCGACGACCGTCACGGTTCCGCTGACCGTGGCTGCGGCGCCGACGCCGGCACCAGACGATGAGATCACCGAGGCGATCAGGGACCTGATCAAGGTTCTCGACGCTCTGGTGCAGGGCAAGCCGATCGCCATCCAGCTCGCGCTGGAGTGGATCGGCAAGTGGGTCACCGTCTGGCTGCACTCCGAGCCGGTGATGATCAGCGACGGTCTCGTCCAGGTGGATGCCGACGGTCAGGTGACCGTCACGGTGCCAGCAGACGCGCCAATCGGTGATCACCGTCTCGTCGTGCTCGACGCCGACGGCAACGTGATCTCGTGGTCCGAGGTCAGCGTCGTCGCGGCGGCACCCGGAGATGCCGACGGCGGCGACCCGGATGCTGCCGCCGGCCCCGGTCGCTCCGGCTCACTGAGCGCCACCGGAAGCGAAATCACCCCGTCCCTGCTGCTCGCCCTCGCCCTGCTCCTCGCCGGAGCAGGAACGGTTGTCGCGAGTCGCCGACGCCGGGCCTGAGAACAGCGAAGACGCGCGGAGGGAAGCAATCGCGACCCTCCGCGCGTCTTCGTCTGTCGGCGGCCGAGCGCTGGTTATCCTGAAGCCATGTCGACGAACGAGCACCACGGTCGCGAACCGAGCAGCGTCTACGTCCGCCGCCGCCTGTGGGTGCTTGCCGGTTTTCTCGCGGTCGTCGCGATCGTCGCCCTGGTGATCTGGAAGCCGGGGTCGACATCCGGAGCCGAACCCGAACCGACACCGACGGCAAAGCAATCGGCATCAGCCACCCCGGGCCCGTCAGCCGATGCCGGAGAGGTCGGGGACTGCAGCGCGGATGGTGTCTCGGTCGAAGCGCTCACCGACAAGAGCAACTATGCCGCCGGTGAGACACCGCTGCTCTCGCTCCGCATCACCAACACCGGCGACGCCGCCTGCAGCATCAACGTCGGCACTGCCGCCCAGGTCTTCACGATCACGAGCGGCAGCGACACGTACTGGACGTCGACCGACTGCCAGCTCGAACCGGCCGATGCAATCGTGGAACTCGAGGCAGGACAATCGGTCGAATCCACGGCCCCGATCTCCTGGGACCGCACGCGGTCCACGCCGTCGACGTGCGAAGGCGAGCGCCCCGCCGTACCCGCGGCCGGTGCGTCGTACCACCTCGCGACATCCGTCGACGGGATCGCCAGTGAGGTGTCGAAACAGTTCATCCTCGTCGGCTGAGTCCCGGGCAACCGTCGCGTTCTGCGAATATGGTAGCCATGTCGAAAAAGAAGCAACCGTCGTTCCGCTCCCCGCTTCTGGCTGAGGCGCTCGAGCACCAGGACATGGCCGCCGTCGCCTTCGCGCTTCGCAACGACCGCGTGGTCGTGCCGTTGCTCTCGGCCGGTGCGACGGACAAACCGACCGATGCCGGTGAGATCTGGACCTACAAGCAGCCCGAAACGGGGCGGCTTGCTCTGCTCCTGTTCTCCGACGCCGCGAACAAGCCGGAGGCGCTGCCGCCGGTTGTCGGTTTGCAGGACGGCGTCTGGCTGCACACGTTCCTTCGGACCCACGGGTCCGAGATCGAGACCGTCTTCTTCGACATCGCCGGTCCGCACCCGATGCAGTCGACCCCCGACGAACTCCTCCGCGTCCTCGCGCTTTGACCATCGGGTCAGAAGACCGCGTCGAGCTCCTTGTCGAACGACGACCCGGCCGCCTTCTTCGCGGTGTCGAGCGCCTCGCGGATGCCGCCGGCAGACGCATCGACGATCGTGCGGTACCCGAGACGAGTCGCCTCGGCGCGGCGCTGACGCGCTGCGGTCACCGGGCGGACCTCACCGGCGAGGGAGATCTCACCGAACGCCGCAAAATCGTGCGGCACGGGATAGTCCGCTGCGGCCGACGCGATGGCGATGGCGATGGCAAGGTCTGCTCCCGGTTCGGTGAGGCGCACCCCGCCAACAGTCGAGACGTAGACGTCCTTGTCGTGGAGCTTGATCCCCGCGCGCTGGGCCAGAACCGCGAGAAGCATCGCGACCCGCGACGAGTCGACGCCGTTCGTGACCCGGCGTGGGTTGGGCACCGAGGTGTCGAGGACGAGCGCCTGGACCTCGACAGGAAGGGCGCGTTTTCCTTCCATCGACACCGTCACGCATGTTCCGGACACCGCGGCGCCGCGGCTGAGGAAGAGGGAGCTGGGGTCGGAGACTTCGGCGATCCCATCACCGGTCATCTCGAAGCAGCCGACCTCATCGGTCGGACCGAACCGATTCTTGAGCGCCCGGACGAAGCGCAGTGCGGTGTGACGGTCGCCCTCGAACTGGCAGACCACGTCGACGAGGTGTTCGAGCAGTCGCGGACCGGCGATGGTGCCGTCTTTCGTCACGTGTCCGACGAGGAGCACGGGAAGCGCCCGTTCCTTCGCGATACGGATGAGGGTCTGCGCCACCTCGCGGACCTGGCTCGGCTGGCCGGCGATTCCGTCGGACATCGCGCTCGACACCGTCTGCACAGAATCGACGATCAGCAGCTCGGGTTTGACCGCGTCGATCTGACCGAGCACGACCCCGAGGTCGGTCTCGGCTGCGAGGAAGAGGTTGTCGCTCAGTGCGCCCGTCCGGCGGGCGCGGAGCTTCACCTGGTTCACGGATTCTTCGGCGGTGACGTACAGGACCCTCGACTTCGCGCGCGCCGCCTTTGCGGCGACCTCGAGCAGCAGGGTGGATTTGCCGACGCCGGGTTCGCCCGAGAGCAGGATGGCGGCGCCCGGCACGATTCCGCCGCCGAGCACGCGGTCGAATTCGTCGATCCCGGTGGGCCAGTGCGCGACGTCCGATTCAGCGATGTCGGTGATCGGCCGGGCCGACCGGTCGGTGGGGACCGAAGATGCGGTAAGCCTCTGGACGATGCCGGTCTCGGTGGCCACGTCGACGACGGTGCCCCACTGCTGGCATTCGCCGCACCGACCGGCCCATTTCAAGGTCTGCCAGCCGCATTCGGTGCATTTGAAGGTTGAGGTCGGCTTTGCCATGAACTGAGCTTAACCGCGACCGCTGACAGGGCGGCGGCACCGTAAGGGCTGGGGAGAAGACGGATTCGCGCGTACCCGGTGATTCAACTACACTCGACGGCGGTGGCGTGTCCGAGCGGCCGAAGGAGCACGCCTCGAAAGCGTGTGAGCGTGAGAACGTTCCGTGGGTTCAAATCCCACCGCCACCGCCATAGAAAGCCCCCTGCTTCGTCTCGAACAGGGGGCTTTCTGCTGCTCCAGCACCACGGGGGAGCGGGACGCACGGGGAGCCACCCTATTTCGTCGTCGCCTCCGCCTATACTGGCGCCGTGATGAACGCTGCCCCTGTACTCGGTCTCCTTCTCGACGTCGACGGCCCGATCGCGAGCCCGGTCTCGAGGAGCGTGGCCATTCCGAGCATCCCGCGAGATCTCGTCGAACTCGCCAACGGCGGCATTCCGATTGCATTCAACACCGGGCGTTCAGATGCCTTCATCCGTGATGAGGTGGTTCCGCAGCTGCTCACGGCCGGACTGTCTGCCGATGCCCGGGTCTGGGCGATCTGCGAAAAGGGTTCCGTCGTCGTGCGGATCACCCCGGACGGACTCGGTGACGTCGAGGTCGATACCGATCTGGCGGTGCCGCAGGCATACGGCGACGCCATCCGCGATCTCGTCGCGCGCTCCTATGACGACATCGTGTTCTTCGACGAGACGAAGCGGGCGATGGTTTCGGTGGAGCAGCGGCTCGATGTCTCCGCAGAACAGTTCTCCTCCCGTCGGGATGCCTTCGATGCCGACGCGGCCCGTGAACTCGAAGTCCAGGGCCTGGGGTACGAGTGGGGAATGACCGTGAAGACGGATGCGGCCGGCAACGCCCCGTACCGCATCGATCCGACGATCATCTCCACCGACATCGAGTCGGTCCGACTCGGTAAAGACCTCGGAGCGAGCAAGCTGCTTGCGCTACTCGCTGCCGACGGGCGACCGCTGCCACGCGCCTGGCGCACGCTCGGTGATTCGCGAACCGATTACGCCATGGCCGACTGGCTGCACGAGCACGGCTACGACGTCGTCCACGTCGACGTTCGTCCGGCGGACGGTGTGCCCGAAACGGCGTACCCGGTGCGCCACCACGCCGAACTCATCCACGACGATGCGGGCGCGCTCTACCTGGCCGCGTGGGTGCGGATGCTGCGTGGCGAGTCGGCAGACGACAACGACGTCGCCTGAGCCGGTTTCTCGCGGAATTCCGCGGACTCCCGGCCCGACACGCCCGGCGTGCGACCGCAATTTGCGGGGCATCCGGGATGTGCGTAAAGTAATCACTCGTCACCCCAAAGGTGCGGCAGAGCGGAACAGCTCGCCGGCCTCATGCGGGACCAATCCCAGGTAAAAGAACAGGCGCTCTTGAGTGTCGGCGTTCACTGCCTTAGGATATAAAACCTCCACTCGAAGAAGCTGAAGAAATTCAGTCGCTCGTTTTGGTGCGCCGACTTCGCGTCGGAGCCGAAAATCGCTCGATTTGACAAGAACTTCGAGAGTGGTAAGTTAGAGAAGTTGCCCTGCGGAGCAGCCCGGGAGGGTGAAAAGCAGGAGCATCCGATCCTTGAGAACTCAACAGCGTGCACAATGTCAAATGCCAAATACCCGTCGGCTTGATCTTTTTGGTCAGGTCGCGGATTCCTTTGGAAAACATTTAAACAACAAAGCAAGTCAGTAATGATTTGTTCTGTCAGTTTCAAACTCGCGGTTTCTGGACCTATTCCGGTTCGTTATCGCAAACAATGTGCCGGCCGCTTTGGTGGTCGTGCAATTAAACATTTACGGAGAGTTTGATCCTGGCTCAGGACGAACGCTGGCGGCGTGCTTAACACATGCAAGTCGAACGATGATCC